>JAYULK010000076.1:0-38469 GCA_043763635.1 Chitinophagaceae bacterium
TTACCAACTTTTAGGGCGTCAACAACCGGTTTTTGAAGTAACATTTTTAGGGGGTCAATTTGAAATGGCGGAAGGGGATCAGTTTGTGTGGTATTTACATATCAGGCAATAAATTTTGAAGCAAAGCAGGAGAAAAGAGGTTTGTACAGTACAGTAAACAGCTTTTAGGAAAATGTTTACCCTATGTTTACCCCGAAATGGAAAATGCCTCGTAAATTATTGATTTACAAGGCATTAATGCTAATTAAGCGGACCGGACGGGAAATTAGAGACTTGACTATCAGAAAAATATTTTAGCCACAACTTAGTAACGCACAAAAGCAAAACCATTGGTTTTATTTTACCGGAGTTTATCACTTTCTATTTTCCCAAAAAGCCTCAATTTTTAATCCATACTCTCACATCCCCACCTGTTTGCCCTGCATCTGCAAAAGGCACAAATATCAAATCAATAGGTTTACCATTATAAGTTGCATCGGCTTTAAAGACCTGCGAACCAACCCAGCCTTTAGGCAGCAATGGTTTTAAAACTCTTATAGTGGCAGACTTTTTAATAGTTACAGCGTCTAAATTTTTCACTACCGGATTCAGTGATTGATCTATGGCCAATACCTGCGGGCCGGTTTTGAATGCAATGGAATTTGGGTAGCTGATTCCGCCGTCAAGTTGTAGAGTTTTTAAATCAAATAATACTTTTATAACAGAGTTTTTATTCCATAATTCATCCAGGTTTAAATAAGTTCCCTGAACGCCTTTGTATGTTTTATTGTTCACAATTGCTCTGAAACTACTGCACCACATAGGGACGAGTAAGGACACTCTAAATGCGGCTTTAGTTTCAGGATTGAGTTTAATGTTTACAATTCCGTTTGATGGCAAAGCAGTTTCTAGCTCGCAGGTAATGGACATATATTTACTATCCTTCGTCTTAATTTTACCACCAAATTTGCCGGATGAATATAGATTTATATTAAACCCGTTGGCCGCATTTTTCGTAAACGCCAGTTCGGGAATGGCAGCGATACCACGGGGCACACTTGCCAGGCAACAATGAGCATCAATAGTGCACCGAAACGGCTTTATCCCCTGTAATGCAGTGTAATAGCTCACACAACCGGTCTGTGGATTTTCAGCTGCAAACAAATGATTATAAATTGTTTTTTCTATTTCATTTATGTATTTGGGTTGGCCGGTAAGGTTATACAAAGCCTGATTAAACTGCAGCCAGGTGGTAGTTACACAACCTTCGCCCATACGGTTATCATTTTCTGCTGGCAAATTAAAATCTGCCCGGTAAAACTCATGTTCACTTGCAGTGCCAGTAATGTATAGCTTGTAAATGGAGATATCTTTCCATGCATTATCTGCAGCCTTCAACAAATTTTTATCTCCTGTTAATTGGTAGAGTTTTATAATGCCGGTGAGGTTAGAGGTCATTTCATACGCCTTGGCATTGGCCGTTTTATCCACTTTACCAATGGTATTTAAAGCAGCAATTATTTTAGGACCGTTCTCATAATCATAGGCTTTAATAATATAGTGACAGAAATCAAGATATTTTTTTTCGCCGGTATAGCGGTATAGATAAGTCATTGGCTCCAGCACACTCGTAGAAGCCATGCCAACATGGCCTGATGATTCAATAATATTGCGCTGGCCTGCATTTTCTCCAAACGTTTTACATAATAAATCGCCCATTTTTATTGACGACTCCAAGGCTGGTTTGTGCCCGGTAGCGGCATAATAACTCAGCAGACCAAGTATGTTATATTTGTGTGCCCATACATCCCAGTCTGTCCAGTGATTCTGTGGCAGGTAAGTACCCAGGTAACCATCTTTATTTTGACAAGCAATTAAAATATCAACAATCCTGTCTATTTGTTTTTTCAGTTGCTCATTCTTTGTGCTTTGCCACACACGGCTGGCTGCATGTAAGTATTTTCCGGCGTATTCACCTACCCAGGTTTGTTTGCCTGGCCTGTTATAGTAACATTCTAAAATGCCTTCTTCATCTATTTTTAATAATCGTTGGGTAAGGTTGGCATTCAGCCGGTCATCTACATAGCCACCAAAATTAATGTCACCTAAATCAAACGGCATTGATTTATCTGACACAACATTTTTTATCTTAGGATATTCCTGGTGCTCCCGCTGCCGTGGCGTACTGACGTAAGAAAATAAAGAAGTATGATTAATAGTACCAGCCAAAGCTTTAGAAGTAAACGAATATTCAATTTTATAAGGAGCCGGATTTTTTAGTTCAATAGCTAACGGATAAGCTACATCTCCTTTATTACCAACAGTTAAATTTTCACTTTTTTCATAGGCAATCTCATTCGTTAAAGCATTATACACTTTCACTTTCACCGCACCTTCAATTCGATCAACCGGCACTTTCAATTGAAAGAGTAAAGTGTCGGAAAAATTTGTATCTGTCGCCATAAATGCAACAGGTTTATGATGGGATGTAAGCGCTAATACATTCGCAAGCAGCACATCCCCAACAGCATGAGTGCCGCCATACATACCACCACTACCTCCTGTATCATCCACCCGTATGGCAATAATATTTTCTTTATCCCATTTAATGAGTTCAAACGGAATTAGATAGAAGCGGTCAATATCCCATCCCATATTATCACCAATTTTTCTTCCATTAAAATAGGTTTCGTCCCCGTCATCAATACGCCCTAACGAAACCTGAACCGCCTTTAACAAATGGTTTTTCTCTTTTAGTGAAGAAGGCAATACTACATGTATACGGTACCAGGCTATACCATCATATTTTTCATAACCTTGCTTTTCCCAAAAGGTATTTACTCTAATTGTTTTCCAGGCTTCATCATTAAAATCGGGCTTCGCATAATTGGCGTTATCCCCGGTTGTGAATCTCCATTTATCCGGTAGTTCTAAACTGTTATTATTACCTGGTGAAAAACTAACCAATGATAGACTAATAAACACCGCAGCAATTATGCTGTTAATAAATATTAAAACATTTATGTTTTTCTTCATAATTAAATCTATATAATCTGTTGCATTAAAATACTGAGCATTTATATGGGAAGCGCAAAAAAAATTTTATTCTCGTTGTGAAATTTATACAATGAAATTTTGCTTTTTCGCAAATGAAAAGTTTTATGCAAGTCTTCTTATTTCTCAAAACTAAATTCCAATTCATTAGCCCAGTGAACTTTCCAATCAACCATAAACGAACCATTTATTTTTGAAACAGATCTTCCTTTGGACAGTTCCATACAATCGTTGCTGCTATTATCATTTACCCGGTAAGAAAATTTAACTGTTTGATCGGCATCCAATTTTTTCTTTACTTCCGGTATCTCAGTCCATGGGATGGCGGCTTCTATTATTCTTGTATTGCCGTTTCTGGTAATCACCAATGCGCCATTTTTTACCGGCCCGTCTTGCGGTGATGCACCCTGCCTGGGAAAGAAATGTTTGTGAGGCATGCCGGGCGCTCTTAGTCTCCATATTTCTGTGCCCCCGCCATACTTTGCGGCCACAGGATTTAACGCATATTCGTAATCGGTACACTGGTAATTGGTGTAGCCGCTCATCGTTCCGGGAGGGAATGCGTACATATCTTTTTGTTCATCATCCAAAACATTGAATGCAATCTGTACATTATCATGATTGGCAAAATTTCCTGCAGGCAGTTCCGGGTCTTTTCGGTAAGAATAGCGCCGCACATTTGTTGGCCAGGTTAGCTCTGCCATTGGCTTTTTTAAAAACTCCCTATCCGGAACATCATCTTTACCCAACTGTAAATTGATGCTGCTATCTACCCAGGGAAAACTAAAAGCATTGAATGCAGGACCATTAAAAAACTGTGCAGCTAACCCTTCATCGGATACGGTATTTTTTGTATGAGATAAATACTGAGCCGGTATTTGTTGCTTTGGCTGCTGTTTGCTTTGCCAGGTTAACTGCATAGCAACAGCATCCCATTCTTTAGACAATTCAATTTTTATATCGTAGGTTTTATTGGCCGATAAAAATATTTTTCCGGTTGCTAATGACTTCCCTTTGTTGTACCAGTTGTCAATCACCATTTTATTATTGATCCATAACCTCGTTATGTTTTTTGTGTTGAGACTAAAAGTATATTCTTCATTATATCGTGCCTTTATCTTTCCTTGCCAACGTACAGAATAAGAAATACCATCCTGCAACATGGCACCGCCGAAGCGGAATTTATCGTAAGGCACATACGTTTTCTCCGGATAGTAAAACTCGTTATCATCCCTGTTTTCAAAACGAATCATGCCATCATCTACTGTGCTGTCGGCTACTTTTGCTGCGAAGTAAAAAAAGTTTTCATCATACGCAAGGTAACCGTTAGATAAACCGGCAGCCCTTGTTTTATCAAAATTTTTAAAGGGAAACCAAGCTTCCTCTGTGATACTGCTTTGTTGAACGCCATCACTAATGATCCTTTGTGGCATTGCGTTTCCCCAGTCTTCTAAATTACCATCCACTTTAATTTTTCGTGGACTGATTACATTTACATGAATTGTTTCTTCGTGTGTTGCAATGCCATCTTTGCCTGCATCAAATAGTAAGGTAAGCAGGTAACAATTATCTGGCGCATTGGTAGCGGCACTGGCATTTACTTCAATTGATTTAGTTTCATTTTCATTAAAACTAATTTTTACAACGGAGTCTTTTAATAGTACACCTTCGACTTTTAATTTTAATAAACCACTAATGGGCCTGTTAAGCACATTGGTTAATCTAAGTTTTAATGTAGCATTTTTATTGAGCGGCTGCAAAAAATCATAAGCGATCGTTTCAAGCGGTTCAATGCCTTTTATTTGTGAATGCTTAACAGCCAGTTTTAACATTTCAAACGATCCCGCTGACCCATCGGTACGCAAAAAGTAACCATTGCTGTTTAGAGGAATAATAATTTTTCCGTTGGATCCTTCTATACTATTTCCGTAAAAATCGAATAGTCTGAATTTGCCTCCGTTATCCGCAAAAGACAGTGAGGCATCATCCAGTACTTCATTTTTGGCAATGGCTTGTTTTAATTGATCAATGTCTGCCTGCTGCGTTTTGGGGTCAAGTTTATCTATTGCTGCCTTTAATTCAGCTTCATGCGCCTGCTCTTTTAATCCTCTTGCTGTTTTATATAATACATTATCTGCACCAAACTCTTCACCGATATCGCCTACAACAACCAGGGTGCCATCTTCTTTGTTACTACTATTATTGGCGTTGGGTAAGCCCTCAAATTGCGTAACCCATGGCAACCCATTTTTAAACAACAGTTCCTCAAAGTTTCTTTCGCCAATAAAATGTTGTGTTGCCCCAATGGAAGCAGCGACCGACCAGGCATGTATTACTTCTATTTTTTTGGTACTGCCGTTTGCCAGCCTGATTTTTTGCGGCACGGTATGGCAAATATTTCCCCGGTACACGCCCATTGCCCTGTCGTAACCGGCAGAGCGGTTGGTAGCCACTACTGCTGCTACCCTATCATCTGTATTAGCCACCCAGCTTTCGGTATCCCAAATTTTTACCCTGCCATGCAGACTGTCTTTTCTATTCACCCATTTTTTTATGGTGGCCGATGATTGCATACCCTGGTAATGAATGCTGCAAAAATCAAAACGGTGCAGCATGCTATCGGTGCCATCGGCAAACAATTTATCCAATGCATTGGAAGTAGAACTGGTGCCTCCAATCAGAATATCTACCCCCGCATCCTTCCTTGCTTGTTCTACCGCTTCGGCCATTTTTGTATAGATCTCACGGTATCTTGGTATGTCTGCGCCCCAGCCGGAAATAGACACCCCATCCCATGGTTCGTTCCACAGGGCAAAGGCATTTACCGGGCCTTTGGGCCAGCCAAATTCAACAGCCAGTTTATACACAAGTTTCTTAAAGTCATCATCGTATTCCGGCAGCCAGGCCATATCTGTTTTGCCATTCTGCATTACTCCCTTATCGTCTAACCATGGCCGTGATACACCCATGGGCTGGTAATTATCAAAAGGTTCGGGTGCACCCATTTTTACCAGTACAGCAATATCAGATTGTTGATATGCCAGTAGTTGTTTACGCTCTGCTGCATACCATTTCTCAAAGTTGGGTGCATTGGTAGGCTTGTAGGCTATTCCGTGCCGGATGGCATGGGTACCTAATCGTTGCAATACATCATTGGAAATATCATCGAGGCAAAAACTGGGGTATTGAATTTTTTCCTTTTTTGCAGCAAAAGTGCGTACACAACTGGTGATAAATTGCCGACCGTATTCTCCTAGATCTGCAACAAAGCCGTAAGCACCAAACCTTGCAGGGATCGTGAATTTAACCTGCATATTTATAAAACCGCCGGCCTTAATAGTTGCTTTCAACGGTACTGTATCTTCTTCCTTTATTTTAAACATAGCCGGAGTCCAGATATCGCCGGCATTTCCTTTGGTGCCATACGATATTGCCACTACGTTACCCTTTACATTTACTGCTTTTGATAAATTATTTACCAATTGAATGGTAATTGTAAGGCTATCGCCGGGCCATAATACATTGCCCGGTATGTTGGTATTCATATACACGGCAGCTACTTTGTAATCTTTTTTGTGTGGCACTATACCGAAGGTTTTACAGAATTCCGGAATGTCTTCTCCTTCTACCATTTGGGCCCTGCAGATGTTGCCTGTTAAAATTAATGCCAAAATAAAAGCTGCACCTAACCACACTTTATATCTCAAACTGACTATTTTTTTTCTGTTTATTAATAGGTTCTTACTGATGGTAAAAATAATCCCTGTTGGAAGACAGGGATTATAACGACTGCTTACTTGCTATAATGAAAGATTACCTTTTTAATTGCGCTGCCTTTTTTTTCTAAACCAGAAATTTTGGCATTAACCTATAGCGTAATGAAAGATTGCTATTGGTATCAGGCGCAAGTGAATGACACAATAATGATCCTCATAACTTTAGCCCGCACAAAAAACCCTGATTATACTTGTAATGAATAGATCACTCGATTATTTTAATAACAACCTGCCCGTAGTTTTGTACCATGATGATTGGAAAAAAAAGAATTTAAAACTATAAGCCTGAATAAATAATACACCCTAAGCCAAGCATAAAAAAGATAAACATCAGCAATAAATAAGTATTGGTTTCTTTTGGTGAATCTTTAAATTCCTTCCAGATAAAAACTCCCCACAGTGCTGCTACTAACGTTGCCCCTTGTCCGAGTCCGTAAGATATTGCAGGGCCGGCTTTACCTGCTGCTATAAGATTAAATGAATTGCCGAGCCCCCATATCAAGCCACCGAAAATGCCCACGAGGTGAGTGGAAAAATTTCCTTTAAAATATTCATGGTAATTAGTTGGAACTCCTTGAAATGGCTTACGCATTAATATGGTATTGAATAGAAAATTGGAAAGAAAAATACCTAGCGAAAAAATAAAGACAGCAGTATATGGAGTCATTTTACCAGGAACAGGATTTTGAAAATTTTGCAAATCCATTGAAGCTGCAATAAAGCGATAAAAAAATGACATAAGCAAACCTGCAATGAGTGAAAGCACAATACCTTTTGTAGAAATTTTTTGATCGGGTTTGTTTGCTTTTTTATAGGCAAATGCATTAAGGATAATTGCTAACGCTATCATGGCTACCCCTGCGAATAAATAAACTGCATTACCTTTTTCAGCACCCCAATAATTTACCAAAACACCCAGCACCAAAGCGAGCCCAATGCCCACCGGAAAAGCAACTGCCATACCTGCAATGGCTATGGCCGCAGATAGCAAAATATTGGCTGCATTAAAAATAATTCCGCCCAACAAAGCACTGCCGATATTGACATTATCAGCTTGCTTAAGGTCATCTATAAAACCTCTTCCCTGTTCACCCATACTGCCTAAAGTAAAAGCGCTGATTAATGAGAATAATACAATGCCAACCACGTAATCCCAATAAAACAACTCGAAGCGCCAGGTTTTGCCTGCTAATTTTTGTGTGTTGGCCCACGAACCCCAGCATAGCATTGTTATAAAGCAAAATGCAACAGCAGTAGAATAATTTTGTATGATAAACATGAGAAGCGGTTTTTGATTTTGTGGTAATAAATTTTAACCGGGCTTTTAAAAAGTCTCTGATGAATTTTAAATACAAATAATAAATTTATCAACCTTATTTCTCAGCCATCATCTTTCAACCGACGTTAGTTTATAATCACTGGAAAGTTTTTCCATCTTTTTTAAACCATCTACTGGTTTATCTGAGTACACGATAACGGCCTCATTTAAGTTCACCCGAAACTCCGCTAATGGATCTAATAGTTTGAATTGAACTGAATGTTTTCCTTTGGGTAATTTATAGCGCCATGCCAGTTCGTGACGATACCTGGTGTTGTATAAAGGCAATTCAACTGTTTCGGCAAGTTTGCCATCAATGTATAATTCGGAGCTAACAAAATCTGATTCGGCGTGGGTGCCCGACTTATAAACACTGCCCCGCAATACAAAACCGGTGCCCTCAAAATCAAAATGCAGTTCATCTTTTTTCTCAGATATTATTGCTCGCTTTTTTAGTATGGGGTAAACACCGCCAAAACTCTTTTCATAACGAACCGGCAATGTTTTCTGTAAATTGATACTAATATTATTGCCTACCACCTTTCCTCCATTTTTTTCAATATTCTGCAAAGCATGTTTAAACCCTATTTCATAAACATCATTGAGCGAAATAGTGGTGTATTTAAAATCGAGGTCTTCTGCTTCATGCAAGCCCTGTTTCCAATAAGCGGGTATTTTTTCATAACCCAAAACAGTTCCTAAAATACCTCCCACGCTTGATGGGTTACAGTCTGCATCCTGACCGCAACGAGTAGCTATTTCGAGCGATTTTGTAAAATCGCCCTTACCATACAGCAGACCAATTACCACGTAGGCCGAATTAACATTTGCATCAATATTAAACGGGCCAAAAACGCCGTCCGGACAACCAATATCGTCTGCCCATTTTTTTTGAACCTCCAACCAGGCTTGTTTCCAGTCCTTCGGATATTGGCGGTGCCATTTAAGTACATCGCTGATGCATTTATAAAAGTTACTTTCTGCAGGCACAGCTTTCAATCCTTCGTTTACAATAAAGTTTATATCGTTTGATGTAAAAGCCAGCGTGTACATGGCGCCAACATATATGCCACCATACCAGCCATCGCCATAGTTCATAATATGCCCAATCTTATCACTGATTTTAGAAGCAGTGTTCGGCATGCCTGGACTCATTAAGCCTGCAAAATCGGCCTCAATCTGGTAGTCTATACAATCCGCATGTGGATTGTTTTCCCAATAGCCTGAGGCGGGCGCTTTGATGCCATGCAGAATATTGTAACGACCCGCCTGGTTGGCATGCCATAGCATATAGCCGGCATTGGCGAATGCATTGGCAAATGAATCGACGGGTGCATCTAATCCAAATTTTTCAAACACATCTACAAACGTTAGGTCCATATACAGATCATCATATAAACCAGGTATTTCGATCATAGATTTTTTCAAATACCCATCATACCAAACTAAAGGCTGGTAGTCGCCAATAAACGTTCCTTGAAATTTAAATTCGTAAGGCCCACCAAAAGTTACGCCTATTGTTTGTCCGGCCCAGCCACCTTTGATTTTATCTTTGAGGGCAGCACGGCTTATTTTAAAACTTTTGTCTGCACTTTGTGCAAGAGAAGCATGGGAGAATAACAAGAAGTATATAAATATATAAGATGAAAATTTCATAGTTGTGCGAAGTTAAAATCGTACATTATTAATTGTTATGAGCCATCACAGTTAATATCCGGGGTTTTGATCAAGATTTGAATTCTTATTAATCTCATCGATCGGTATCGGATAATAATAAAAAGCATCACGCCATACCCGGTCTTCCATTTCTTTCACATTATACGTAAAGCTGCCGTTTGCATTTTTTATTATATGCATTTTATGTACTGGTACGCTTAGTAAGGATGGTGCTGTTTTCCAGCGACGCACGTCAAAAAAGTAAATCTCTTCAAACGCAAGTTCAAGTTTACGTTCGTTTTGGTAGAGTGCCATTAAAGCAGCACCCGTTTCCGATCCGGCTAATGACGGCATGCCCGCCCTTTCCCTAATTTTATTAATATAAACTTTGGCTTCTGCCTCATTACCTAAATGTAGTTGTGCTTCTGCATAATTAAGAAGTACTTCAGCATAACGCATCAATATCCAGTTTTCTTCAGACTTAATGACGTCTTGAGAATTAATATTCTTTTCATTGATGAATTTGCGGGTGTAATAGCCGGTCATAGTTACGCCGGTATTGTATATATCCTGGTTACCAGGCCCGTGGGCACCATCAACGAAAGTTTCTACTGCCTCCCCCCTCCATGGAGCGCCATTGTATAACACGGTAGCGTAAAACCTTGGGTCTCTATCTTTATATGGATCTTGCGGGTTATACCCTGACGAGGGATCTGTTATTTTTTTACCATCGTTCATCGCATAACTTGAAACAAATTCTTCTGTTGGTCTTAGCTCGCCCCAGGCACCGGCCATGCCCTGGGGATTTTGTTTTAGTTCTGTGTGCTGAACCCGGGTAGGGTATGCATACTGAATATCAAAAATCACTTCCTGATTATTATCCTCATGAAAAACTTTGTAATAATCCGGGTGAAGTTCATAAACATCTAAATCAATTACTGCCTTAGCGGCATTAGCTGCAGCCTGCCACCTGGCAGGATCGTTTGATGTGTTGTGTAACGGGCTTGCGGCGTGAAGCAACATTCTTGACTTGATGGCTAATGCGGCGCCTTTTGTTGCGCGTCCTACATTAGAACCTTCCCACATTAAAGGTAATAGTTCACTGGCACTATCTAGGTCTGCGACAATAAAACTAATGCATTCCTCGTATGAATTTCGTGATACATTTAAATCGTCACCCAGTTTCTGAGCCTTTTTAATGATGGGAACACCACCATAAAACTGGAGCAAATCAGAATAAAAATAAGCCCTTAAAAAAAAGGCCTGCCCCCTAAGCTGCCCTATCTTTTCCGGATCTCCTTTCAAATTAGCCACTTTTTCCAAAACCAGATTTGCACTCCGGATTTGCTTATAATCCGTGCCCCATTGGCTATACCAATCTTCTAATGCATTATAGGAACCTGTGACATCGCCACTGTTCCACGCCTGTACAGGATGCCATTCAGGTCCATCATCAGCTATTTCCGTTGCGCAATCGAGGTTGCGCTCTATGCCGCCGAATAAATTAAGATAGATGCCATCTACAAAAAGTGTAGCCATATTTACATCTTTAAATACCAGGTCGGAACTAATTTCACCGAGAGGTTCCTTATTAAGCACATCTTTTTTACATGATGCCAGCGATGCGGCCATGATGCAGGCAAAGAATATTATAATTAATTTCATTATTATACTTTTTTTATGAGGTAATTAAAAACTGAGGTTGACACCTACACTTGCTAACCGTGTTATAGGATAGTGGTATGGCTGCCCTGAGCTGGATTCAGGATCAAAATCTTTTTCTTTTGAAAATGTAAGCAGGTTAGTGCCAGATGCATACAAACGTAGTTGAGTGATTGATGAAGTACCAAACAACTTTTTTGGAAAGGTGTAGCCGACCTCAAGATTCTTTAATCTAAGGTAGCTGGCGTTTTTAAGCCAAAAACTAGACTCTTCCATTTTGTAGTTGTTATCGCTAAGGGAAAGACGAGGATATTTAGCACCCGGGTTTTCCGGTGTCCAGTTGTCAAGCACATAACTAAGTGCCTTACCACCATAATTAAATTCAAAAAAAGCTTCACCGTTTCGCATAACGTTGTAGCCTAAAGCCCCCTGCCACAATATATTCATATCAAAACCGCGGAATGAAGCGCCAAGTGTAAAGCCATAGACTTGTTCAGGAGTTTCTGACCTTCCGATTGCGGTAATATCCCGGTTATCAATCACACCATCACCGTTGGTATCTTTATAAATAAACTGCCCCAACTTAGGATCCACACCATCTTGCTTGGGAAGTTCATCTATCTCCTTTTGTGTTTGATACAACCCATTAGTAACATATCCAAAAAACTGCCCTATAGGATTTCCGGTGCGCATTTGGTATGACGGGATGTTTGATGGCTCATCAATAAACTGTACTTCATTTTTTGCAAACGTGTAATTGACATTTACAAAATAAGCGAATGAGCCAAATTTATTTTTATATCGCAATTCAGCTTCATATCCACGGTTAGAAACTTTTGCAATATTCTCAACCGGCAATACTGCGCCGAAGCTTAAGGGCACTGATTGATTTCTATTCGTTAAAATGTTATCCCTGTTTTCAAAGAACACATCAACTTTTAACCCAAACATGTAGTTATTCAAATCTGCGTCTAATCCAAAATTGGTTTTCTTAGCCCTTTCCCATGTTACGTTCGGATTTGCTAATTCGCCGGGAGTAAGAGTTTGAACAGGCACCGGACTGGGGCCACCAAAAACGTAATTGTTTCCAAAGTAAACAGGTGACCGGTATAAAAAACGCCTGTACCCCACTCTGTCATTACCCACTTCTCCATAGGATGCACGCAATTTTAAGTTGTCAATAAAACGGGTTGAAGCAAGAAAGTTCTCTCCTTTCATATTCCATCCAACTGCAACAGCCGGGAAAAATCCAAAACGATGTCCTGACGGAAAATTCTCAGAGCCGTTATAACCAAAACTGCCTTCAACAAAATATTTTTTGTCATAAGCGTACGAAACCCTCCCGAGTACACCTTCTCGCCCACCTTCTGAAGCACCGCCATTATTATCCAAATTTGTTCTTGGTGCCGCAAATAGTTGTGGCAGTGTTGCAAAAGCAAAATCAGTACGGGACGCATCAAGATTGTTTGACGAATAAGAAGATTGCGTATATAACACCAATCCGCTAACATCATGTTTGGCAAACGTGCGGGCATAATTAAGATGCCCCTCGAAGGTTTGATTATTATACTTATTAAAACCTTCATATAAGCGAGGCCTGCTCTCCGCATTAAATTCTTCGCCGTCATGATAAGAGAGATAAGGTGTATACCAATCTTTGTAGTTTGAATATCCTAAATCCTGTGCACCCACTATTTTTAACGAAAGACCTCTTGTAATAAAATCAAGCTTCTGATCTATGGTAAAATTTGTTTGCAGATTTATAGGGTTAGTTTCCCGTTTGCCACTTTCTAAACTGGCTTCTGCAACGGGGTTTTGTCCCCATAAAGAAGACCAGGTACCATCTTCATTTTTAACCGGGAACGCAGTTGGTGGTAAGTAGGAAAGCAAACTGAATATACCCCCATCTTGGCGTACTCCGTTTGTACCAGGCCTTTTTTGGTTTTCAATATAGCCGCCAACACCAATTGATACTGTTGTGGATTTAGTAAGGTTTGCGTCAATATTTATCCTTGAATTATAGCGTTTTAAATTTGTGCTTCTGTAAACACCGTCCTGATTTAAATAGCCAAACGAAAGAAAATATTTAAAATTTTCAGAACCACCAGACATATTAAGTGAATGCCGTTGTTGCAATGCATCAGGCTTAATCACCTCTTTCCACCAGTCTACATCCGGATGGGTATACGGGTCTGAGTGGTTTTTATATTTTTCAATATCTTCATCAGTAAAGGGTAATTCATCAAGAGGAATAGAAGGATCGTCATTTAATGTCGCCCGGTTGTATAATCTTGCATAGTCATACGAGTTTAGGTACTGAGGTTTATTAATAACATTTTGGAAGCCTGCATTTGCTGAATAGGAAAATGTCGGCTTTCCGCTTGATCCTCTTTTAGTAGTAACCAATATAACACCATTGGCCCCACGTGTTCCATAAATGGCAGTAGCTGACGCATCCTTTAATATACTAACCGTAGCAATTTCATTTGGGTCAATCTGAGAAAATTCACGCTGTATTCCATCTACCATAACCAGAGGTCCATTGTCGTTAAGCGTTGCTCTGCCCCTGATGAGTAATTCAGCGTCATCATCACCCGGTTCTCCACTTCTCTGAATAGCTATTACGCCAGTAACCCTTCCCGCGAGTGAATTACTTAAACTAGGGGCATTAGCTTTTACAAGTTCATTGCCTTGAACTGTTGATACAGAACCAACTACATTCTTCCTATTTTGCTTTCCGTATCCTACTACAACTACATCACCTAATACGCTTAAATCCATCGATAAAGAAACTGTAATATTTTGTCGGGCTTTTATTGGAATTTTTTGTGAGACATAACCACTAAAACTTATCATGAAAAAAGCGGTATCATTAGTTACGGTCATTTCAAATACGCCGTCTTTGCCTGAAATGGTGCCGGCAGAAGTGCCCTCTACTATAATGTTTGCTCCGCTAAGTGGCTGCCCGGATTTATCATCGATTACTTTTCCGGTGACAGTGCGGATCTGGGCAAAAAGGGTTGAAGATGTTAGAAACATTAGCATTATTCCTATAATGCTAATAGACACAAGTCTTTTGTGTGGTTTAAGTTTTAAATTCATATGCAATCGTTTTAATTTTATCGGACGTTTAAATCTTTAATCTTACTTATAGTTAACTATATAGCTTATTTTAAGACATATTTTTTAATTCACGATCAGAGTTATTGCTGGCAATCCGATCATCACTTTGAATCGCTACGGGCTACCTCCATTTTTTCAATGTTTTTATTTTCTTTAGAAAGATGCACCTCATTCCGATATGGTGCCGAAGACTGAGCTCCCATACGCATTACAGAAATAGCTGCAGCGTGGCATGCAAATGTTACAGCTTCCAGAATGGGCACTTTTTCAGAAAGGGCTACTGCCAGAGCACCATTGAACACATCGCCGGCAGCTGTTGTGTCTACCGCTTCTACAACAGGCGCAGCAACAAAATCAATACAGGTACCATCAATAACGAGAGCACCTTTTGCACCCAGGGTTATAATTACTGTTTCCACACCTTTTTGTCTTATAATTTTTCCGGCTTGTATGGCTGTTTCTATATCAGTAATGGTTATGCCGGAAAGCATTTCAGCTTCAGTTTTATTAGGTGTAATTACAGAAATATTTTGCAACAGATCGGCACTTAATTCGCAGACAGGTGCCGGATTTAATATCACTTTGACGTTATTAAGAGCAGCTATTTCTGCCGCCCATGCCACCACCTCTACAGGAATCTCTAATTGCATTAAAACTATGGCTGCTTTGGCAATCTCATCCTTGGCTTTATGCAGGTCTGCTGCTGTTAGTGCAGCATTTGCCCCAGATGCCACTACTATGCAGTTTTCCGCATTTTTATCGACCGTTATGAGGGCTACACCAGAAGGGCTTTTAGGATCTGCAATCATATAAGCTGTGTTGATACCTTCTTCCTCGAATAGTTGAACCGACTGCCTGCCAAAAATATCATTACCAGTTTTGGCAATGAAGGTTACAGAACCATTTAATCGTGCTGCCGCAACAGCCTGATTGGCGCCCTTACCGCCGGGATTCATAAAAAAACTACCGCCCAGTATGGTTTCACCAGCCTGAGGTAAATGGTCGGCTTTAATTACCATATCTGTGTTAGAACTTCCGATAACAAGGATGGATTGCTTCATTGGCTTCAATCGTTTAATTAACATCTTAAATATATTAAGTGATAAAGCAGTATGAAATACCTAAATTGAAATAAAATAG
The DNA here is from genome assembly GCA_043763635.1 of Chitinophagaceae bacterium. GTDB lineage: Bacteria > Bacteroidota > Bacteroidia > Chitinophagales > Chitinophagaceae > Flavisolibacter. The sequence goes on from JAYULK010000076.1 coordinate 15,709, forward strand.
ATGAACCCAACTTTTAAATTTCCCTCTTAAAAATTAAAGTTCTGCATGAAAAGTATCAAATGCCCTTACTGCGTGGCAAAGAACTTACCTACCGGTCAACAGAAATAAAAAAGAATAACTTGAAAAAAAGATAATCCCAAGCAATGGCTAAATCCTCAACTGTTATTGCGCTCATCAAATCGCTTTCGAAGGCTGAAAAAAGGCAATTCCGCCTTTTCAGTTCGTTACAAAAAGGTGCAAAAGATTATTTGCGCTTATTTATCATTGTTGAAAGAGGTGCCGAAGGCAACAAAGTAAAGGACACTTTCAAAAAGGCCTATCCGGCCGCGAGTTACGAGATGGCAATAAAGCATTTGTATAAGGTACTTACCGACTGTCTGCTGCAGTTGCGACTGCGGCAAAGCATGAATACCAGTCTTATTTCTGAAATGCTTAAGGCAAATATTCTTTTTGAAAAATCGCTATACGAATCAGGATTTGACGAGCTAAAAAAAATAAACACAGCAGCCCAAAAGTATGAGCAATACAACATTCAGCTATGGGTTGGTCGCATGGAATTATATTATTTAAGTAACCTGAATTTTCATTCGGTAACCGAAACAGAACTTATTAAAAAACAAATGAAAGTGAAGGAAATTTTACGATATGCTTCAAACCTTCAGCAACATCACTCACTATATGAAATGCTTCGCCACAGGCTGGTATACAAAGGTCATGTAAGAACCAGTGAGCAAAAAAAGGAGTTAAACGATTTAGTGGTAAGTGAAATGAACATTATATCAAATCCGCTAGCAGATACATTTGAAAGCAATAAAATCCATCTCTTATTCCAGGCCCATTATTTTATTACTATTAACGATTACAAGTCTGCTTTAAAATTGTTTTATGAATTAGATGAACTGTTTAACAAACATCGTTATCTCTGGATAGATTCGCCTATCGACTACCTTACTGTAATAGAAGGAATTTTAGAAAGTCTTCGTTCTATAAGACAGTATGATGGCATGCAATTTTTTTTAAAGCAACTACAAAAGCTTCATGCCAATACTGTTTATTTCCAGATAATGCTTCAAAGAGTTATTTATGTTTATGGACTGACAGCATTAATTGATTTTGGTGAATTTAAAAAGGCAGAAAAGTTTAAAAATAATTTTGATGAAAGTTTTTTAAAAAAATTGGAGGTTTTGGATTCAGATAAACAAGCATCTGTTTATTTATATACTGCCCTTATTTATTTTGGAAATAACAACATGAATAAGGCACATTATTACTTAAGCAAAATATTGTTGCAAAGTAAAACATACTATAATCTGCCCTTTTACCAGACATTTAGGTTAATAAATTTACTGGTTCATTATGAACTAGGAAATGAGGATTTTATATTTCACGAAATACGCTCAGTAATACGAAAATTTAAAAGTACACAACGAAAAACTTATAAAGTAGAAAAAATCATTTTTAGTTTTCTTCAGCTTTCAATTACTCATTTAGCTATTAAAGAAAGGACGGCCTTATGGCAAAAATTTAAGGCCATGTTTGATCAAGTTATAATGGATAAATATGAAATGCAGTTATTGCAAATATTTGATTTTGCCGGATGGATTGAAGCCAGGCTTTGCAGAAAGTCTTTCGAAACAATTCTGAAAGATAAATTTAGACTTCCGGAAACTGCCTGATATTGTTAATAGGTTAAAAACGCACCTTGTTAGCTGTTACTTTCTTGCCAAACATCGTATAGGAGATTGCCTGATAGGGATAAGACTAGACAATCCATCAGCAAATTTTTCTTTTAAAAACCTGAGGCCTTCACTCGCAATTTTTTCACCCGTTCACCGGATCAATGGCTAGTTTTATTTATTTTGCTACTGCTCGTCTGCATAAATATTGTAAATGAGTTAACACTATTTGCTTATGCAGAGCATACTCTTTTTTAGTCACTGAATCTGCCCTGCCTACACTTAAATAAAAAAGCCCTAAGAACAGTTCGCCGCTAACTGCTTTTGTAAAATTAAGGACATCTTTTATGCCTTGTAAGTGACGTTTGCTGTTTGCGCTAAAGTACCTCTCAAATTCCTGTTGGATCAAATACTACTGCTGTGGGATATGCAGTGAAGGCTAAGTTTATCTAACGCACTTTTAATAACTAAGGCGTCTATTCCAAAGAGTCTCTGCCACTATTTCAAAAGTATCAAATCCCCAATATGAAAATGTTGCAAATAATTCCACGCTCGCATTTGTAAATAGAGAGGTGAATAAAAAAGTATCAATTCCTACCGGATACATTGTTCCTTGTTTCTTGATTACGCATTATCAAAACTGATACATTCTTTCAATTCTTTCTCGGTGTAGGCCATATCGTATTCTTTCAACACATCGGCTGGCACACCATTCCATTGATTGGGCTTGTTGCCTACGTAACCAATATCTTTTACACCAATTTCCGATGTATAAAAACCGGTAAGCGTTAAATTGCGCATAAGGTTAAAAAATGCCACACCCTGTTTCATGTTTGTTTTTGCTTTATCCGGATAAGCAATTAGATCCACTATTTCTAGCCGTTGATGCTCAGTAATGGCCTCAAAAGATCTCTCAAAACGATTCAATGATTGCAGTTCCACCCAGCGTAAACCTCCCCTCATAGGTATCTGATGCTGCGGCATATCCTTTACAATAAATTCAATGAAGTCTGCCACCTTTGCATCAGACGCACTGCCACTTATATTATCCTTAGGTACAATTATATCGGATAGAATAGTAATCATCGCCATTTCTTCTGCAGTAAAAAATTTATCGGCATGTAATTTCTTATTCGCTTCTTTTTCCTCCGGCATCCTGTCTTCCTCATTCAGTCTTTTAATATATTCTGTCGCCGCAATTTGTTTATCTTTTGTACGGCATGCTTCTATTAATACAGCGGTTGAAGCTGTACCTATTAATAATGCTTTGATTGATTTTCGCCTGTCCATAAAATATTTCAACCCCGAAAGGTTGTTTGATTAATACTAATTTTTAATGTTTTTCTCTTTGCATTATTTAACTGTTGTAACACACTTGCTCCCTTCTAGAAGCGGAGGGAATTTAAATATTCTGTTTCTTTAACTCGCCAACAATATGTTCGGATGTACGCATTGATAAAGCCAGGACTGTCCAGGTGATATTTTTATCTGCCTGCGATGTAAACTGGCCGCCATCTACGTTGAATAAATTTTTACAATCGTGTGCCTGCGCCCATTTATTGAGCGCCGATTTTTTTGAATCGTTGCCCATACGTATCGTACCAGCTTCATGGATAATGCTGCCGGGGTTTGAGATACCATAATCATTCTCGGGGCCATCATTATCGCCCCAGGTAATTACTGCACCCATATTGGTGAGAATCTCTTTAAAAGTTTCCTTCATGTGCTTTACCTGTTTTATTTCGTAGTCGCTGTTCTTTACATTGAACCTTAGCACAGGTATGCCATACTGGTCAACCACTGCCGGGTCTATCTCACAATAATTTGATTCAAGCGCCACACCTTCTCCACGGCCAGACATGCCTACACCTGCTCCATAGAGGTAACGCATATCTTCTTTAAGCGAAGCTCCATAACCACCGGCTTCCTTCTTTTTTCCATTAATGGCTACTTTGCCATTTTGTTTCTCTAAACCAAAGCCGATGCCATAGCCAGGCTGACCCATGCCACCGCCATACTCAATATGGTAGCCACGAGGGAAGTCCAGTTTTTTATTATCCAGCCACCACGGTGTATAGACATGCATGCCACCAACGCCGTCTTCATTGTATCTTTTTCGACCCAGCAATCCGGGTAAATAACCGCCCATGCCGGCACCGGTAGAATCGTTTAAATATTTGCCCACCACGTTACTTGAGTTGCCTATCCCATTGGGGTGCTGTGCAGATTTTGAGTTGAGCATTAACCTTGCACTTTCGCAGGCACTGGCCGCCAGTACAACCACTTTACCCTGCACCTGGTATTCCTGCATGTCTTCTTTATTTACATAAGACACGCCTGTTGCAAGCCCCTCTTTATTGGTGAGCACTTCTCTAACCATGGCATTGGTTAACAGGTCAACATTGCCGGTTGCCATTGCGGGTTTTATCAATACAGATGAAGAAGAAAAATCTGCATACACTTTGCAGGAACGGCCACATTGTGCACAAAAAAAACAAGCACCCCTGTCTTTATTTATTTGTTTAGTTAGAATGGATAACCGGGATGGTATGACAGGAATGCCTATGCCGGTTGCTGCTTTTTTTATAAATAATTCGTGCAGCCTTGGCTTAGGTGGGGGCAGAAAAACTCCATCGGGATCGTTGGGCAATCCTTCGTTGCTACCAAACACACCTATCAGCTTATCTATTTTATCGTAGTAGGGTTTTACATCATCGTAGCTAATGGGCCAGTCTTCGCCGAGGCCATCAATGCTTCGCCTTTTAAAATCGTTGGGGCCAAACCTTAGAGAAATTCTTCCCCAATGATTGGTTCTTCCACCCACCATTCTTGCACGCCACCAATCAAATTTAGTGCCCTCCGTATGGGTGTAAGGCTCGCCCTCAATTTGCCATCCCCAATAGCAGGCATCAAAATCGCCAAATGGCCGGAACTTTGTGCTGGCACCACGCCGGGGAGATTCCCATGAATTTTTTAACTGCGATGAATTTTTTGCCGGGTCAAAGTCTGGCCCTGCTTCCAGCAGGCAAACTTTTAATCCGGCATTGGCTAAAGCGTAAGCTGCCATGCCGCCACCGGCCCCGGAACCAACAATAACTACATCATATAATTTAGTTTGCTTTTTTATTTGCAAATCTCCCATTATGCAATCAAATTTTAGTCTTTATCATAGCTGAATAAGCAGAGCAGATGTTACTCTTACATAACAGTTGAAAATAACAGTTGTACCAGCCTGGTAATACATATTTTCATGCTTCTTGAAAAGGACTGCAGGTTCAAGGGGTTAATCAACATAGAAATTCCGGAAATAAAATTTGGTACTATTTGGTAAATAGTTGAGGTATTATTTTTTAAGAAAATGTCATTGCGTTTAAATCTTGACAAGAAAAAAACAGGGAGCGAGCAGGCAACTGCTACCAACCTTACCTTAAAAGCTCAATGGTACAAAACATAACGAGAGATGTTATATTCAGGTGAGCCACTTTATTTACGCTAATAACTAAACACCATGCAAAATTTATTGGGAATATTTTTTGCATGCCTAGCGCAGGAGCATGTTTGATAAATCTAGTTACGCTGATAAAAAATCCACACTCCAAATAATAAGGGGAACAATCTCAGGATACGCAGCACAGGCATAAGGATAAGCATCTTTCAAAGTGAAACACAAAGTGTTGAGTATATATTGAATCGGATAAAAATATTACACCCTCGCCTCTGATACAGAAGTACTTAGTGGTGAAAAAACACTTGTACATTGCAAAACATTGAGGTGCCAAATTTCCAATTTTTTTAAAATATTAAATATGAAAATATTGTTTTTAAATGCTGTGGTTTTTTTCTCTTTTACAGTCGTCCTGCAAGCACAATCAACACAAAAAGCGATCAGTCTGTTTGATGGTATAACCTTTAATGGTTGGGAAGGAGACACAGTAAGTACCTGGCAGATTATCAACAAGTCTATTGTGGGTGGAAGCCTTACGCAAATGGTTCCGCACAATGAATTTATTGCTACCAAAGAACGCTTTGACGATTTTGAATTGCAATTGGAATTTAAATTAACAGGTACGGGTTTTGTAAATGCCGGAGTGCAGTTTCATAGCGAACGGGCTACAAACCCTGCTTATGAGATGATTGGCTACCAGGCTGATTTAGGCAATGGTTACTGGGCTAGCCTTTACGATGAATCGCGCAGAGATGTAACGATAGTGCAACCAGATAGTGCCCTCGTAAAAAAAATACTGAAACCAAACACCTGGAACCGTTTTAAAATAAAAAGTGTGGGACGAAGGATACGGATTTGGTTAAATGATGTACAGACAGTGGATTATAATGAACCGGATAATAAAATTATCCACAAGGGCAAAATTGCATTGCAGGTGCATGGTGGAGGAAAAGCATTGGCTGCTTACAGGAATATTAAAATAATCAGGTTATAGGTTTGAAATTCAATTACTCCCTTAATACTTCTTTTTTTCGGGAGAAACATTACGGCTCTCTCTTACTTACTTATCGCTTCTATAGTTCATGTATTACAACAGATGAAGGGAATTTACCCGCAGGCATGCTCCTAATGCTATTTAGTTGACATGATTTTTTAGCCTTTTTTGAGTATATAAAAAAATATCAAAACAGGGCTTCCCTGTAAAGAAGTGGAAAGACATTACCTAACGGCATTGAGCGATGTCATCTACGCTACTTCAACCGCCTCCTCTCGTTTTTACTATTGGTTACTTCTATCTTCTGCATATTGCTATTTGTAATAATGAGGTTTGCTGACTGTGAAAGGAAGGAACTGCCAAAATAAACTTCCTGCTTGCGTTTGCTTCCATTTAAATAGGTAATATTAACATAGTGGTCATCCGGCAACAATGGTAAAACATTGCCGGTAGCTTTTGCCGAAAATAATTTCAACGATGATTTATTTTGACTTCCTGCAATCAACAAAGAATTGTTTACACTGCGTAATGCTACCAATGCTTTGCCATCGCCAGGTATGTAAATACCCGCCTGCTGAATAGTAAGTGGCTTAAAACTTCCTTTACCATCGCCTTTTAAAATGAGGCCATTCAGGGCATCGTATCGGCCGGCGCCTACCTCTGTTCCAAAATCATTTCCGGTGATGATCACATCCAGGTATCCATCACCATCCACATCTTCTGCAACCATGCCGTACAAGGGTGCAAACTGTGCCTGTATGGGCAACGCCTTTATTTCAAACTTACCATTACCAAGGTTATTGATGTAGGAGGATTGCAGGTTATTTGCAGTTAAAGTATAAGCCTGCCCTTTCATAGTGGTTGTAAGCAGAGAGTCTATGGTGGCTGCTGCATATTTATGGTATTTGGGAAACCTGCCCCGCATTAAAATCATTTGTTTGGTCATATCATCCCGTCCAAAAGCAGGGAATTCTTTTTTGCTGCCATCCACTGCAGGAAGGAATAAGGAAGGTATGGCATCATAACTTCCGTTCTGGTCAAAATCGGCGGCGTAGATACGCGCCGGATAATCCTTATTTACCCTGTAATAAGAATTGATGCCAAGGTTGCCTGCTATGTAATCTATGTCGCCATCATTATCAAAATCACCAGCGGTAATACTATTCCACCAACCAAGCTCATTGGCAATGCCGGAAGCTTGGGTAACGTTTTGAAACACCCCGTGGTAATTTTTAAAAATAGTGATGGGCATCCACTCACCTGTCAATATTAAATCGGGCCACCCATCATTGTCGTAATCGCTCCAAATGGCATCGCATACTAAACCTAGATTTTGCAAACCTTTTGCAACAGTTGCCGTTACATCGGTAAATTGAGCCTTCCCGCTTTTTGAATCATTTCTAAAAATAAAACTTGACACTGCCTGCGGATATTTACCCGGCACTACCCTGCCGCCTACAAACAAATCAAGGTCACCATCTTTATCATAGTCAACTGCTTTTACACATGATTTGCTTACCAGATTATTAGGCAAGGCTGTGGTATGTTTTACAAAACTACCTTTCCCATCATTTATAAAAAGCCTGTCCTGGTAGCCCTGATAACCCTCACTAAATTCGCTGCTGCCTGAAGCAAGATAAACATCGTTATCGCCATCATTGTCCACATCAAAAAGCAAAGGCCCCATATCTTCCTGTATCTTATCGTACTTACCTGCATTGGGCGATAACTGCTTTTCTATAAATGTGCCATTGGTTTGCTGTAGAAAATAAGTTTCGTGTTGCAAATAAGCAGTGCCTACAAAAATATCATCCAGCCCGTTGCCATCAATATCAGCCACGGCTAATGATGGCCCGTATTGGGACAGTTTATGCGGCAACATTTTCTGTAAATTAAAATCAACATAATCCATTTCTGTACTGGTGAACTTCAGCAAAGCCATATCAGTAATTTCCTTAAAAAAGGCTACATTATTAATTGAGGCTGTAGCATAGTTTGTTATCCTGGTGGCCTGGCTATTATTTACTTTTAAAAGCTGGTTTACATTTACAGCAGTTAACAGTTGTTGCTTACCGTTAGGCCAGTCAATTACTATACTGTCAACTTTTTTAATAATGCCTAAGCCAAAATGTGCATTAAAATCAACGGTAGATAGGTAGCCCCGGTATGGAGTATGCTCATAAACCTGCTTCTTAGACGAGTCATAATAAAGAGTTACAAATGCACCAATGGCATCAATATTATTTTTATCACCTCTAAATTGAATATTCAGGTAGTTGGCATGCTCTTTATTATTTTCATTGTTATTTCTATAGATGAATGCCTCATCATTTATATTATTTACAACATAGTCTAGGTCGCCGTCGTTATCCAAATCTGCATAAGCTGCACCGCTCGAAAATGAAGGAACTTTCATTCCCCATGACTCAGTTAGATCAGCAAAAGTTAGATTTCCCTCATTCTTAAAACAGTAGTTGGGAATTTTTACCTGGGGCATTTGTTTTATCACGGTTTCCTTACTGGCTATATTTACTGCATTATCCCGGTAATGTATAAAATCATTATCGGTAACATCCCTGGGAAATCCATTGGTAACAACTAAATCCTTAAATCCGTCGTTGTCAAAATCTGCCAGCGATGGGGTCCAGCTCCAGTCAGTTTCTGCGATGCCTGCCAAAAAAGACATTTCACTAAATGATGGCTCGCCGATGCTATCGTTTTGCAACAAACGTGGGCCGTTATTTAACTGTAATGTATTACGGGTGTATTGATAGAGGTAGCCATACGTATCATTCATAATAAAGGCATTGTAATTGTTACCCCCAAAATTTGTCTTCTTCCGCAGGTTGTCAGGAGGGAGCATATCCATTGACACAATATCCATCAGGCCATCGTTGTTTATATCGGCTACATCATTGCCCATTGCAGACATACTGGTATGCTTAAAATAGGTGCTTGCTTTATTGCTGAATGTAGCGTTCTTATTGTTGATGTACAAGAGGTCTTCGGAGATGTAATCATTAGTCACCAGTATATCTTTCCAGCCATCCCTGTTTATATCTGTAATGTTCAAACCAAGTCCGTAACCTTCAATGCTGATGCCGCTTTGCACAGATACATCCGAAAAAAAAGGGTGATTTAATGAATCGCTGAAATTATTTTGATATAGCCTGCCGGTGTTTTGCGTTTTTGCATCCAGTACCTTGGCCCTGAATGTTCCGGGATAAAAAGACGTATCGGGCTTATTGTTGAGTACATAAAGGTCGAGGTCGCCATCATTATCATAGTCAAAAAATGCGGCACTAGTGCTGTTACCATTATCATTGATACCGTATTCTTTTGCTAATTCTTTAAAAGCAGGAATTCCTTTATTGATGCCTTCATTTACATACAATAAATTTTTTCTAAGGGCAGGGTCTTTATATTTTGTGGCGCAAATGTAGATGTCTTTAAGGCCATCATTATTTATATCAACTACGGCTACATTGTTGCACCAGCGGCCTTCGCCAGTTGCGCCTGCTGCATTGGTTACATCGGTAAACTGCATATCTCCTTTATTGAGGTAAAGTTTATTATCGCTAAGATTGGCGGTAAAGTAAATATCGGTAAGGCCATCATTATTAAAATCTGCCAGTGCAACACCACCGCCATTATAAACATATTCGTAATCGATAATATTAATACTGTCTTTCTCTGAAATAGTGTTTATAAAGTTTACCCCCGTGTAGTCTGATGACAAAGAAGTAAAAAGTGATTTTTGTTTGCAGGACCATAAAAAGAAAATGCTACAGGTATAAAGGCAAATAAAATATCCAGATTGTTTCATATTAATATTTACAAATTAATGCCAGCGAACATTTGCAATCATACATTTATTTGATGAAGAAAATGATTTCACTTATAAAAACAAATGAAACAGGCTGCTCATTGCTGAGCAACCTGTACTTGATGTTACTAATCAATTCTTGTCTGCTGTTTAATATGATCCGTACGTCGAATTAATAGCCATTATTTTGCTTGATGGTAGTATTAGTATTAATTTCTCTTAACGGTATAGGCAAAGCATATTTTTTATCATCCCAGGTTAAATTGCCTGTTGTTACCTTCTGATAAAAAGCAGCTTCATTTTGTCCCAATTTCCAACGGCTCACATCAAACCACCAGGTGCCTTCGCCAAAAAGTTCCGCCCATCTTTCATATTTTAAGGGGTCATTTTTTAAAGCTGCATCAGGTGCCTTTGTGATGGCAGTTAAACTGCTATAATCAAATACACTTGGGGTATTTGGATCCACATTGTATGCCCTGCGGTGAACTTTATTTATATATTCGAGTGCAATAGCGTTTGCACCGGTTTTAATGGATGCTTCAGCATACAAAAGATAAATATCCGCCAACCGCAAAATGTACATATTATTTGCATTGGCAACATTACCTGCCCATATATGCTTATCTTTCATTACATATTTATGCCAGCACCATGCCTGTAAATTGTCAGTTGAAACACCATCACCAGGCATTTTTGCTGTAGCAAAAGTTTTATTATCCCATCCTATAGAATCAAGAAATGGTTGAAAAGCTACCACCCACAACCGTGGATCTACCACTTTGGTATCCCTCCAGGTTTTTGATTGAGCCAGGTAAGCAGGCGCTTGTAACTCGTCATTAGTGATTGCAGTTCCGGTAAATCCAAATCTGGATAAATTTTTCTCATGAATAAAGTAGTTGCCGAAGCCATTTTTGTTAACTGAACCACCATCAACATAGGCAGGTGAAAGGTAAATGGATAATCGTTGGCCGACATTTTGAGAACCATTCCATTCTTCATTTCTATCGGCTACAAAATTTAATTCAAAAAATGATTCATTATTAAATTCAAACTTTCCGTTAAACATCTCCTTATATACATCAAATGATACCAATGTTTTGCCGCTACCATCTATTACTTCTTTTAATTTGGCCGTTGCCAGCGCCCATTGTTGGGTGTACACATAAGCCTTGCCCAACATGGCCTTTACCGCCCAGCCACTTGCTCTTGCTACCTCAGCCCCATCCCAAGTTTTTGTACCCAGTAATATTTCTGCAGTTTTAAGGTCGTTAATAAGGTAAGTCCACACTTCGCCGATCGTACTTCTCGGTATTTGGGTTTCCGGAACCGATGTAGCAAGCTTTGTAATAATTGGCACCCCCATTTTAGCCTTATCAGCTTCGGTAGTAATCATAGTTTCGCCATAAAAATTTACCAATATCATATAGTTCCAGGCTCTAACAAAACGAGCCTGACCTTCAATAAAATTTACTTCCTCTTTTTCATCAGGTGTAAGAAGAGGGTTCCTCGTTCTGAACCTTTCAATATCACCTACGGTATTTACACATTTGGCAATATTTTCATAATGAGAATCCCAAAGAGTACCAACATCCCCATTAGTCTTGTCATAACTTAACTGTGTTGCTGCATTAAAATCTGGTGCCTGGTAAGCCTGGTTGGCACTATGCTCCCTACTAACACCAAAAAATCTAAACATTTCAGGACTATAAAATCCGGAACGAAGACGACCATATAAGTCATTCAATTCAATATTAAGATCCTCTACTGTAGCAGGGTAATTATCTGCAAAATAAACATTTGGATCTGTAACATCCAGATAGCCCTTTTTACACGAAAGAATAGAAGCACCGGCAGAAATCATCATAAAAAAAATCATTAATCCGGTCTTGATATTTACTTTATTAAAATTCATTATAATAAATTAAAAGCGTATTAAAAATTCAAATTGATGCCTGCTGCAAATAACCTGGACGTAGGGTACCTATAAGTACTTTCATCAATTCCTCTTGCTCTAACGCCACCAGCTATTTCCGGATCGTAACCCTTATATTTAGTAATGGTTAATAAGTTATCACCCATTACAAAAAACCGGGCAGAAGAAATGCCGGCACGTTTTATTAACTGGTTTGATAATGTATAGCCAATTTGCAGGTTTCTCAATCTTAAGTAAGCACCATTTTGTACATGATAGCTAGACACAACATTCCAATTTCCATTAGGATCGTCTCCTCCAAAATCAGGGTGATCGACAGGGTAACTAGACCGGGGTACATTAGTTACCCCATTTCCATTGAACAAAGAATTTTTAAAAATATCGGTGGTGGTATTGTAATCGCTAAAAAATCTGTGATTGAATGATTCCTGCGCATTGTAAATATCAACTCCCTGTACACCTGCAAATAAGGCGCTTACATCAAACCCTTTGTATTGTATGCCAAGGGTAATACCATAGTTTAATTTGGGCCATGGGTTGCCAATATATTGGCGGTCATCGTCGTTAATTAATCCGTCTGCATTCAAATCTTTATAAATTAAATCGCCTGCTGTTGGTGTATATTCATCTTCTCCCACTTTTGGCCCTTTTTCTGCTTCTGCATCTGTCTGGTAAATACCTTGTGCAACCAATCCAAAAAATTGCCCTAATGGTTGACCCGGCTCTGTTTTGGTAGCTGTTTTGTCATAGATTTCATTTAAATCACCATCAAAAAACTCACCGCCTAACTTAGGGTCGAGGTTTATTAATTTATTCTTATTAAACGAGCCATTTAAGCCGATATTAAATGTAAGATCCCTGCCAACTTTTCCATTATAATTCACCAAAAACTCAATTCCTTTGTTACTCATCGAGCCGATATTAAATGGTATAACATCTCCCTGTCCCGCAGAACCTGCAATAGGAATATCGTACACCATTTGCTTGGTTTGTCTGGAGTACACATCTAATGACAGGGTTAGTGCATTTTTAAAGAAAGCTGCATCTACCCCAATGTTAGTGGTAGTTACATTTTCCCACTGTATATCCTTATTGGGCATTTGGGTGGCTATATTAAAGCTGTTCGATATAGGACCATTGGGCCCAAGTACTGAAGGGTAACCACGGGTATAAGAATTAAGGAAAAGAAAATTAGGAACATCGCTATTACCCAGTGTACCATAACTGGCTTTTAATTTTAAGTCTGAAAATATTTTTGAACCCTTCATAAAATTTTCATTGATTACTTTCCATCCTACAGAAACTGACGGGAACACACCATATTTATTATTAGGGCCAAATGCTGTAGATACACCATCCCTGCGCACGTTGGCGTTTAATAAATATTTATTGGCATAGCTGTAAGTAATCCTTCCAAACATAGAATTTGTCCTATATACATCCGCTCCGCCACCTCCTACTGTGTTAAAAGCTAACTGTTGACGTACAAAATTAAAATCCCTGTTTAAAACTGCTCCGGGGTAATCTGCATAGCCATTAATATTATCTCCTTTTGCTCTTTTTGCTTCATATCCAAGCAAAACCGAAAAATCATGTTGCTCAATTGATTTGATATAGTTAAGGGTAGAGTTACCAATAAAATCCAGATTTTTGCTATAACCTTTTCCAAACCGGGCTACCTGGTTTTGAGATGAGCCCCAGTTGTAAGGGTAATCATAATAATAGTTATCTCCACCAACATATCGCATAGCAAGATTTTGCCGTAGTTTTAACCCTTTTATTATTTCGACTTCAGCATATACTGCCAGGTTGCCCTGATAATCATTGTTACGACCATACCTTTTTATTTCCTCGGCAACGGGATTACCACCATCAAAATAATCAGGGGTTATACCCCAACCACCAAGTGGGTTGGTGGCGTCATATACATTCATCACAGGTGAACTGCGGAAATTTAACAAACCCTGGTTGGGTGTTTGGTAAGGGTTCCCATTTTGAGAAGTGAGGTAAAAGTTTTGTCCAACTTTAAGGCGATTATTTATTTTATGGTCAGAATTAATCCGAAGCGAATATCTTTTTAAATAATTGTCAATATGAACCCCTTCCTGGTTATTATAATTTGCGGACATATAAAAAGTAGACCTTTCACTGCCACCAGCCAATGAAACAGTATAATTTTGCTCTAAAGTATTTTGGTATAAATTATCAAACCAATTGGTACTGGGTAGATTTTTACGATCGGCTTCAGGGCCAAAAAAGGCATCTGCATCATCACCATTGGCAATTCTTGCTTTAATAAAATCATCCTTTGATAATAATTTGGGAAGATTAAGGGGCTTTCTTGTACCCACCGTACCATTGGCAGTAATTTGTAATTTGCCAGCCTTTCCTTTCTTAGTGGTTACCAGTATTACTCCACCCGCTGCTGCCGAACCATAAATTGCAGCAGCACTGGCATCTTTAATTATCTCAATGTTTTCGACATCCTGAATATTGAAACTATTGCCCGGGTCTGTAAACGGAATTCCATCAATTACATACAATGGTCCTGCACCACGGATGTTAACTGGCCCCCGTACAATAATATCAGGATAAGCACCCGGTTCACCGCTTGTATTAGTAACTACCACCCCTGCGACCCTTCCCTGCAAGGCCTCTGCTATGCTGCGCACGGGTTGGTTTTTAATGGTTTCCCCTTTTATAGATGATATTGCTCCGGTGATATCTTTTCGTTTTTGACTACCATAACCAATTACTACGATTTCATCTAAGGAATTGATGAGCGCAGAAAGCTGCACGTTAAAAGTTTTGTTGTTACCAATGGCAATCTCCTTATAAGCATATCCGATACTGGTAAATTGTAAAATCTCATTTTCATCGGCTTCAATAGAAAAAAAGCCACTTTCGGTTGACATAACGGAGCGGCCTGTACCTTTTACAGTAACAGTTACCGAAGGGACAGGCTCACCTTTATCATTTAAAATGGTACCTGTAATTAAACCTGCTGCCGACAGAGCAATTAAATTCTCTACAACTAGTGAATTATCAAGGTGAAAGCGGCCGTAAATAACTACTTTACCAGCCATTTCAGCAAAAGAAAGATCTGATTTTTTAAGCAGCTGCTCCATTATATCCTGTACAGAAGCTTTCCTAAAGTAAAATTTTTCGGATTTTATTTCTTTTAGCTCATCAGGATTAAAAGCAAATTGAATATTCGTTTTTTTTGAAATTTGCTTTACACATTCATCCAGATTTTCGCCGTTGAAACGAATTGAAATTTTCGTTTCTTTTAATTTTTGGCCTAATCCGGGTGAAGCAAATAATAATGCATTTAGCAAGCACACATTAATAGCAAAAATGAATGTTGACCTCATAAGGAAAACAGTGGTTTTGGAAAATCTTTCGTTCATAAATCTACTTTAATTTGAGTGTAAATCGTTAGTGTAAGAAACATTCAGCGTTTTATATTAGAGGATAGTTGTTGCATCGAAATAGATTCCTGATTCCTGAAACCAATTAATATTTCCGAAATATCAAAACCCACACCTAACATCACAAATCAACAACGATTGCAATTCTGTTATTACAATTCTATCCCCAAAAAAAATACATAATATGCAGTTCATTCTTTTGGGAAATGATACAAAAAATCAATCATTCAGAAAATGGGCAATAGCATTGTGAAGTATCGTTTTATGGCGTCCTGACATCCGTTGCCAAGTACATAACAATCAACAAAGACGTTTATACCATACCATTAAATAGATTTTATGAAAAAGAATAAGAAATGTGTATTCTTACCTAACTCACATAGGTTAACTATTGCATTGTATTGAGGGGAGTAAAAGGTCAAATAAATTGCCGGATAATCTAAAAACACAATTAGCGTTTAGTTTGCAACGCAATCAGAGTTGCCATATGGTGCGGTACAATGAAGGTGATTTTTCTTTTTTCGTGAATGCTTAACGCTGCTCTTTATTTGGGACAACCAAACGTAATTGATTCTTTTAACCAAGGAGCAATATAAAAAAGCGCTTTATAACTACTAATTGAAAATTTTGGGATAACCGGAAAAAAACCTTACCTAAAAAAAAGTATCTATTTTTGATTACGAAGTAAATTGTAAAGGGTTTACGTAATATTATACTTGCACTATGAAGGAGCACTCGGATTTTGAATTAATAAAATCAATGAGGGAAAAGGATGACAATCACTGTTTTCAGTTGTTATATGATAAATACTGGCATAAATTATACAGCACTGCCATTATAAAAGTTCAGGATGAAGAAGCGGTAATTGATATTGTGCAGGATTTGTTTGTGACTATTTGGGTGAAGCGTAAAGAATTAAATATTAATAATCATGTTGACCTATACCTCTATAGAGCATTAAAAAACCGCATTACAAATTATTATAAAAAAAAGTACCTGGGTGAAAAAAAGTTAATTGAATTTTCGTTAAATAGTGTTAATCAAACTGAGCCTGATGCTGAAAGCATTTGCTCCTACAAAGAGGTGGAATTTATAATTAACAAAGAGTTGGAAGATATGCCCGATAAAATGAAACAGGTTTTTCTATTAAGCAGAAATGAACAATTATCATCAAAAAAAATATCGGAAATGTTGTCGCTTTCAGACCAAACTGTTCGTAACCAAATATCAAAAGCGATAAAACGCATAAAGATAACGTTAGAAAAGTATAGGGTTACTGGATAATAAAAGTTCGGTTAAAACAAAACTTTAAATGGACCATCATAAAAATGACATCGCTGCTATCATTTTAAAAAATGAACATGATGCCTGTACACCTGAAGAACTGGATGTGCTTGAACAATGGTACAATAGCCTTGATGATACACGACGACTGGAAAAATTTGAAAACAGCAATACGGAATTAAAAAAGAATAGTATTTGGGAAACCATCAATGCCAAAATTGAGGATATAGAACCAAAGAAAGGGAAGGTTGCTATCTTTAGTCCTGGTAAATCTGTATTGTATTATATAAGCGGAATTGCAGCAATATTTATACTCATCGCAGTTTCTTATTTTATATTCAATTCGTACAATAACAAAGCTGTTAATGTTGATAAGGCTAAATATATAAGCCAGATAAACAATACTCTTAAACCAAAGAAAATAATTTTACCCGATAATTCTTTAGTGTGGCTTGAGTCAAAATCGTCAATAAAATATCCTGAGCATTTTACTAACACGCGGAGCGTATGGCTGCTTGCTGGAAAACTTTTTTTTAATATAGCTCATGATTCCTCTAAACCCTTCATCGTAAAAACAGAGAAAGGATTACAAACTACCGTTCTTGGTACTGCTTTCGTTATAGAAAAGGACGATTACAATAGTTCTATAAAAGTGAGCGTGTTAAGAGGGAAGGTTCAAGTAGCCGATGATAAAATTAATTATGCAACGCTAATTAAAAACCAGTCAGTGGATGTAAATACAAACACACACAAGGCCGATCATTTGGCTGTAGATTCTCTGGAAATGACAGGCTGGTTCAAATCGAAAGTTGTGTTGAATGATGTAACCTTAAAGGAGGTGGCTACTTCTATCAAAGAGAATTTTGGATATTTAATACATTTTTCATCTCCTGAATTATCTGCCAAACCTTGTTCCATCACTTATAATTCCACCGACAATGTAGCAGATATACTTTTATTACTGGATAAAATTTATAACACAAAACATACATTTACCGATAGTGCCATTTATGTAAAACCGGCAAGATGAAATTTTGGACAAAATTTTGTTTGGCAGAGTGAAAATGTTCCGAAATCAATCAGGGTTTTACAACATATTTTTTGGCTTGGCTTCATACACTTTTCAACCTGTCGCAACTTTATTGTACGTATAACTAATGAAAAGTATTCTATACCCGATAATATTAACAGCTTGCCTCTGCTTCTCCTGTAATAGTAACGTAGAAAAAATAACAGAAGTAAAAAAAAATGCCCCAAAAGTACCTGCTGTATACTTAATTCAAACCAACATAGAAAAGTTAAAAGACATCATTGTGTATGATGTCTTTACCCCACCGGTTGCCAGCCGTATTTATGCTTACGCCGCATTGGCACAGTATGAAGCAATAAGATTCAGCGATACAAGTTTCTCGTCTTTTTTACCAAAGCTTCATGGCTTTAATCAATTACCACAACCTGTACCTGGCCTTCAATATAATTTTCGCATAGCAGCAGTAAAGGCATTTGCAACTCTGGTAACCAATTTAATATTTAATAAGGACAGCTTATTAAATTATGTAGACAATACCCTTGTTGATTTATCGGAAGGTTTAGAGAAAATAGTTCATGAAAGATCTCTGCAATTGGGTGATACCATTGGGAAGGTAATCTGGCAACGTGCAATAAAAGATTTTTACAAAGAAACCAGAGGGATGACTAAATATAATGTACGACGATCGGAGGAAAAATGGCAGCCCACACCACCTGACTATATGGACGCAACAGAACCTTGGTGGAATAAAATAATTCCACTTGCCCTTGATAGTTGCAGCCAATGCAAACCACCTGCCCCTTATGCCTATAGCAACTACCCAGGTAGTCCTTTTTCTAAAGATGCTTTTGAGGTGTACAATATTTCAAAATACCTTACGGATAGTCTTAAAACAATCGCTAAATTTTGGGATGATAACCCATTCGTGATGAATCATAGCGGCCATGCGGCATTCGCTACAAAAAAAATGACTCCCGGTGGCCATTGGATGGCTATTACATCATTAGCCTGCAAGAAATCTCAGGCGGGTGAAGTAAAAACAGCACAGGCCTTAGCAGCGACATCTATCGCATTGCTGGATGGTTTCATTAGTTGCTGGGATGAGAAATACCGCAGTGAAGTGGGCAGACCTGTAACCTTTATAAATAAATACATTGAGCCTAACTGGCAACCATTTTTACAAACACCCCCCTTTCCCGAATATCCTAGTGGACATAGTGTTATATCTGCCTCTGCGGCTGTTGTTCTTACGCAATTTTTTGGCGACCATTTCAGTTTTACCGATAGCAGCGAATTGCAATATCAGGGCGTGATAAGAAGCTTCCCTTCTTTTTATGCTGCTGCAAATGAGGCTGGCATTAGTAGATTTTATGGCGGCATACATTATATGAATGCTATAAACAAAGGCAGTGTGCAGGGTAAAGAAGTAGGGAAGATTGTTTTAAAGAAATTAGACCTAATTAAATAATTTAATAAACACCTAATTATGAAGTCTAACTTATTCAACTGCCCAACAGCGTTTCGGATACGCGTGATGTCACTTCAAAATGTGTAAAATGTAGTGCTAAAGGCGCTTTTGCCAAACTAATCTTTTACTCCATTATTGTGTCAGAAAATTTTCCAGACTTGCTTAATTCTATTCATCAATTAGTGAAGCAGCCACATCAGTTCTATGTTTCTTTTGCATTCCTTTTCCAGTCCTCTTGAAGAACAAATGGAGTTTAAGTAAGTATAGAAATAGAGCTTCAACAAATCTTAGGATGATAAGGCGGCCCTGACTTCAAGAGGTTTTTAGGCGACCCCTGCCCCCCCTGAAAGATGGATACCTCTACAAATAAATGAATAACTCTTCAGCGATATAAGGCAGTTATGCAGGCATAATTTAAACCCAGATTTTGCAGAAGCGTTATCCGGTAAGACTTAATGGCAGCAAAGCGTTTTTGATGTTGGCAAATAAACCATCATACCATTGCCTTCTTTTTAGTGGTACCGATAGTTTTAATACCTCGCCGCCCGCATTTGTATCTATCCAGCCCCCTACTGCAAAGCAGTTGAATCTTAATGTTGAAAGCTTAGGCTGCGCTTGCTTTTGGTGGGTTAATTGACGGAACAAACTCATTAAATTATACGCCATCATTGTAAATCTCATAGCCGTTTGTGTGGCACAAAAGCTATCCATGCAAAAGCCTTCAACTCCAAAATCTTCTTTCAACTCCTTTACCCTGTTTTCTGCATCGCCCCTGCGTTTATATTGTTCTGATATTTCTACAGCAGGCAGGTGTTGATTGGTAACAAAACAATGATACCGGGTTCTGTATACCTTGTCATCTTCTATTCCCATAGAGCTGAATAAGGTTTTCAATTTTTTGCCTGTTGCTCTTTGCCTTATTTGTTCACTTTGCTTAATAACTACGATTCTTCTTTCTTTACTCCACCCGCCCTGTTTAAATATTATTTCACTTATCCAGATACCCTCGCTTATTGCCACCCATTTTTGTATATCATATACTTCTCTTTGTAAATTAGCATACAGCTTTGCGCATTTTACATAAGCAATGGTTTTATCTTCTATGAACTTTAATATCTGCTCACTGCAAAAACCGCTGTCGGCTCTGAACAATCCCACCGTTTTGTTTTGAGTATGGCAAAAGTTTCTTCTAAAAAATGGATACAATTATTGCTGCTGCTGGTGTTGCCGCTTCTGTTCCAGCAATTAGCCACCATGCGTATATCGTTTACAAAAGCAATAAGGGATGATGGCTGTTTCTTCCACGTTTTGTTGGGTTGTACCCTTTCTTGCTTCCTTGCTGTTCACCATATCTTGTAATAACACTGCTGTCTACATCCAGGGTATAGTTGTCAAACTGTAATTGTTCAAAAAACCAACTGTATAAATCAATAAAAAAATGATGACTCCGCAACCCGGAAAAACTTTTAAAAAACCTTCCAAACGTTGTACCCGATGCTACACGCTGCCATCCAAATATCCCGCGAAGCACTTCATCCAAGCGTACTACTGCCGTAAGACTGAACCTGAAACAACCAATCCATATACTGACCCAAAAACCTTCTACTATATTAATGCCACTGATACTATTGTTGCTCTTCTTTTCCGGCAGCCCCATTTCTTCTATCTTTTTACTGATGCCTGTATTTTATAAGAGCATCTTCATTTCCTTCATACCACCCCTGGCTGTAACATTCTTATCGCTATACTCCTGTGCTAATATCATAACCCTAATTTAAGTCATACTGACATATTTTAGCCTACTGCAAAATCTGTGTTAAATAGAAGCGATGCAAAAGTAACCGCTGTTTTTTGCTATGCTTAATATCTTTCAACTATGAAAAGCATACCTTTAAATTGTCAATAAGTCAAGTAAAATAAAGTCAAGTAAAATAAGGTAAGATTTAAGGTTGCTTTGCTTTTTTATAGAATAAAAAATAGAATAAAAAAAGCAAAACCCGCTACCAGAGCGGGTTCTAATCAAATTAGTGCGGACCGGACGGGACTCGAACCCGCGACCTCCGCCGTGACAGGGCGGCATTCTAACCAACTGAACTACCGATCCTTAAATCTTTCGTTGGGGTGGCAAATATAAGCGTTTTTCGTTTTGAGAAACAAAATATTCATTCTATTTATCCATGTTTACCGCTTACACTTTTATACTCTGCTATCTTTGATTGAAATTACTTGCATGCTCAAAATTGGCGTCTTCGGCACAGGCCATCTGGGAAAATTTCATTTAAACAATTGGAAGGAAATACAGGGAGTTGAAATAATTGGTTTTTTTGAACCTAATGATGAAACTGCAGAAAACGTGGCAGAACAATATGGCATCAAACGTTTTCTTAACCAGTATGAGTTGATAAATGCTTCAGATGCTATAGATGTTGTGGCGCCGACAGACCACCATTTTCAGATCTGCGAACAGGCCATTAGAAAAGGCAAACACGTTTTTGTAGAAAAACCTTTGGCTAATACAATGGAAGAAGCAGCTCAATTGGTAAAACTGGTGCAGGAGTCAAAAAACAAATTACAGGTTGGTCATGTAGAAAGGTTCAATCCTGCATTTTTAGCCGTCAAGGATATTGATCTTAATCCAATGTTTATAGAAGTACATCGGCTTGCCCAGTTTAACCCAAGAGGCACTGAAGTAAGTGTGATTTTGGATTTGATGATCCATGATATTGACATTATCTTAAGCATTGTAAAAAGTGATGTACGTAACATCTCATCAAGCGGCGTTGCTGTAATGACCGACACGCCTGATATTGCTAACGTTCGTATTGAATTCAACAATGGTTGCGTAGCCAATCTTACGTCAAGCAGAATATCCATGAAAAAAATGCGCAAGATGCGTTTATTTCAAAAAGATGCGTATATAGGTATTGATTTTCTAAATAAAACCTCTGAAGTCATCAGGATAAAAACCGAAAAAGATAGTAATGCATTTTCCTTTGACCTTGAAACACCAAAAGGCACAAAAACTATTGCCATAGCAAATCCGGAGGTGCCTGAAGTAAATGCAATGAAAAAAGAATTGGAAGAATTTGTAAGCGCCATTAAAAACAATACCCCTACAATTGTTAGCGAAATAGATGGATACAGGGCAATGGAAATTGCCCATATTATTTTAGCTAAAATAAATAACAACTTAAGCCTGCAGTAAAGAATGAAGGCGAAAAATTACATTCATCCTTTGTGGTATGCCTTAAGTGATTATATAGCTGCTTCATTTACATGGGCAGTTTTCTTTAAAATCCGCGAAGCACTTCTTATTCCCGAAATTTTTACCGCAAACTTTTCATTGCAAAACATTTTTTTATGGGCTGCTATCTTTATTGTTCCTTTTGGATGGCTGGCCTTGTATATGCTAATTGGCAGCTATAGATCAATATACAAGAAATCAAGGTTTGTAGAGTTTACTAATACATTCCTTTGCTCGCTTATAGGAAGCATCGTACTTTTCTTTTTAATTGTATTGGATGACTACCATGACAATTATACCTACTACTACCAATCACTTGCTGCGCTTTTTCTATTGCAATTCTCTTCCACATTTATGGGAAGGCTTTTTATATTAAACCTGGCAAAGAGACAAATTCTTTCAGGTGCTATTCATTTTAATGCCGCTTTCA
>JAYULK010000077.1:0-2607 GCA_043763635.1 Chitinophagaceae bacterium
GGAAAATTTGGTTACTGGCAGCAGGATATTAACAGCGATAACGTAAGGGCATCAAAAGAAGCCATGCGTATATATGGTTTGGGTACGGATGATGGCGAACTACAAAGGGCGACAATTGCTGCCTGTATTATTGATGTAGATAAAGTAAAAGACGCTGCGATAAACTTAGTTGAGCATGGCAAAGAATACAATATAGATTTTCGTATAAATCCCGCAGATGGATCACCCATGAAATACATATCCGCGCTAGCAGAATTGGAAAAAAATGAGAGAGGGGAACCAGTACGGATTGTGGGAACATTGCAGGATATTACTGAACGGAAAGAAACCGAAAATGAGATAAAAAAATACAATGAAAGGTTCCAGGTTATTGCCAGTGCCACAAACGATGCATTGTGGGAATGGAATTTTGAAACTGGTGAACTTTGGGCAAATCAAAAGCACCAGCATTTATACGACGTAGATGTTTCAGATCCTGTTCCTACTGAGAAAGTATGGGAGCAAAAAATACACCCGGCCGATAGAGAAAAGGTAGTAGCTGCTAAAAAGGAGGCTTTTGAATCTGATATAAAAACCTGGATATCTGAATACCGATTTGAAACAAGGAACGGATTTATAGATATCTATGACCGGTGCTATATCATTAGAAATGCAGATGGTAAAGCCATGCGTGCTACCGGCACTATGATGGATATTACCGAACGCATAAAAGCAGAAAAAAGGCTAAAGGAAAATGAAAACTACTTACGCACTATTTTAGATGCCGAACCCGAATGTGTAAAAGTACTTAACAGCAAAGGTGAAGTGTTGTCAATGAATCCGGCTGGTCTTGCTATGATAGAAGCCGATAATGAACAACAGGTAATTGGCCAATGTATGACAACACTGATTGATGCAAAATACCAGTTAGGCTTTAACCATTTGAGTAAAGAAGTATTTAAAGGCAACTCTGGTACTTTCGAATTTGAAGTAACGGGTTTAAAAGGTGGGCGCCGCTGGCTGGAAACACATGCAGTACCGTTGAAAGATGCTGCAGGAAAAGTATTGAACCTGTTAGGAGTTACTCGTGATATTACCGAACGCAAAAAAGCAGACGAAAAAATTTTAAATACAACTAAAGAACTCCGGCAGTTAACTGCCCACTTGCAAACCATTAGAGAAGAAGAACGCAAACGCATAGCCCGTGAAATTCATGATGAGCTGGGCCAGCAGCTTACCGCCATCAAAATGGATACTGTTTGGATTGATAAGCAAGTATCTTCAGAATCTGTTTCCATTAAAGACAAGCTGAAAAACATGATAGAATTGCTGGATGGAAGCCACCAATCAGTAAGAAAAATTTTAAATGAATTGAGGCCTGCTGCGCTGGATGACAATGGCTTGCTGGAAACACTGGAATGGCTCGGAAAACAGTTTACAGAAACGAGCAACACCCCGGTGCATTTTTCGAGCAATCAAACTACCATAAGATTACAAGAGGAAGCTGCTATTTGTATTTTTAGGGTATACCAGGAAGCACTTACCAATATCATGCGGTACGCAGGGGCAAGTAAAGTAGTAAGCTCGTTAAATGTAATTAATAATCGTATTGTACTTGTAATTGAAGATGATGGAAAGGGATTTAATACCGCAGCAGTACAAAGCAAACATTCATTCGGTTTGCTGGGCATGAAGGAAAGAGTGCATTCATTAAATGGACTATTTGATTTAATTTCATTGCCGGATAAAGGAACTACAATCGTTGTAAATTTACCCTATACAGATGCAGTAATTGAATAATGAGGAGGTTAAAAAAATAGCACTTAGGCTTTCGTTTAAAAACAATGATATGAAACGGGTTCTTTTAGCAGATGATCACAGCTTTGTGAGGCGTGGATTGATACAAATATTAAGAGATGAATATCCTGCTGTTGAGATTACGGAAGTAGGCGATGGAGAATCTATCATAAAGGAAGTAACCTTGCATGATTTTGACCTCATTATTTCTGACCTTGATATGCCCGGCATATCTGGGCTGGATGCACTGGAACAGATACAACTTACAAAGCCACACATCCCTGTTTTAATACTCAGTGTTTTTACAGAAGACCTTTATGCTGTAAGGGTGTTAAAAGCAGGCGGCGCCGGTTACATGAATAAGAATGCAGCGCCATTGGAACTCATTAACGCAATACACCGCATTGCAATGGGCAAAAAATACATTACACCTGAAATAGCAGAAAAATTATTGATCAATACAGGCACCTCCAAAAAGCCGCATGAAATGCTCACCAACCGTGAGCTTGATATACTTAAATTGCTTGCCGAAGGAAAAACAGTAACGCAGATAGCCCAATCCCTCTCCTCTGCATTAACCACGGTGAGTACACATCGCAGCCGCATTTTAGAGAAACTTGGTTTACAAACCAATTCGGAACTAACCCGTTATGCCCTTGCCCACCAGATCATTTCTGATATTGCACTATAACAATACATTGATATAACTGTATTAGCTCTCTAACTAGATAGTAGTAATATGACTACCGCAAATAATGCCCACCACGCTATTAAAGCAATATATAAACTGCTATTTTTTTCTTTCTTTAATAAATGATGCTTTGTATAAAT
>JAYULK010000078.1:0-38222 GCA_043763635.1 Chitinophagaceae bacterium
CTCCGCTTTGAAAAAGGTAGACAATTCGTTTTGCTTTCGGTAAATAATTTGGAAAGCTGCCTGCTAAAATTTCATCATCAGGAATAGGAGCACTCTTGCCAAACAGCGTGTTTGTTCCCATTAGCGAGCCTAGTGCCAATGCACCCAAACCCAGAGAAGTTTTGGTTAAAAAAGTTCTGCGGTCCAGTTGTTTTTTAACTGTCTCCAGGTCTTTACTGAATGGATTAAATTCTTCGTGATGGGCACACATAATTATCGTTTTGTTATTGAAGCATCCATGTTCATTATCGTACTGGCCACCACGGCGTTGGCCGCTACAGCGGCTGCATCCAGCGAAGGCTTTATTTTATACTCACCCGCTGACAACCATCCGTCACTTTTATCTTTTTTGGCTTTGAATTTTTGATATCCTTTGGCCCTTAACTCCATTAATAGGCTTAGCTCTTTTGCCATAGGTTTTCTTCCGGTTAATTGCCGAAAGCATTGTATGATGGCTTGTTTGACGTCTGGTGCTTCAGTGATATGTTCTCCTAAAACTTTAGCGGCTTCTATAAACGTGGGATCGTTTAACGTGATGAGCGCCTGCAATGGCGTATTGGTTTTTTGGCGTCCTACAATGCAGCTTGTTCTGATGCCTACATCAAAAGTGGATTGCGTTGGATTAGGTGCAGAACGCCGCCATACCGTATAAATGCCCCTGCGGTATAAATTGCTTCCGGTGTCCTGCTTATATGTCGAACCATTGATGGTCCACAAACCTTCCGGCTGATATGGATAAACGCTGGGCCCTCCTATTTTTTTATACAGCAAACCGCTTGCAGCAAGGGCGTTATCCCGAAGCATTTCTGCCGTTAACCGATTGGCAGGCCCATGTGATAATAAAATATTTTCAGAATCTATCGCCATTGCTTTTTCACCAGGCTTTGAACTCTGACGGTAGGTAGCAGACAGGACGATCATTTTTTGAAGGGCTTTAATGTTCCATCCGGATTCCATAAAATAAACGGCGAGCCAGTCCAGCAATTCAGGATGGGAAGGCATCTCGCCCTGGTTACCAAAATCTTCAGCCGTTTTTACCAGCCCCCTGCCAAAATACATTTGCCAATATCGGTTTACCGCTACTCTTGCGGTTAAAGGATGATCCGGATGCACCAGCCATTGCGCAAAGCCCAACCTGTTGCGTGGAAAATCTTTCGGCATTGGAAGAATGGACTTAGGTACATCAGGAAAAACTTCTTCTTTATAGGAATCGTATTGGCCTCTGTCCAGTACATACGCTTTGCGCGGCGTTGGCATCTCCTGCATGATCATCAATTCCGGCACTTTTTCCACACTATCATTATGAGCTGCCCTAAGCTTTTGTAATTCCGATTTCACAGCTTTCCGTTGTACAGAAACAGAAGAGAGGTAATAATTTTTTAAGAGATTTTTTTCTATTGCACTTAAGGAAGCAGGCGCTTTATTTACAATGCTTTCAAATTGTTTTCTATTGGCTAGCTGCATTACTTCAAGAGAAGTAAGGTCTCTTGAAAAAACCGTAATGTCTTTTTGCAAACCGCCAGCAAAACCCTTTCCCCTGTCCCAACCACCAAATTGAAGCCCGGGTTGAGATTTTGTATCTTCGAGCATGATGTCTTTATACAAATTATCCTGGTCAACGATTGTTTCCAGTTCAGTTCCATTGAGGAAGATTTTATAGCCTTTTGCTTTTCCTAAGCCATCATACGTTAGAGCCAGGTGAATCCATTGCTCGGTAGGTACTTTAATTTTACTGTATTCAATAATTGCATTGTAAGGAGCCGTATGTGCCATTAGCAATTGCAGCTTATTGTTTTCAAGTGCTACATGAAAACCACGGAAATTGTATAAGAGACCAGACGTGCCACGGTGAAAGATAACGCCGCTTTGTAAGTCTTTTGGAATGCGTACCCACAATGCCACAGAAAATGGGTCGCTGCTTTTATACTTTCCAATATTATTTAAATCAAGCCAGGCATCACCATTAAACTGCAAGGCATTGCCACCTGCTGATGGCACAATTACCGGGGTTTCGTTTGAGCTCCCGGTTCTTTTCATTATTGCTTTCTCAGAATTTTTTAGGCTGTTTTGTAGGGTTGCATTATTCAACGGAAAATGAGCAACGATATCGCCTGGAAACTGTTTTTGTGCCAGCTTTTGATAAGTGCCACTTTCCATCCATTTAGTAAAAATGGGCTCTTCAGCTCTCACGAGGTTTTGTAATTCTGTTTCTTTTTGCTCCCCTGCATTTTTCAGATAGCCAAGAATTTTTTCTTTCTCGGTGTCGGTGATAAGCATGGTTGGTACCGGCATTGCATTATCCCACGAAATTTGTCCGGCCTCTTTTACGTTATTAAAAAAGCTGAACATCTGGTAATATTCTTTTTGCGAAATAGGGTCGAACTTATGATCGTGGCAACGGGCACATCCTGCTGTTAATCCCATGATGGCTTCGCTCGTTGTATTTACTCTGTCTGTAACATACTCCACACGAAACTCTTCTTCTATAATGCCGCCTTCCATATTCTGCTGGTGATTGCGGTTGAAGGCAGTAGCTATTAGTTGTTCTTTTCGAGGGGCTGGAAATAAATCGCCGGCAAGCTGCCAGGTAACAAACCGGTCGTATGAAAGATTTTTATTGAAAGCTTTAATTACCCAGTCCCTCCAGGGCGACATATCTCTCAACCTGTCAACGGTATATCCGTGCGAGTCAGCAAACCGCGCCAAATCAAGCCAGTCAATAGCCATTTTTTCGCCATAATGAGAAGAGGATAGAAGGCGGTTTACTACTTTTTCATAAGCATTTGCCGTATTGTCATTGAGGAAAGCATCTGTTTCTTCAATAGTAGGCGGAAGGCCTGTTAAGTCAAGGGTTACTCTTCTCAAAAGCAGTTCTTTGCTTGCTTCGGAGGAGGGTGATATTTTTTCATTTTGCAGGCGGTGTGCTATGAAATGATCAATTGGATTTTTGACCCAGTCTTTTTTATCAATTTCGGGAATGGCTGGTTCTACGGGTTTGATAAACGCCCAATGCGGTTTGTATTCGCCCCCTTTTTCAATCCATTTGATGAGCACAGCTTTTTCATAGGCAGAAAGTGTAAGGTGCGATTTTGGTTCCGGCATCATGTAGTCAGGATCAGTAGATATGATCCTTTTAAAAACTTCGCTCTGGCGTAAGTTTCCCGGAACTATAGCTTTTTTGCCGGGAGATTCAGGCAAATCAGCATAGGCGGCTTCTTTTAGGTCAAGGCGTAAGCCTGCTTCAAGCGTTCCCTTATCAGGGCCATGACAAGAGAAACATCTGTCTGATAAAATCGGTTTGACATGCCTGTTATAGTCAATTTCGTCCGGCATTATTTTATATGCAGCAGCTACATCTTCTGGCAGGTTAGGCCTGCAAGAAAAAAGCAGCAAAATAAGCATCAGAAATAAAAGGAACCTTGAGCGCATACCGTTATTAAATTACTTGCTAAAGCTACCTTTTTGTGCCCACACCTGAATGTGCCAAAGCAGACCTTTTTTTGTACATACCCGACTTATTTTAGAAGTTTGATGGCTAAATTGTGCAATAGTATTGATTCTTTTAAAAAAGAACCATGAACAAATCCTTACAAGCACTACGCATTACATTACTCAATATTGATCATCTACATCTTGATAAAAGCTGGGACTATGACAATGTAATCAGCCCGTTTTCAAGACTATATTATATAAAGAGCGGTAGAGCCAGAGTATTTCATCATAACCAGGTTTTTGAATTAAAAGCCGGATGGCTGTATCTTATTCCAAGCTTTTCGTATAGCCGTTACAAATGCGATCAAAAAATGGAGCAGCTATACGTTCATTTCCTGGAAGAAGTAGGTGTGGGCTTATCTATTTATAACCTACGTGATTTTGAGTATCAGGTAAAAGCAGACCCGCTTACAACACAATTATTTGAACGCTTGCTGGCGTTGAATCCCAACCGGTCCTTATTAAAAGAAGATCCAAACGTTTATGATAATCGCCGTTCTATGAATGTTATTGAGGCACGCAACAATAATATGTCAGCCCATGATTATTTAGAAACCTCAGGAATATTAGAAGTTTTGTTAGCCCAATTTATAAAAGATAAAGGTGCTGGCGTACAGTCTTCGGCTTATAAAGGAAATAAGATCACTGACACACTTTACTATATTAGTGAGCACTTGCACAAAGAGCTTACGGTTCAGCATTTTGCAGAACGTTGTCATATCAATGCTGATTATTTCTCGCGATTGTTTAAGGAGCAAACGGGCATAAGGCCTTTGCAGTTTTTACAAAACAAGCGAATTGAGCGGGCTCAGATATTGCTTAGCACTACCGATGATACGCTGCAAACTATTGCAGACAAAGTGGGCCTTCCAAATATTTCTTATTTCAGCAGGCTTTTTATGAAGCTTACTAAAAAAACAGCAAGTGCTTATAGAAAAGAGTATTGGAGCGTGTAAACTTTGCACTTAATAAGCTGCCTTGATGACTAAGTATTTATTGAATGTATCGTACATCCTCCTGAAAAGATGAATATTGACATGTAAGAGTAATGCCATCAAGAGTTTTTCAGGAACAGTAAATCGGTTATTAAGATGAGGTTCACAAACATCCTACATTAATACTGCCTTAAGAAGTATAAAGGTTATCCCGCTTATGTGGTAGGTGTATGCCCTTAAGTAATAAAAGCATTGTGCCATTTTTTCTTAAACTAGCCCCCAGCCTTTATATCTTAGGTATTAACCCGTTCCCTGTTGAAGATTGGTGCTAACCAATACTATATATATATTAAACAGGCTAATTCTATGACAAACGATCTTTTGTGCAGAACTCAGGACTACCTGGATATAGCTAGTGTAATTATTGTAGTTATAAAATCTGATCACAGCGTAGAACTTATCAATAAAAAAGGCTGTGATGTGCTTGGTCTTGATAAAGGAGATATTGAAGGAAAGAACTGGATAGATGAATTTATACCTCAAGAGGACAGGAAAACAGTGCGTAGTGACTTTACAAAAATGTTTGCAGGCAGTCTGGAGCCTATTGAATATTACGAGAATACCATTGTTACAAAAGAAAATGATTTACGCATTGTTCAATGGCACAATGCCTACCTGAGAAATGATTCAGGAGAAATTATCGCTATCCTTAGTTCCGGGGATGATATCACTTTTAAAAAAGTTTTGCAAAGCCGGTTGGCAACACAAGAATCTGAAAAGAGGAAACAAATATTAGCAGCCATACTGGAAGCCCAGGAAAATGAGCGCCACGAAATAGCTTATGAATTGCATGATAATGTAAACCAGATATTAACAACCTGCAAAATTTTATTAGAAAGTGAAATTAATGATTCACTAGCCTCAAACTTTGTGACCAATTCTTACAAATACTTGCAGGATGCAATTGATGAAATAAGAAATTTAAGTCATCGGCTAAACCCAGCCCAATTAGAAGAAATAGGATTGGAAGGATCTATCCGGGAATTAATACAACGTATTTCCGGCACTGGCAGGTATAACATGCAATTGGAAATAAATGACAATGAGGCACTCCGAAAAATAAATTACCATCTATCGTTATCTATGTTTCGGATAGTTCAGGAGCAACTGACAAATATTTTGAAACATTCCGGCGCCAGCTTTATAAAAATATCCATTATTGTTACGCCTGAGTTTGTTGATATGGAAATATATGATAATGGTCAAGGGTTTAATCCAACATCAACTCCCAAAGGTTTAGGTTTAAAGAATATAAGAAACCGGGCCGAGTTTCATAGAGGGAGGTCGTATGTAAGTTCTTCCCCTGGTGATGGCTGTGTTTTAAGTGTGTGTCTGCCCAATGAATAATTGAAAAGCTAATACCGAACTTTATGGGCCAGGTTATAAATAATTGTAATAATCAAATGATTTTGATTTGATTAGGTATAATTGTTGTAGTTTTTACGTTCTTTTGTTGCGTAAAATGGTAGTTGATTATGGCTGATTTTTTTTCTTCCCTATTTGGTGCCCCACAAATTCCTTTTAGTCTTATTGATAAAGTTCAGAGCGATGCTCCAAATATTATTATATGGGCTGCACCGGTAATGTTTTTCTTTGTGTTGCTTGAATGGTATTTTTCCCGTTTGCATGACAGGCATTTGTATGATAAAAAGGAGACTATAGGATCAATTTTAGTGGGAATAGGAAATGTAGCTATTAATGCAGCACTAAAGCTTGCTATGTTTTATGCTATTATATGGTTCTATAACATGATTCCCTGGAGAATGAGTTTTAATTGGTGGACGTTTTTGCCGTGCTATATTTTATTTGATTTGTGCAGCTATTGGGCTCATCGCATTTCACACCAACAACGTTTTTGGTGGGCAACGCATGTGGTGCATCATAGCAGCGAAAACTATAACCTTACAGTATCCTTTAGGTTAAGCTGGATGCAGCATTTGAAAATTATTTTCTTTTTGCCTGTTGCATTACTGGGCTTTCACCCAATCATTTTTTTTGTTGTAAACCAAATTGCAGTATTGTTCCAGTTTTGGGTACATACAGAATACATCAGAAAATTGCATCCTGCCATTGAATACATTTTTGCTACACCTTCTAACCACAGGGTACATCATGGTTCGCAGGAAAAATATATCAATAAAAATTATGGAGCTTCTTTTATTATTTGGGACAGAATATTTGGCACTTACCAGGGAGAAGAAGAGCAGGTAATATATGGAATTACAAGTCCTTTGGAAGATAAAGCAAACCCGCTTTATATAAACTTCCATGAGTATTCGGATATCATCAAGGATGTAAAGAATGCCAGCGGGTGGCGTAAAAAATTTTTCTATCTATTTGGTGATCCAATTGATATTGCAAAAGAGAAAAAGAAAAATTTCAAAGAGGAAATCTTCATAGAAACAGAGCCGCTAACAACGCAAAAAGCAGTTTAATTTATAGTAAGGTTTTAGCTTCTTTAACAAGGCAGTTCGCCCAATCCATCAACATTTGTTGCTGCTCTGCCCCCAATGTAATAGTAGTTACCGTTTTATTATTACCAACCAGGCTTATAGCGGTTATCTTTTTTGTAAGCAATCTGTTTAATGCCCCGGGCGTTGTAGCGAGGTTTTTAAACGTTACATGAAAAAGGCCCTCACAATTCATGGTACCCGTATTTTTAAAATTGGATTTTAATTTTCCCTCGAAAACAAAAGTGGCTACTGATGCATCATCAAAGCATTTAGACTCATTCTTCTCTTTTAAAGAGAAAAAGAAATCAATTTCTTTTTTATTAGCATCAATGGAAAGAAGTGAATTATTGAATGATATAAAGCCGGTAGAAATTTTAGGCTCCTGGCTAAATTGATCTTTAGATTTTTTAAGCTTGCAATCTTGTGCAAACGCAAAAGCCGATAATAAGAGCAGAATTAAAAATGAATATTTCATGTAAGGGTTATGAATATTGAAATTAGGATTTGATGCGCTTATGCATTCGGATAGCTTTGTTAAAACCCGGTTGAATGCAGAATTATATGAAGCCTAAAGTAAAAGCAAGCTTTGGACTTGCTTTTACTTTTATGCTTCTTTCGCATGCCTATGCAGCTATAGCTTCTTTGCCTTTATTGCTCAATGTATACCGCTTTCCGTGAACATTCTGAAAGCTTACTTCAATAAATCCTTCTTTTTTTAATTTTTTAAATTCATCGCGGTCAAAAATTTTATCTCCCAAATAATAGGTAGTGGGATCATAAAACGAGGCCTGGATAAATGAATGACCAATTTCCTTAAGCTGGAAAGATAGTGGGGTTGCTATTTGCATAGAATACAGATTATTGCTCTAAATTAACAGGCATTTCTGCAAACAGAAATTTTATCGGAAATTTTTTTTACTTCAGTAATCAACCCTAATGGTTTTTCTTATGTTAATCACCAACTTTGCGGACTGAACAATTATATACTTTGATGATGTACAAGTGGGTTTTTTTAAATTTATTTTTTCTTTTTGCAAATGCTTCTAAGGTGCAAACGAAGGTTGTAGCTGATATAACAGGCTTTAAAGACAATACAGGAGTTTGCAGGGCATGCATTTTTAATTCAGCTTCCTCTTTCAGCGGTAAAGGACAGCCTTTTCAATGTATTGTGGTGCCGATAAATAATACAACGATTCAAGCAATTTTTGAAAATATTCCTTCCGGTGTATATGCCATATCTGTTTTTCATGACATCAACAATAACAATCAAATGGACAAAAATTTCTTTGGCATTCCCAAAGAAGGATATGGTGCTTCAAAGAACAAGCTTCCGTTTGCCACCGCTCCTTCTTTTAAGGATAACAAGTTTTTCGTTGCCGCAAATACTACAACGCAACTGATTATTAAAATCAGGAATCTTTAATAATAAATAGATAGGATAGGCTTTCTTATTTATTTTTGCGCAAAGTAGTTGCATGAAAATTTCAAAATCTCTTTTACTTTCTTTTTGCCTTCTTATTCTGGTTTCGGCCATATACAGGGTTTGGGAGGGCCGACCATTTGGATTTACACCACAGATAGCAATGGCTATTTTCGGAGGCGCCATGATTAGCAATAAACGGTTAGCGATAATTGTTCCCCTCTTGTCTATTGTAATTTCTGATGCATTGTACCAGATATTATATACTAATGGCTTAAGCAGCATACAAGGTTTTTATTTTGGAGAAGGACAGTTAACGAACTATGTGCTCATTGTTGCGCTTACAGTATTTGGTTTTTTAATGAAGCGGGTTACTGCATTAAATGTTCTGGGGTTTTCGTTGAGTGGTTCACTACTGTTCTTTGTTACGTCTAATTTTTTTGTTTGGGCTGGAGGCGGTGGCTTTAACCGGCCTAAAACGTTTGAAGGACTGATGATGTGTTACAATGATGGCCTTGCTTTTTATAGAGAGTATGGAGTTGTACACGGATCTGTCGGAAATATATTTATTGGCGACTTATTTTTCTGCACCGTTTTATTTGGAGGATATTATTTACTTCACAAAGCAATTCTTCAACCAAACCGGCAGCTAGCTTAAAATATTACCCCGCAATTGCGGGTTTTTTTATAGCGTTAATTTGCCTGCATCCATTTCATATCCCTCATCTATTGAAAGGTCCTTCCCATCTGCAGCGGCTGTAGCTAATTCATCGCAACGATTATTGTAAGCATTATCAGCATGGCCTTTTACCCATATAAATTTTACCTGGTGCTGCTTGTAGAGGTTGTAAAAACGAACCCATAGATCTTTGTTCTTTTTGCCTCCTGCAAAATTGGTAGCCATCCATTTATTCAACCAGCCTTCATTCAATGCCTTAACTATATACTGACTGTCTGAATATACTGTAATGGTCATTCCTTCCTTTTTTAATGCCTCTAGTCCGGCAATCACCGCAAGCAGTTCCATTCTGTTATTGGTTGTCTTCCTGTATCCCCCTGAAAGTTCTTTTTTATGGGCACCGCTCATTAAAATGGTGCCATATCCACCAGGGCCGGGGTTACCTCGAGAAGATCCATCTGTATATATAATTATGTTACTCAAAGTTGACAAGGTAAAACGTTGATTAAATTATAGATGATTATTTATACCTGGAACACACCGGTTTTAAAAGGTTCAATTGTGGGATTATGATCCGATGCCTGTATACCTTCTGCAATTAATTTCCTGGTATCTCTTGGGTCAATTATTTCGTCAACCCACAAACGTGCGGCTGCATAATAAGGCGAGGTTTGTTTTTCATAACTGCTTTTAATTTCGTTAAGCAGCCGTGCCTCATCTTCAGCCGTAATCGTTTCGCCTTTTGCCTTTAACGCAGATACCTGTATTTGCAATAATGTTTTTGCAGCCTGGTCGCCGCCCATAACAGCAATTTTTGCTGTAGGCCACGCATAAATAAACCGTGGATTATATGCCTTGCCACACATGGCGTAGTTGCCGGCCCCAAAGGAGTTGCCAATAACAATTGTTATTTTGGGTACAACAGAATTTGCCACTGCATTCACCATCTTTGCTCCATCTTTAATAATGCCCGAATGCTCGCTTCGGGTGCCCACCATAAAACCCGTTACATCTTGCAGAAAAACTAAAGGAATCTTCTTTTGATTACAATTCATTATAAAACGGGCAGCTTTATCTGCGCTATCATTATATATCACACCACCCATTTGAAGTTCGCCCTTTTTGCCCTTTACAATTTTTCGCTGGTTGGCAACAATGCCCACTGCCCAGCCTTCAATTCGGGCATAGCCGCATAAAATCGTCTTACCATAATCTTCTTTATACTGTTCAAATTCAGAATTGTCAACAATACGTTCAATGACGTGAAGCATATCATACGGCTTGGTATTGTCTACAGGCATCAGTTTCGTCAACTCATTTTCGTCTTCTTTACATTTTTTTGGTTTGATTCGATCAAAACCTGCTGAAGCATGTTTGCCTAACTTGTCCATGATCTTTTTTACCTGGTCAAGACATTGTTCTTCTGTTTTAAATTTATAATCAGCGATACCTGAAATTTCTGTATGTGTTACTGCACCACCTAAGGTTTCAGTATCAACATCTTCACCTACAGCAGCCTTCACCAGGTATGGCCCTGCAAGGTAAATAGAGCCATTGCCTTCCACCATCAGGGTCTCATCACTCATGATAGGCAGGTAGGCGCCTCCGGCTACACAGGCACCCATTACAGCAGCAATTTGGGTAATGCCTGCTGCACTTATTCTTGCATTGTTATAAAAAATCCTACCGAAATGTTCTTTATCAGGAAAAATTTCATCCTGCATGGGTAGGAAGACACCGGCACTATCAACAAGGTATATGAGGGGAAGGTGATTTTCGAGCGCAATCTCCTGCATACGAAGATTCTTTTTCCCTGTGATGGGAAACCAGGCGCCTGCTTTTACGGTTTGGTCGTTGGCAACAATCACGCATTGCCGGCCACTTACATAGCCAATACCTGCAACAGTTCCACCGGCAGGACATCCACCATATTCTTCATACATTTCAAAACCTGCGAAAGAGCCTATTTCAATAAAGTTTGAATTTTTATCAATCAGGTAATCTATCCTTTCACGAGCTGTTAGTTTATTCTTTTCTTTTTGCTTTAAGATCGCTTTTTGCCCACCTCCTTCAAAAATTTTCTCCAGCTTTTCCTTGCGGTCTTTAAGCAAAGGTTCCATGGTATATAGGTTTGAGTACAGGGCAAAGATATATTTTGCTGTTTGTTGATTGGAGATATCTTAAGGTCGGTCTTAATTGAAAAGCAGAGAAGAAATTATTGTGGAGATAACTATTTGAATTTGCTCAATACATTTTCCATCAATTCTGAAATCTTATCATTACATAAATTACCGATGCTTCCTTCATGAGTATGATGTAAGCCTTTATTATAATCGTAATTAAATGTTCCGTTTTCAATTTGATTGCCTACCTGCTTATAAGCTTCGCGGAAAGGAACGCCCTCGTTTACTAATTCGTTCACCGCCTCTACACTAAAAAGGTATTTATATTTTTCATCTTGTAAAATGTTGTCCTTGATTTCAATACTGGAAAGCATTAAACGGGTTAATTGCAAACATGCTTTTAATTCTTCTATGGCTGGAAAAAGAATTTCTTTGGTTAACTGTAGATCTCTATGATAGCCCGATGGAAGATTGGCCAATAATAAAGTCAGCTCATTTGGGGTTGATTGAATACGATTGCATTTTGCTCTTATTAACTCAAAAACATCAGGGTTTTTTTTATGTGGCATAATGCTACTGCCGGTTGTTAGTTCGGTAGGGAAGGAAATGAAACCAAAGTTTTGATTGATGTACAATGTGCAATCCATGGCTAGCCGCCCAATAGAATTGGCAATATTGCTCATGCCCATCGCCACTACTTTTTCTGTTTTGCCACGTGTCATTTGCGCATAAACCGAATTGTAATTTGGGGACGAAAAGTTAAGTAGGTCACTTGTCAATGTTCTGTCTAATGGAAAGGAAGAGCCATAGCCCGCCCCGCTACCCAAAGGATTTTTATTGGCAACTGCATAAGCACCAGCCAGCATTTCCAAATCATCCACAAGGCTTTCTGCATACGCACCAAACCACAAACCAAAAGATGATGGCATGCCGATTTGTAAATGCGTGTAACCTGGAAGAAGTTTGTTCTTGTAAGTTTCACTTTGAAGAAGCAAAAGATCAAACGTTTCTTTTACTTCATTCTTCAGGTTGAGCACTTCTTCTTTTAAGAATAACTTTATATCAACTGCAACCTGGTCGTTGCGGCTACGACCACTGTGTATTTTTTTGCCAATATCACCAATACTTTTCGTTAACAGCAATTCCACTTGTGAGTGAATGTCTTCTACATCGTCATCAATAGTGAATTGTGAATTGTGAATTTGTTGGAGGATGTCTTCCAGTGCTTTTACAGCAATTAATGATTCTTCCTTAGTCATCAGCCCCACTTCGCCTAGCATTGTTACATGGGCGATAGAGCCTTGCACATCATACTTTGCAAGGAGTTGATCAAATTCTTTATCCCTGCCTACGGTAAACTTGTCAACCAATTCCGTAACAGATGTATTGTCTTTTTGCCAGAGTTTCATTTGTTGTTGCCTGTTTCCGGTTGCAGGTGTCCGGTTTGTACTTTAAAATTTTCTTCAACCCATCGAATGAATTTATTAATCCTTTTGCTTAATAAATTATAGTCTGTATGTAGCTGAGTATAAAGATCACCGTTTGTTAACGACTGTGTTTCAAAGAAAAAATCTAAATGAATGATTGTCTCATCGCATTCTGATTGAGCAAATATTAAATAGCGAATAAATTCTGCCTTGTACCTTCTCCTACCATACCCTTCGACAATCATTGCAGTAACAGATTTGGATGATCTTCTGATTTGGCTACCTTCTTCATAAAGATTAAACTTTGGCAAGCCCAATGTTAGTTTATGAACTGAAATGGCCAAGGCTTTAGATTGTTTATACCCTTCCAGATCGTAGTAATTTTTCATGTTTGTAAGTGCCAGTAACTGGTATCCTGTGACCGGTAACTACAAAATACAATTTTCCAATAACTTAATGTACAACTCAATCCCATCCTTAATCTCCTGAATGTAAATAAATTCATCTGCTGTATGGCTCCTGGCTGAATCACCGGGTCCCATCTTTAATGTTTGAAATGGCATGAGTGCTTTGTCGGATGTGGTAGGAGAACCATAGTAACTTCTGCCTAAAGCCATACCTGCCATTACCAAAGGATGATCAAGGCTAATAGAAGTAGACCGTAAACGAGTACTTCTTGGCTGAACTTTACTTTTAAGATTAGCCTTTACATCTTCAATAACTTCTTCAAAGCTGTATAGTTCATTTACACGTACGTCAACGAGGAAAGTGCATTGAGCGGGTACAACGTTATGTTGTTTACTATCGGTTTCAATTACCGTTACACTCATTTTTGATGGTCCCAGGAGATCAGAAACTTTTTCAAACTTATAGTTTTGAAGCCATTCAATATCTTTTATGGCCTTATACAAAGCATTTTCACCTTCGTTCCTTGCTGCATGGCCTGCCTGCCCATAAGCAGTGCATTCCAAAACCATAAGGCCTCTTTCTGCAACCGCCATATCCAGTAAAGTTGGCTCACCTACAATGCCACAATCAATTTTACCTAAATGCTGTAACGCGGCTTCTATACCGTTTTTGCCAGATGTTTCCTCTTCTGCCGTAGCTGCATAAATAAGGTTATACTTCATATCCTGCCTTTCATAGAAGTAGAGGAAGGCGGCCAGCAAAGAAACAAGGCAACCGCCGGCGTCGTTACTTCCAAGTCCATACAATTTCCCATCTTTTTCGATGGGTGTAAAAGGATCCAGCGTATAGCCCTTGTTTGGCTTAACGGTATCGTGGTGAGAGTTTAAAAGAATTGTGGGCTTCGATTCATCAAAATACTTATTCTTAGCCCAAACGTTATTTAAATCCCTGTCTGTTTTTACGTTGCAAAACTTCAGGAAGGCTGCAATAGCCGAAGCCGCAATATCTTCTTCGCGGCTAAGCGAGGGGATAGAAATTAATTCTTTTAAAAGAATAAGCGCTTTGTCTTGCAGGTCTGGTATGTTAGTGTACTCCATCAACAAAATATTTACTCATAAGCAGCATGCATTAATTGAGTTATGTTAAACAAATAGTAGTTCCGGATAGGCCTGTGATTAGTTTATGTATTTCTTCTGCCTTGCCTATGATCACTTTTTCTACACCACTGTTCAAAGCTGCAAAAGCATTATCAAGTTTTGGAATCATGCCGGCGAAAATAGCACCGGAATCTTTTAGTTCCTTATAAGAAACAGGGTTAAGATTTTTAATCACTGTATCGTCATCGTTTGCATCGAGCAAGACACCGGATTTTTCAAATGAATATATCAAATGAACTTTATAAGACTGACCCAGCCCTTTTGCAATTTCCTGCGCTATCGTATCTGCATTG
Organism: Chitinophagaceae bacterium; assembly: GCA_043763635.1. Lineage (GTDB taxonomy): Bacteria > Bacteroidota > Bacteroidia > Chitinophagales > Chitinophagaceae > Flavisolibacter. The sequence continues at coordinate 14,487 of JAYULK010000078.1, forward strand.
GTGTTAAGCAATTGTCCTTTTGCATCATGAGTTATCGGCGCCACGACGATGCTCAAGCCTTCATTCAATAGTGTTTCAAATAAGGACGTATTTATTTGATCAACATCCCCTACAAAGCCATAATCAAGTGTAGCATTTTTCCGCTTATGCGCCAAGATAGCATTACCATCAGCACCACAAATGCCAATAGCATTCGTGCCGTTTGACTGTAAATCCGCCACTATGTTTTTATTAATATAACCCGCATATACCATCGTCACAATCTTTAATGTTTCTGCATCTGTTATGCGGCGTCCCTCTACCATCTGTTGTGGAATATTCATTTGTTCCGCCAATTTAGTAGCCAGTTTTCCCCCTCCATGAACAAGTATTTTTTTTGCCCCCATCCCCTGCAGGGGAGCCTGAATAGATGCAAACTTTTTTAAGAAGTCTGCCAGTTTCTGCTCATCGTCAATAACATTGCCCCCGATTTTAATAATATATAAGGTATCCATAGGTTTAATCAACTAATGATTTGAAAAGCCTTTTAAATTGATCCAATTCATTAACAAAGAGTTTTCCAATTACAGCCAATACTTTAGTTTCTTCAACGGTAACTAGCCTGGATACTTTGATAACAGAAGTAACTTTAAGGTTATTGATCTTATCAGGATGCAGAATCAGTTGATAAGGTAAAATTCTATCGGTAATAACAACTGCCGGTCTTGCCTTAAAAGAAACCAGGTCAGTATAAGGAAACGCTACTATAGCAAGGTCACCTGTTTGCATTTCCTTTGTTTAAATATTCATTATAAAGGTCTTCGCCACTATCTTCCAAATAACTTTTAAAAACCTTTGATGACGTGTCAAATGATAAACCTCTGTACACTTCCTCATCGTCTTCTATAAATGTAATAAGCACCTTATTGATGCCTGTTTTGGGAGGCGCTTCCAGTAGACGGATCAGGCCATTTTCATAAATACCTTTGATCGTTTTCATACTGTAAATATTTATTTGATGTCCCTATTAGCTTGTAAAATTTCTGCAAGCACCGTTTGTGCTGCCCACACTCTATTCGAAGCTTCCTGTGTTATCAGACTATTTGGTCCATCTAAAATTTCATCACTTAACTCTACATTTCTTCTCACCGGCAGGCAGTGCATCACTCTTGCATTATTGGTCAGCGCCAGTTGGTCTGGCTTTATCATCCACCCAGGGTCATTACAATAAATTTTACCGTAGTCGTGGTAGGTACTCCAGTTTTTCACATACACATAATCTGCATCTTTTAGCGCTTCATTCTGGTTGTGGGTAATGGTAGCCCCTTTTGTAAATTGTTCATCCAGTTCATAATCTTCAGGGTGTGTAATTACAAAGTCAGCGCCGCCCCAGGCATTAATCCATTGCGCAAAACTATTGGCTACGCATTGTGGTAAAGGCTTCACATGCGGTGCCCATGTTAAAACGATCTTTGGTTTTCTTTTTTCTTTAAACGTTTCTTGTATGGTAATTAAATCAGTAAAGCTTTGAAGAGGATGCAGCGTTGCACTCTCCAAACTAACAACTGGTATGCCTGCGTACTTGATAAATTGCTTTATGTATAACTCACTGTAATCATCCTCGCGGTTGTTTAGGGATGGAAAAGTGCGAATGGCCAGAATGTCGAAGTAATTACCAAAGATGGGTGCAGCGTCTTTTACATGTTCTACTGTATTGCCACTCATGATGGCTTCTTCCTCAAACTCCAGTGCCCAACCTTCCTGACCAACATTAAATAATATGGCGTCCATACCAAGGTTCTGCGCCGCTATTTGGGTGCTTAGCCTCGTACGCATGCTTGGGTTAAGAAACAAACAACCTATGCGCTTATTGGTGCCCAGCTGTTTGTCTTTAAAAGGATCGGCTTTATAGGCCAATGCTTTTTGCACCATGCCATTTATATCTCTTACATCTTCTACCGAAATAAATTTTTTCATGTTGTAGGCTTAGGGATATGTGCTTAATGCTTAACGCTTAATGCTTAATACTGCAAGCTAAATGCTTATCTTAATATACTAGACTTATCCTTCAACTTTAGCGTTGAGCGTTAGGCGCTCAGCTTTCAACTCATTTATTTCTTCTCCTAATTTCTCCACGAAAAAATCAATTTGATCTGTTGAAACTGATAATGCAGGCAGCAGGCGAATTACATAAGGCTTTGCTTCCCCAGTGAAAATTTTATGCTTGTATAAAAGATTTTTCCGAAGATCTTTTAGTTCTTCCGGTACATCAAAGCCAATCATCAATCCTTTACCACGTACGTTTTGAATGCCGTCAATTTCCTTTAACCTGCTTATTAAGTATTCGCCGTTCTGTTTTGCTTTATTAATCAGGCCTTCATTTTCCATCACTTCTAATACAGCTAAACCTGCTGCACAAGCTAAAGGATTACCACCAAAGGTAGTGCCCAACATACCATGTTTGGGTTTTAGATGAGGCGCTATCAAGATGCCACCAATAGGAAAGCCGTTACCCATCCCTTTGGCCATTGAATAAATATCAGCTACAACTCCCGCCTGGTCGTGGGAGAAAAAGGAGCCTGACCTTCCATAACCGCATTGCACGCTGTCTGCAATAAACACAGCTCCATATTGATCGCATAACCGACGTATCAGTTGCAAAAATCCGTCACTTGCTACCTGTATGCCACCAACCCCTTGAATGCCTTCTATGATTACTGCACATACGGCGCTACCATTTATTTGAAAATATTGTTCTAACCGGCCTTCATCGTTGAAGGGCAGAAAAACAACATTTTCTGTTTCATTTACAGGTGCTACTATAGAAGGATTATCGGTTACAGCAACAGCTAATGAAGTTCTGCCATGAAAGGCTTTTGTGAAAGAAACAATTTTCTTGCGGCCTGTATGAAAAGAGGCCAGTTTCAAAGCATTTTCATTTGCTTCTGCACCACTACTGATTAAAAATAATTGGTAGTCTTCCTTGCCGCTTACTTTACCAAGCTTTTCTGCAAACTCTTGCTGGATACGCATCTTAACAGAGTTTGAGTAAAAAGCAAGTTTATTTAATTGTTCTTCTATTCTTCTTACCCAATGTGGATGTGTGTGCCCGATACTAATAACGGCATGGCCGCCATACATGTCAAGGTACTGTACATCATTTTCATCCCATAGATAGGAGTCCTTTGCTTTGACAACAGCAATGTCATTAAGTGGGTAAACATCGAAGAGAGTCATAAGTTGTAAGTTGTAAGTGATAAGTTATGAACGTACTTTATTAATAAGGCCGATTAACATTCCTTTTACTTCGTTGATTAAATTGTATAAAACATCAAAGGCTTCCTGCAACAAGTATTTTAAATCCTTCGATAGAATTAAGAAATACTCAGATTCGTTTGCTGAGCCTAATGCTATATTTAAGAAATGTGCAAATTCTAATTGAGATTTCTTGCCACATCCTTCCGCAATATTTGCGGGGATAGATGAAGCAGATCTCCTTAGTTGATTTGTAATACAATAAAGTTCTTCCTTAGGAAAGGACTTTGTCTGCTCATATACTTTTAGAGTAAAGAAGTGAGCTTTTTCCCAAACTTTGAGTTCTTTATAATCTTGCATAAGCTCTCTTACTTAAAACTTATTACTTACTACTTAAAACCCTATGGCTTTTAATCTTAATCCCGCCTCCTCCTCAAGCCCAAACATTAAATTCATATTCTGCAAAGCCTGACCGCTGGCGCCTTTCAATAAATTATCAATAGCTGAATGAACAACCAATTTGTCACCAACCTTCTCTATTTGAATAATACATTTATTCGTGTTGACAACCTGCTTTAGATGCAGCGGGCTTTTTGAAACTGTGGTGAAAGGGTGCTTTTTATAAAACTCTTCAAACAGGGCTATTGCCTGAGCTTCTTCAAGATGGCAGCTTAACTGTGAGCTTATAAATATTCCCCTGGTAAAATCTCCTCTCCATGGAACAAAGTTCAGGTCTATTTGCCCACCAGCCTGTAACTGCTGTAGCGATTGACCTATCTCATGCAGGTGCTGATGTGACAATGTTTTATAAGCCTGGATATTATTAGCCCTCCAGGAAAAATGAGAAGTAGGCGAGAGGCTTTGCCCGGCACCTGTAGAACCGGTAATTCCAGTACTATAAATATCTTTTAGTAAACCTGCCTTGGCCAATGGCAGTAAGCCTAACTGTAGAGCGGTGGCAAAACAGCCAGGATTTGCAATGTTAGCTGCAGTAGTTATTTTCTCCTTATTCAACTCGGGCAAACCATATACAAATTGGCGATTGGCGATTGTAGATTTTTGATTCAAACGAAAGTCTTGCGATAAATCAATAATGCGGATGCTTGCATGAACAATCGTTTCTTCTAAAAATTTCCTGGCTTCGCCATGACCAACACAAAGAAACAAAACATCAATATCATCGTTCAGGTCAGCTGCGAATACCAGGTTTGTTTCTCCAAGGAGATCATGGTGTACCGTAGACACAGGCTTGCCTGCATTACTGCGGCTATGTATAAAAGAAACAATTACGTTAGGATGATTAATAAGTAAACGAATCAATTCGCCGCCTGTATAGCCAGCCCCGCCCAGCACACCAACTTTTACTTTATTAAAATTGTCAGGCATGATAATTATTTATTAGTGACTTTGAAGTGATGCATTAAGCGTTCAGCGTTCAGCCTTCTCATTTTCCTCACGAACCTGGTAGAAAATAGAAGTCTGGTTGCCGAATATCTTGCTGAAGCCTCGTACATCATTACCGGTAAAGCCTGAATTCATTTCGCCATACTTACCAAATTTGCTGCTCATCAAATCGTATTTCGATTCAATACCAATCACCTGGAAACGGTAGGGAAATAATTGCACAAATACATCACCGGTTACAGTTGCCTGTGAGTTTTCTAAAAAGGCTTCAATATCTCTCATCACCGGGTCAAGGATTTGTCCTTCATGAAGCCAATTGCCATAAAATAAGGCCAACTGGTCTTTCCAGTTTAACTGCCATTTGCTAAGAACATGTTTCTCTAAGGCATGGTGAGCTTTTAATATTACCATTGGCGCGGCGGCTTCAAAACCCACCCTTCCCTTAATACCTATTATTGTATCACCCACATGTATATCGCGACCAATACCATAAGGACCAGCTAACGTTTGTAAAAATTGAATAGCTTCAGTTGTATGATCAAACGCCTGATCATTCACTTTTTTTAATTCTCCTTTTTCAAAGCGAAGCTTTACCTCTTCATTGCCAGACTTTGTAACCTGCGTAGGCCATGCTTCTTCAGGTAACATTCCTTTTGAAGAAAGTGTTTCTTTACCACCAACTGATGTGCCCCATAAACCTTTATTAATTGAATACATGGATTTCGAAAAGTTCATATCCACTCCTTTGCCTTTCAGGTATTCAATCTCTTGTTCGCGGCTCAGTTTTAGATCACGAATGGGAGTAATAATTTCAACACCCGGAATCATGATATGAAAAATCATATCGAACCGCACCTGGTCGTTGCCGGCACCAGTACTACCATGTGCCACAGCATCCGCACCTAATTTTTTTGCATGCTCGGCTATATGCAAGGCCTGGCTTAAACGTTCGGCACTTACACTTAAGGGATACGTGTTATTCTTCAAAACGTTCCCATAAATCAAATACTTGATGATGCTATCATAGTATCCTTTAACGGCATCAATTGTAGTATGCGTTTTTACACCCAGGTTGTAGGCATGTGCTTCAATCTGCGCTAATTCTTCTTTGTCAAACCCGCCGGTATTTACAATAATACTATGCACTTCATAGCCTTTGTCTTCACTCAAATATTTTACGCAATACGAAGTATCTAATCCACCACTAAAACCCAGTACTACTTTTCCTCCGGATGCTAAAGGCGCTTTGTTGTTTCCGCTGTCGTTTATTTCGTCTTTCATTTTCAATAACTAAATGTTGGTCTTGCTCCTTTCTTTAAAGGGGACCATTTAAAAATTAAACAAGTTTGCAAAAACTGCTTTTAGTTTAGAGCTATTCTGTAATCTTTTTAAACGGTTCAAAAATTTGCTTTGTTTGAACTGCATAAGCCGCTCATATACTTTTGATTTATGGTCAAAATGCTCCTTAGTTTCTTCAGGCTTGTAATGATCTTTTGGATCGTAAAGCATTGCAGTGCAAAGACAATTTTTTCTTTCCTTACTCATTAGGATATCGTAGTTGACACAGCTTTTACACCCTGCCCAAAAAGATTCATCCTGTGTAAGTTCGGAGTAAGTAACAGGCTCATATCCGAGATCGCTATTTATCTTCATTACAGCAAGACCTGTAGTTAAACCAAAGATTTTTGCTTCAGGATACTTTTCTCTTGAAAGAGCAAATATGCACTCCTTAATATTTTTTGCGACGCCACTTTTACGGAAGTCAGGTGCAACGATCAAACCCGAATTAGCCACGTACTCGCCTTGCCATGTTTCTATATAACAAAAGCCTACCCACTGTCCATCATTTGTAACAGCAATAACGGCTTTGCCTTCGTCTATTTTAGCAGATAAATATTCAGGGGATCTTTTTGCAATACCTGTACCTCTGGCTTTGGCTGAGGCCTCCATTTCATTGGTAATAATCTCTGAATAAATCTTATCTGCAGGGGTTGCTACCCTGATGATAATATTTTGATTGTCCACGTTGTAAAGAATTTTGAATGAAAACGGATAACCAGTCCAAGAGAAAAAATCATTCCGGGGGAGAACTTCACTGATAGGGGCCCTGGTTATTGGCTCGTCCTATCAGCATACAGGTCGTCTGGACAAATAGCGGAAGATATCAAAACATACAGCATACACACCCGTTGCAATGAGCGGGTAAAAAGCGTAATATTTTGTATGAGTTGATGTGTTCACTTTTTAGAGATGATGCAAATTTATACGATAGATTGAGATATACACAATATATTTTGTGCAATGGAAAGACTTTACCTTCTCCTTTGCTAAAGAACCTTAATATAAGACGATATGAGCGTGGCCGTGAAAGGTTAGCTACGCATGAGCATGATTTCGCCAATTGAATAAAGTAGTATTGGTATTGTAGTATTAAAGCATGCTTAATACTCTATATTCAAATAAACCTAACCATTGTTATTTACTAATCTTGGTTACTGCTTTAGCATAATGTTACGATACTCTACTTTCATTGGAGGGCCAACATGTACCTGTACACCCAGCAAGCCCGCTGCTGTTCGGTTTATGGTATCATTATCGGTTACGTCACTCATTAATATGCCATTAATGTAGTGTTGCAGTCGGTTGCCCTTTGCTACAATACGGCAGGTATTCCAATCGTCCGCAATAACTTTTGCCTGCAGATCTTCAGATTTACCTAGTGATCCTGTTACTGTTCTTTTAAGCCAAGCGTTATTTTTTGTACCCTCTCTTAAGGAAGCAGATGAATTTTCAGGAGTGTTGATTGTAACAATCTCTCCACGGTATGCCAGTGTAGTACGTGCCCGTTCTTCATAGTTCTGACCGGTATACCGATTGGCTCCATCTATATCTGCCTGGTATCCTTTTAAGGCATGCGGTACATCAGTTAACTGAACACTGCGGTAGTTAATACCACTATTGCCGCCCTTTGTAATTTTATATTCAAGGGTCAATTCAAAGTCGGCTGGCTTACCTCCCTGCCAAATAATGAATGAGTTCATTTTTAAGATGGTAGCAGGTGTTATCTCTCCAACTAAATTGCCATTTTCCACTCTCCAGTATGTTGCATCTCCCTCCCAGCCATTGAGGGTTTTGCCATCAAATATTTTTACAAAGCCCCGGGTGCTGCTTTTATTTTGTCCTGTTGATGTACAGCTACCGCAAGTGATAAAAACAATAAGTAACAGTCCTGTTATTATTCTTACTGAAATTTTTATCGGGATATTTTTTTGTAGCATAGGTATGTGTGTTTAATTTTTAAATATTTCCTTAATGCAGGTTGAAAGTATGTATTTAGAAGTCTTTATTGTAAAATATATATTGACCCTCTTTGCCAGCTACTATTATATCTACGTCAAAATTATAGCCCGTGCTTGCTGCACATTTCCCGGATAAATTTGAACCCTTTTTCCGCAATGTCCCAGGGTTTAGAATATTCGCGCCACACACCAATTGAGTTGGCAAAATCAGGATCGTTGCGGGAAAAAGCTTCAATGGTGAGCCAGCCCTTATAATTTATTTTTGCTAAGGCCGCAAAGGCTTCATCAAAACGTACCTGGCCATCGCCGGGTGTGCCGCGGTCATTTTCACTGATATGCACATGCACTAATACCGGTGCAATGGTTGACAAGGCTTTATCTAAATTCTTTTCTTCAATGTTTGCATGATGTGTATCAAACATTGCTTTAACATTGGGATGATCAGCGGCTTTAATTAACCGGCTTAATTGGTCCATTGTATTGCACAAATAACATTCAAACCGGTTAAGGGCTTCTAACGCTAATGTAATATTTGCCTGTGCAGCGTATTCACCTGCGGCATTTAATACTTCAGCGCTGTATCCAAATTCCCAATCTGCAGGTGCACGTTTGGCAAAATGTGCATGAGCAGAATGAAATGGTCCGCACAGTATTGTTGCATTCAGATCGTATGTACGGTCAATAGACCATTTAATGCGATCCAATGCTTTGGCTCTTGTAGCAGCATCCTTACTTATTGGGCTTTCTTCCTTACTGAGGACAGTAACAGCTGTTACTTCTAAATCAAGACTTTTAGTATAATCGCCCATCCATTTATAGGCGGCTTCATCCGGCGCACCAACAAAAAACTCCACGCCATTGTAACCGATGTTTTTTAACCTGTCTATGGTTGGTTTTAGTTCTTCAGTAATCGCTGCAGACCATGCCAGTACGTTAAAGCCCACCTTTATCATAGTATAATAATTTCTTCTAAGTAATAACAACAAAAAATATCTTTCTTCTTATACTTACAAGCCCCTGTAAGGAACATTGATGTCTATTTTACCCGCCCATTTTTTTGGAACCTCTTTTCCACCTGCCCAATGAAGAGCGTTAATAACAAGGCGCTGAAAAGGTTCAAGACTGAAGTCATCCGGGTGACCAAGAGTCGTTATAAAAAATTTACCCCCATAACTATTTTGTCCTGTCCAAGCTACCGGGTTATCTGTTGCATCTTTTTTGTCGGGATTAATAGAATTGCCCATTAATAACAAGGTTGACCCTTTGGCCGGATAATCTGGCAACACTTTGTACAACCATGATGTTGAGTGAAAAGTATTAGCAACACCGGTTAGAATCGGGTTTTTAGCTGCCTCTTGAATAATGCGTACATCAGTACTTGATTTATGACCATAATGTGTATGATTGGCTTTGCCACCCCAACCCGGAGGTGCATTAAAAGCCATCTCTCCAAAGGCATTCCATCTCTCTAACTCATGTCCTTTGGGATAATTAAAAGCATGGGTAGTTGTGCGGAAACCAACGACCGGTTTGCCGGTTTTTAAGTAATCTTCAATATGTTTTACCTGGTCTGCAGGCAGCCTGCGCCAACGCAGAAAAAAGACTGCTACATCTGCATCTTTTAAAGCTTCCAGTCCGGGAATATTTTCTTCTGAATTATGATCAGGGGATGCCTTTAAGACCTTTGTATTAAACCCATAGTTCTTTTCTAATTCTGCTGCAATTAGTGGGAGGGTAGCCTCACCGCTATACTCATGGTCGCCGGTAACAAAAACAATGAGGGGCTTTTTCTCATTAGCCGTTTTTTTGACCTGCCCACAAGAGGACAAACTGTACTGCAATAAAATGAATAGGAAGAAAAAGGCAGCACTATTTTTTAAAAGTTTCATATTTAAGATTGACGAGGTTTACTATAAAGAAAGATTGATTCTTATTTCTCCATTGGATGTTGTTTCAGCAATTCCTGGGGTGAATAGAAGCCGGTTTTGCTTTTAGAAGCCGCCCTTACTTCTTTTACCTTTGCAGGAGACACTGCCGATGCTTTATTGCCAAACGAATTTCGGACATAAGTGATTACAGCAGCTATTTCATCATCCTTAAGCATTGATCCAAAAGGCGTCATTGGAACCTGGCCAGGATAATTTTTTCCTGCCACTTCAATAGGTCCATATATTCCTTTTAAGACAAGTTTAATGAACCTTTCCTGGCTACCCGTTACCCAGGCCGTACCGGTAAGCGGTGGAAAGCCGGATGCAGGAAGCCCCTTGCCATCAGGCTGATGACAGGTAATACAAAATCCTTCCCGTGAATAAATGGCTTTTCCTTTATTGAAAAGTTCACCTTCCACTCCTTTCAATTCAGTTTTTACAACGGCTTCTTTTTTCTCCTTTACCTCACGCCCGTTCAAATGAGCGAGTGCTGTTTCATACGGAGGCTTTATCCATAAATCTATTGGCTTTTTACCGGCCTCTAAAACAATAGGCAGCCCTTTTGTTTTATCAAGCCATGACGCGGCTACAATAGCTTCCAGCCTAACCCGGCCATGCACGTCTTTTGCGGCCTGCATCAGCAGTTTTGCCTGATCCGGTACCTGATGCCCTGTATAACGCAACACTCTAACCGCAGCAGCTCTTGCTTTATAATCTTTGGCCACGAGCAGTTGGCGTAGCAGTTTTTCGTCTACTTTATTCAAGCCCCAACTCACCCACAGTCCTTCCAGCAAATGATGTTCGTACCTGCTGTCTTTTTTATCAAGATTGGCAACCCAGGTTTTCAGGTGCGAAAGAACTTCAGAGACCGGACGGCCCCGAAGTTCACGGCGGGTGCGGTAGCGGGTGCGGTATTCAGGAAGCTTTAAGTTATCAAGCAGTTCGTCTATAGTTGCCCCATCCACTTTTGCTGGTGTTACTAATGCTCGTGAAGGATAAGTAATGCGATATATCCTCCCATGTACATGATCCCGGAGCGGATCACGGGCATTGTGCTGCATGTGGCCAATGAGTACGTTATGCCAGTCCACTACATACAACGATCCGTCGGGGGCAAACTCCATATCCACCGGACGAAAATTTTTGTCGTCTGATACCAAAAGATCCTGGCGATGCCTGCTCTTATAGCCAGTGCCATCATCGGTAAGTGTATGTTGTTTGGTTCCTAAAAAGCCAATGTTGTTGTTGATTAAGAAATCTCCCTGAACATCGTCGGGAAAGTGACGGCTTGAAATAAACTCCAGCCCTGAAGTAGGGCGAACCCTGTGTTTGTCTTCAATCAACTGAACGGATTTATGAGTTTCTACGCCATAACGTGACTTCACAGAACCGGGCATCATCCAACGAACATCCGGGCTGGAGGTTTCAGCAAAAATGTTTTGGCCCCATTCGTCAAACGCAATACCCCATGGATTAGGGATCGCAAGTTGGGCTGTGCGTTCCAGTTGACGACGTTGCGGGCTGTAGCGATAGAAGCCACCGTTTGTAGCACGTACCGGTCCGTAAGATGTTTCTACATTGGTATGTAAAAAAACGCCCTCACCCATATAAATGGCACCAGAAGGATCGGTGGTGTAAGTGTGATGGGCATGATGAGTATCGTGGTCATCAAAACCACTAAGGAGTATCTCTTTGGTATCTGCTTTATCATCTCCATTAGTATCTTTAAAAAGCATCAGGTTAGTTCCCTGCGAAACATATACGCCTTCGGGTGCCAGTTCAAAACCAACAGGAAGATGCAATCCCTCTGCAAAAACTATTTGTTTATCCGCTTTGCCATCGCCGTTAGTGTCCTCCAGTATAATGATCTTATCATTCGGTTTTGGATCACCGGGTTTCCAATGTGGGTACGTTGGCATAGTGGCTACCCAGAGGCGGCCTTTATTATCAAAGGACAACTGTACGGGATTGGCCATGTCAGTAAATTCTTTTTCTGACGCAAACAGTTCTATTTTATAACCTGGTGCTACTTTAAGTTTACTTAATGCTTCTTCTCCATACAAGTATTCTAAATTGCCATTTTTATCAGGATTATAATTGGTCTTTACTTCTGGCAAAGGGTCAGTTTTTTTGTCGGCTTCAGACAGATCCATTTTTTCACCTTTAGCTGCCAACCAAATGGCCACATCTCTTATGGCAGTCATCTGACGTATTTTCTGCAGTTCAGCCGGGTAGTTGTCCGGTCCAAATGGATCGTACCTGCGGCCATATACATGAACACCATTAGGGATTTTCAGATCATTATGCCACATCCAGTTTTTCTCCCTCACTGCTGCATTAACCAATGCACGATTAGCTTCTGCTTTAGCCGGATACTTACCAAAAATCTGGTCTGTGAGTAAGGTGGAAAATGTAGCGTAGCCAGCCTCAGTTAGTTGCGAACCATCTATTGTTAGCGGATTATCCGTTGTTTCAAACCACTGTTTTGATGGTGAGAATGCATCTACAAAATGAACTTTATTTTTGGCAGAAACTTCTTTCATGGCCTCTGTGTACAAACTCAGGTTTGTATTTTCCTGTTTACCATTGGGAAGATCGTATTTATGCGAAAGATCTTCAAAAGCAATGGGTGAAACAATTACTAACTGAGGTGGCGATGTTCCATTATATTTTTGGTTAAGAGTATGTTTGATAAAGGCATCCAATTCTACTTTATAGTTTTGGAGTCCTGCCTTTCCTGCGAAGGATTCGTTGAACCCAAAGAAAGCTATAATGATATCAGCCTTATGCCGGGCAATCCATTGATCGGGCGTTTCATAAAAACCCTGGCTATCGGAATTTCTGGCAAGCTCGGTTTGAAATTTTTCTGCACCCGGAAATGCCCAGGGCGAGGGCCTGCCAGAGTGAGGTCTAAATCCAGGCGTATTCCCGCCATCACACATATTGCGGATATAAAGCAGGCTATCTGGATAGCGAAGGTGCATCTCTGTTTCGAAATGTCCGTAGTTCATCATCCTTGAGCCAAGGTTATTGCCAACTAGGATGATGTGATCGCCCTTCTTAATTTTTAACACAGGTGTATTGGGCCTGATGAACTGAAAGGAAATAGCTGCAATTATCAAAAACCCCAGGATGGTAAGTATTGCCTTTATGTTTCGCGTACTATTTGTTGATCTCATTATTATTAATTGCTTCAAGGATATTTAATTAATGTCTTTCCAGCTTTTAGATGCGGCAGACTCGATGACTGCTTCGCATACTTTCTGTGTTTCAAGTGCATCTTTAAACGTTGGTGCGCAAGGTTCGCCGGTTTCGAGGCTTTTTAAAAAATCGGCTACCTGGTGTATAAAAGAATGTTCATAACCAATAGATAGTCCCGGCACCCACCACTTATTCATATATGGCTGATCACCATCAGTTACATGAATGCTACGCCAGCCACGAACAATAGATTCATCCTTATAGTCAAAAAATTCCAGGCGGTTCAGGTCATGTAAGTCCCAACGGATTGAGGCGTGTTCGCCATTGATTTCAAAAGTATATTTTGCTTTATGCCCACGGGCATAGCGGGTAGATTCAAATAGACCCAAAGAACCATTTTCAAAATGACAATGAAAAATACAAGCATCGTCAATGCCTACTTTTTGCATCTGGCCAGTTGCCTGATGCAACCGTTCTTTGATGAATGTTTCCGTAACAGCGGATACATCTTTTATAGATCCATTGAGCCATATCGCCGTATCAATGCAATGGGCCAAAAGATCACCGGTAACACCAGATCCTGCTGCATCTACATCTAGGCGCCATAAACCTTCTCCACCCTGTGGAAGGTCGGCATTGATAGTCCAGTCCTGCAGGAAATCAGCACGGTAATGAAAAATTTTTCCCAGCTTTCCTGAATCAATTATTTGCTTTGCCAGCGTTACAGCCGGTATCCTGCGATAGTTGTACCACACTGTATTTTTAACGCCTGCTTTTTCCACGGCAGCGGTCATTTGCTCTCCTTCCGCGAGTGTCCTTGAAAGGGGTTTTTCACAAAGGATCATTTTCCCTGCCTCTGCTGCGGCTATCGCTATTTCGGCATGCGTATCGTTGGGAGTGCATATATCAACAGCATCTATATCATCTCTTGCAATCACCTTTCTCCAATCTGTTTCAAAAGATTTGTAACCCCATTGGGCAGCAAATGCCTGTACTTTTTCCGAACGGCGTGAACACACAACTGTTAACTCCGGACGATACTCCAGTTCAGGAAAAAAATCACCAACACGCTTATAGCCGTTCGTATGTGTGCGGCCCATAAAGCCGCCCCCAATTAATCCAATTCTTAATGCTTTCTTTTCATTCATTCTTATACCTGTTTTGAAATTATGTAAATATGAATTGTTGCATTACCCTGCTTCATACCAACCATGCTTTTGGCGCACCTTAATCATAGCAGCAAGTATATCATTCCAGGTTTGCTGGCGCATCATTACCTCATTAGAGAACATACATCCATCCCAGCAAATATGTTTAAATGCTTTCGTCAATTCACCATTTTCATCTCTCATCCAATGCCCTGCATCGGTTGCTATGTCTAACTTTCCGTTAGGGTCTGTTGCCTGGCAATGCCTGCCCGTTTTATCATGCGAGCCTGTTCCGTGAACAGTGCCATCATTTTGTGCTACATGAAAATCAATGGTCCACGGTCTAAGTGCTTTGGTAAGCTTTTTTAAACCTTCAGTAAGTGCCTGCCGGTCATTCCAATCAAAGTTTTGGGGAAGTATCCTGTCTTCCGGCCTGTTATACCCAAGCAGGTATAGCAAGGTATGGGACATGTCGGCCTGGAAACCTATGTTGGGACGATCTACCAATTCTAATGTTTGAATCATTGTTTTCCAGCTATGCATGCCGCCCCAGCATATCTCACCTTCTGCTGCCAGTTTTTCCCCGAAGTCAGCAGCTACATCGCAGGCTTCGCGAAAAGTTTGTGCAATTAATTTGGTGTTGTTTGCGGGATCTTTTTCCCAGTTTTCGGGAGAACTTGCTGAGTCAATACGAATCACTCCATGCGGACGAACACCGAGTTCACGTAAACGCTTTCCGAAATGGCAGGCTTTGCGCACCATGTCTACAAATTGTGCCCTTTCCTCTTTGCTGCCCATAGCAGGGCCGCCCCATATTGGTGCTACCAAACTTCCTATGTTGAGGTTGAGTGCACCAACTTTCTCAACCAGCTTTTTTATGTCATCGTCGGTACTATCAATGTTTATATGCGGATCTAATAAACCAATGTCAATACCATCAAATTTTATCCCGTCTACTTCGGCAGCAGCGGTCATATTGAGCATGTCATCAAATGATATCGGCAGTTCTGAATCCGGGCCTTTGCCCACTATACCGGGCCAGGAGGCGTTGTGGAGTTTAGGGAAGTTATTTTCTTGCATATCGCTGGGTAGTTTATGTGTGAGGTAAAGCAATTAGGAATAAGGTATGAGGTGTGAGGTTTCTGATAGCTGATACCTCATGCCTCACACCTGAACGCTACATTACCATATCCGGATTTCCAGGACCGAAATGTTTGAGCATCACTATCGGATTAGTGGTTGAATGGTTGGAGATTCTAACACCTTCCATAGCCGCTTTTTCACTCACGAAAAATTCATCGTTGGTTAATTGGCCATAGCGAATTAATGCAGGCGTTTCAATATCCCAAACGCCCATTTTACCGTGCCCCTGCATCATAATCAACCCATACGCAGCACTGTCTTTAATTGTAACAGACTGGCCGGGAAAAACAGTTAGTTCTTTTGCACTGAATGCATCAGACAGGTAACAAACCCAGTTTTCTGCATAGCCTTCTGCCTGCATTTCATCCACGGCTCTTACGGGTTTTGGACGCATGAAACGAGTTTCTAAAATATTAGGGTTCGTGTTTAGCTCCCAGTCAATCACTTCCATTAATTGGTCATAATCTCCAATACGGTCAGCAGGTGTTCCATTCCATAATAATTCTTCAGGAATGATGGCTTCATTAACCAGAGACTGGTACATGGCAAATACATCCGAAGCTTTTTGAGGTTCGTACGTACACATACTGCCGGGGGCATGAAGCATGCCTGGCGGAACATCCCACCCGGTTCCGGGATCCAGTTGAAATGCCTGTGAATAAGAGGTTATTTTATTATCACCTTTTGTAAAATTTACGAGGCATTCGCGAATTTGTTCTTTGGTGGTTCCGGGTGCAATTCCAAAAAATGTATAAGGGAAATCGCCGCCATGATTATTTAGTTGCGGCGGAAAATAATAAGCTTCGGGTTTTCCTAACTGGCCAATATGCGCAGCATGTTCATCGTTGTGATGAATGTGGTGGGGCAGGGGTCCCATGTTATCAAAAAACTTTGAATACATAGGCCAGCTTTTATAACCATCCCACAACCGGCTGCCAATCAGCTCGCCTTTTAATTCATCTATGGCATCTTTTAATAAAATCTGTGTTTCTTTTCCACCGTCATTAAAAACAACGGCACTTAAGCCTTCATTCTCTCCCGTTAAAGGGCCATTTTTCGCCGGCGTGGTAGAAGACAACCAACGTTCGTCTATCCCGCCACGAGCACCACCGAGCACATAATAATCATCAGGATGTAACTTGATCCTTCTACCTGGAACACAAAATGAACGCGGTACCCATGTTGGTGCCAAACGCAATATTCCCTGGCCTTTTTCTAACGCTTTTCTTGCGAGGCTTGTTTTTTCTGTTGTTTGCATTGGTGTTGGTTTTATAGCACTTAATATTTTGTTTCTATTATCTATACAGCATTTGGTTTGCTGTATTTTAGTACGTCATTGCGAGGCACGAAGCAATCTGCTCAGAAGTTAAGTCAGTAGATTGATTCGTGCCTCGCAATGACTGTTAAAAAGAATATGATTGCTTTGCTTGCCTTTGATGGCAGTCGCTCTTCATACATTTCAGTATATATCTTCATCATCTTTTATAACTTTCTCTTCGCACTACTTTAATTTAAAAACGAATTTATTTCATCTTCTTTGTTCAGCACGTCAATCTGAAGGTTATAAGATTTTATTTCTCCTGGTTGTAAAAAAATAAGCTCGTTCTGCTGTCTTGCTTTTGCCTGTCCTATTGGCGGATTTGTTCCAGGCTCAAGTCCTGTAACGTATTCGCCCTTACCCCAATGCTGCCAGTTGGTTAACCAGGGCAACTGCGCCTTCTGAAATTTAAGGGAAACCGCTAAACCAAGGGCAGGATTATGAATGCCGCAAATGCACCAGCCCGAATTGTCGGAAACTATATCAATAAAAGCAGCTTCCTCACCAGTTCCATTGTGTTCTTCTAATGGCGCCTGGCATTTCTGAAAGTTACCCCCTTCTTTAAATATTTTATTGCTGTTATCTTCCCTTGGCTTTAAATCTCCGCTCCAAATTATATCAGCGCCTTCATCAACTAACGGCCATCCGAAATTAAAATGATATAACAGCATGTGCGGAGCAGGCAGGTTGCCCCTGTTACTTACTTCGTCATAAATTCTGATAGTAGATTCGCCGAGGGTTGCAGATATAGTTCGTTTCAATTCGAGATTAGGACCGAGCGCTTGTGTTTGTTTCATCCTGCCAGTGATGCTCATTTCCATTTTACCCGCAATTGGGTCAGGTTGAATAATGGATTCCACTTCTGCCCTTATGTTGCTTATTTGTCCATGAAGGCCACGCTCACCATGTTCATCTCTTTCCGGTCCTCCTACATGACTTAAACCACAGGTAGTAAAAAGTCCTCCGCCAAAGGTTTTCAGCCAGTCTATTCCGTGGTTTGAAAAAGGCTGGGGTGCTGTTATTCCCGCATGGCTCAACCATGCAAGGCTATGTTGATTATAGAAACTATCACCTATATCCATGGCCCGGTCAATCACTACTTTAAAACGTAGACCTGAACCGGTATTGATCCATGCTATCCGGGTGCCAATGCCAGCACCATTGTCTAGCACCGAAGTTTCTATTCCCCCCAGTTGAGCTCTATTCGAAATTTTATTCCTCCAGCCTTGGTGCATTTAATTTTTCGTATTTTATTTTGGATAACGGTATTAAAAAAACAACTTTAAAAAAATAAAGCATCATTGCGTAACATCGTTTTGTAGCTGCCGTCTTTTATTTTGAGCTTAATTTAGCGCCATCCTTGGCGGCTGGTTTGTCGGTTTTGTTAGCCTTAGGTTTATAAATTTCATGATTTTGATTTGCACCGGAAACCATGTAAGCCATCAGGTCTTTAAGCTCTTCCTTGTTCAACCTGTTTATCGTTCCGGGAAACATAATTGATACTTCAGAAGTCTTTTTATCAACTACATCCTTTTTTAAGATAGGCTCCACTTCCTGGGGCGTAAATGGATTCATGGAAATATAATATTTACTATTGTCCTCATTTTTTAGACGACCGGCCAAAGTACTTCCATCTTTCAAAGTGAAAACAGTGGCTGCATATTGGTCAGAAATTACCTTGCTGGGATGTATGATAGATTCTAATATATCCTTATTAGAAAACCTGGTGCCTATTTGAGAAAGATCAGGGCCCGCAGCTCCTCCTTCACCACGCATTCTATGACAGGAGCCACAAAGCGTAGCGCCAAATAACATTTTACCCTGTGAGAAATTCCTGTTTGTGGAGTCGTTGGTAACCACCTTAAGAGCATCGTCTAATTGCCAGTTTCTTCCCGGTCCTTTTGGATTGCCAACAAGACCGACCCGTTTCCCATTGGCTATTATTAATGAACTGCCTGAGATAGTGGTATAATGATTTAATTTATCTTTTGGCACATTTGCCAGGGCCATCTGTCTTGCCTTTTCAATAAAGCCTACGTAGCTGTTGCCACCTTTATAAGTAAAGGCCGTATTAAACCATTTAAAATATTTTTCACGCAATAAGGGTGTCCATCCATTTTTTGCTTCCGCTAATACAGTGGCGTAATAAATTTGTTCGGCTGGTGGTGTTTTCGAGAGCATGCCGGCAATATCAATACTATACTGAGGATTGCGGTCTAACAATTCCTCAGAACTGGTGAAAGATTTTTGGTAGTTCTTATCATCCTTAGCAGTGGCTATTAAAGCCATTGTTTTTGCCACAGCGCCCGGATCACCAACAGATACTAAAACCTTGCTGAACAGGCGATTTAATTCATTGCTGTTAGCAGGGTATTTTGGATTCAGGTAAGATATTATTTCTTTGGATACCGTGCTTTCTGGCTTTCCGGTTCGTAAGATGACAAGTTCAAATGCTCTTAGTATATCTATTTTTTGGCTTTCAGGTAATTGGGTAAAATTCTTTATAGACGTTAAGGCAGTAACCATTTTTGATTGAAGATCCGGCCTTCCTGTTCTTGCCAATGCAATTATTGCCTGGGTTAGTTTTTGTGGATCTTTTTCAGAAAGGGCTTTTTCCTGCCACTCGCTTACAGGTTGGTGTTCTATTGCCATCCTTGCTGCATACCGAATAAAGCGATCACTGTTCGAAAGGTAAGGCCAGGCCGTAACCACCGCGGATGCATGAGGGCCGTTATGAAACATTTCAAGCTTCTTTCTGGTGTTTTGCGCTTGAATGTGGCTTGCTGTTAGATTTGATTTTAAAAATTCGTTAGATGCATCGTTTTTTTCATAATAAATGCGGTAAAGGTCTGACTCCAGTTTACGGCCACCTGTAAGAAAATAAAGCGCTCCATCCGGGCCAATAATTCCGTCTGTTAAAGGCAAAGGTGAACCAGAAGCAAAAATTTCTGCATCTGCTTTGTAAGAGGAACCTTCCGGTTTTAATTGAATAGCATATATAATTCCGAAGCTCCAGTCGAATGCAAAAAGTGAACGACGGTATTTTTCCGGAAACCGGGCATTTTTCCCACTTACCAGGTTGGTGGGAGACCCCTGCCCAATATTTAGTACTGCGGGTAAATTATCCGGATATGTTGGCGACCATTTGCTGTTGCCGGTACGCCATCCATATTCACTGCCACTGGTTACGTGGTTGATGCGTGTTGGCCTGTACCACGGCATACCGAAGTCCCATTCCATATCAGCATCATAAGTAAACAATTCATCATCTTCATTAAAAGCAATATCAAAAGGATTTCGGTAACCTGCGCTTACCAGTTCCCATTTTGTGCCTTCCGGGTCAATAGTTGCAATCCATCCGCCTGGTGCTACTATGTCATTAGCATGGCCGTTAGGGTCTTTAATCAAAGGGAACAGGTTATCCTCTTTCCATGTTTTTGGTAAACGATAAGAATCCATAGGAGGTACATCTGTATGGTTGCCGGCAATTACATAAATAGATTTTTTATCGGGAGACAAAATGATACTGTGTGGGCCGTGCTCTCCCCCAGGTGTTACCAGGTTTTTAAGCAACGTAATTTTATCATATTGGTCATCATTGTTTGTATCCTGCAAACGGTAAAGGCCACTGTTTTTATTCATTACTGAATCGGGGTTATGGTTCACCATCACATACAAACTATTAAAAGCATACAATAAGCCATGAGCGAAACCCATTTTTATTTTACTTGAGCTTGCATCACCTTCTACTTTAATCTCCAGTTTTTCCACTATTGTTTTTGCAATATTTGTATCTGAGCCAACTGGCGGAATGGTGAGACGGTATAGATACCCATATTGGTCCGAAGTTATCATTCTGCCTTTATCATCAAAAGTCATCGCCACCCATGATCCGTTTCCGGCATCCGACGGACTATACAAGTGCTCCGCATTAAAATTTGGAAGCAGCTTCAGTTTATTAAGTTTTGGATTATCGCCCCCACGAAAATTAAAAACAGGCTTTTTAAGGGTTGTAGCAAAGATTCCCGCAAGCATAAAGGCAATAAGTGCCAACAATAATTTTGTAGAGCCCTTCGAATTTTTAATCATAAATATCAACAGTTGAAAAAGTATTTAAATAAATAGGCATGTGATTGCCGTAAATAAATGAGGAATTTAGGTCTTTATTTCGAAATTGGCTTAGATGAACTTTCAGATGGTACATTTCTAATTGTTTCCCCCCATTGATAAAATTCAATGCGATTATTTGTAATGCATCCTTTCCTGAATTTCGGAATAATTATAAACTAACAAGAAGAACTAAAACTGTAGCTCATTTTTATTGTTTGCCTTAGGGGAGTTGGTTTTGCTATGTGTATCCGCAACCTGTCTTTTCCCATGTAAGTTATAAGTAGTTTTAAATTCAGCACTGATGGCTTCTGCTATTACATCAATATTAGGGCTGATATTTTCCATAAAATCAGTATCGTTTTGCAGAAATTATTGCTTTTTGAGACTAAGTCTTGCCTCAAGACGGGACAAAAACATGGTTTGCCACCGTTGTAAAATGCTAGTAAAATCCGAGATGGAAAAATTGAATTTAAGTCCAATGAATATTGCCCTGGGTGAAGTATTGATTAAGGAAGAAGAAGTTGCCTAAAGAGCAATACGCTCAACTATCAGGCGCACTAAAAGAAGTTGGCTTTGAATTAATAGATAATAAGCGAAGCAAATTAATTGAACAGATTAAAGCCTACATTATTGACACGGTTCATTTCAGTGAATTACTATCACAACATCTTCATCATGATTACTCATATTTAAGCAACCTTTTTTCCGAAGTAGAGGGTATTACCATTGAGCATTTTATTATCAGTCAAAAAATTGAAAAAGTTAAGGAGTTGCTCCTGTACAATGCACAATCATTATCACAGATTGCATTTAATCTAGGCTATAGCAGCACAGCGCATCTCTCTGCGCAGTTTAAAAAATTAACTGGTCTTACACCTTCTCAATTCAAACAAATTGGCGCACAAAACAGAAAGCCTTTAGATGGCATAAGCCGTAAATAATGTAACTCTTTTCCATAATTATGTAATGCCGCCGGTAGGTAGCTAGAGTAGTTTTGTGTTATAAAATTTAATACAATGACACATACTTATAATATTGCCAGGAGGAC
Organism: Chitinophagaceae bacterium; assembly: GCA_043763635.1. Taxonomy (GTDB): domain Bacteria; phylum Bacteroidota; class Bacteroidia; order Chitinophagales; family Chitinophagaceae; genus Flavisolibacter. The sequence goes on from JAYULK010000078.1 coordinate 36,320, forward strand.
CTGCAAGAAAGAAAAAAAATTATAATAAAATTTTAGTTCTATTTGCAGTAATAAAAATTAGTTCTTTAAGCTATAAATTGTTTTCAGTGGAAGAGAAAAAATTAAGAAGCGCCAACTGGTTTGGCCGCAAAGGAAAAGATGGTTTTATTTATCGTGCGTGGATGAAAAACCAAGGCATACCAGACTATGAGTTTAACAACAAGCCTATCATTGGCATTTGCAATACATGGAGCGAATTAACGCCATGCAATGCGCATTTTAGAGAGCTTGCAGAATCTGTAAAGCGTGGCGTTTTGGAGGCCGGAGGTTTTCCGGTAGAGTTTCCTGTAATGTCGTTAGGCGAAACATTAATAAAGCCTACAGCCATGCTATACCGCAATTTGGCCAGCATGGATGTGGAAGAATCCATAAGGGCAAATCCTCTTGACGGTGTAGTGCTGTTATGCGGTTGCGATAAAACCACACCTTCATTGGTAATGGGGGCTTGCAGTGTAAATATTCCGACAATAGTTGTATCGGGCGGCCCCATGTTAACAGGCAGGCATAGAGGTCAAAGCATTGGAACAAGCGATGTTTGGCGCTATCATGATGATTTGCGTGGCGATAAAATTAAAGAAGAAGAACTGCTAACTATTGAAGCTGCTATGTGCCGCAGCCAGGGCCATTGTGCCGTAATGGGCACAGCTTCAACCATGGCTTGTATGGTGGAGTCATTAGGGCTTTCACTTCCGGGCAATGCAGCTATACCTGCTGCTGATGCAAGACGTAAAGTATTGGCGCAGCTTTCAGGATTGCGCATTGTACAAATGGTAAAAGATGATATAAAACTGTCGGATATACTTGTACGCAATGCTTTTGAAAATGCCATAAAGGTGAACGCGGCTATTGGTGGTTCAACAAATTTTGTAATACACTTGCTTGCAATTGCAGGGCGTATTGGGGTACCGCTTAATCTAAAGGATTTTGATACCTTATCAGCAAATATTCCGCTTATCGCCAACCTGCAGCCTTCCGGTAAATATTTTATGGAAGATTTGTTTTATGCCGGTGGCCTTCCGGTTGTATTGAAAGAACTTGATGGCATTCTTCATCGTGATTGTATAACGGTAAACGGTAAAACAGTTAAAGAAAATTATGATAATGTAGAAGGATATAACAGTGATGTAATAACCACTGTTGCTAAGCCTTTTAATAATGCAACAGGCTTTGCTGTGTTACAAGGCAACTTATGCGAAAATGGCGCCGTAATAAAGCCATCTGCGGCAAGCCCTCACTTAATGAAGCATACAGGCAAGGCTGTGGTATTTGAAAGCATTGAAGATTATAAATTAAGAATTGATGATGAAAATTTGCCTATTGATGAAAACAGCATCCTTGTTTTAAAAAATGTAGGGCCAAAAGGTTATCCCGGAATGCCCGAGGTAGGAAATATGGGGTTGCCAAAAAGATTACTGCAAAAAGGTGTTGCGGATATGGTGCGAATTTCTGATGGGAGAATGAGCGGGACCGGTTTTGGAACTGTGATTTTGCATGTATCTCCGGAAGCTGCCATGGGAGGAAATTTTTCTGTAATTAAAACGGGTGATTTAATTACACTTGATGTGGCTAACCGCACTTTAAATGCCAATGTAACAGAGGAAGAATTTGTAGAAAGAAAACGATCCTATAAACCCATGAAGCCGGTTACAGAACGAGGGTATGTTAGTTTGTATATAAACCATGTGCAACAGGCACATTTGGGGGCTGACATGGATTTTTTAACAGGCGGTTCAGGAAGCGAAGTTTCAAGAGATTCGCATTGATAGATTAAACCCAGATTCTTCAGTAGGCTTAGCCTGTAAGACTTAGTGGCAGTTTTGCATTTTCTACCGCTCTAAATAAGCCCTCATACCATTGTCTTCGT
>JAYULK010000079.1:0-9078 GCA_043763635.1 Chitinophagaceae bacterium
GGTTCTTCGCCTTTGGGTAGGGAAATAAACTGTTCTCCAAACTTCACATAGGGGCCAAATCTCCCTGCGTTTACAGATATTTCCTGGCCTTCATATTCACCCAGGGTAAGTGGTAGTTTAAATAATTCCAGGGCCTCCTCTGTAGTGATTGTTTCAATACTTTGGTTCTGTTTAAGCCTTGCAAACTTTGGCTTCTCTTCATCGTCGGTAGATCCTATTTGTACCATAGGCCCATATCGCCCCATTCGTGCAATCATATTTTTGCCACTTGAAGGATCGGTTCCTAAATTCCGTTCCCCACTTGTTCTTTCGGCTGTTTCAATTGTATTGGTAACTTCTTTTTTAAATGGATTATAAAACCCATCTATCATTGTACTCCACTTCATATTACCATTGGCTACTTCATCAAACTCTTCTTCAATACGTGCAGTAAAGCCATAGTCCATGATGTTTTCGAAATGAAGCTTTAAAAAATCAGTAACAACCAAGCCAAGATCAGTTGGGAAAAGCTTTGACTTTTCTGCACCGGTGTTTTCAGTTTCTGTTTGTTTAATGATTCTATTATCTTTTAAAATAAGCACTTCAAATTTTCTCAGCACTCCTTCTTTATCTCTTTTTTCTACATAGCCTCTCTTTAAAATAGTTGATATTGTTGGCGCATAGGTAGAAGGACGCCCAATGCCTAACTCTTCTAATTTTTTTACCAATGAAGCTTCTGTATAGCGGGGTAAAGGACGTGTGTACCGTTCGGTTGCTTTCATCTGACTTAATGGTAACACCTGGCCAATAGCAAGGGGCGGTAACATACCTTCCTGTTGTTCTTCACCATCCATATCTTCTTCATCAAGGTCTTCCCGGTACACTTTTATAAAGCCATCAAACTTTAATACTTCACCCTGTGCTGAAAGTTCAGCATTGTTGGTAGACACTCCAATCTTTGCAATTGTTTTTTCCAGTTCTGCATCGGCCATCTGGCTGGCCATTGTGCGTTTCCAAATTAATTCATACAAACGTTTACCATCTGCATCATCAACGGTTGTATTTGACATGTAAGTAGGTCGTATCGCTTCATGGGCTTCCTGTGCCGATTCATTTTTATTCTTAAACTTTCTTGTTTGATAATAACGGTTGCCAAATGATGTGGTGATGGTGTTACGAATATCATCCATAGCAGTTTCGCTGAGGCTTACGCTATCAGTACGCATGTATGATATATGTCCATTCTCATATAGCTTTTGAGCTATTAACATTGTTCTGCTAACGCCGTAGCCCAGTTTGCGGCTGGCTTCCTGCTGTAAAGTAGAAGTAGTGAAAGGAGCTGAAGGCGATCTCCGCGAAGGTTTTACCTGTATATCTTTTACTTTATAAGTAGCGCCGGTACATTCGGTTAAAAAGTTTTCTGCTAAAGATGCATTATTAAATTTGCTGCCTTCTGCTTTAAAGCCAATTGACTTTCCGGTGTTATCATTTGCAGTAAAAAAAGCTTCTACCTTGAAACTGCTTTGTGTTTTAAAGGCTGTTATTTCTCTTTCTCTTTCCGCCACCAGCCTTACTGCTACACTTTGCACCCTGCCAGCGCTTAAATTATTCTTCATGCTGATCTTCCGCCAAAGCACCGGACTTAACTCAAACCCTACAATTCTATCTAATACACGCCTGGCCTGCTGTGCATTTACCAGGTTCATATTTACAGTCCGTGGGTTTTCAACAGCTTTTTTTATAGCAGGCTTAGTAATTTCATGAAAAACAATTCGTTTTGTTTTATAAGGATCAAGACCAAGCACTTCACATAAATGCCAGCTTATAGCTTCTCCCTCACGATCTTCATCCGTTGCCAGCCAAACTTCACCACTTTTTTTAGCAAGCTGTTTTAGTTCGTTTACCACCTTTTGTTTTTCATCCGGAACAATGTAACGAGGGAGGTAATTATTTTTCACATCAATACCCATATCGCCTTTTTCAAGATCACGGATATGACCATAGCAACTCTTCACTTCAAAATCGCTACCCAGAATTTTTTCTATGGTTTTTGCTTTTGCAGGCGACTCAACTATCAATAAATTCTTCGGCATATTTAGTTTTTCAGATCAATTTTTAGGTCTTGGTAAACGTGCAAGTATAGGACAAGAATAATAAATTTTAGAATAACTCTTTTATTTTAATAGATCCTCATCCTTGCTTAGTCACCGTTTTTCTTATTGATTGCATGTATAAAACAGCTAGTGTCAATTAATTTTATCGTTGAAGCAAAGGCTTAAAATTATCCGGTCCATTTAAAAAAGCAAAGAAGTATATCACTCTTGTTTAGATTGAAGCAATGAGGCTTCGTAGCATTCTTTACAAACTTGTTGAATAATAACTGAATCCTTTCTTTTAAATGAGTTTCCAGCTTTTGGATATATTAGAAAGTAATTTTCATTTTCCGTTTTTCTTAAGACAAGTCCTGGCTGGTTTTTTCAGTCGTTTATTTAGTAAAAAATACTAATCGAATTTGTTTTTAGTGGTATTTCCAGCTCTGAATTATTTTTCAGCACCTACGGTTTGCTATTTAACTCTATATGAAACTTTAATGCTGAACCATTAAATGATCTAAGGCGATGTATATATATCTTTTTGTTGCTTTATTGGCAGCAAGACTAAATTGAAAGTGGGAATGGTATCATGAGAAGAAGTAAATTTTTCATAGGTGCAGGTTTAGGCAATGAAATGTAAACAAATGTTGCCGTTTAAAATATTTCATGTAAATTTTATCGGTATTAAAATATTCGGTACACATGAGTCTACCTAACTTGCTTTTTTCTGTAAACATCACCATCATTTCCTTTATTATCACAAGTGCATTAATAGCAGCACCCGAACAATCATATTATATTTAGTTATTAAAAGAATGCTATGCACTTTATGAAACAATCAAAGCAATATTTTCTAATTCCAATAAGTCTTTGGTTTGTATCCATATTATTTTACAGTTGTAAAACCCCGCAAGCTATCAGCAAACAACAAGCTGAAGTAAATTATAACAATCGTCGTCTCTTGCTTCGTGATGAAGGACTTTCCCAACTGAGCTATGTTGATCTTGCAAACACTACCAACAATTGGTATGTACCGGTGCCACCCGGCAGAGATATGCAATTAGTGGGTAGGGAGCGTGTACTTATTGGCACTGGAACAGGTTATGAAGAGAGGGAAATTAAAACAGGTAAAAAAATTTTTGAAGTAACATCATTTCCTGGAACGTTATCTGCCCGGAGATTAAAGAATGGCAATACGCTGTTAGCTGGAGTTGGCTGGCATGGTAAAAAAGGTATCGGGTTGGTAGAAGTAAATAAGGCTGGCACTATCGAACGTATTATTAACTATCCTACATATAATTACGTACGCCTCGTAAGGGAAACCTTATCGGGAAATTTTTTAATAACAACAGGAACTACAGTGTTTGAAGCGAACAAGGAAGGGAATATTGTTTGGAATGCAAACATAACCGGGGTTGATAAACCGAATGCCTGGCAGGCTTTGCGTTTGGCTAATGGGCAAACTATTGTAAGCTCCGGGTATTCAAAAAACTTTCAAGTGTTTTCATCCGAAGGAAGTTTAATCACTACTATCACTGGTCCAAAGGAAGTAAATCCCAATTTTTTTGCGGGGTTTCAAATTGTTGGCAATGGCAACTACGTAGTTACAAACTGGCAGGGTCATGGAGCTAAGTTTGGCACCAGTGGCACTCAGGTTCTGGAATATTCGCCCGATGGCAAACTTGTATGGTCGTGGAAACAGGATGCCGAAAAATTTTCTTCTATACAAGGAGTTATAGTGCTTGATGGATTAAATACAAGCTTCCTTCATGTTGAAAATGCAAGTGGTATTTTGACACCGGTTAAATAAAGCTTTATTTACGCACAGGGATAAAATATTTTTAAATTCTCTCATCAGACATTTATTTGTCATTTTCGAATGAAGGAGTTAAGCCAGAGGCATTAGTGAGAAATCCGCAGAAGGCAAACAACTTCATCATACAATCAATAATTTGATACTCATGAAAAAACAAGTTGTGCCTTAGGCAGATGCCTCCTGCGTCGGTATGACAAGGAAAAATTTTTACAGGTTTGCAGCGTTTGTTCACATGATGACTGCAAAGTTTATAGGATGCGACTTTTGCTCGCTGATACAAAACTAAAATGGCTCTTCTTTGGCCACTCACTTTTATTCATTCTCCATAATCTATACATAACCTGTTGCTGCTATTCTTTCTTCTTATTCCAGGACAAATTTAATCCAGCATAATAATTTCTTTCTGGTGCGGCATTGTAAAAACGTCCTCCGAAACCATTAATATCATTACCCAAGCTATAATGTTCATTTAATAAATTATCAACTCCTGCAAAAAATTTAAGGCTAATACGGTCAATAGCTTTTTGATAGCCTATCTTAAGCCCTAATAAATGATAGGCATCAGCATAAAAACTGTTCGCATCATTCAGCGGTATCTTGCTTGTGTACAAATAAGTGACTGCTGTTTGAAAGCCATGCACCATAAAATCAATCCCTGAAAAGAGTGCTTGTTGCGGTGCGCCGGGGATGCGCTTTCCCGAGAAATCATTTGCCCCTCTTTCAAACTCTTTATAATTGAAATCGTGAAAACTATGGCTTACCCAAAAGAGTCCAGAATTAGCAGAAGCTGCAAAAAAAGGGTAGCTTATATAGGTTTCTATACCACGTTGTTTTGTTCTTCCTGCATTCACATAAAAATCACCGCCAAGCGCATCTCTTCGCTGCACAATAGTATTTTTTAATGCGAATGAAAAAGCATTTACGTCAATATATAGCTTGTCGAATAAAGTAGTGCGTACGCCAAGGTCATAATTAGTTCCATATTCTGCATTCAATTGAAAGTTAATGTTACCTCCTGTTGGAAGTAATTCAGATGTAGTAGGAGAGGAAAAGCCTTTGCTTATTCCTGCATAAATGGTGTACGCTGCAATCTTTTTTAATATCGAAAACCTGGGTGCAATTTCATTATCAAATTTTCTTTCCTGTTCTCCCAGTGCCCGAGGTGTAAAACGTTGGGCTTTTACATTTAGCCAATTCCAACTTGCCCCTGCCGTAAACGACCAATCGTTGACATCGTAAATAGCTTGTGCAAATAAAATGGATTGGCGGTTTCTGATATCATCATAATATCGAATAGAGTCTGCATTGCCACCAACATTTTTAAAAGAATTTGCTGTGGCAAATCCCTGTTGCCATTCTGCACCTGCATTAAAGTTAATAGCAGACCTCGCTAATGGTAAGTTATAAGTAAACACGGAGCGGCCACCCACATGCGGTTCTGAGCTTCGGTCGTATCCCCTTAAATTAGGATTACGTAATTCTGTAAATGCCCCGTATAAAACCGTTTTATTACTAATTGATGAGGTAAGTTGTTGTGTGTACGAAGCGCCTGCAATAAATGTTTTTTGATAAATAGCTGCCTTAGCATTAGCGCTACCAGGTCTGGCAGATTTTGGATTAGCTTTATATTCTGAAAGATTTAATGCACCGGGTGTTTGATAATATAGATCGCTGTATAGAAAAGTCGTTTTTAATTGCCGCTTTTCATTAATTTTAAAAATACCATTCCAGCTTAAAACATCTCTGCTCATCTTTGAATGATCGCGGTAGCCATCAGTTCCTAAATGTTGGTAAGACACACGGCTTATAAATTTTTCTGACGCCGTTGTTATGGTAGAATATGCATGTTGAAGATTAAAGCTGCCTGTGGTATACCCGGAGGTAAGGCCAGCCTCAGCATTTTCTCCCAAACTTTCAATAAGCATTACGCCACCGGTGCCTGCTCCGTACAAACTACTGCCCGGTCCTTTAATTATTTCTGCAGATTGAATATTATAAAAACCTAGTTGATTTAAATAGGTTTGTCCGCCGGGATCAGTATACGGCAAATCGTTGTAATAAATTTTTACATTGCGAACCCCAAAAGGTGATCTTGAAGAACTGCCTCTTACATTAAGCCGATAGCTGCCGGGAGAACGCTCTTCCATACGTACACCAGGCATTGAATTAATAGCTGCTACTATAGAATTATCATTAAAACGGCCAAGTGCCCGTGGACCAATTAAATTTACGGCCGCAGGTATATCTTTCAAACGCCTGTTTTGCTCAAAGGCTTTCACCACTATTTCTTCAAGGTTTATCTCTTTCGTTGAATCAGTTTGAGCCTGAAGCCCTGTTGACAGTACAATGAAGAGCAGCGATAAAATTCTGTTTCTATACATTTCTTGGTTTTAAATGGCACAATTACTGCAAAATAACTGCGTACACTTTTTATAAACTAAAAAACTTGTGATTATGTCAGGACGTGGAGACAACAATAAGCATGGTACTTCGGGACGAGGTGCCAGCAATCAAAGTAACCAACCATTTAAAGCATCTGATCAGCAAGGAAAATCTAACCATGGCGAACAGACCGGAGACCGTCCGTCTGAGCCGCAGCCTAAAAAACAAGACAGCGCCGCTGATAGAAACAAGATTAAAAAGCAATAACAATTGACGTATTATTGCAACGAAGCTGCCCACCGGGTGGCTTTGTTTATTGTACCCCTTAAAAATGTGATTGTGAAATTTGTAGCCATCTCCGATACACACTGCCGGCATTTAAATCTCAAGCTTCCTAAGGGAGATGTATTGCTGCATGCCGGGGATATTTCTTATAAGGGTGAAAAAAATGAAGTGGCTGATTTTCTGCAATGGTTTAGCCAACTGAATTATACTTATAAAATATTTATTGCCGGCAACCACGATTTCTTTTTTGAAAAAGCTAAACCATCGGATATCAAATCTATAATTCCCAAAGATGTCATTTATCTCAACGATAGCGGCATTACCGTTAATAATATTTCTGTTTGGGGATCTCCCATTACACCCTGGTTTTATAACTGGGCGTTTAACCGGCATCGGGGCGCAGCAATAAAAAAGCACTGGAGTATGATACCTGCAAACACTAACCTGTTACTTACTCATGGTCCTGCTTTTGGCTTTCATGATGTAGTGGTTACTGGCACAAATACGGGGTGTAAAGATCTTCTCCATTGCATAAAAGAAGTGAAACCCAAAGTGCATGTATGCGGACATATACACGAAGGCTATGGTAACGTACAAAAAGACGAGACCCGTTTTATCAATGCATCTGTGTTGAATGAATCTTACGAGCTGGTGAATAAACCGGTTGTATTCGAATTGTAACAGATTTTAGCTTTATCATTTCATTTTGATACCGGCTTTTGTGCTACTATAAAGCTTTTGTTGCCACGCTCGGTTCATCGTTCCGTCCAATTTTCATCAGGATCGTTTAAAGGTTGCTAAATATTTCAAGGCACTATAATACTCTGTTAATCATTTATAAATTCAAGATGAGCAAAGAATGAAGTTTATTTTTGAACAACAATTTCAGTCTATGAAAACAGCTTACTCTCTGCTCTTTATCCTTATCACTTTTACTGTGAATGCTCAGGAAAAACCCGAGGGATTGTTCATAAATTCCAAAGCCCCGGAGTTTAAATTAAAAGATCAGAGTGGTGCAGAGATTAACCTTAAAGAAATAAGAAAGAAAGGCCCCATCGTTTTAATTTTTTATCGGGGCAACTGGTGTCCTTACTGTAATAAGGAGTTATCAAGAATGCAGGACTCATTAACATTCATTACTCAAAAAGGTGCGCAGGTTATTGCCATTACGCCTGAAGCTCCTGATGGCATTACTAAAACAATTGAAAAAACCGGCGCGGTGTTTCCTGTTCTGCATGATAAGGATATGAAAATTGCCCATGCTTATAAAGTAGCTTATCAGGTAGAAGAAAGATCGGTAGAGCGCTACAAAGGTTTCGGTACAGATCTTCTGGCCATTAACCGGCAAAAAGGCAAAGTTTATTTGCCTGTGCCTGCGGTGTACATTATCAATAAAGAAGGTTCAATTACCTATCGTTATTTTAATAATGACTATAAAAAAAGACCTTGGGTGAAAGATATTTTGGAAGAGTTGAAGTAATGAAACGTTAGCAGTTGTGTGTTTGCGGTTCGGCCAGTCAATACTAACAACCAGCGTTTTTCACTTTTCTGATCCAAAAACTAATTTCGCTACTTTGCCTTTTTCTCCTGCTACATATACCGTAGCTCCTTTTTTAGCTATCCGGCATACATTAAAACCTTCTTTGCTAATTAAGCTCCATGTGTTACCTCCATCAAAAGAATAATCAACCCCGGTGATGCCGCAAGTAACCAATTGCTTTCTTGATAAGAATTCTACACAGCTTCTATAGCCATGCGGTGGTTGTTTCGGAGCCTTCCATGTTTTGCCACGGTTGGTGGTATAAAAACAATTAAGCGAATCAGATGTGGGATTATTAAAATCACCGCCCACAACAATTAGTATATTACCGCCATCCCGTTTGTTATGATCGTATACAGCTACTGAATTTGCACCTGTTGTTTCTCTGCCCTGCAATAATGGTAATGGTGTAGCATTATCTCTGATAAATATCCTGGATGTTGTTCCTCCAGAAACCAATACGGATTCATCTTTATCTAAGGCTTTCACATTGGTGCCGCTTGCAGCAAAAAAAGCCTCGCCGCTATCTGCTTTTGGGCGGTATTGCATTGGAATATCCTGCCATGTACTTCCACCATCAAAAGTGCGGGTAACAAACATTCTGCCTTCAATAGGGTCTCCTATCACAATGCCGGAAAGCTCATTCCAAAACTCCATGGCATCAAGAAACATCCCCTTCGTTTTATTCTCATAAACAATCTTCCAGTTGTCGCCCCCGTCTGTTGTTTTTAAAATATAAGCAGGCGCATCCACTGCAATAACAACAGCGGTAGCCGCGTCAAATGCTTCAATATCCCGAAAGTCTCTTTTTTCAAAACCTTTAATTACCTCCCACTTCCATGTTTTACCACCATCACTGGTTTTGCCTATAGTGCCATTACTTCCACTTGCCCAAACTACCATATCATTAACCACACTTAAGCCCCGGATGCTTGTTTTAATATCCTGCGAAAGCATTTTTATTTGTGGAAGTTTTTTTTGTG
>JAYULK010000080.1:0-37945 GCA_043763635.1 Chitinophagaceae bacterium
CCGCAGAAGGATTCAGGCCATATCATATTCGACTTCTTGTACTCCCGGGCAGGGGCCTCGTCGTGGCTCATGTCTGAGTGCATATCGGTGATGTAGATGTCGAGCTTGCCGTCGTTGTTGACGTCGAACACTTTGATTCCCATTGCCCCCCAGGAGGTGCGTGGGAAAATCTCACGGCTCTTCCTGACGAATTTCTTGCCGGCGGCGTTTTCGAAGTACTGGTCATCACCTTGCATGTTGAGCAGGTAGATGTCCGGCCAGCCATCCTCATTAACGTCAACCACACTCGCATCGCCCGACCAGGAGGAGTCCGTCAACTCCATCGCCGCTGTTACATTCGTGAACTTGTTGCCTCCGTCGTTTCGGAATAACAGGCTCGACTCGCTCCGCTCCGGATGCAGGTGCCCCCCAAATGCATCCTCGAGACCCCCATAGAACTTGTACTTATCACCGCTCAACACATCCGTCGTGAATTTTCCAACGTTGGCGAGGAACACATCGAGCTTGCCATCCTTGTTGTAGTCGAAGAAAACTGCGCTTGAAGAGTGGCCGACGTAGTTCAGGCCTGAGCTCACCGAGATGTCACGAAATATGCCGTGACCGTCGTTCTCGAACAGGCTATTACCGCCGCGAACTGACGTGACGTACAGGTCTTCGTCCCCGTCGTTGTCAATGTCGGCGAACGAGGCCGCCACCGAGACCTTGCCCATCAAGGCAACGCCGGCCTGATCAGTAATGTTGCTGAACTTACCGCCACCAAGATTCTTCCAAAGCTGGTTGCCGCCCACCTGATTGACGAAATAGATATCAAGTAATCCGTCATCATCCACGTCCGCAACGGCGATGCCTGAGCCATGGTCGTAGTGCCCGCCTTTGTACGTCTTGCCTGCGTCGTCAACGATATGGCCGCGGAAGGAGATGCCTGTTGAAGCCAACACATCTTTGAACGTGAAGTCGTGAAACACGCTAATGTTCTTTGCGCTTGCTAACTGTGCGTCGCCAAGGCGATTGAGCCATGTGTTGTCGTCCAGGTCCGCTGGAACGAGCCGCTGATTTTTAACGGATTTGTCTTGCTGTAAAAAGGTTGATAATACTATTAATAAACTTATCCCGATTAATAAACATATCCCGATAAGCCACTTATTCTTAACCATTGTTATTTTTTATCCTAGGTTTTTACTTCTGTTAATTACTAATGTTTTTATACCCGCCCGAAGATAAATAACATTAGTTCACCACTTCCTCACTACACTCGATACACATTCCTTCTTTAAAAGAACTCCTTTGTTTTTTTCCTGAGTTGCAAACTCATCACGGCAGTAGTTGATGATTTAAAGAACTCTTCGGATGGCTACGGGGTTAAGGGCCTTATGCGAAAGAGTATGATTAGTAAGGCACGGGGTCCGTTTTAGTATGACGTACCCGCACAATAATAATTTCTTTTTCTGTAATCCGGTACGCAATCCGGAAGCGATGCAACTCATAAGCTCTAAAGCTCTTGTCATTATTTTTTCTATACTTATCCGGCGGATGTTTCTCAGGATGTGCCGGTAGTTTACGGGTAGAAGTCAAAATAGCTTCTCGTATTTTCTTTGCATTTTGAGGGGAATTTTCGAAGATGTATTCGTAGGCATGTGCCAACTGCTTTTGTGCCCGGGGTGGCCAGACAACTTTCTTTACCATTTAGCCGCCTGTTTTTCCATTTCTTCCTGGCTTATAAATTGACCCGCTGCTACTTCAGCCAAAGCTTCATCTATTTCCTTATTGTACTGTTCAAGGGTGTACAGTGCCGGTGGTTGCTTTCTTGCTTTCAAAAAAGTTTTAATCATTTGCAGCACACTTTTTTTCTCTGCCTGGTTGAGCTGGGTAAAATATTTATAGAGTTCTTGATCTACAGTGTTTGACATTGCCCTAATGTTTGTAACAAATTTAGTTTTTTATACCCAAATGCTAATCTTGAATGATCATAAATAACGTACATGCTGTCCTGAGTTTTAACACTCCAGTCATTTATTATTAATGAACAATATAGATAGCTATAGAGTTTCATGCATCAACCTGAAGTTTACATAAGATCACCCTTGGTTTTATCAAGACTAATTATTAATTAGATTAACCATTAGCTTAATAGTCCATTGACTTTGCATTATTAATTTTGTCTCGTCCTGAAATGGGTTTACACACTCTTTTCCTAGCTGTGTCTCTCTGCATAGCCCTTGTGTGGCAGCCCGATGACTCGGGCACCTGACTTACTTAGGACATTTCGCCCAAGGGACTTTTTTAAAGGGCCGTAGAAATGCAGATAGCTGCAATAACCGGCTCGCAGCCTCTGGCCTCTTTCCTATTTAAACGAAGCATCTTTATTAGTCGAAGCCGCTGGTAATTAACTGGATCAATTTGCGGTCACGGTCAATACATAAATAATGCTGCAAATCTTCCCAGATACCAGATGAGCAAAACCTCTCTTTTATGGTAGGGTTACAGAAACGGTATATTTCAGCAGTGTTTGAGATATGTAGTTTCAATGCTGCCTGAATAGTCTGATGCATTATTTCAGGATCAATATAGCGTGGTGTTGTTCTCCAATAAGGCGCCATATTTGAAAGCTTGTATCGTTCCGCCGGAAATTCATATTCTTCGATTAAATGGTTAAAAGAAATTTGCTCATAGTCGCTTTCCTGAAACAAGGCAATTAAGTAATTGCCAAACTCATCCTGTTTATAGCCTACTGAAATAGATTTTAAATAGAATTCCGAAGATGCGAACAGGTTCAATTCTTTTATCCTTGAAAACACTTCTGAAAATGAAAAGAAGTTATTTAAAACATCTTGCGCACCAAACTGAATCAATTCGAAAAATTTAAAAGGAAACGAATACCGAAGGCTTAGCTGCCTCATTTCACGTATATCCATAATTTAGAAGTTTTAGTTGCACTCCATTTAACGAGCACTGCATTATACAGCATTTATCTGTATTGACTGGATTGAATCGAATAACCGTTACTATTGAAATTAATTGGATTGTAAAATATGAGACCTGGAATACGTGTTTGTGACGTGTAAGTGCACGATCCACAAAACACAACGACGATGTGCGCAATAGGGCAGAAGACTAACTAAAGAAGAAAAACTTTTGGTGCCCGTTATAGCTTAAAACGATAAGCCAGATGAAAGTCCAACCAAGTCCGGTTGATGACACTTTGAAAGACCACATTGTAACTTGGGACGATGTCTATACTTCCATTCTTCCCAGTGGTTATTGAATAGCCAATGCCACCACCTGCTCCAAAGTCAATATCATTTTCACCTATTTCTCCAGACTTCTTGACTAACCCACCATCTCCGAAAATGAAAAACTTTGCTGAATTAAAGTATGTTCGGTAACCAACTTTCAATGAGGTCAGTGTTCCAGTACCTTCAGAAAACTTTGTAGGAAAAGAAAGGATATTTACGTTGGCTAACACAGCGCCCTTTGGAGTTACACCGAAGTATCCACGTATTCCACCTCCAAAACCAGTCTTATAGCCAGTACTGAAATTAAGTGGGATTCCTACAGAGGGTCCAATACTTAATGAATTTTGTCCCTTCTGGGCATTAGCTGAAAATGTTACTAACAGGATAGGGAATAAAAAAGTTATAACTCTCATAGCTCTATTATGATTGGTTGTTAATGGTTGTCCGCATAAACATAGCGAAACAAACCTTATACTTCCAGGGTTCGCATTTTTTATTACAAGTTTATGCCGGAAAGGCCCATTGGGTGTCTAAGCGCCGTTTCAACAGTACAAGAAAACACAAATTAGGCTGACTTTTCAATATACACCTGCAGCATTTTCAAACAATGCAACAAATGCATAGAGTTGGCTTTCCAATGCATATTTGTCCTTCTTAGAAAGAACAATTCAGGTATTTATATTGAAATGTTATGCTTGCCCAATGCTGTATTTTTTTTCCAAGAACTAAGCAAATACAAACTCTAATTGCGTTTTAGGAAAAGAAGCAGGGAGGGATTTTATATTTAAGCTGCTGCGATCAAGCACCGGGTAAACGGCTGTTTCCTCATAGCGGGAGGCAACAATAATTTTTATTCCATTTGCATGCTCATTAAATAATTGGCCTACCAGCTTTGGGCAATTATTGTTTTTTGAAAGATGAGATAGAAAAAGATGGCTCATGTAAGATGGCCTGTGTTTTGTAAAAACTTCTAAAGCTTGTTTATTGGAAAGATGTCCTTTATTACCACTGATGCGTTGTTTAAGTGTGTATGGATAATTGCCAGATTGGAGCATAGTATCATCGTAATTAGCCTCCAGAAAAGCTGCATGACATTGACTAAAATGATGGATCAATCCATTGCAGGGTGTGCCTATATCAGTAAAAATTCCAACCCTTACTCCCTTGTAAGTAACCATAAAACTATAAGGATCGGCGGCATCATGATGCTTGGAAAAAGCAGTTATCATTAGCCCGCCAATAAACACAGGTTCAATTGCATTAAATGAAAAGATTAGTTCTTTATCCAGCCACAGCCGGCCATGGCGCAGGGTAGGAGAGGTTATATAAACAGGCAGGCCATATTTTCTTGATAATACGGCTACACCCTTTATATGATCTGAATGTTCATGAGAAATAAAAATGGCCTTTACTTTCTGTATAGAAAGACCAAGGCGTGACATGCGCTTCTCAACTTCTTTACAGGTAATGCCGGCATCTACTAAAACAGCTTCGTTTTCATTACCTACATAGTAACAATTACCATTACTTCCGGATGCTAATGCTGTGATGAATAAAGACATAGGAGAGAACAAAGAAACGAGGTTTTACGCAGTTTATTACGAAGAAAGAAACAAGTTTTTTTGCATGAATTGATGCATAGAATTACTGCAGTAAAAGTGTGCGACGCAAGAAAAACATCATAGAAATCCTGTCGTCTGGGTTCAAATGATATTTGCTTTTTTATCTTACACGTTAAACCTAAAGTGCATTACATCACCATCTTTAACCAAATATTCTTTTCCTTCAATTCTTAACTTACCTACTTCGCGGCAGGCTGCCTCAGAACGGTAGGAAACAAAATCATCATAGCCTATTACTTCGGCTTTAATAAATCCTTTTTCAAAATCAGTATGAATAACAGAAGCAGCTTGCGGCGCTTTCCAGCCTTTTTGAATGGTCCATGCACGTACTTCCTGTACGCCGGCAGTAAAATAGGTGGAGAGGTTTAAAAGCTTATAGGTTGATTGTATCAAACGGTTTAAAGCAGGCTCTTTCATGCCATATTCTTCCATAAACAATTGTTGGTCTTCCGGCACCTCCATTTCTGCAATTTGTGCTTCAATAGAATTGTTCATGATGATCACCTGTGCGTTCTCGCCCTTTACCGCATCTGCAAGCATTTCAGAAAATTTATTACCTGTATGCATGGATGGCTCATCTACATTGGCCACATAAAGCACTGGCTTTGCTGTTAATAAAAATAAGTCTGCAATGGCCACCCCATCTTCTTTACTTAAGGTTAATTCACGAATGCTTCTACCTTGCTCTAAGTGCAATTTGCAGCGTTGTAATACCTCCAGTTCCACCTTTGCTTTTGGATCTGTTTTTGCCATCTTTTCTGCACGGCTCATTTTCTTTTCCACGCTTTCTAAATCTTTAAGCTGAAGTTCTGTATCGATAACTTCTTTATCGCTTACGGGATTTATAGCACCCTCATCACGTAAAATATTTTCATCCTCAAAGCACCGGATCACATGAATGATCGCATCTACTTCTCTAATGTTGCCTAGAAATTTATTACCAAGACCTTCACCTTTACTTGCACCTCTTACCAAACCGGCTATATCAACAATTTCAATTTGTGTTGGCACGATGCGATTAGGTTGTACAAGTTCCGCAAGTTTATCAAGGCGTTCATCCGGCACATCCACCAATCCCACATTTGGATCAATGGTACAAAAACGATAGTTGCTTGCCTGTGCTTTAGCGCTATTGCTTACTGCGTTAAACAAGGTTGATTTTCCAACATTTGGAAGTCCTACGATACCTGCTTGTAAAGCCATAATTTAAAAATTTGTCCCGTCCCTAAATGGAAGTCCAGTGTTTTTACTTTGATCAGAAATTTATAAAACTCACCTCTACATACAAAATTTTGAACGCTCAATTTCTGAGGCGCAAAAGTAACATTCACTATTTAAATGAAAAGTTTAATTACTTTAGAACTTCATCAAACACCCCTGTAGGGGATAGGGGAATGGCATTAAGCAGGATATGGTCGGCGTTTATAATAGTGGCGGTTTTGATGGCCGGTATTAGAATGGCAACCGGTGATGAGACGATTTTTAACAGGATGGTGGTTGGCAAATCTTCTGATGCGTATGACAGCGTTTATTATATTGGTATCGGATCTCCGTTGAATCAAAAATTATCGCCACAATACACTGACTTTCTAAAGGAATATGGTTATGCTAAAAAAGATGAGGCAGGCACTGCCACTGTTCTGTTAACCGACAACCTTAGCCATGATTCAGTAAGCATTATCAAAACGCTTAATCCTAACATAAAAGTCTACACCTATCTATCTGTTCAATCAAAGCTTCAACGTAAAGCTGATGGCATTATTCAAACAGCTAAGAATGCCGTTATTGATATTATTATTCCACTAATTGGCATTATGGCTTTATTCATGGGTTTCCTCAGCATTGCTGAAAGGGCAGGAGGGGTGAGGGTTCTATCAAGAATTATTGGCCCTTTTTTTTCAAGGCTTTTTCCCGAAATTCCAAAGGGGCATCCTTCTATTGGCCACATGATGATGAATTTTTCGGCCAATCTTTTAAACCTTGATAATGCAGCTACACCTTTTGGATTAAAGGCTATGGAAAGCCTGCAGGAAATCAACCCAAATAAAGCAGTAGCATCTAATGCGCAAATAATGTTTTTGGCTTTGCATGCTTCTGGCCTTACGCTTATACCGGTAACCATTATTGCCTACCGGTCGGGCCTTGGTGCTGCCAATCCAACAGACATTTTCATTCCCTGCATGATTGCCACTTTTGCCGCTACCATTGCTGCAATGTTTCTTGTGTCGCTCAAACAAAAAATCAATGTATTTCAACCGGTGATTATCGGATGGGTTTTGGGTATAACGGCGCTTATTGCATTATTGGTTTGGTATGTAAGCGGGCTGGATTCGAAAAGTGCGGAAGTGTTTTCAGGCATTCTTAGTAATGGAATTATTGTGATTTTATTTTTTGCCATTGTGCTGGGTGGCTTGTATAAAAAAATTGATGTGTTTGATGCTTTTGTTGAAGGTGCAAAAAGCGGGTTTGATACAGCCGTACGCATTATTCCTTACATAGTGGGTATGCTGGTAGCCATAAGCATGTTGCGTACCAGTGGCACGTTCGATGTAATTATTAATGGAGTGAAGAGCATGTTTTCCATGTTGGGTACAGACACACGTTTTGTAGATGGCTTGCCTACTGCTTTAATTAAACCCTTAAGCGGCAGTGGCGCCAGGGGAATGATGCTGGACACCATGAAAACCTTTGGCCCGGATTCTTTTGCAGGCCATCTTGCTTGCATTTTACAAGGATCATCAGATACTACATTTTATGTAATAGCCGTATACCTTGGGTCTGTTTCTATTAAAAACAGCCGGTATGCTATTGGCGTAATGTTGCTGGCAGATTTGGTTGGGGTGATCACAGCAATTATACTGGCTTATTTGTTTTTTGGATAAAAACTATTAATTACTGCAACTTGCTATTGTGCAGAATTTTTCTTTGCAGCATTTCCTTATCAACTTTGTTGTTTGGCTAGCTTATATGAAGCAGTTTATTCTTTATCTACATCTTTGTAACAAACTTAACCAGACAGTATGATGATTGCAATAATTACGGTTTTCATTTTAGGATATTTAGCTATAGCATTTGAGCATACAATAAAACTAAATAAAGCTGCAGTAGCATTGGTTACCGGTGTGTTGTGCTGGACAATTTATATAGTATCTGCTCCCGAAAAAAATATTGTGGTGGATGAATTGATCCATCACCTTGGAGACCTTTCCCAAATCTTATTTTTTCTGTTAGGCGCTATGACAATTGTTGAGCTGATTGATGCACATGATGGGTTTGAAATTATAACAAAGCGCATCACTACAATAAACAAACGTAAGCTGATATGGATAATTTGTTTGCTTACCTTTTTTCTTTCTGCGGTGTTGGATAACCTTACCACCTCCATTGTAATGATTTCATTGATAAGGAAAATAATGGCAGATAAAGAAGACCGTTTGTTATTTGCCGGGGGAATTGTTATAGCTGCAAATGCCGGCGGCGCATGGTCACCAATTGGAGATGTTACCACTACTATGCTTTGGATTGGAGGGCAAGTGACAGCGGTAAATATCATGACCAAATTAATCCTTCCAAGTATTGTTTGCCTGGCAGTGCCATTATTTATTTTTCAATTTTTAATGAAGGGTAATATAAAGCCGCCGGAGGTTGTTGAATCAAACAAAGAAGCACCTGATCAATTGCACAGATACATAGTTTTCTGGAGTGGCCTTGCCGTTTTATTGTTAGTACCGGTATTTAAAACACTAACACATTTGCCGCCATTTATGGGTATACTGCTAGGGCTTGGTATATTATGGATTATTGTAGAAATTTTGCATAGCGAAAAAGATGAGCAGGATAGAAAGAGTTATACGGTAGCTTATGCACTTCGTAAAATAGATACGCCGAGTATCCTTTTTTTTCTTGGAATATTATTAGCTATATCTGCATTACAATCCACAGGGCAGTTGCAATACTTAGCTCAATGGATGAACAGCACACTTAAAGATGAAACCCTTATTGTAATGTCTATAGGCTTACTTTCTGCAATAGTGGATAATGTGCCATTGGTAGCCGCCACAATGGGCATGTACGATCTGCAGCAGTATCCGCCCGACCACAGTTTTTGGGAGTTCCTTGCCTATTGTACGGGTACAGGCGGAAGTGCATTAATCATTGGCTCCGCAGCGGGGGTAGCCGTAATGGGCATTGAAAAAATTAATTTTATGTGGTATGTAAAGCAGATAAGCTGGCTGGCCCTGATTGGTTATTTTGCAGGCGCTGTTACTTTTATTTTACTGGAAGGAAAGGTGTGATAAGGGAAAGGAGTTTGTAACCAGCATTATACATTATTTGTATTAATATTATAAATTTATTGAAGGAGAAGATTGATAATTATTTTGCCGTTACTTAACTGAATTTATCTACCAATTCTCCATTTTCATTTTCACCTTTATTTTGTAAAGCCATTTTCCAAAATCAGAGTTCAGAAGATAATGAAGCCCTATTAACCGCCAACTCCACAAGATTTGTTTTACATTTTTGCCATAATATTTTTGGTAACAGGTAAACGATTCTTTCATGGCTTCTATATACCGGGATGAACTGATACCTGTTGGATCAAAACTGGTTAATGGATAGTCAATGAATGTAAATTTCTCATCTGCTATACGACAAAGAAAATCATAGTCCATGGCAATCTTAACACTCGTATTGTACAAACCTCTCCGCTCATACACTTCTTTGCGTATATACATCGTTGGGTGAAACACCCCACGCATACCCCGGTAAAGTTTAGTTTTTTCAAAAGGTTTTCCAACAATTACCCAGATGCTTCCTCTTAAAGTGTGGAGCTTTCCATGGCACCATGCAATACTGTTATCTTTTTCAAAAGCAGATAATACTTTTTTAAATATGCTTTTATCATATAGCCTATCGCCGGAATTAAGAAGGTAGATTATATCGCCGGAAGAATGCAGCACTCCTTTATTAAAAGCATCTGCAATGCCATTATCATTTTCGGAAATCCATTTTCTGTAGGATGGTTGAACAGTATCATGCAGCCATGATTTTATATCGGTATTAGTTGAGCCATCAATGATCCAATGTTCAAACGGAAGGCTATCTTGTTCATCAACTGAAACGCAGGTTTGTTTTAGTTCTTCGGGATTATTGAAACAAATAGTAACTATTGATATGCGGTTCATTCAAATGATCTTCTACACAAAATAGTCCATTATCATGAATGTAGATTTTTGTAAAATGTTTCACCTTATTTTTATGGCTCACGATAACTTCCCATGGATATTACCATTTCGGTTATTATATGTACCTACAATCGGGCAACGTATATCATAGACGCTTTAACCAGCCTCGTTAATCAATCTTACAATAAAGACCATTTTGAAGTTATCATAGCCGACAACAATAGTACCGACAGTACGGAAACTATCTGTAAAGAATTTATTTCATCGCATTCTGAATTTCATCTGAAATATTATCTTGAAAATAATCAAGGTGCTTCTTTTGCACGCAATACAGGAGCACAGTATGCATCAGGTAAGTTATTATGTTTTATGGATGATGATGCCATTGCTGAAGAGAACTTTCTTGATAACATTTGGGCTTTTCATGTTGCTCGTCCACAGATTGATAGTTTTGGCGGACGAATTATTCCAAGATATATACCCATTGAGCCAAAGTGGATGTCGCACTACGTATCTTCTTTGGTGGGAAATTTTAAGTACGCTGATGAGATAACTGAGTTTAGTGCTAACCGTTATCCATTGGAGTCGAACATGATTGTAACCAAAAAAGTCTTTGAGGAAGTAGGAGGTTTTAATACCGCCATCCCTGGTGTAAAAGGTACTCTTCGTATTGGAGGGGAAGGAAAGGATTTCTTTTTTAGGATAAAGCAAAAAGGATTTAAAGTATTTTATGTTCCTAATATTGTGGTACATCATGTGGTGGAAGTTGAAAAATTGACAAAAGAATATATGTATCGGGTAGCTTCAGGAATTGGAAGAGGAGAGAGACAGCGTATTATACCCGGTGGTGTAAGCTTTCTGAAAAAGCTGATTGAATATATTTTTAAACTGGGCGCTTCTTTTGTTATTGGGCTGTACTATATTCTTACAGGTAAGGTCGCAAAATGCTTGCCTGTTATACAATTTAGGATTGATGTACTGAAAGGGTTTTTGGAGCGGTGATGCTAAAGCCATTGAAAGAATAAATGCTTTAATTTGAAAGAAGAATAGTTCCATTTAAGTATCAGAGCTATAAGGTTCAGGTTTATAAATAGGGTTACTATATATTCGCATCATTTGTAAACCTCAATTTTGTTTCATGCATATTCGCACAAGAACAACGTGTCGTGTTTGTGGTTCTCCTTCTTTAAAGGAGGTAGTTAATTTAGGGCCACAGCACCTTCAAGGTTCATTTATCAAGCCGGGAAAGGAGATGCCCTCTACACGTAGGATTCCTTGCGTATTAGTGAGGTGCAATCCCCAAACAGATGAAAACGCTTGCGGGTTGTTACAGATGCAACATTCAGTTCCACCAGAAATATTATATGCTGCTTATTGGTATCGGTCAGGCACTAATAACACCATGAGAAATCATTTGGAAAACATCGTTCATTCTGCAAGCTCACTTGTAAAAAAAGATAAAGCCAATGTACTTGACATTGGCTGCAATGACGGAACATTATTAAATTACTATCCATCCGATTTTAATAAATACGGTTGCGATCCTAGTGATATAGCTCAGGAAATAAAAGATGCTACCGTAGTGCAGGATATTTTTCCTTCGGAAAAACTTCATAAGGCATTGGATAATAAAAAGCTGGATATAATAACATCCATAGCTATGTTTTACGATCTGGAAAACCCGGTAGAATTTGTAAAAAATATTAAAAATGTTTTAAGTTCAGAAGGTGTATGGGTGGTTGAAATGAGCTATATGCCGCGAATGTTAGAATTAGATTCTTATGATACTATCTGCCATGAACATTTAGAGTATTACAGTCTTGCTGTACTTGAAAAAATATGCTTCAGGGCTGCTATGAAAATTTTTAGAGTTGAATTTAATGATATCAATGGAGGAAGCATAAGATGTTTTGTTACCCACGAGGAAAATGTTATTTATGATACCGATGAAAATAGAAAGATTATTGATGAAGTAAGACAGAACGAGTTTGATCTTGAACTGGATACTGATAAACCTTATGAAGATTTCAATCAAAGAATTGCACAGGTTAAAAGCGAATTATATGGCCTTTTAAGAACGCTTAAAAGAGAAGGTAAAAACATTCATATATACGGTGCTTCTACCAAGGGTAATACAATCCTACAATGGTGTGGTATTGATAATACAATTATTGACTATGCTGCCGAGCGTAATCCGGAAAAATTTGGTGCAATGACCCTGGGAACCAATATTCCAATTATCAGCGAGGAAGAAAGCAGAGCAATGAATCCAGATTACTATCTCGTACTGCCATGGCATTTCAAAGAAGAATTTTTAGAAAGAGAAAAAGCTACTTTGGAAAAGGGTATTGGCTTAATATTCCCTTTGCCCAAAATTGAAGTTTACAAAAAATGAATGTAAAAAGATTTTTAGGGAAAGCATTTGCAAGTCTGCAAATATTAAAAAATAATGTGCAGCCTAGTTTTTCACAAGCGGGCGAAGACCAGGCCATGCGCTACCTGTTATACAATTGTCTTGGTATAACAAATCCTACTTATCTTGATATAGGCACAAATCATCCCATCATTTGTAATAACACTTTTTATTTTTATAATCGTGGTAGCAGAGGAGTTTGTATAGAACCGGATATTCAGTTTAAAAATCTTATCAAAAAATATAGAAAAGGTGATGTTTTTTTAGAGGCAGGAATTAGTGATGGGGATAATTCTGAAGCAGATTTTTATGTGTTTCCTGGAAAATATAGCGGGTGGAATTCTTTTTCAAAAGAAGAAGCAAATAGCAGACAACAGGCAACAGGCATATCCTTTAAAAACGTTCACAAAGTACCACTGTTAAATATCAATAAGGTGATCAGTGATTATTTTAGCCCTTACCCTAATATAATATCTATTGATGTGGAGGGACTTGACCTTGCTATTTTGAAAGGGTTAGACTTCGGGCGGTTTAAGCCGGAAGTTTTATGCGTGGAAAGCATCACATTCAGCATTACCAATGAAGAACAAAAAATTGAAGAGATTATTGATTTTGTTACTTCGAAAGGATATTTTGTTTTTGCAGACACACATATAAACACAATTTTTTGCAGAACCGATGCATTTAAAAAACCAGTTTAATGAAAGCAATAATCTGGGGTATTAATGGTCAGGATGGCTTTTATTTATCAGAATTATTAATAAAAGAAGGAATTGAAGTTATTGGGATTGGCCGTTTTGAAGAAAGTTACAAAGTTGATATAAGTGTTTTTGAAGATGTTGTCAATTTAATTAAACACAACCAGCCCCAATTTATTTTTCATCTTGCAGCAAACTCAACTACCCAACATATTGCCTGGAAAGAGAACCATGAAACCATTAGCACCGGAGCTTTAAATATATTGGAAGCAGTAAAGCTCTTTTCACCACATACAAAAGTATTTTTATCAGGGAGCGGACTGCAATTTGAAAATCTAGGATTGCCTATAAAAGAAACAGATCATTTTAAAGCAACAAGCATTTATGCAGTAAGCCGTATTCATACAGTTTATGCGGCCAGGTATTACAGGCAACTAGGACTTAAAGTTTATGTAGGTTACTTTTTTAATCATGATAGCCCAAGGCGGTCGGAAAGGCATATTAATATAAAGGTTATCAGTACAGCCAAAAGAATAGCTAAAGGCAGTGACGAAAAACTTGTGATAGGTGACCTTCATGTCAAAAAAGAATTTGGGTTTGCAGGTGATATTGTAAAAGCTATATGGACGTTGGTTCAGCAGGATAAAATAGAGGAAGCTACCATTGGAACGGGGCAGGCTTATAGTATTGAAGAATGGGTGGACTTGTGTTTTACGTTATTTAATTTGAAATGGCAGGATCATGTAATTGAAAGCAATGCTTATACACCTGAATATAAAATTTTGGTTTCAGATCCTTCTTCCATTCATTCACTTGGCTGGAAACCACAAACCAATATTTTGGAACTTGCAAAAATGATGTGTCAATGAAAAAGGTAATGATCTTAACATTGAATGATTACATTGTTTATCAGCCGACCATTTTAAATTTATATGATTTTTTGTCTCCTCATTTCGATGTCACTGTAATTTCTTTTCAGCCAAAATTTTTTACAAAAACAAAAGATGAGAAAAGAAATATTATATATCTCAAAACTGGTTTTTTTTTAAGCCAATTGTATCAGAAAATAGATTTTGGCCTATCTAAATTTACCCATGCCATCAAATTTATATTCCCTGATTACCAATATTATTACCAGTATTATAACCGGTATCTACCCAACATTCTAAAATCTTATTTAAAAAAGCAGAAAAGTCAGGGAGATATAATTATTGCTGTGGATTTACCGGCGCTTCACGTAGCCCAAAAATTGTATGGAAGTGTACATTTTCTTTCCCTCGAAATTGATAACAACACAAGTAAGCATTACAAAGCTATTGACAACAAAAGAATAAAATCAGTTTTTGTTCAGAGTCAGATGCGATACGATTACCTTTTTCCCAGGGATAAATTGAGAACCTTTATTGTGCAAAATGCCCCGGTATTTGATGAGCATACAATTGAAAAGAATGATCGCAAAGATTTTATTTGGGCTGGTACCGTTCATGTACAGTTTGCCATATTAGATTGTATCGAATTTTTTAACCAGCATCAGGGCTATAAACTAATTATAAAAGGAGGAAGTAATAAGAAAACAAAGAAGCTGATACAACAACAGTATGCTCATCTTATAAAACAAGAAGCTATTGTTTTTAACCAGGAATATTTATACGAAAACAGTTTTATTAATTTTATTTCCAAATTTAAAATCGGGTTTTGTTTCTACTCATGGGAACTAATTCAATCAAGTTTCAATTATCTTACTGCTCCTTCGGGCAAATTGTTTATGTACTTAGCGGCGGGCACCCCGGTTATTGCTTGTAATATTCCTGGTTTTTCATTTGTAAAAGAATTTGGCGCTGGTGTACTAATTGATGATTATAGACCCGAAACAATTTTAAAAGCCATAAAAGAAATAGAAGCGAATTATCAACAGCATTCAGATGCATGTTATGCCCTGGCAAAGCATTACAATTTTGCAGATCGTGTTAAGCCTTATGTTGACTTCCTTATTAATGAAGGATAAAGAATGATCAATCATACTGAAATATCTATCTGCATTCCGGCTTATAAAAACATAGCATTTTTAGAGCGCCTTCTCCATTCTATTGCTATACAATCCTTCACTGATTATGAAGTAATCATTACTGATGACAGCCCCGATGAATCTGTGGAGCAATTTATACTCTCTTATAATTTCCCTAAACAAATACAGTTCAAAAAAAATATTCCTGCGTTGGGAACTCCGGAGAATTGGAACGAAGCAATAAAACATGCCAGGGGTAAGTGGATTAAATTAATGCACAATGATGATTGGTTCGCTCATGAGGATGCGCTTAAAACTTTTTATAAGGCTACATTAGCGCATCCGCAATGTTCTTTTTTTTTCTCTGCTTTTCAAAATGTAAATTATCATACCGGCAACAAGGAAGTGGTAAGATGCACTCTGTTTGACAGTTTTGTGTTGCGTCTTAATCCGCTTCATTTGTTTAGAAGAGTGTATGTAGGTAACCCAAGCTGTACTTTGCTAAGAAGAGATATTGATTTGTTTTACGATAACCGTTTTAAGTATGTGGTGGACTTTGAATATTACATACGGTGTATAAAAAAACTAAAACAATATTATTATATAAACGAGGTGATTTTGAACATTGGCTTTCATGATGAGCAGGTAACCAGGCAAACTTTTTTAGTGCCTTCTGTTCAAATACCGGAGAATCTTATTCTTCTTGAAAAGCTTGGATATGGGATTTTAAGAAATTTATTAGTGTATGATTATTACTGGCGAATGATTCGAAATTTAAAAATTAAGGATGTTGAAGAAATGGAGACTTACTATAATAACGAGATCCATCCCTTAATAAAACAAATAATAGCTTCTCAAGCTCAGCTACCTATGCGGGTATTAAAAACAGGTATTCTTTCTAAATCGTTTATGTTTTTAAATTATGTTTTTAGCCTGATGCGGAAGCATTAGCAATCACCATACACTATATATTTTTTATTTTTAAAACGAACGCTACGCTACCAGCTTTAAGGATGGTTTACTAAACATTTGTATTCAGCAAAACTGTTTTTCTATTTTTCCATTCCATAAAAGCCGCAATAACAATCAAAAGAATTAGAACAATAAATGAAATAGTTGCCACAGACTTACCGGTGTGGTAACCCGATGGCTCAAAGCGAAATTCAATACTGTGTTTGCCTGCAGGAATTGATAAGCCACGCAGTACATAATTAGTTTTTACAATTGTCGCTTCCTTACCATCAATAAATGCTTTCCATCCTGCAGGATAATATACTTCGCTAAATACGGCAAAGCCATTATTTGCAGATTGAGAAGTATAGGTAGCTATATCATTGTCATTTTTCACCAGTTGTATGGTTGCGGTACTATCCGAAATTACAGGTGGAACAAAGGCCTTAAACTTATCCTGTACAAAAGCTGTGTCTTTTGGATTAAAATTATCAAGTGCCGCCATTTCTTCATCTGGTGTTTTCACAAACTGCACATTTGGTACAAACCAGGCAGCGCCTGAAGCTGTGGTTCTTTGCTGAAATCCTTTGGTCTGCCCATTCTCCTTCTGAATTAAATATTTTGTATTCAGCATATCCAACACCTTTTCGTTACCCTTGCTCAACTGGCGTTCGATCAAATCCTGGTAAATTAAAAGCTTGGCAGGGTGGTATCCGCCAACCGAATTGTAGTAGTATGAAGTTATGTTTTCCTGGAATCTATCTGCTCCTACATTGTACACCCTGTAGTATGAAGTATCAGCCAGCATCTGTTCATCAGAAGCTGTTTTTACGAATGAGGCTTCATTTTCTGTTTGCTCTGAATAATTATCAGCATTAAGGTATTTTAAATCAACGCTGATCAGGTCAATAAAGCTAAAAACCGTTAATATAAGTATAGCAAGTAACGGTTTAATTAAATTTTTTATAAGCAGGTATATAACAATTATTCCCACGGCAATAAATCCTAAAGAGCGAAAAATATCACCAATCATCAGGCTTTTGCGATCTTCTTTTAAACCTTCAAAAAAAGTGGTGATGTACTCATACAATTGTGGCTGGTTCATATCCCGAACTTGTTTCAGAACATTTTTATCACCTGGGCCTAAAAAATCAAAAGAAATATAAAGGATGAATAGTAAAATGAATATTGCCCCGGTAGCAATTAATCCTTTTTTAAATTGAGGGATAAGCGTTTTTCTGTTTTCTGCACGGATAACGGAATTAACACAAAGTACAGCCAGCATTGGTAGCAACAATTGGGGAATCACCAAAATCATGGAGGGAGCTCTAAACTTATTATAAAACGGGAGCACATTATAAAGCAGTGAATTAAAGCCATCAAAATAACTTCCCCATGACATCATAATGGTAACAAGGATGGCTGTCCACGCCCATAATTTATGCTTTGTATCAGAAACAAAAATACCCAGGATGGCAAGAAAACATATGAGGGCGCCTGCATAAGGAGGGCCGGATGTTCCAAAACTATTATTGTTACCAATGCCTCCCCAGTAATAGGCCATGGGTAGTTGGCTTTGTAGTTCTTGCGGTAACGATCTTATCGCTTCAATTGCTTTTGATTCTTCCTGGCTTACTTCTTCTATGCCGCTACTGCCGCCATACATCCGTGGCACCATCATCACAAAAGGCTCCGTAATCAACATGCTATAATTAAATGCATAGCCCTTGTCAAGTCCTGTTTTCGACTTTACTGTTTGTGTGGTATCAGTTAATGCTGAACCTCCTCCGCGTATAGTGAATTTCTGGTATTCATAAGTAGAGAATAAAATAACAGCATTAGTAAGCACACCCACTATTGCCGCCACTATCGTTATAGATAAAGCAATCGCCAGATGCCTCCATTCCCTATTTTTTATCCACTGAACCGCAAAAAAAATGGTCATAATACCAAGAGCAAGAAACAGGTAATAAGATATTTGCAGATGGTTCATGGCAATCAACGTAGAAGCAAACAAAGCCGTTAATGCACCGCCAAGCCAATATTTTCTTTGATAGATCAACAGCACAGAAGCAAGCAGTGCAGGCATGTAAGCCATTGATAACATTTTGGTATCATGCCCTACAGAAATGATGATAGGGTTGTAAGTAGCGTAAGCAAAAGCCAGCGACCCCATAATGGCCACTGCCGGATTAGAGCGAAGAACAATGCATAAAAAATAAAAGCAAATACAAGCGAGGAAAAAAAACTGGATAGGCTTGGGAAGACCCAAAGTAAGTATGCTATGCCATACGCCACCTGGAATATTTTCATTAACGCCACCAATTTGAAACGTAGGCATGCCGCTAAACAATGCGTTGGTCCATAAAGGATAATGTCCATGCGCTTCGCGATAAACCTCCGACTGCTGAATAGAACCTTTCCATTGTGTTATATCATTCTGCTGTACCACTTTGCCCTCTAAAGCAGGCTTGCAATAAACAACAGCAACGATCAGGAAAACTGCAACAGCTATAAGATGGGGAAGGAGTTGTAGAAAGATTCCTTTCTTCATAATCCGATTTTTTGGTGGTGGCAAAATAATGCTATTTTACACGAAATAATGATTGCCCCGGCAAAAACTAAAGTATAGGGATGTTTAATTTTTATTCGCAACAAAAAATTAAAAACATTTAATGAGAATTATTCTATTCATTTCCCGGATAGCGCTGATTTGCAATTTCTTTTTTTTGCTGGTTGTACTGCTCAATTTTATTCCTTTTCTGGAGGAGCAGGTAATTATGTCAACCATAGTAATTACTGGCTACGCACTTGCTGTATTTTTCTTTACGCCCTTGGTCATACTCATTTACTTAGTGTGCTTTTTATTGAAGAAGAAGATTTTTGATGCGGTGCCAAAATGGTTGGTAATCACTAATTTCATTTTTCTTTTTCTTCAAATGCTATACATCATATTATTTCTAAATGGTTCATTCTATTCTTAAGAGCAAACCCACAAAACTTTTCATTATTCTTGGTGGCTTTTTTATTACCAATGCACTCCTTGCAGAGATCATAGGAGTAAAAATATTTTCGTTGGAAAAAACCCTTGGGTTTACACCGCTTTTCATTCACCTGATGGGCAATGATCTTTCCCTTAATTTAACTGCAGGTGTTTTATTATGGCCGGTTGTATTTGTAATGACTGACATTATTAATGAATACTATGGCCCAAAAGGAGTAAGGTTTTTTTCATTTTTAACAGCAGCGCTTATTGCTTTTGCATTTGTTGTTTTTTATGGCGCCATGGGTCTTACTCCTGCAGATTTTTTTATAACCAGTAAGCAGGGTAGTGGCGTGCCAAATATGGAGAAAGCATACAGGAGTGTTTTAGGACAGGGTGGCAATATTATTATTGGATCGCTGTTTGCATTTTTATTAAGCCAGGTTATTGATGTATTTGTTTTTCACAGGATAAAAAGAGTAACCGGAGAAAAAAATATATGGCTGCGGGCCACAGGCTCAACACTTATTTCTCAATTGATTGATTCGTTTGTAGTGTTGTTTATTGCATTTTATGTAGGTAGCAGGGTTAATAATTCTGAAGGCGATTTTGTATGGCCGTTTAGCCTTGTAATAGCAGTGGGTGTGGTAAACTATGTTTATAAATTTGTAATAGCCTTAATTATGACACCGGTCATTTATTTGGTTCATAATTTAATTGAAAAATATTTAGGGCATGATGTAGCCATAAAAATGAAACGTTCAGCAATGGGGAAAGATGAAGAGCTTTTTATAAATGTTCCGTCAGTAGGCTAAGGATCAGATGTATATTTTTTCCTGATCAATTGTACTACTACTTTATCTATTGGCAGTGTTACACTTTCTTCAGAAAGATTAGCCAACTCAATAAACCGGAATGTTTCTATTTCGCCCATTTCTTTATAGAGGAGTAAATGAGCTTCATCAAAATCAAAAGGTATATCGCTTAACCGTACTAATATAGGCTCCAAGGCTTTAACCAGGTAATAGATAGAAATGATTTGATCGCCAGGACGAAAAGCAGATTCCTGGTAAAAATCAGTTGTATATAAATGATTTAATACTTCTATCCTGAGGTTCATTTCTTCTATAAACTCTCTCTTTAAACAATCTCTTGTTCCTTCTCCAAACTCAAGGCCACCGCCGGGGAATTTTGTATAATACTTACTGCGGATGTATTCATCACTAACCAAAAGCCTCTTTTGATCATCAATCAATATTCCATACACACGAACGTTAAAACTGCCGCTCATTTGAAAAATTTCTTTCGTAAGAAAAATACGCCAATCATAACAGCTACCAATAAAGACAGGAACGCAACTATATAAAATGCATATTCAGAGTGCTCAAACCCGCTGGGAACATTCATTCCAAACAAGCTTGCAATCAACACGGGAAAGGTGAGCACAATTGTAATGACAGAAAGCCTTTTCAAAACTTCATTTTGGTTATTGGCAATGATGCTCGCAAATGCATCTAATGTGCTACTTAATATATTGGTATAGATATGCGCCATTTCAAGCGCCTGTGAATTATCAACAATAAGATCATTCAGGTATTCCTTCTCCTCTTCGTTCAACCCTAAAAAATTAGAGCGTTCCAGCTTCATAAATAAAAGTTCGTTTGAACGTAGGGCAGTTACAAAATACACCAGGCTCTTTTGAATACGCATTAGTTGAAGCAACTCCTCATTGCGGCTGGCATCATATAATTGCTGTTCTAAAACATTCCGGCGTTGGTTAATCTCTTTTAAATACTCCATGAAATTCTGCACTACTTTTTCAAACACTTTCAACACCATCATATTCTTTTTATCGGGATGGCGTTTTTGAAAAGTGCTCAGGAATTTCTTCATCGCATGGTTTTCGAAAGAATTAACGGTAACAATTTGTGTGTGGGTTAAAATAATACAAATAGGAATGGTTATGTAAAAAGCATCGCTTTCGTTGAAGGAATTATTTTCTGTCGGCGTTTTAAGAACAATCAAACGCACATTATCTTCTTCTTCAAAACGCGTACGTTCATCAATGTCTAACGAGTCAGTTAAAAAATCGAGGGGTATGTTTAGTTTTTCTGAAAGCTCTGTAAATTCTTCTTGTTTTAATGGTGGCAAAACGTTGATCCAGGTACCGGTTTCCGCCTGCTCTACCTGGACGGTTTGTTGGTTAATGTTTTTGAAGTATTGAATCAAGAGGTAGGAATTTTATTTTATACTCATGGTGCCTTCAAATACCTTTTCAGCAGCTCCATTAAGCCAAATATTTTTAAAACAATCGCCGATTTTATCATACTCCACACTTAAGTGGCCTCCGCGGGTCTGCACTTCTACCCGGTTAAATCCATTGTCGTTATGATGGCAAACAAGCGCCGCCGCCGTAACACCCGTTCCGCACGAATAAGTTTCAGCTTCCACACCTCTTTCGTAAGTACGCACAATAATTTTATCTATATCCTGCAATTGTTCTACAAAATTTACATTAATGCCTTCTTTTTCAAACTGCTTATTATACCGTATTTCCTGGCCTTTTTTAAATACATCTATATGCATTACATCGCCGGCCATTTCTACATAATGCGGCGAGCCTGTATTCAACGTATAATATCTTCCTTCAAATTTTACGTTGTCCACATCACTCATCTTTAACGAAACCATACCATCCATTTGTACAGAGGCTTCGTGCTTACCATCAATAGCAAGAAAAGAATAGGTGGTCCTTATAATGCCCATATCATTAGCAAACTTGGCCAGGCATCTTCCACCATTACCACACATAGAACTTTCGCCGCCATCAGCATTATAATACTTCATTTCATAGTCATAAGCCGTGTGTTTGTTTAGCACCATTAATCCATCAGCTCCAACACCAAAACGCCGGTCGCATAAAAAACGAATCTGCTCTTTAGTCAATGTATTATAGGCATCGTCCCTGTTATCAAGAATAACAAAATCATTTCCTGTCCCCTGGTACTTATAAAATTTTATCTGCATTGTTGTTTTATAAAGTGCTTACTGTATCTAAGGTTTTTTTTATCAGTCTTTCCATCGTTGCATTGCTATCCTTCGAAAATTCTTTATCTATCCTGTTTGCAACAATGGCGCTTAAAGAAAGACAATGATGTCCTAATAGTTTCCCCATGCCATAAATGCCGGAAGTTTCCATTTCGAAATTAGCTATCCTATGATGGCCGAAACTAAAACCTGTAAGGCTGTTGATAAGGTTTGGATGTTTAATGCCAAGGCGCAAAATTCGTCCCTGCGGTCCGTAAAAGCCGGGGCAAGTTACTGTTATTCCCCCGTGAAAACCAGTTACAAAATGTTTTAGTAAGGCTGCACCGGCAGAACTAATATAGGGGTTAGACACTTGTGGGTTTAGGCCTGTTTGGGAAATAAAAGAATGAAGCAACTGTTTCTCTTCTTCATTTTGCTCAAGCCGGTAATAGTTTAGTAGATTATCAAGCCCTAACCCATGCGTAGAAGCAACAAAGCTATCTACAGGAATATCTTTTTGCAGAGACCCCGCCGTGCCGATCCTGATAATATTTAATGATTTTATGTGCGTATTAATAGTTCTACATTTCAAATCTATATTGAGCACAGCATCCAGTTCGTTAAAAACAATATCTATATTATCTGTACCAATGCCTGTAGAAATAACGGTTATTCTTTTGTTTCCTATATAGCCTGTGCAGCTTACAAATTCCCTGTGATGCCTTTCTACTTCAATGCTATCGAAATGTTTGCTTACTTGTTTTACCCGAAAAGGATCACCCACGGTAATAACAGTATCTGCAAGCTCTTCAGGCAAAAGATCCAAATGATACACCGCTCCCCTGGCATTCAGTATAAGTTCGGATTCGGCTATTCGCTGCATGAAAATTATTTAAACAAGGTTTTTGGTAGTGACAATTACTTGTAAATATCTTATTTTCGCCGCAGTTTAAAATTTGAAGTTTAAAGTTTATACGCCGGATTAAAATTCATTATAAAAAGTAAAACATCACTTTTTAAAGCTTTGGTACCGTGGCCGAGTGGCTAGGCAGAGGTCTGCAAAACCTCCTACAGCAGTTCGAATCTGCTCGGTACCTCACTAAAAAAGCTGTCTTAAAAATGACGGCTTTTTCTTTTTATGGTAACGAAACAAGAGCACGATTTTTTACGTTATTGGGAGGAAAACCGCTTTCGTAAAAAAAAGTTTTTAAGACAGTTTAGTATTGCATTGCCTTTAGGTGTTGTGATGGTTGTAGCTCTTTTTATCAACCTTCTATCAGGGTGGTACCAAAAAGCTGATGCTGTTTTGAGAAGTAATTCTTCGGTAATTATTGTAATACTGATTGCTGTAGTAGCTATCATGTTCTTCATTACATATTTTTCAGGCAATTATAAGTGGGAACAAAATGAACAACGTTACCAGGAACTAAGGATGAAAGAGGCGAAGGAGGCATTAGATGCAACGGTAAAATGAAATATATAGTCAATAACAAAAAAGCGTATGAAAAAACTGGCACTTTTAAGCATCATTACAATCTTTCTTTTTAGCTGTTCAAAAAAAACAGATGCGGGCCCTCAACAAAATTGTACTTACGATTCCTGTTCATTAAAAGCACCGGCATCTGAAATACAGGCTGTTCAAACCTACCTTACCAGCAATAATATTACCGCAACACAACATTGCAGTGGCTTATTTTACCAAATAGAAACGCCGGGTACAGGCACCATTACACCTACTGTTTGTTCTTATGTTACGGTAAAATATGTAGGCAAGTTGACCAATGGCTCCATATTTGATCAAACTCAGGGCGCAGCTACTTATGCTCAATACCTGGGCAATTTGGTAAGGGGATGGGCTAACGGCATTCCTTATGTAAAAAGCGGCGGAAAAATACGCCTGTATATTCCACCCACTTTAGGCTATGGCGCATCCGACCAGGTGCGTTCAGGAGTAGTAGTAATACCCGGCAATTCCATTCTGATTTTTGAAATAGAATTGGTTAACGTACAATAAGCTTCTGTTCGTGAATAACAGGCTAATTTTAATAAAATTATAGCCGTGTCTCATGAAGCAATTTCTGTATTTGATATGTTGAAGATAGGAGTAGGCCCTTCCAGTTCTCATACCCTGGGTCCCTGGCGTGCATCACTTCGATTTTTACAATCATTGGCAGATAAAAAAATTCTTGATAAGGTTACAGAAATAAAAATTTTACTATACGGTTCTTTAGCCAAAACTGGCAAAGGCCATGGTACGGACATTGCGGTTCAACTTGGACTTTGTGGGTATGATCCTGTTAGCTTTGATGTAGATCAGATACAACCAACAATCAATAAAATTGATGCATCAGGTACGCTCTTTTTAAACGAACAACATTTTATAACATTTCATCCCGCACAAGACATTCACTTTCTTTATACTGAGTCACTTCCTTACCATCCTAACGCCTTGAGCTTCCTTGCAAGATTTAATGATGGGAATAACCTTTCAGAAACCTATTATTCTATTGGCGGAGGTTTTGTTGTTAAGGAAAATGAAGCTGAAAGAAATGGTTCGGTTATACTCCCCTTTCCCATAAATACTGCTGCTGATCTTTTGCATTGGTGCATGAAAACGGGGTTAGCAATTCATGAAGTGGTTTTAGAAAATGAAAGTGCATGGCGCCCAGAAAAAGAAACTAAAGAAGGTATTTTAAAGATATGGAAGGCAATGCAGGAATGTACGTTCCGCGGTTGCCATACAGAAGGCGTGTTACCCGGAGGTTTACATGTAAAACGAAGAGCAGCCGATCTTAATAAAAAATTATTCAACGGCCGCACTTATAAAGTTTACGATGAATGGATAAAAGCTATTAAAGAGGGTGGTAATTCGTTTCAATATACATTAGACTGGGTTAGCTGTTTTGCATTGGCGGTAAACGAAGAAAATGCCTCCTTCGGACGGGTGGTAACCGCACCTACAAATGGCGCAGCAGGGGTTATTCCAGCGGTACTTCATTATTATTTATGCTTCCATAAAAACATTGGTGAAGAAAAAATAATACAGTTCTTATTAACTGCTTCTGAGGTGGGCAGCATATTTAAAAAAGGCGCTACCATTTCTGCCGCTATGGGTGGATGCCAGGCAGAGATCGGTGTTTCTTCGGCGATGGCTGCGGCAGCACTCACCGAATGTTTGGGTGGTACACAACGGCAGGCTTTAATGGCTGCTGAAATTGCTATGGAGCATCATTTAGGTATGACTTGCGATCCTGTTGCGGGCCTGGTTCAGGTGCCATGTATTGAACGAAACACTATGGGCGCAATAAAGGCCATCACTGCCTCACAACTGGCCTTGCAAAGCTCACCTGACTTTGCCAAAGTTTCTCTTGATGCGGTAGTTGAAACTATGTGGGAGACAGCTAAAGACATGAATAGCAAATACAAAGAAACCGCAGAAGGAGGGTTAGCCATTAATATACCAATAAGCCTGAGTGAATGTTAGCGAGATGTTTGTAGTTTGTAGTCTGTAGTTTGTAGTTGGCACATGATGCAGGCAAATTCTTTTTGTTGTAATGAGCATTGTACATTGATCCTTTTTTCCTTCTTCATTCCTTGTCCTTATTCGATATTTATTTTGTTACCGGCTAAAGTAATTCTATTGATCTTCTGTTGTGTCACTCACTGCCTCGTTCTGTAATTCTATTCTGCAAATTCCGCGTTTTCAGCGAGGCATTTTTGGCACAGGGTTAGCCAATAAAAAAAGCCACCCATTCAGAGTGGCTCCAAAGTAGTTTGATGATTAAGCATTTCTATTAATACAATTCAAATCTTCAAAAGCAACTTCAAGGCGTTTTATAAATGTTTCCTCGCCTTTCCGCAACCATGTGCGTGGATCGTAGTATTTTTTATTTGGCTTATCTGCACCTTCAGGGTTTCCTAATTGAGATTGCAGGTAAGCTTCTGATTTCTTATACGTCTGCAAAACACCTTCCCAAAAAGCCCATTGCATATCAGTATCAATGTTCATTTTTATAGCACCGTACCCTATGGCTTCACGTATTTGGTTTTGCGGAGAGCCGCTACCACCATGAAATACAAAGTAAACTGGCTTTTCTGCAGTGCCATATTTTTGTTGAATATAATCCTGGCTGTTTTTTAAAATAACCGGCCTTAGTTCTACATTACCCGGACTGTACACCCCATGCACATTTCCGAATGCTGCTGCAACGGTAAACAATTTGCCTACCTTGCCCAACTCCTCATAAGCATAAGCTACATGTTCTGGCTGCGTATATAATTTGTCATTTTCTACACCGCTGTTATCTACGCCATCTTCTTCACCGCCCGTTACGCCTAATTCAATTTCTATGCTCATGCCCAACGGAGCCATACGTTTGTAAAATTCAACTGAGGTTTCGATGTTTTCTTCAATGGGTTCTTCTGAAAGGTCAAGCATGTGAGAACTATAAAGAGGCTGGCCTTTTTCTTTATGAAATTGTTCTCCTGCATCAATAAGTGCACTGATCCACGGCAGCCATTTTTTTGCAGCATGGTCTGTATGGAGTATAACCGGTACGCCATAATACTTTGCTACATTATGAATATGCAATGCTCCTGAAATAGCTCCTGAAATATTGGCTTGCAACTTATCATTCGGCATTCCCTTTCCGGCCATAAATTGCGCTCCGCCATTTGAAAACTGAATGATAACAGGCGAATTTACTTTTGCAGCAGTTTCCAGTGTAGCGTTAATTGTATTTGTACCGGTTACGTTTACTGCTGGTAAGGCATACTGGCTTTCTTTAGCATCATTGTATAGCGCTTCCAGCTCTTCGCCAAACAACACTCCGGCTTTGTACTTACTCATTTTTTAAGAAGATGGTTTTATGATTAATAACAGCATTTGTGCTTAACGGCGGCGAAGATAGTTTGTTTATGATTTATAAATGGTAGGAGAAGACTCTACTAGAACAAGTGGCTTGTGCTCAGATCCAAATTTCTTCCTCCAGGCTTTTAAAATAGGCAGGTGCCTTTATTAGCCTGCTTCCATACCAGCTAAACATTCCTCCATCAACCAACTTTATTTTTATTGCAGAAGCTATGTCGCTTTGTAATAAGTTTTTTATTTCATCAATATGTTTCTCTTTAAAAGGGTAGGGCTCTGAAGAAAGAAGTATAAGCTCGCAGTTTAGTGAAGAAAGTTCGGAAATTTCTATTACCGGATAGCGCCCCCTGGTCTTAAAAACATTATTGTAGCCTGCATGTTGGAGCATGTCATTGATAAAAGTATCTCCGCCAACGCTCATAAAAGGTTGCCGCCAAATAAAATATGCAATTCGCAACCTTGTATTAGAAAGAGGCTTAAAGTTGTTGAAGTTCTGTACTATCTGGTCAATTATATTATTTGCCTTGCCTTCTGTATTGGTAATTCGCCCTAATTCTTCAATCATTAATAAAGCAGAAGCCAGATCGGTAACATCGGATATCCAAACAGGAAAATCTTTTGCAAGTTCTTCAATTTGGTCTTTTAAATTTTCTTCTTTGTTGGCAATGATCAGGTCTGGATTTAAAGTCTTTATCTTTTGACTATCCAGGTTTTTGGTGCCTCCTACACGTGCTTTTGTTTGAAACCATTTGCTTGGATGATTACAAAATTTTGTAATACCAATAACTTTTTGATCCAGGCCAAGGTCAAATAAAAGTTCAGATTGAGAAGGAACAAGCGAAACGATCCGTTTAGGATTCAAAGGAATTTTCACTTCCCTGTGAAGTTGATCGGTGTAAAAAGGCATTATCTGGTTTGTGATGCAAGATACTAATGAAGATATTTTGATTTGGCGCAAGATTAAAATGAAGCCAGAGAGTTGTATTCTACTATCCTCAAAGATTAAAGAAGCTTTTCTATCACTTCCCCCTGCTACTCATCCATCAGTTATTCAGGATTTATTAGCAGGAGGATAAAGGACCCTTCAATTTTTCATTGGATTGGAGGATAGTGATAGTAAAAAAATGGGCTTCAGACGGCTTTCAAAAGGATTGGATCAGGTTTGACAGGATAGGTGGATAAAAAACGGGGCAGTTCTTTAGGATTTGGATTAGGTGGTTTTCCTTAAAAGGAAGAAGTTAATTGATACAGGATTTTTTCCGTTTGGCTTTTTAATGGATTTGGATAATGACTTTGAAACGGTTTGGCTTTATCTGGATATTGAACGATTGATTCGATCAATTAACTTCTGACACAAATGTAGACCACGTGAAGTAGGTACACAATTGCAGAATTGCTCTATTTTAATTTTATGGTATTTACACTTTGTATCGTAATTATAAAGAAGGTAGATGTTTTAAGTACGTGACCAATTATAGATAAACTACTACCGGTTTTTATTATAATTACTTTAAGAAGATTTAGTATCTGTCCCGGAAATGGTAAGTAGAAGCCGTAATAGTAAAAGCTTTACTTCATGTATGTAAAAAAAATGTAGGTGGTTAGTTATGCCTGAAAAATTACGATGGCATTAAAGTTTGAAATTAAAATTTAATCTTATAATTGATATGTAATTATTATTTTTTATAGATGAACATACGTTTTGCCAAACATCAGGCTAAAGCCTGAATGACGTCGTACTTTGTTACAATATGGTAGTTACCACTATCATCTTTTGCCAGTACAGCACCATTCTCTTTATTAATAAGTGTACCCATTTTTTCTACAGGCGCTTCAAAGGCTACCATTGGGAATTGCGGCTCCAATGCAGATTTTATTGTATCATTTTTAATCTCAGGATTATCAAATACCTTTTGAAACAAACCATTTTCGCTGATGGAACCTATAATGTTGCCATCTTCCGTAACTGGAATATGTTCAATATCGTATTGTTTCATTAACTCCACAGCCTGGGCTACAGATAAAGAAGCTTCAATTGTAATAAGTTGTTTATGGGCTCTTGATAATACAATGTCTTTGAAACTCTTTACTTCTAAAAATCCTCTTTCGGACATCCATTGATCGTTAAAAATTTTCCCGACATATCTGCTTCCATGATCGCAGAGCAACACAACAACTACATCATCTTTTTTTAGTTTATCCTTTAACTGTATTAAGCCTTGTATACAACTTCCGGAGCTATAGCCACAAAATAAACCCTCTTCTTTTGCCAACTTGCGGGCCATTACAGCACCGTCTTTATCTGTCACCTGCTCAAAATAATCAATAACACTCATGTCGTAGTTCTGGGGAATAAAGTCTTCACCAAAGCCTTCCGATATATACGGATGTACTTCATTCATATCTACCTCACCAGTACGAAAGTATTTTGTAAGCAATGAGCCATACACATCAATAGCCCACATCTGTATGTCTGGATTTTTTTCTTTTAAATACATGCCAATGCCTGTAACCGTACCACCGGTACCGGCAGTAACTACTACATGAGTAACCTTGCCACCGGTTTGATTCCATATCTCGGGACCAGTAGTTTCGTAATGCGCCTGGCGGTTAGCAAGGTTATCATATTGATTTGGAAAAAATGAATTTGGAATTTCCTTCGCCAATCTTTCTGCAACGGAATAATAGCTACGTGGATCAGAAGGTTCAACATTGGTAGGACAAACAACTACTTCTGCACCAAGAGCCCGTAAAATATCAACCTTCGACACAGACTGCTTATCTGTTGTAGCAAAAATGCATTTATACCCTTTAACAATTGCAGCCATTGCGAGCCCCAGACCCGTATTGCCGGAGGTGCATTCAATGATAGTGCCGCCAGGTTTTAATTTACCTTCATTCTCTGCAGCTTCTACCATCTTCAATGCCATGCGGTCTTTGGTGGAATTACCCGGGTTAAAGTATTCTACTTTTGCCAACACTTCGCAGGGAAGCTCTTTAGTAATTTTATTCAAACGCACAAGAGGTGTATTGCCTATTGTTTCAAGTATGTTGTTCTTTATATCCATTGTCATATTGTAAAAGCCAAAGGTAGTTTATGCTTTGATGTCCGTTTACTCATAAATGGTCTGCAAAATACAATCAGCTATTTTGTTCCGCTATATTTTATTCGCAGACTTAGTACAACAACATTCAGTAAAACAGAAAAACAATTTGTAACAATAAGGGGCAGGTCTTCCCTCATAAAACCATACCATACCCAAAGTCCCAAACCTGCTATAAGCAAAAGCAACATCGCTATTGAAACATCTTCGGCTTTTTTCTCCTTTATAATTTTTATTAACTGCGGCAGCATGCAAAGGGCTGTTAATACCCCGGCTACAATTCCTACTATCTGTGTTGTTTGCATCACTTTATTTTAGTTAGAAAATAATCATGGCAATATTCATTCCTGCATTTAGTTTTTAGGTTTTATGCTTTCACTCTGCTAATTTTGCCCGGCTTAATTCTAAACAATTTTACATGAGACAAATTCCATTAAGAGAGGCAATACGTGAAGCAATGGTAGAAGAAATGCGCCGTGACCAACGAGTGTTTTTGATGGGTGAGGAAGTGGCTGAATATAATGGTGCCTATAAAGTAAGCCAGGGTATGCTTGCGGAATTTGGTCCAAAAAGAGTAATTGATACCCCTATTTCCGAATTAGGTTTTACGGCAATAGGTGTAGGGGCCGCTCAAAAAGGATTGCGTCCTATTATAGAATTTATGACGTGGAATTTTGCAGTTCTTGCTTTAGATCAAATTTTAAATACAGCTTCCAAAATGCTGGCAATGAGTGGTGGGCAGGTTTCCTGTCCTATTGTATTTCGTGGCCCAAACGGCTCCGCAGGTCAGTTAGGGGCACAACACTCTACAGCTTTCGAAGCGCTTTATGCTAATATACCAGGATTAAAAGTTGTATCGCCAAGCAATGCCTATGATGCGAAAGGTTTGTTGAAGCAAGCGATCCGCTATGAAGAAGATCCTGTATGTTTTATGGAAGGAGAGGTAACCTATGGTGAAAAAAGCGAGGTGCCGGAAGAAGAATATTATATTCCTCTCGGGAAAGCCGATGTAAAAAAACAGGGTAAAGATGTAACC
Source organism: Chitinophagaceae bacterium (assembly GCA_043763635.1). Classification (GTDB taxonomy): domain Bacteria; phylum Bacteroidota; class Bacteroidia; order Chitinophagales; family Chitinophagaceae; genus Flavisolibacter. The sequence continues at coordinate 31,126 of JAYULK010000080.1, forward strand.
ATTGTATCCTTTAATAAAATGATGAAAGTGGCTTTAGGCGCTGCCGCAGAATTAGAAAAAGAAGGCATTAGTGCAGAAGTTATTGATTTGCGTACTATTCGTCCTATGGATTGGATGACTGTTTTGGAAAGCGTTAAAAAAACAAACCGTCTTGTTATAGTAGAAGAACAATGGCCCTTTGCTTCCATATCGTCTGAGCTTGCTTATCGCATTCAAAAGGAAGGCTTTGATTATTTAGATGCACCTGTCCGCCGTATTACAGCCGCTGATGCACCTTTGCATTATGCAGCAAACCTCATAGTAGGTGCTTTGCCAGATGTTCCGCGAACAGTGAAGCTTGTAAAAGAAGTAATGTATTTGAAAAAGTAATCACAGGCCAGGCTAAGCGCTTATATTATATTATCATCCTGTTTTAAAGTTGCATGTAATTCATGCAACTTTTTAATTTTCAGTACGAATAAAGTAAAAAATATTTCTTATAAGTCTTTGTTATATCGTTTTAACTCTGCATCTTTGTTCTGGTTTTTCATAGGATATTGGATTTTACACGAGGCTGGATTTCTATCCGGCCTTTATTTTTGCCCGGCTTTCCCCCGTCTACATCTTTCTAAATCATTTACTTTGCGCCTCAATACAAACTTATGGCCAGCATTCTTATAATAGATGATGAAAAAGCAATCAGGAAAACGCTCTGTGAAATTCTCACTTTTGAAGGGTATAAAGTAGATGAAGCAGCAGATGGTGAAGAAGGCTTAAAAAAATTTAAAGAAAAAACATTTGATATTGTTCTCTGCGATATTAAAATGCCAAAGATTGATGGTTTAGAGTTCTTGCAAAAAGCCGGAGAATCAAATCCAGATGTGCCCATCATTATGATATCCGGTCATGGCAATATAGAAACCGCAGTAGAAGCGGTTAAAAAAGGAGCTTACGATTTTATACAAAAACCACCAGACCTTAACCGCCTTCTCATTACCATAAGGAACGGTATGGAACGCAATAGCCTTGTTAGCGAAACAAAGGTATTGCGCCGTAAAGCCAACAAGGTGCAGGAAATGATTGGCAATTCAACAGGAATCATCAAGATTAAAGAGACGATTGAAAAAGTAGCGCCAACTGATGCACGGTTATTGGTTACAGGTGAAAATGGTGTAGGAAAAGAATTAGTGGCCAGATGGGTACATGAAAAAAGCAATCGTGCGGATGGACTATTAGTTGAAGTGAATTGTGCTGCTATCCCCAGCGAACTAATTGAAAGCGAATTATTCGGGCATGAAAAAGGTTCTTTTACATCTGCCATAAAACAACGTATAGGTAAGTTTGAACAGGCTAATGGAGGCACTCTATTTCTTGATGAGATAGGTGATATGAGCTTGAATGCGCAGGCAAAAGTTCTTCGTGCATTGCAGGAAGGAAAAATTACAAGGGTAGGGGGGGAGAAAGAAATAAATGTTGATGTTCGAGTAATTGCGGCAACAAATAAAGATCTTCTTAAAGAAGTAGAGTTAAAAACTTTTCGGCTTGATTTATATCACCGGTTAAGTGTTATACTGGTGCATGTGCCGTCGCTAAACGAACGAAAAGAAGATATTCCATTACTGGTAGACCAGTTTCTAGAAGACATTTGTACCGACTACGGAATGGCCTTAAAATCTATTACAGATGATGCCTTACGTTTATTACAAAACTATAACTGGACAGGAAATATTCGTGAACTGAGAAATGTAGTAGAACGGCTTATTATTCTTTCGGGGAAAAATATAACGAAGGAAGACATAAAAAACTATGTTTTGCCCAAGGCTTAATGGTCTTGGTTTATAAAATCATAAACCGCTTTATCATTTTTAAGAAGCTTCAGGTTAGTGAAGCTTCTTTGCATTTGATGAGTAACAGTGCCCGTAGCAACTATAGTTTTATTTTGAAAACTACGGCATAGATCTTCAAAAAAAAGATCTGCCTCCCAACCCGTGAAGTTGGTTATCATGTGAAGGAATAAATAGGAAACATCTTCTTTGTGTGTTACCTGTTTTAATAAATCTTTCGAAACATTGCTTCCTAAATAGATTACACTCCAACCATTTTTTTTCAATAAATAATGAACGAATAAAAGTGGGAGTTCATGATGTTCTCCTTGCGGGGAGAATAAAATAATCTTCCCGCCCGTGTTTATTGTTGGAAGCTTATCAGCTTCAGCAATAATTTTATGCATGATAATATAACTCGAAAAATGCTCCTGTGCCGGAATGATGTTACTAGTTACCCATAATAGTCCTACACGCTGCAGGTATGGATAACATATATCGGTGATGCATTTTTCAAAACCAATTTTTTCAATTAATTCGTCGAGGAGTTGATGGAACTGGGGTTCATTAAAATCAATAGCAGCTACTATTAATTTGATAATATAGTTTTTATAGGTTACGCTGTTTATTTCGCTTTTGTATACTTCATTAGTTATCTCGTCCGCATTTAAGGCAGCAATACGCGATATCTTCCAACCATTATGGTACAAAAATGCAATTCTCAATAAGTGTTTCAAATCATCATTATCATATATGCGGCGAAGACTTTTTTTTCTTTCAGGTATAATTAATTTATACCGCTGTTCCCATATACGAATCGTATGTGCTTTAATGTTGCATAAGTTTTCTATGTCTTTTATTGTGAACTGCTGCATCCTTTATTCCTATTTTGTTTTCTGTTCCTGTACTTTAGCAAAAACTTTGCTGTGTACAAGTTGCATTAAAGGTTTAATATAATAAATTTGAGCGCTTTAAAAACAAGAACATGCCGCTTTCGCACATACTAACTGTTTATTTAATTTCTATACTCATTGTTTTTTTACCTTCTTTCGGTTTAGCAAAGATGTTTCAAAAAGCCGGAGTTGAATCATGGAAGGCTTATATTCCTTTTTATAATACCTGGGTAATGCAGGTTATTGCCAAACGCCCGACACATTGGGTTTTTTGGCAGTTCATTCCTGTTGTAGGATGGTTTATAAGTCCGGGCATATTTATAGAATTTGTAAAACTATATGGACGTTTTGCATTAGGGCAACATACGTTAGCAGCTTTATTTGCACCGTTCTATTTCCCGTACCTCGGGTATTCTGATAAAGTGAGATACATAGGCACTGAAGGTGCGAGGCAATATAAAAAGCCAGGATGGAGAGAATGGGTTGATGCGGCAGTGTTTGCTATTGTAGCAGCTACGCTTATCCGTACTTTCATTTTTGAAGCGTACACTATTCCATCCGGCTCCATGAAAAATACTTTGCTTGTAAATGACTTTTTGTTTGTTAGTAAATTCAGTTACGGCCCACGTATTCCTAATACGCCTTTGTCTATTCCTTTTGTTCATAACTATATTCCGGGCACCACTTATAAATCTTATACAGAGGCAGTAAAGTTGCCGTATATCCGTTGGTTCGCTTCACCTGTACAACGAGGTGATGTTGTGGTATTTAATTTTCCAGGGGGCGATACAGTAGTTAACCGTCCAGAGTTTCAATCCTTTCATCCTTATTATCAATTAATAAAAGAGTTGGGTGAAGGAAATGAAGTAAAAGGAAGAGAAATTGTTTTGGGCGATCCAGATCAATACCCACTGGCCATTCACCCGGCTGATAAAAGCGATAATTATATTAAACGTTGTGTTGCTGTATCAGGTGAAACGCTTCAAATTAAGGCTGGTCAGGTGTTTATTAATGATCAGCAACAAAACTTTCCTTCAAGCTCAATGATGCCTTATAAGGTAGAAACAAATGGGCAAATGCTTGATGAAACTGTTATGAAAGAAGATTATGGAATTGATCTTACAGACCAGGAAGAATACCAGATGATCAACAACAATATTTATTTGATGAACCTGGCAAGTGACGCGGTTGAAAAACTAAAAAAGAACCCTGCTTTTAAACTAACACCTCAATTGTACGATTCTTCTTTTTATCAACCAGAGTTTTCAAGTTATGTAATACAAAATAAATGGACAATTGATAATTATGGCCCTATATGGATTCCTAAAAAAGGAGCAACATTGGAATTAAAGCCAGAGAATTACAGTGTATATGAAAGAGCTATAAGAGTATATGAACATAATAAGTTAGAGCAAAAACAAGGCAAATTTTACCTTAATGATAAAGAGGTAAATTCTTATACTTTTAAAATGAATTATTACTGGATGATGGGAGATAACAGGCACGGCTCGCAAGACTCACGTTTCTGGGGATTTGTGCCTGAAGACAGGGTAGTAGGTAAAGCATGGATGATTTGGTTTAGCTGGGATAAAGGACCACGATGGAACCGGCTTTTCAAAATTGTAAAATAACTAATTAGATGTCCACTGCCGGGTGGACATTTTAATTTCATCTTACGGGCATGAAAGAAAATAAATTTGAATTTACTTATACTGTGTATGATGCTATTGAGGAGTTGCCAGCAGACAAACAGTTGCTTGTTCAGGAAGCGAGAAAGGCGACTGAATATGCTTATGCGCCTTATTCAAAGTTTCATGTGGGGGCAGTTGCCCAACTGGCAAATGGCCAAATTGTTCGCGGCACAAACCAGGAGAACGCCTCCTTTCCCGTAGGCTTATGCGCAGAAAGAGTTTTGCTTGCAACTATATCTTCTCTTCACCCAAATATTTCTATTGAAGCCATTGCCGTTTCGTATAATAGTGATCGTGTAAAAAGTGATCACCCTATTTCACCCTGTGGTGTTTGCCGGCAGTCGCTACAAGAATATGAAGGCAGAAATAATCTACCTATCAGAATGTTGTTAAGCGGAATGGAAGGTGCTGTTTTTGAAATTAATAGTGCAAGTAATTTATTGCCGTTGGCATTTACCAGTGAAGAAATTAATAAATAATTTTCTTAGGCGGGAACATAAGATTGCTATTCAAAAAAGTACAGATTGCTCAATGCCATAAAGCACCCTGGCTTCATGATCCAACAACCATTTTTTTCGCCATAAGCCACCAGCATACCCCACCAGTTTTGCATTGCTGCCAATAACACGGTGGCAGGGAATTACAATTGCAAGGTTGTTTCTGCCATTGGCAGAAGCAATGGCCCGGATAGCTTTTACATCACCACTTTGTTTTGAGAAATTTAAGTAGCTGATCGTTTTTCCAAAGGGAATTTTTAAAAGTTGGGTCCACACATTCATCTGAAAAACTGTACCCTTTTGATAAAGCGGCAATTCAAAAGATTTTCTTTCCCCGGCAAAGTATTGATCAAACTGCTCTTTACATTTAATGATCACTTCATTGCAAGCATTTTCAATCCCACACTCTTCAATAAAATTAATTGATACTACATGCGTATTTGTTGCCTGAAGTTTAAGAATGCCAATTGGTGATTTGTAGTAACTGGTAAATAAATGCATCAGCCAATTTTTAGACCGTTTGAAACTTTTAGTGGTGGTTGCAATAGCACCGCTTCTTTATCTTCATTAATCAAGCAGCGTTGCAAGCCTTAGTAATTCTTCTTTTTTATAGTTTGATTTTTCTGTATCAAAACAGTTTGACATTTCTTCAAGCAAGTATTGTATAATACGTTTGTTTGAATAAGGTTTAAAGTAAGAATGTGTAGGAGGTACAGAGATACGTTTAAAATAATTTTCTATGTCCTTATGAGAAAATATCTGGCCACTGGCCGGCTCTATAAAAAATTCTATTTTGCTAATGTATTGTTCGATGTTTTCAGAGCTATAACCAGGCTTAAAATAAGCCAGTACAAATTGTTTAGGAACGCCAATAGCTTTTACAGGAAGGTCCAGTAGCTCGCAAATGATAAGATATAAAATCCCATTGCTTAACTGGTTGCCTTTTTTTGTTTCTAATACTTTGTGCAATAAGAAATCATTCACATTATTGTAAGCAATCTCTGAACCCTTTAAACCATAATAACCGTATAAAATTCCGGTTACAATACGTACTTGCTCCAATGGCGTTAAGTAATTATTTAATTCGAGCCATACATTCCGCCTCATCTTTTCAATCTCCTGCAGAACAGGCGTTGTAGCCAATTCAGGGTATTCGAATTTGGCTGCCATCATAGCTCCTAACATCAAATCGAAATGCCCGGCGAGGCTCCACTGGCGAAAATCTTCAGATAGATCTGTAAAGTGCAGGCGGTGTATAAGAAGCTCTATACGGGTTTGAATATCTTCATTTGGACTGTTCTCCCAAAGATCTTCGAGGTTTGGAATAATTAACTTTCCAAGCTCAACGATCTTGTTTGATACAGCAATGAAAATTTCTTCGTCCGGATCATCAATCAAATGTAAAAGCGCTGATATTTCTTTCGTTTGTTCCATCAATACAACTCCATAAATCTATTACTTCTTTTTGGCCGCAGCTTTTTTTGATGCTGTTTTTTTTGATGCTGTCTTCTTAGCGGGAGCTTTCTTTGCGAAGGCGCCAGGCACCTGGCTTTCGATCATTTTTTTTACATCTTCTAGTGGTAAAGTTGCCACCTCTTCTATCGTTAATTTTTCGCCATTGCCTTTCTTCCCAAGCTTCAGCATCTTTTTTCCAAAACGGATAAAAGGGCCCCACCGGCCATTTTCAATAGATATTTTTTCTGAAGCCCATTGTTGTATATAACGGTTAGCTTCTTTAGATACTTTCTTTTCAATTAAGTCTTCAATTTCCTTCTGTGACAGATGATCAAAATTATAAGCACGTGGTACATTTATATATAGATCGTTCCACTTTATAAAAGGTCCGAAGCGGCCTTTGCCTTTTGTAACCGGCATGTTTTCAAAATGCCCCACAGGTGCATCCGCCTTTTGTTTTTCACCAATTAATTCAATAGCCC
>JAYULK010000081.1:0-2548 GCA_043763635.1 Chitinophagaceae bacterium
TCTGCAGAATTTATGCGAATGGAATATAAAGACGTTTCGCCCTGGTACGGTATTGCCGGTTATGCAATGGCAGGTACCACCGGATATTTAAGGATGTATAATAATAAGCACTGGTTTAGCGATGTAGTAGCAGGTGCAGGTGTTGGTATTGCTTCTACCAAGCTGGCATATTGGTTGTATCCAAAAATACAGCATAAGCTTTTTAAAGATAAACTGCCTAAAACCGTAGTAATACCAACCTATCAAAGTGGTTCTGTTGGGGTAGGCATGATGCATAGGTTTTAAAATTAATGTACCGACAGTATAATTGTAACTTACAACTAATGAATCATGTAAAAAGTACATATAAATATCTAATTGTAATCGGTATTGGTTTAGCAATTTTTCTTCTTGATTATTTTGAAATAGTAAATACCCTGTCTAATGAAATTGTTTTATCAGTACTAAGTCTTTTAAAAGCAGGGTATTTTATTTTCTTCGTTTTCAGAACTATTAAAGAAACAGCAGACAAAGAATTCTATTTTCATGAATTCATTGCTTTTGTTGTGGTCAGCATCATACTCGTAATTTTATCTTTTGCAATTGACTATTATTGTTTGTTTAGAATAGATGCGCATTCTTTTGCAGGAGTAATTGCAAAAGAAAATATTGTAACAGAATTTATCAGTTTTATTTATTACAGTATTTCAGTTTTTACAACTGCAGGGTTTGGGGATATTAAACCGAACAGTACCAGTGCACAAATTTTTGTTTCAACAGAGCTGATGATCGCATTCTTTTTTACAATTCTGGTTATTGCAAATATTGGACATATTCGCAGTTCAATTGTGAACAAAAAAAATGGCAACTGATCTGGGAAGCTAAAAAAGAATATACTATTGAAACTATATTAAAAAAATTAAACACTAAAAATAAATTCAAATGAAAAAAGTATTAATCGCATTAGACAATCACAGCAATTACAATCTTGTAAGCAGCAAAGGAAGCGAACTGGCCAGGGCATTAGCAGCCTCCATCGTACTGCTGCATGTTTTCCCAGATACCATTACCACCAGCCCAAATGCTTTTTCCGGGCTTTACCCTATGATAGGAACAATAGATATTGAGCAGGGATTAAAACTTGCAGAACAATTAGACAAGGAGAGTAAAAGATTTTTGAACCAGGTAAAAGAGGAAATAAATGAGAAGGACGCTGAGATATATACCGGAGAAGGAGATGTAGCTAATGTTATACTCGAAACTGCTACAAACTGCAAAGCCGATATTATTGTGATAGGCTCGCACAGCCGGACTGGTATAGATAAAATATTAATGGGCAATGTGGCTAAGCAAGTATTAAAGCATAGTAATTTACCATTGTTTATAGTTCCTGTTAAGTAACAATTAAATATATCAATTATGAAAAAGGTATTAATAGTAGTTGAAGGCGATCCATTAACAGAAATCGTTGTACAGCTTCGCAGGAATTATACCATGAAAATTAATTAACTATTTAGCATGCCATTAGCTAATATGAGCGATGAAGCACCTACGATAACCACAAAAATTCCTCCTGTTTTGTCTATCACAGATTTGAAAACAGGTCTTACAGATGAGGAAGTTGCAACACTTCGCCTGCAGCATGGCTTTAATGAGGTAAAGGAAAAACAAATCGCTGCTATAATATTATTTGCCCGTCATTTTTGGGGACTTACCGCCTGGATGCTGGAAGCCACGATTGTCATATCTTTTTTATTGAATAAAACTTTTGATGCATTCATAATTCTGGCATTGCTGATTTTTAATGCATGGATTGGATTTTATAATGAACAAAAAGCCGCCAAAACAGTAGCAGCTTTGAAACAACAATTGGAGGTGATGGTAAGGGTATTACGAAATAGTAACTGGCTACAAATTTCATCAAAAGAATTATTACCTGGCGATATTGTACGGATTAGAACAGGAGATTTTTTAACAGCAGATATGCAGTTGCTGGATGGAGCAATCAAGGCTGATAAATCAGCTCTCACCGGGGAGTCTGCATTAATTGAAGTGAAAACAGGCGATGCTGTTTTTGCCGGCTCTATAATAAAAAATGGAGAGGGTACTGCAATAGTAACCGCTACAGGTTTACAATCTTTTTTTGGAAAAACCGCCCAATTGGTAATGTCGGCAAGCCATAAAATGCACATGGAAGAAGTGGTAGCTAAGGTGGTAAGGCTACTCTTTATTTCAGTTTTATCGATATTAACAATTACAGCAGTTATTTGTTTAATAAGCGGCCACGGGTTACTTACTGTATTGCCCCTCATATTAATACTGCTGGTGTCTGCAGTTCCTGTAGGCATGCCTGCCATGTTTACTATCAGTATGGCAAGGGGTTCGAAAGAACTTGCAGAAAATGGGTTACTGGTTAGCAGGCTGAGTGCCACAGAAGATGCGGCTACGCTTACCACACTCTGCATCGATAAAACCGGAACCATTACTAAAAATGAATTGTCATTAAAGCAAACTGTGGCCTTTGAACAGTTCAGTGCTGCGGATGTTTTAATGTATGGGGCAATGGCTT
>JAYULK010000082.1:0-2540 GCA_043763635.1 Chitinophagaceae bacterium
CTGATACGCTTGCCGATGGTTCTTTTGTTACACTCAACAAAAATTCTTCTATCAGTTACCCTCAAATATTTAACGGGAAAATCCGGCGGGTAACCCTTACTGGTGAAGCCTTTTTTTCGGTTGCACCTGACATAAATAGACCTTTTGTTATTACCGTAAATAATGTACAGGTAACAGTTGTAGGTACATCTTTTAATATTAACTCCAAAATAGGGTACACAGAAATAATTGTTGAAACAGGTGTTGTAACCGTTACAAAAGGGGGTAATACCATAACACTAATTGCCGGAGAGCAATTACAAATACCTGCGGATAACAGTATTGGTACCAAACAACCGGTTAATGATAAATTGTATAATTATTACCGCACAAAAGAATTTGTTTGTGACGATACACCACTCTGGAAACTGGTGCAGGTTTTAAATGAAGCTTATGGAACAAACATCAGCATCGGCAGGAAAGAATTGAATAACTATAAACTGAATACAACTTTCAATAACGAATCGCTTGACAAAATATTGGAAATTATTCACCTTACTTTTGATATTGAGGTAGTAAAACAAAACGGTCAGATCATTTTGAATTAATCCTTCTACCATCTAATGCTACACAAAAAAATTACCAATTTTTTCTTTTTGCTGTTTATTTACAGCAGCAGTTTTTCTCAATCTATTCTTTCCACATCTATTTCGCTTGATGTAAATAATCAAAGGCTGGAACAGGTGCTGGAAATAATCAGCAATAAAGCAAATTTTTATTTTTCCTACAACTCAAAAATTGTACAAAAAGATAGCCTTGTTAGTTTGCAGATGCATAACAAAACGATCAGGGAAATTTTAGAACCGCTGTTTAACAGCACTTATGAATTAAAAGAAAGCGGCAATTACCTTATCATAAGAAAAGCACCCATCAGGTTGGTGATGGTAACCCAAAAAGCAGTTTCAGATGAAAAAAATTATACCGTAACCGGCCATGTGTATGATGAGCAATCAGGTGCAGCCCTTTATGAAGCAACCATTTATGAAAAATCAATATTGGTTGCGGCACTAAGTAGTAAAGAAGGCTATTTTAAAATTAAACTGAAAAGCAGCAAATCAAAATTTGCAGAGCTTTTTGTAAGTAAAGAATTTTATGCAGATACATCAGTAAAAATTGAGCCACGGCATCACCAGCAAATCTCAGTAACGATGATGCCTCTTGAACACTTAACAGATAAAGTAGTAATAAAACCGGAAGATTATTTTACAAATGATTCCATAAAGCATAATAGTGATTCTGTAATGCCTGTCAAAACTCACTCAGCGCAAGACATATTTAAAGTAGAGAAAAGAGGATTGGGTAAATGGCTTTTATCAACCAGGCAAAAAGTACAAAGCCTTAATTTAAAAAACTTTTTTATTACCAGGCCGTTTCAGCTTTCTTTTACACCCTGGCTGGGTACGCATGGTAAACTATCATCACAGGTCGTAAATAACTTTTCTTTAAATGTGCTTGGTGGTTATACTGCCGGTACAAACGGATTGGAAATTGGCGGGCTGTTCAACATTGATAAAAAAGAGGTGAAATATGTACAGGTTGCGGGCCTCTTTAACTCTGTGGGAGGCAATGTAAAAGGTGTGCAGATAGCAGGGATTAACAATATGGTACAAGATAACGTAAGCGGTTTTCAGGCGGCAGGCATCAGCAATTATGTAAAAGGAAAAACAACAGGTGTGCAGATGGCAGGCATCAGCAACCACTCAATTGGAGGCGTAAAAGGGCTACAAATGGCAGGTATAGCCAACTTGAATAAAAAAGAAGTAAATGGTGTGCAGGTAGCAGGTGTATTTAATTACACAAAAAACCTGAAAGGCATACAGGTGGGGCTTATTAATATTGCCGACTCATCAGATGGGTACAGCATTGGCCTTATCAATATTGTATTAAATGGATACCACAAATTTAGTATTTACAACAACGAAGTAATGCCTGTGAATGTTGCATTTAAAACAGGTAACCGCAAACTATACAGTATTCTTTTAGGTGGCGCACAACTTACTGACAGCAATAAAATTTACTCATACGGATATGGAATTGGCAGCGAATTTTTACTCAATAAAAGGAAAACTATTTCTTTAAACGCTGAACTAAGTGCACAATATCTTTATCTTGGCTCCTGGAAGTATACCAATCTTTTAAACAGGCTCAATCTTAATTTTACTATAAAACTTAATAAGTATATTTCGCTTTTTGCTGGCCCTTCTTTTTCCGTATACGTCTCCAATCAAAACAGCGGCATACGGGATTATAAATTTCCAATAATTGCTTCGGATCATCAGCAAATAAATTTCGGCAATAATGTAAAAGGCTGGACTGGCTGGAGTGTTGGCATTGATTTTTTCTAGATAATTTTCAACGCATAGGGGTATGTCTTTAATTAGTTGTTATAGAAGCAAATAAATAATTAACAACAAAAAGGATGTGCATGAAAATTATTTTAGGATGCTGCTTTTCTCTTTTCATTTTTACGGCAAATGCTCAATACACACAGCAGCTTCGTG
>JAYULK010000083.1:0-36914 GCA_043763635.1 Chitinophagaceae bacterium
AAGAATATACAAACGTTTGTCAATAGGATGAATGGCTGCTCCGGAAGGGCTAAAGTCAGCATCATCATTTTTCATTATTTCTTTTACTTCTGTGGTGCCGATGGTATAATACGTTGCCGTATCAAATTGTTTTGTCGAAAGATCAAAACGGTAAGCGGAGCGTAATTTTTTACCCTTATCACCTTCGCAGGACTTGCAAAGAATAATTAACCCATTCGCAGCCGAATCATAGTAAAGAGTTTCAAAATCATTTTTGCCTGTGGAAATAAATGGATATGCAATAGTGTTCAAGCTATCATGAACTCTCGGTGGCATTGATATAATAGTGCCATTGCTAATTAGCACATAAATCGCTGAATCTAATTTTACAATGTCTTCAAAATCACTTTGAGCATACATTTTTTCGGAAAAATCTCTTAGCTTAAGCATACGAAGGTCTAATTCAAATATCTTCCGTTTACTGTCAGAAACCGCTAGTATAGTTTTGTCATCAGCATTATAAGTCATTCCGGAAATTTCGTTTAGGTCTCTGCCTAGCTCGCTTTTAACCGGTTTCCTTAAATCGTATCCTTTTGGAGAACTATAAGTATTATTATTGCAGGAGATGCCGATAAAGCTTATTGCTAAAAAGAAGCCCAGGGATAGAACCGGGCATTGCGTTTGAAATAACTTTCTCATCATTAAGTAACTTTAGTACAAACTACGCACCAGCATGAATGAATCAAATGAACAATTATTATCCGAAGCACGGAATTATGTAACGGATATTTTTTCGCATCATGTAAAACCACAATTTGTTTTTCATAGTATAGAGCACACGGAAGATGTAGTTGAAGCCTGTAGCTATATGGCTGATCATTTTAATTTGAACGATGATGACCGCCTTGTTTTATTTATAGCCGCCTGGTTTCACGATACCGGCTTCTCAAGTGGCAGCGCAGCCGGTCATGAAGGCGAAAGTATAAAACATGTAGTGAATTTCCTCACTTCTCATAATGTTGACAATGCGATTGTTCAAAGAGCAAGTTCCTGTATTCAGGCGACACACATGCCACAGTCGCCGGTAAGTTTGATAGAAAAGGTTTTATGTGATGCAGATTTGTATCATCTTTCGACAGAAGATTTTAAAGCCAGGAACCAATTGTTAAAACAGGAGCAGGAAACCTTGTTGGGTAAAAAAATATCCAAAAAAGAATGGCGTAAAAACAATATCTCATTCTTAACAAACCATAAATACTTTACAGATTATGGTCGTGAAAAATTAGAACCAGGAAAAGCAGAGAACGTTAACTCCCTCAGAAAAAAGAAAGAAATTGAAGAGATAGAGAAAAAAGAAGAGGAAGATGAGATGTATCCTTTTGTGCCCTCTTCCGTGGCAAATGATGATCCTAAAACAGCTCAAAAAAATACGGAGCGGGGCATACAAACAATGTTTCGCACTACATCCAGCAATCATTTTGAACTCAGTTCTCTTGCAGATAGTAAGTCAAATATCATGATCTCCGTTAACTCCATTATACTATCCGTAACACTAACGCTACTTATTGCCAGGTTGGCCCATTACCCCAAATTTATTATTCCTACTATTATCTTACTAACTGTTTGTCTGTCCTCAATAATTTTTGCAATATTGGCTACGAGGCCTTCCGTGAGCAGCGGAAGATTTACAGAAGATGACATTAGGAACAAAAAAACCAACCTGCTGTTTTTTGGTAATTTTTATAAAGTGTCGTTAGATGAGTATACCTGGGGTATGAATGAAATGATTAAAGACAGCGAATATTTATACAATAGCATGATAAAGGATATTTATTTTCTTGGTGTAGTGCTGGCAAAAAAATACCGTTACCTGCGTATTGCCTATACAATATTTATGTGGGGATTGATAGCCGCTGTAATTGCGTTTGCTATAGCCGGTATAATTACAAGCACTACCGCCGATGTAAAAACTGCTCCACTTATTGATTATTAAACAAATGCTTTTTGATGGCTTCTATTATTTCCGCCTTTGTAATAGGCACGCCCATTATTTTATTATATGCTTTAGCATCAATAAGAAACTCACCGCGGATAATTTTTACTAATTGTCCGTTATTGATTTCTGGTATCAACACTTTTTTATAGTTATGAAGAATTTCTGAAAGATTCTTTGGGAAAGGCCTAATATAACGCAGATGGGCATGTGCCACACTGTACCCTTCTTTTAGAAGTTCTTCAACCGCTGTTCTGATAACACCATAAGTTGAGCCCCATCCAAGAATGAGAATATCACCTTTTTCGGGGCCGTTATCAATTTTTTGCAGTGGAATATTTTTAGCAATCTTATCTACTTTTTCCTGCCGGATCTTTACCATCAACTGGTGGTTTTCCGGATCATAACTTACATTACCTGTAATGTTTTCCTTTTCAAGTCCGCCGATACGGTGTTCTAAACCCGGTGTACCGGGTACAGCCCATGGACGCACTAAATTTTCATTTCTTTTATATGGCTGAAATTTTACCTCTTCATGTCCCAATTCTGTTTTGAATTGAACATGTATTGGGTTGAGGGCATCCGCAGAAGGATACATCCACGGTTCTGCACCATTGGCTATATAACCATCACTTAATAAAATTACCGGAGTCATGTGTTCTACGGCAATGCGCACCGCCTCGTAAGCTGCTTCAAAACAATCGCTGGGTGTAGATGCAGAAACAATGGGAATTGGTGATTCGCCATTTCTTCCATAATAAGCCTGCATCAAATCGCTTTGTTCTGTTTTAGTTGGTAAGCCTGTTGATGGGCCACCACGTTGCACGTCAATAATAAGCAAGGGAATTTCAAGCATCAAAGCCAGCCCCATGGCCTCGCTCTTTAAAGCCATGCCTGGCCCCGAAGTAGTGGTTATTCCCAAATGGCCACCATAGCTGGCACCAATAGCCGCAGAAATACCCGCAATTTCATCCTCTGCCTGAAAAGTACGAATGCCAAAATTTTTATGCTTGCTTAGCTCATGCAAAATGTCTGATGCAGGTGTGATAGGGTAGGTGCCTAAAAAAATAGGCAAATTACTTTTTACTGAAGCAGCAATTAAGCCATAAGCCAGCGCCTGGTTACCCATAATGGAACGATAACTTCCTACACTGATCTTAGCTTTTTCTACAGTGTATTGCGTAGTAAATGTTTCAGTAGTATCGCCATAGTTATATCCGGCCCGGAGCACTTTTAAATTGCTTTCCAGTATATCCGGCTTTTTAGCAAACTTTTCTTCCAGGAATTGTTCTGTACTCTTCATATCACGATCGTACATCCAATATAAAAAGCCCAGCACGAACATATTTTTAGCACGGTCTTTTTCTTTGGTGCCTAAAGGCGAATCTTTTAAAGATTCGCGGGTCATTTTGGTAACATCCATCTTTATAACCTCAAATGCATTCAGGCTGTCGTTTTCTATTGGATTAACACTATCGGGATAATTAGCAAGCCTTAAGTTTTTTACATCGAAACCGTCTGTATTAACGATTATTTTTCCACCTTTCTTTAAGTGCTTAATATTTGTTTTTAAAGCTGCTGCATTCATAGCCACCAATACATCCCAGGCATCACCAGGTGTATGAATGCTTTCACTTGAAAAGCGAAGCTGAAATCCACTCACTCCCGGAAGTGTGCCCTGTGGCGCTCTTATCTCCGCAGGAAAATCCGGAAAGGTAGATAGATCAGCACCTAATAATGCTGTGTTATTGGTAAACTGGGTACCGGTTAATTGCATTCCATCGCCGCTATCGCCGGCAAATTTTATTACTACATCTTTAAGTACTTCCTGCATCCGGTTCATGGGCGCAAAGGTAAAGGTTAGGAGTTTGCTAAGACCAGTTGAAAGCTTAGAAAACTGTCAGAAGTCTCCTTTCCCGTTAAGAAAAAAAGTGTTGGTTAAACTTAAAATGAAAGCATGTAAAAAAATAGTTATGGATATTCTTGCATAAAATAAAAAATATTCTAATATTTATACATCCTTCGAAAAGTCTTTGGTTTGTGCGATTTACTTCTTACCCCCTGAAATCACTTAGCAGTCCGCACCGCAAACCAAGGCCAACTGTATGTACAAAATTTTATCTCTTGATGGGGGCGGCTCCTGGGCGCTGATACAAGCCCGTGTATTACAAGATATTTATGGAGATATAAATGGCCATGAGCTTTTAAGGAAGTTTGATTTAGTGATTGGCAATTCAGGAGGCGCAATGGTGCTTGCTGCACTTTGCAATGATATGAAGCCAAGTGAGATCATTGCAGTTTTTAGAAGTGAAGAAAAAAGAAAGCAAATCTTTTCAAGGCTTAAGTTTAGTGAGTTTAATCTTTTAAGCATTCTTAGGTCTGTTATTAAAAATCTTGCAATTGGTCCAAAATATAGTGCAGCACAAAAAAGAAAGGGACTTGTGGACGTGTTGGAAATGTATGATGGCGAACGTATAAAAAAAGGCTTCTTACCCATTGTAAAAACACCATTAAGCCAGCTTCCTAAAATTATTGGAAAAGAAGATTTACAAATCATCATTACCGGCTTTGACTATTTTAAAGAACGTGCTACATTTTTTCGATCTAATCCTGTAAGCAGAACTGATAAGTTCAATAAAAAATATTATGAGGTAACACTGGGAGATGCTATTCATGCTTCGAGTAATGCCCCCGTTAATTATTTTCAGGAATATGCAAAAGCCGATTTAGAATGCCTGCAACCGGGTGAACAGGAAAAAAAGATAAACTGGTATTGGGATGGTGCTGTTGCAGGGTTTAATAATCCGGTGTTGGCTGGTTTAATTGAAGCTATGACCAATGAAGTACAAAGGCCTCTTGATGATTTTAAAATACTATCTCTTGGAACGGGGCAAAAAGGCAAAACAATAATTGTTGATCAAAAATATTCTACAGGTAATCCTGTTATTAATGATCGGTATGAAAAAAATAAGAATAAGTATTTTGTTCTGAGTGATGACTCCCGCCAATTTAAATTAGAGATTGGTAAAATGGCGCAAAGCATTTTAAGCGATCCCCCAGACACCGCCACGTTCATTGCATATTCCATTTTAAATCGTGAGTTGAAAAACACTGCTAACCTGGTTCGCATTAATCCCTGCATCACACCACAATTTGATAAGAATACCAACGAATACGTTTTGCCCGATGCATACAAAAACGAAGAGGATAAGTTCAAAGCCATTTTACAGATGGATATGGATGCAGTGGAAGATGAACAAGTTGACCTCATAGTTGACATCACTAATAAGTTTATTACTGAAGATATAACCGCTTCCTATGTGCCAAACCAGTTTATACGAGGAGAAAACGATGCTGATAATAAGTTGGGCTTTGGTAGTTATAGAGAAGCTAAGATGAGGTGGCTGGAGGTAGAAAATGGTAATAAAACCAAGGATATGGTGTATGTCAATACGTAGGATAGTCTTAGAATTTTTTCATCAACCGATAAGCCGAAAACGGAAAATAGAGTAGGCAAAATAAAAAAAATATCATGAGTCACAAACACATTAGAAAACATGGAGAAATCCGGGGGTTAAATGACGTACCCTCTTCAAGTATTTCCGAAGGCCGTTTTGGACGTATGTTTCGCACTCTGCCCAAAGCGCATTTCGACGATAATGCATTAAACCTTTTGGCCGATGCAATGGTGGCCGAGCCTGAGCCTAATCCAACGGAGGAAACGGAAAAAGATGATGAAGAAAGCACCATTAGTGCAGGCTATACTTACTTGGGACAATTTATTGATCATGACCTTACTTTTGATCCTGCCAGCAGTCTCCAAAAAGAAAATGATCCGAATGCCCTGGTAGATTTTAGGACACCGCGATTCGATTTAGACAATTTGTATGGACGAGGCCCGGATGACCAACCCTATTTGTATGAACAAGGTGGCAAAAAGTTTATCCTAGGCCGCACACTTACAGGAAGTACACTGGATACTAAGGTGCAGGATGTACAAAGAAATAATCCTTCATCAGGCGATAAAAGAGCAATCATTGGCGATCCAAGAAATGATGAAAATGTAATTGTATCTCAACTGCAGGCAATCTTTTTGCGCTTCCATAACCGCATGGCAGATGAGTTTCCTACTGCAGATTTTGAATCTATACAAAGGCTTGTAAGGTGGCATTACCAATGGGTTGTTTTATATGATTTTTTGCCTAAGATTATAGGCAAAAAAACATGGGGGGTAATACTTCCTAACATTGAAAAGAAAATAGATAGTGAACATTATAAATCGGTGCTCAATTTTTATAAATGGCATAATGAGCCATTTATGCCTGTAGAGTTTTCAGTAGCTGCTTATCGTTTTGGCCACTCAATGGTACGGCCAATATACCGCCTTAATCAAACCATTCCGAGATTCGCTATTTTTTCAACTAACCCTCTTACAAGCCTCACAGGTTTCAGAGAATTTCCATCGCAATGGGCTATTGACTGGCGGTTGTATTTTGATTTTGGAAACAATCCAGATCCACTTTCACCGCAGCGCATTCAGCCTGCTTATAAAATAGATAGTTCGCTTGTAAACCCATTAGGAAATTTACCGACAAGTATTGGCGGAAAAATTCCAAGCCTGGCTTTCAGAAATTTGAAGCGAGGTGTAGCTATGGGCATTCCCTCCGGCCAGTCAGTAGCAAGAAAAATGGGCATGCATGTTATTCCGGATGAAAAGCTCAAGGTGGGTAAGGCAAATGAAGATGGGCAAAAAGATAATCCTACAATAGCATCGTTAGATCCATCATTCAGAAATAATGCGCCTTTGTGGTTTTATATTTTGGCTGAAGCGCAACAAGCTTTTAAAAATAATGATACGCCAATACATTTAGGCCCTGTGGGTGGCCGCATTGTAGGTGAAGTGTTTGTGGGCCTCATGCAAGGTGATAAACATTCTTTTATAAGCCGTGATCCTCTATGGGAGCCATTTGAAGCATTTAAGAAAAATGGAAAGTTTGGAATAGCAGAATTGATAAGCGCAGCCATAGATATTCATTGATGCAAGATCAGGATTAAACAATTTCAGGATGGGGAAACATTAATCATATAACCGGGAAGCCGAAAACGGTATTCAAGAGTAGGCAGTATTTCATTCAACATGCAAAAACTATTATTGATATTATTATGCCTTCTTGCAATTGAAATTAATTTGTTTGGGCAAGGGATCAAAGATTCTGTTAAGGAGGCAGTTAATGAAGCAAATAAGCCTATACAGGAAAAATTGGAAAAAATTGATAGTAGTGTGAAGCGTGTGCAAGATTCGGTTAGTAAGATTAGCGCTTACGAATCTACTTTAGCAAACAACGTATACGATTCCTTAGAAGTTGATTCATTAAAGAAACATCCTGAAGTTTTATATAAGAACAGCTTTTTAAAGAAAGGCAACAAACTTGCCGTTGTGTATTGGCAGTTTTATATCTCCCTGCTTCTTCTCCTTTTTGTTCTCTACAAAGGCTTCAGTTTGGCAAAGCGGAGCAGCCTGCTGCGAGACGAAAGTTATATAGGAGAAGAACTCGTTAGGATGGACGAAAAAGGGAAGGCATTCATCCTTGATGCTAACGGCGAAAAGATAAATATTCATCCGGATAATAAAGGCGGCAAATCTGGAACTATTCCACCTCCCCCATATAGTTATGCCCGTGCTCAAATGTTTTGGTGGACGATTATTATACTAGGCTGTTACATTTATTTCTATGGCATAACGGGTTACCTCATGCCGCTGAATTCAACTGCTGTGATTTTACTGGGAATGGGCGGTGTGGTATTGATGGGTGGTCGATTCATTGATAAACGTGAAATTGAAGATGATGTGCCGAAGAAAGGCGAAAGATCACAGGACACGAACGTTTCCAAAGACTTTTTTACCAATATACTTTCCGATAAACAAGGAGTGAGTATGCATCGGTTCCAGGCGGTAATCTTCAATTTAATTTTTGGACTTGGTTTTCTATTTGGGTTCATTAAAGCTATTGCCGATGGTCAATATCCCTTTATTGATTTTAATGAATGGCAGTTTGCATTAATGGGGGTCAGCGCTGCAACGTTCCTGGGCCTGAAAGCGACAGAAAATAAAAGTCATGAAGCAAGTACTGCCCCGGAACAAACAAGTAGTAATAAGGAAAGGCCTAACGATCCGGCCACTGTTCCAGATTCTATCGGCGTTAAAAAGGAAGAGGACGAATCAAACAGCGCACAACACGATAGATAATTTTAATTACCTGTTATGACTACATTCAGTATAACACATAAATTACTTAGCAGTCTTTTTGAATTAAACCAGTTTCAAATACCTGCTGATTGCACCATTTTGTTTGTTGGGCTAAGGGGGTGCGTGCCGGCCGACACATCCGACAATGCTTTTAAAGCGCAGGTAGATGTAAGCCTGCGGGAGATTGACTATAAAAATTTACGCTGTACCCTTTTGCAGTGGAATGTGGCCGACCAAACCATTGCGGCTTTTGCCGGCAGTACTGTGCCCAGTTACAATAATATTATCGGCTTCAGAAAAAAACCTCCGCGCAACTCCAATTGTATTACTCCCGGCTTTTATAAAAGCTACAGGAAAGGAAAACATCGGCCAGCCAACACCAGGAACTGGCATGATGCTTTTCGCCAAGACGGACAGCCACTTGCCATAAGGCGTACCTATGACAATACCGTCTACGACAATTTTGATGAAATCACTACATCCACCGGCTGTGATGACAATATTCACGCTGCATGGACACTCGATGAAGATTCAGGCTATTTTTCGAGTGCGGGTTGTCAGGTAATTATGGGAATTCCTTTTTGTGATTCCACCCGAGCATCGCAAAATGATAACCGGGGTCCATGGAAGGTTTTCAAAGAAAATGGCTATTCAGCGCAACAGCCTCTTTTTCCTTACGCGTTACTCAACGCTTCAGAAGCGTATAAGGTTGCCATAAATTCCGGTAAAGAATTAAATCTAAGGCTCAAGTATGGCTCTTCCGGAGATTGGGTTAAAGCCATACAAGAGAAGCTTATAGCGCTGAACTTTTTATCCGGTACAGCGGATGGAGACTATGGTACTAACACATTTAATGCCGTCAAGAGATTTCAAGAAGAACAGTTTGGAATAGATGCTGTTGACTGCGTTGTAGGGCCGGTTACTGCCAGTGTATTGGGTGTGCCGACAAAGACGATCACAATTCCATAATTATATTCTCATCTTAATAGTTAAGCAAGTCGGAAAGAAATTCATCGATGAAATAAAACAGGAACTAGTCGTGTCATAAGATGACGACGTAAACAAATATTTACGGGATTAGAGCTGAACATCCACAAAATAGTAAGCACCGGGAAGCTGAAAACGGTTTTAGAGTAAGCATAAAACTCTTATAATGGAAAAAATAAAATTTGATCCCAATGGTGGTAATGTAAAAGTTGAAATTGAATATTTAGGCGCAATTACTGCCAGCTATGTTTACCATTTATGGTCGGCAAACAGCAATACCGTAGTTATTGAAAAGCTCGGCAATAATCAAAACCCTGAAGATGATATTTATTTTTTGCCCCAGCCCGCAAACCAAAATGTTAACAGGATCATTGACGTTCTTTCATCTTTGAAAAATGGCGACGCGGCCAAGCTAAAGGCAACAGTAAAGATAAAAGTGTTTCAGGGCCAGAAAAAAATAGGAGAGGTCTCGGAAACTGAAACGATCGAAGCACAAAAGAGTGTTATCAACAATATTTTTATAAAACTCATAGTATAATAAATGAAAAAAGTATTTTTTTTAGTTCTCTTCGGTTCTCATTTAGCGTGTTATTCGCAGAACGATAAAGACTCAATCTTTATTAAAAAGGCTGACTCCGCTGTATTGGAAAAAGTCAAACTTGGCTTTGCTGTTCCTGATATCCCTGCCTTCAAAGCTCTTGGACTGGATCCAAGCAATATCCTTAGGCCATCTGAAGCAAAGGAACTTGCTTTAACATTAGGTAGTTTTAGAAGTGATGGAGATTACATCATTCCTAAAAATATGGCGGTAGAAGTAGCTCCGGCGTTGTTAATTAATCCTTGGTATACGCTTAAACAGTACCAAGAAAATGGCTTGCTGCGAGCTTTTACCAAAACTAGGCTATCCTTGGGAACGAACGAAGACAAGAAGACGAAAACAAATAGTCTTGCTTTAGGATTTCGTACAGTTCTCATCGACAAAGCTGATTTCCGGAATGACCGGCCCTTACTGAGAGACAGCCTTTATCCGTTACAGGATTCATTTATATCCAACATAGATAAAAAGTTGATTTTATTCAAACAAAAAGTCGGTGGAGTAGAGAAATACGATTCGTTGTTTTCAAAAAGTCTAAAAGATAGTATAGAGAATGTTCTGCAGGATGAAGTAAAGAAGGACACAAAAGTTGATTTTGATAAGACATACAATAAATTAGTAGAAAACTTCAGAAAACGAAATTGGAACGCTGCCAGGTTAGATTTTGCCTATTCTTTGGTACTACAATCCCCGGATAGCTTGTTAGGAAATGCTGGAGTAAACAAACACTACTTCTGGCTGGTTTATGCTACTAGGCCTGGGAAAAACAACAAGTGGGGGCAATTACTTTTTAATATCAGTAATGCAATATCCAACACAAATGATAAAATGTACAATGAGTTTACCGGAAACTTTCGGTTTTATGCTGGCACTAATAAAGTAAAAGGTTTTTTTGAGTGCCAATACCAAGATGCGGATATCCCCAACAAAGCCCGGCTGGAAACCTTGTATGCACAAGTTGGAATTGAAGCCAACTTTTTCAAAGGAGTTTGGTTGCATTTTGGTACAGGTGTGCTCAATGGGCTAAATGGAAATAGTAAGTCACAACTATTAAGCAATCTAAACTTATATCTTACATTTCCGGAGGACTTTAAATTATTTTAATCAATCAATTAATAATTCCTGACGTCTGGCCTTCTTCATCTGGTATATGCTGGGGCTAGCTAAATAAGCATTGTATTAGATGAAGCGAGTTTATGGCTTTGTTACTCACAAGGCCGAAATCTTTTGTTATAAGATTTGTAAGGGCAGTTGGACAAATTTAAGTAATCATGCCTTCGGGGTCGTTTTGACATTAATGTGGCATGGAATCTATCGAAAGTTGTCATGTTCAAGTGGACTGCAAGGCTCAGTAAGAGAATTGGTTTCCCTAGCCAACGAAAACGGCTTCTATTGGGGCGGACATTTTGAAAGACTTGATGGAATGCACTTTGAGATTGCAAAAATTATGTAGGTAAACCCATAGGTTTGAAATGCATTAATTGCACTGACACCTCCATTCGAGAAAAACCAAAACATTTGCTGCAACACTAACAGGCATAGGGTGCCTTTATCACGCAGGCAAATATTCATCTGATAAAAGAAACGAAAGTTTTGATAGGTATAATTAAATTATTCCTTACTGCTACTGATGAAAAATTCTTTCTTCAATAAAACTTTTGTAACGGTTTTCGTTACCATGTTGTTTGTGGTATTTCTGGGTGCGGTGTACTTTTTTATCTATATTCCAAACAACGAAAGAAGACTACAGGCACAACGTTTTCGTACACTTCAAAACATCAACAAGAACATTCAGGAAAAAATAAGGAACAGCGAAGCGCTGATGAATAACCTGTTGAAGAATAAAATAGACACAGGTTATATTGATTACCTGAGTGAACAATCAAAAGAAAATTTTACACTCATCAAGCCCTTGTCAAATGGAACATCACCCACAAAACTAAAAAGCATTACAGATAGCGGGTACACCATCAACTCTGATAATGATAACCGCTATTTAAATCTCCGGCTTTATAAACTCGCCATCAAAACAAGTAATTCTAAAACTGATACAATTACTTATGAAATGGCCATGAAGTTTACGTTTGAACAGTTCTTTAAAGGATTGCTTCCAAAATATGTGTTTGATGAATATGTTGTTTTTAATAATGGCCTTCCAGTTTTTGAAACCTCTCATTTTAGTGTTGATTTAAAAGACACTGTTTTCGGAAAGAATAAATTGGTTAATGCTCCTGTTATAGATTACACCATAAGTGGGATAGATTATAAATTATTTCTTCAGCAAGTAAGTTTTATAGCAGGCAACGACTGGACAGTTGTGGGTTTGCTTTCAAATGAAAGATACCAGCAGGAAAAAAATCAATTGCCTTCCAGCATTATTTTATTGCTGGTAACAATTGTTCTGGCTATCATCATTTCTTTTCCGTGGATAAAGCTTTACCAGATGGGTAATAAAGACAGGCTTACCCTTTGGGATGGCATTGGTTCCATTGCGGTATCCATGCTATTAATGTCAATATTGTTTTTCAGCTTTTTTAAATACAACCACCCATTAAGAACAAACGATTACAGAGATTCAAAGCCCGTTCTTGCAGAAGCAATTACTACTGCTTTGAAAAATGAAATAGATACTATTTATAACAAACTTTATTTTATTGATAGCAATGTGGCTGCTGGAAAAATTGCTTTTGAAGACCGTATACGTGATAGCAAAGTATTTAAAGGCTCTCCTTCACCTGATAGTTTGCGATGGGTTAAAACTTTGCAGGATACGAATATAAGGCAGGTGTTTTGGCTTGATGTGAATGGGAATGAAGTAAGGAACTGGACATCGGAAAAGAAAATTGCACCTAAAGGAAATTTTAGCGAACGGGCATATTTTAAAAATATCTCTAATCAAAAAGATTATCGCACCAGTACGGGCGGCAGATATTACCTCGATCAGGTTATTTCGTGGACAAGCGGAAATTTTACTTCTGTATTGGCCATCCCATCAACAGTAAAAATTGGTTCTATTTCGGTTGCCGCCATGTCTTTTACCATGAAAAGCCTGGATAAGCCTGTGCTGCCAGCAGGTTATCAATTTGCTATTATAGATAAAAGCGGAAAAGTTTTGTACCACTCCGATGTAAGTCATAACCTGAACGAAGAACTGGTTACAGAATTTTCTGAGAAAAAAAAGTTGATAAGTACCCTTGCAGCAAAAACAGAAGATATTTTTCAAACATCTTATTTCGCTAAGGATTTTAATGTGCTTGTAAAACCAATTGAAAGACTTCCTTATTTCATAGTTGTTTTTAGTGATCTCAGCTATGACGCAACAAGGGAAATGGCCATATACAGTTTTACATTTTCAATGATGCTGCTATTGTTTGGTTTTTTTATTGTTCAGCTTTTGATTGTATTCCTGGTTTCATCAAAGCGGTCATTTTTTAAAAAACAAACCTACGATACCAGTTGGATTGGCCCGAAAACCAATTATCACCACCAGTATAACTTAACGATATTTTTAAATGTTTTTGTCATTTTTATAGCCCTTGTATTTTTTCCTCACTCCAGCTTTTTGGCCTATATATTTATATTGTTATTCTCCGTAACGGGCATTTCTCTTTTCTTAAACTGTGTTTTTGCAAAGGTGTATAAAGCAAATAAACCAGATAATTATCGGTTTAAAATCAGCACCTGCTGGTGGTTGCTGGCGCTTTTATTGGTTATTGATTTAACTGCTTTAAAAATACTGGACACATCCAGTAGTAAGTTGCTCCTTGCATACGAAGCGATAATTATTTTGGCAGGAATCTATTTTTATCAAAATGGCGCAAACATTTTAAACACGTTGCGCAGGTTTACAAGCAAACATATACTGCGCCAATGGACTTATAAACGCAGCTTTGCTTTTATGGCCCTGGCAAGGTTAATTATTACCAGTGGTATACCCATAGCTTTCTTTTATATTTCTGCTTATAATTACGAGCAAAATATAAGCATCCGCTACCGGCAGTTGCAATATGCAAATGAGCTGCTAAATAAGCTGGACACCGCAAGCCTTAGCAAAGTAGATAGCAACACAAGCTTTGCTAAAGGTTATTATGCAGACGGAATGTGGGTTAAGAAGATTTCAATTGTTACGCCTGGCCCTAAGCTGTCCGACTCGGAAGAAAATAATGTTACATCAAAAATTTTAGACCTTTTCCGGATAAACTTTACTGACCTTTCTGTAAAAGAAGACCGGTTTTCTGCAGCACATGCTTCAGATAGTTCGTTTGGCTATAACCCCTTATTAAAAGATGCCTGTAAAAGAGACAGCGCAACAAAAACTTACTTAAAGCTGCACAATGGTAAATACCTGGCCATAGAATCAGCAGGTTTAAATTATAAGCTTCCTTCAGTATTTAGCTCCTCGTGGTTTAATGGGCTTTTGTTTTGGGGATTATTATTAACTGCACTTGGTATTTTTTATTTTATTGTTTATAACATTATCAGTAAGCTTTTTTGCCTCAACCTGCCCAACTTAACATTGTGCGCCGGGCTTGATGCTAAAATAATCCTGGATGAAAAAATAAATAACCTGCTTTTTGTAATTGGTTTACCGGGTTCCGGCAAGCTAAAAATGATTACTGAAGAAATAAAAAATGGCGGAATAAAACACAAGGATGAAACATTGTTATCCTACTTCGAAAACCATCCGGTATTAAGCAATGTGTTTGTTGCGGACCTCATAAATATTCCTGACCTGGGAGATGAAAAAAGCCGCAATGAAGTATGGCAGGATTATGCCAAAAAAATATTTACTGAAAGAAACCGCCTCATTATTATTAACCATTTCGAGTATAATATTCAATGCGCCATTACCAATCGCATCAAGCTAAATTTTATAGAGCAACTAATGCTTGAAAACAAATGCAAGATCATTATTCTTTCTACTATACACCCCGTAGCCTTCCTTGATTCTGTGAGCGAACCTTCTAAAACAACAGGTACGCCTGTGCGGGTGCAGGATATGGAAAGATGGCATGTGCTGTTAGGCCATTACCGCATTGTTGTTTTTCCACTGCGCCATAAGCATTTGCCTGCAAACATGGACTATGCTTATAAATCGCTTTATAAAGAAACAGAGCATACTCATTTTCTAAACGATATGCGGGACTGTGTGCTCAAAGAAGCGAAAGAACTTTCAGAAAAGAACATGGTTGTAAGACAAGATGAATGGATATTTAAAATGCAGGTGTCTTCACATTATTTCTACATGTACATCTGGCAATCACTTACTAAAGAAGAAAAATTTTTGCTTTACGACCTGGCTGAAGATAACCTTGTAAATGGCTATGATGATTACAACCTGAATATGCTGATGGCGAAAGGCGCTATCATTCGTAATAATGGTACACTGATGCTTTTTAACAGGGGCTTCCGCAATTTTATTTTAGCTGCCATTGGCAATACCGAAGCCATGAAAATAAAGAACCGCATTAAAGACAATGGCAACTGGAGCAGGTTGAGATTGCCATTGATGATTGTAGCCGCTGCCATACTCACTTTTTTATTGGCTTCTCAAAAAGAAGCCTATACTGAATTGATGACGTATATAGCAGCATTAGGCGCAGGCATTCCTGCTTTGCTCAAATTGTTTTCATTGTTCAATAAACCCGAAGCGAAAGAATAAAGACGTTAACTAAATCAACTTTTATGATAACAACTACCAAAGCCAAAACAGCACCTGCAAAAGGAAGACATTTTTGTTCCATTAAAAAAATTGCACCAACAACCCTATCTAAAAATATTTCCGGCGATAGGGCAAGGCTCATTATTCAAAATGCGAAAAAATGGGCCAACGGTACCACGCTGCATTATTATTTCTTTGATAAAAAAACGGACGGAACCGAAGTGCAATATGAAGATGGAACAAAAGAATGGAAAACATGGATTGGCACCAAGCCGCAAATGGATGTTGTGCGAAGAGCTTTCCATACCTGGGCAGCTCTTGGAATAGGATTGAAGTTTAAGGAAGTAACAAACCGCAAGGATGCAGAGGTTCGCATTGCTTTTATGGATGGTGATGGTTCATGGTCTTACATAGGCCGTGATATTTTAGAAGAAGACGAAGACCCGAGAACGATGAATTTTGGTTGGAACATTGCGGTACGGGATCAGCACAATGGTATAGGAACTGCCTTGCATGAAATAGGTCATACCCTTGGCTTTCCTCATGAACATCAAAATCCTTATGCAGGAATTGTATGGAACAAAGAAGCAGTATATAAATCATTGGCAGCCCCACCCAATGAATGGTCTAAAGACGACACAGACAATAATATCATCAACAAAATAAGTAAGAATGAAGTGAATGGGTCTACCTGGGACCCCGACTCTATCATGCATTACCCTTTTCAAAAAGGATTAATTAATAAGCCTGATGAATATACTGGCAAAGACCTTCAGCCTGCAGGTGGGCTATCTCCTATGGATACCAAATATGCTTTAAGCTTTTATCCTGCACAGAATATCAAGCAGGATATACGCATTACAGAGTTAATGTCTTATGATATTGATGTTCAAAATTGCGAACAACAGAACTATATTTTTCAGCCTTTAAAAACAAAGACCTACACCATTCAAACCGTGGGCCAGTTGGATACCGTAATGGTATTGAATGAAAAAACCGGAAGAGAAATAAAATACATGGCAGGCGATGATAACAGCGGTACCGATAATAATGCTATGATCAGCAAGCGCCTTCAAAAGGGCAGGACTTATGTCATTAAAATTAAAGTGTATTATAAAAAACAAAAATCAAAAGCTGCATTAATGATCTCGTAAAGGGCATCATTTAAAAAAAATTTTATGCCACAAGAAAAAACAACTCCCAAAACCACACAGCCTGAAGCCAAAAGTTTACGTCCGGTAACATCAGAAAGAACAACTGCAGAAAAGATCAAAAAAAAACTTGACGCCTTTCCCGATAAGGTTGACATACGGGATTGGTTTTATCATCCGTCATTGCAATCGCTCCCAAACCAAATAATTAATTGTGATTGTGTGCCGCATATTCTTGACCAGGGACGGGAAGGTGCATGTACAGGATTTGCTTTGGCGGCTGTTATCAATTTTCATTTGGTAAAAAATGGTCGCTGCACTGCAAAAACAATAAAAGGAAAAGATGGCGTGAGTCCAAAAATGCTGTATGAAATGGCGAGGCGTTATGATGAATGGCCCGGTCAGAATTACGATGGATCATCGGCAAGAGGAACGATGAAAGGATGGTCGGCACACGGCGTTGTAAGAAGGTGGATGTGGGAAGACTGGGAAACAGAAAATGTAAAACCGGGTGGTGGGGAGCCAATCAAAATGCAATTGGATAAGGACAGGGCAACAGCAGCAATGGAAGTTCCTGCAGGTGCTTTTTACAGAGTGTTACATACACAAGTAAGAGATATGCATGCGGCACTGAATGAAACAGGAATTTTATTTGCAACGCTGATGGTGCATAAAGGATGGGAAGAACCAACAGGTGAACCAAAGCAGTACGAATATTTTAGAAACGGGAAAAAAATAAAAATAAAGTTACCTGTTATTGAAAGAAAAGACAGCGCTGATGATGTGCATGCCATTGCAATTGTTGGTTATACAAAAGATGGATTTATTATTCAAAACTCATGGGGCGAAACCTGGGGCGAAAATGGCTTTGCTTTATTGACGTATGAAGACTGGATACTTCATTCTGCAGATTGCTGGACGGTGCAATTAGGTGTGCCACTGGAAGTAAATTTATCTGATTATAAAAATAAAAAAAGCGACAGCAAAGGAGCACAAAAGGCAAGTAGTCTTATTCCTTTGCATGATATCAAACCATACATCGTTAACATTGGCAACAATGGTTTTCTTTCTGACAGCGGGGATTATTGGACAGAAGAAGATGATATTGATACCATGTTTGAAAGCATTGCAACAACTGCAAACGAAAATAACTGGAAGAAGAAACGCATCATGCTTTACCTGCATGGTGGATTGAATTCGGAAAGAGATGTGGCAAGAAGAGTGATCTCTTACAAACAGGTTTGCCTGGAAAATCAAATCTATCCTGTACACATTATGTGGGAGACAGATTTTTGGAATTCTATGAAGCATCATGTGCTTGATATTTTTACAAATGAAGACAGAGCTACTGCTAATTTTTTAACCAGGTTAAGAGATGGAGCAGTAGAACTAAAAGACAAATGTTTTGAATTAACAAGTGCAAAAGCAGGCACTTTGCTTTGGGATGAAATGAAAGAAAATGCAAGACTTGCATCCACCGGCGAAGCAACACGAGGGGGGAAACAAAGAGCCATGAAAGTGCTGGCTCAAAAAGG
This sequence comes from Chitinophagaceae bacterium, assembly GCA_043763635.1. GTDB lineage: Bacteria > Bacteroidota > Bacteroidia > Chitinophagales > Chitinophagaceae > Flavisolibacter. Next base: position 18,150 of record JAYULK010000083.1, read on the forward strand.
ACTACAGGCATTTGAGCAACTCGCTGATACAGAAAAAAAGAATTGGGAAATACATATTGTAGCCCACAGTGCAGGTGCCATTTTTCTTGCTTATGCATTGGAAACTTTATTAGGAATTGGAATACCTGTAAAAACAATACAACTAATGGCGCCTGCCGTTTCTCTTGATCTTTTTAAAGAGAAATATGTTCCTCAAATTCAAATAGATAGGGAGTTGCTTCCCACCATTTATGTGTTGAGCGATAAAGGAGAAAGAGACGATGACGTTGGTCCTTATGGCAAGTCGTTACTCTATCTTGTCAGCAATGCATTTGAAAGAAGAAGAGAAAGACCGATACTTGGAATGGAAAAATTTATCAATGCCACTTTCAAAGATTCTTCAGATAAGGATGTGGCAAAAATGCTGAAAGGAAATAGTGCTAACGGATGGCCGCGGATTGTAGTTGCAGGAGCTGCGGTTGCTGATAAAATTGTTGGTCCTGACATCAGCCGCTCAGAATCACACGGTGGATTTGATAACGACAGTTTTACATTGAACTCAGTGTTGTTCAGGATACTAGGGAAGAAGCCGGTAAGAGAATTTAGTCCGGAGGATTTGGTTTGAAGGGAAAAACTTTAGTTAAGCATTTTGATTATAAAAACTTTTATTCACTATAAAATTTGAAGCTATGTCGGGAGTAATTTTAAAAGCTTTATTGCCAATTATTGGCCTTGTTATTATTTTATTTTGCCTTGGTGCTTATTTTTTTAATACGGTACGAGGGTGAAACACAGTATCCAAAAATTTAAAGTGTTTGGCGAAGATCTCAAAATTTCCATAATAGTACCTATACATTAAATTCTGTTTTGTATAGAATACTTAACAGAGAACCAGACCGGGAATTTGAAACAAGAGACTTACAATTTTAATATGCTTCTTCAATAACCTTTATCGTAACATCAAATAAGTATTTCATGCCAGCAAATAATTTAAGCCCGCAAGTATTTACAGGTGCTGTACAACCTTACATTAATTTTTTAAATGGAAAATTTAAAGACAAGCCACTTTGCGTATCAGACATCAGGGATAAGTTGGGCAAGCAGTATGTTGACCTTGTGCAAGAAGGAGGCGGTGTGCATGGCGTAGCCCTGGCAGGGTACACATACATACTCGAAAAAATGGGTATCCGTTTTATGAAGATGGCTGGTACAAGTGCGGGTTCTATCAATACCTTATTGCTTAATGCAGTTTACACAAAGGAAGAAGCACAAGCATTAGGTAAAGAAGGAAATTATTATGAAACCCGTTCTGAAAAAGTATTGGAATACCTGGCTAATAAGCCGCTGACTGATATGGTGGATGGGCACCCAAGGTGGCGAAAGCTGCTTTTAAAAATGTTTACCGGCACTGTAGGTATGGGCCCGGTCATTAAAAACATTAAGGCCATAAAAAGGAGGGCTATTATTTTTTCTATAGCATTGCTGGCGTTGGTTGTATGCTCTTTAGGACTTGCGTTTTATGATGGTGACAACAATTTATATGAAGTATTAAAATGGGGAACCATATTATCTGTAGCTGTTTTAGTAATTATTATCGCTTTGTTCATTGGAAGGATTGTGTTTTATCGTTTTTTATATACACATTCCGAACATTTAGGCATTAATCCCGGTGATGATTTTGAAAATTGGATAAGGGAAGACATACTGGAAGCAAACGGCATCCAATCGGTTAATGATCTCAAGACCAAATTAAATCTGGAAGAAGCTGCGCTTGCTTATCATTATGAAACTTGCGCTGATGCAATAGATGAAAAAGCTATTTTGCAAGTGGTGGCTACAAACCCAAACTTTGAAGCAACGCTCCAAAAAATAAAAAATCCAAGGGTAAAAATTGATGATCTTTTTGATCATTTAAGTGAGTTTATTTCTGAAAGGGAAAATGATTTTCTTACATCTGAGGGCATATTGCCATTATTAATGCAAGCTTTTGAGCAACGGTTGAAAGCAGAAGATAAGGGCGTAACAAAAGAAATTGTAATTGTAAGTTCTGACATTACCCATGAAATAAAAGTTGAGTTTCCTGGTATGCATAAAATGTATTGGGGTGATGATTTTAATATTTCACCTGCCAAATATGTACGGGCATCTATGTCAGTTCCATTCTTTTTTAAACCTTTTAAGATAGATTTTCCTGAAAACCAGATGCCCGCCATTGAAAAGGAATGGCTTCAATACATGAAAGTGAAAAAGAAGATGGAGCCTTGTGCACTACTCGTAGATGGAGGCATGCTCTCCAACTTCCCGATTAATGTTTTCTATAATCCAAAAATACCTGTACCACGCAAACCCACATTTGGTATTAAGCTTGAGTATGAAGATGACACAGCTTCTAAGAAAATACAAACACTAATGGGGTTAGGGGGTAAGCTAATAAGCACCATGCGTTTTTTTTATGACAGGGATTTTATTTTGAAACACGATATGTATCAGAAGACGGTAAGGAGCATTGATACGGGAAAAATACATTGGCTGAATTTTAATCTGACGGATGAAGAGAAGGTTGAACTTTTCTTTCGTGGTGCGCTGGCCGCCACTATATTTTTAGCCAAACATACTATGACGGATGCCGAAGTAACAGCGTTAATTGAAAAGGGGAAGAATGTTAGTTACAGCAATAAAACTTTTTCCATTTACCATGATGATGTAGTAGTATTTAAAATTGAAGACTGCCTGGTTGAAAACAGCACTTTTGAATGGCAGGAATATAAACAGCAACGCATGTTGGACAGGGTAGTAAGAAAAGATAAAAAAGAAATGTTGAAAGAGGGCGCTTCGTTAGGAATGATATGAAAGACATTTTGATTACCATGAATCACATAGAAATTTGATCTATGAACATATCCTTCTTGTAAAATATGCGCTTACTATAAGCAATGATGAAAATGAAACTGCATTTAATTTTTTGGAGAAAATATTTTGTTTGGAAATATTGGAGGATATGTTGAAAAACTCTGGCAGGCGCTAGATAGATTCAATAGTAGTTCAGTTGTGAAAAAAACAAGAACTGCTTCATTGAAACGAGTAAAACCTGCTACTAAGGAAAGGAAATAGAATCATTTATAGTGAAGAGAGCTTGTATCAATTCGTCAACTATTATTGTTCATTTAATTCTAATAAGTATTAGTTATGCCATCATTCCCTAAACCAAAATTCACTCATATCGTCAATCTATTAAAAGAGATTAAAGCTATCAGGCATTACCGAAAAACTAAAGAGGGCAGACAGATTCCTGAAAGCACTAAAAATAATTTGCGGATAGCAACCTGGAATATAGCAAACCTTGGTGCCCAGGAAAGGGAAGAGGAGCACCTCAAAATAATTGTTGAAATTATTTCGTGGTTCGACCTGGTTGCTGTACAGGAAACAAAAGAAAACAGCGAGCATTTCCAGGAGATCGTTAAGTTGTTAGGTAAATCTTATCAATTTATTTTTTCTGATGCTTCCGGTAATAATGAGCGGCTTGCATTTATTTACAATAATAAAAAAATTGAAGTGTTGCAGGAAGTGGCTGAACTAGCAATACCACCCAGCGATTACAAAGACATACATATTACAGGAAGCAGTGCAACTTTTACCGGCTTCGACCGCAGTCCTTTTATGGTGAGTTTTAAAGCAAATAAATTTTCCTTTGTTTTGTTGAATGTGCATCTATATTTTGGTAAAGAAAATGAAGAAGCATCTATTGACCGGCGGTGCCTGGAGGCCTACTGTGTAGGCCGTTGGGCTGATCTTCGATCAAAAAGCAAATATTCGTATACAGCTAATGCATTTGCTTTGGGTGATTTTAATTTGCCCAAAGTGGATAAAGATGATCCGGTGTATAAAGCACTGGTAGAGCGTGGCCTTCAATTGCCTGACCATACTTCTAAAATTTATTCAAATCTTAACGACGATAAGAGTTATGACCAAATTGCTTTTATGCCGGGCTTAAAATCAAAAATTAAAGCACATGGCATATTTGATTTTGATAACGCAGCATTCGCAGAGATATATCAGAACAAAACCGCGGCTGAATTTAGAAGCTATATAAGATATTTTATCTCCGACCACCGGCCCATGTGGATAGAGTTGGATATAACCGAATAACCGGTAGGTAATTCGAAATTATTGCACCTTAATTATTTCTTTTCTTCTTCCATTGTTTTGGAACAGCGCCATCCATCTTTACAATTTTTGGATAAAAAATTCCTACTGTATCCACCAATGCTTTTTGTGCCTTCATCACCTGGTGAATGTCTTTATAGGCAAAAGGTGCTTCATCCAGGCCGCCACCTAAAAGCTTGATGCCTTTTTGGGCAAGAACTTCGTTCATCTGTTTATGTGTAATGGTTTTTAAAGCAACCGTTCGGCTCATTCTCCGGCCTGCACCATGTGATGCAGATGATAGTGATGCTGCTTCACCTTTGCCTTTTACAATAAAACCCGGTGCTGACATAGAGCCTGGTATGATGCCTAACACATCCTTACCTGCAGGTGTTGCCCCTTTTCGATGTACAATTACTTCTTTTCCTTCATGCATTTCTTTCCATGCGAAGTTGTGATGGTTCTCTACCATTTTTAATGGCTGTCTTCCCAGGCTCTTTGCAATCTTAGCATGAATGATGTGATGACATGCAGAAGCATAGTCTCCGGCAAGGCTCATAGCCATCCAGTATTCAATACCTTCCTGCTCATCTAATGATAGCCACGCGAGGTTGGCTGCTTCTCCCGGCAACCTTCTTTTTTCTTTGGCAATTTTTGTATAGTGATTGGCAATGTTTGCGCCAAGAGCTCTTGAGCCAGAGTGTGATAACAAACCGAGATATAAGCCTTTCTTCAAACCAATTCCACTCACATCATTTTCTTTATGATCATCATTCAAATCAACAATCCCAAATTCTACAAAATGATTACCTGATCCGGAAGAACCCAATTGCTTCCATGCCCTGCCTTGCAGTCCTTTTAATAAGCCTAGTTCATCAAACTCTTTCCGGTACATCACTTCATGATCGGCAGGTTTATCAAATAAAGAGCCGCTGCCGAAAAGTGTGGCTTCGTTTAGCTCTCTTGTATAGTAGTGTTCGCGTTGGGTGAGTTCTTTTACATCTATGTCAAAAATGGAAAGACACATACGGCAACCAATATCTACACCAACGCCATACGGTATCACTGCATTTTCTGTTGCCAGCACGCCGCCTATTGGTAAGCCATAACCATGATGAGCATCAGGCATCAAGGCACCCGCAACAGCAATAGGAATTTTTACCGCTGTGTACATTTGTTGCATGGCACCTGGCTCTATGCCTTCGCCGCCAAACACATTAAAGTGAACTCCTTTTTCTTTTAAAGCAATTTCATCCCCACCAATCTTTGGTTTAGGTATCAGTGCTTCAGCTATCTTCCCCAACACAGCATCCTCCGCGTATTGATTAGGACTTTGTAAAATGCTGCTTAATATTTCCAGCGCATCTACTTTGGAGAGATGTTTGAACGATTGTTGCATTATATTCATGGCAATGGAGATCACCGGTCCTTCCGGGTATCCAATGCTTCTTAATTCTTTTCCAGTAAGTTTTAGTTTTGCCATAATCAGTTCCTCTATTAAAAGTTATTTTATTTATGATACCGGCATCATCGCTTCGATTGAGCTGGTGTTGCGTCGCAATCCGTTCATCATTCTGTAATCCTCCTCAGCTTTAATCGTTTCTTGATGCGGTTTCAAAAGATTATATAAATTGAATAAATTGCTGTGCCATCATTTCTTTTTTAATAGTATCTTTTTGCTATGCCAGAAATTCCTGATATTGAAGTTTTCTCCCGTAATTTAAAAAGCCTGTTGGCTGGTAAACAAGTAACTAAAATAAAAGTAGTCAACGGCAAAAAATTAAAGGATGCTCCAAACGAGCTGTCACAAGCATTGGAAGGACAGAAACTCATGGATATTTACCGTTCAGGAAAAGAGCTGCGCCTGCAATTTTCTAAAGGTGTTGTATTAGGAGTTCATTTAATGCTCACCGGCGATCTTCACTACTTTGAAGAAAAGAACGAACGTAAATCAACCATAGTCGAATTCCATTTTAAAGATGGCTCTGGCCTTGCACTTACCGACAGGATGAAAAATGCGGCTGTCAAATTAGACCCAGTTGACAAAGATGGTATTGATGCCCTTGACCTCAACTATAAAACGCTTAAAGAAATCCTGAACCGTAAAGCGGCTGTAAAAAATGTTTTGTTAGACCAGGACATTATACGAGGCATTGGCAATTCTTATTCCGATGAAATTTTATGGCAAACAAGAATTTCACCTTTCTCAAAATCCAACGCCATACCGGATGACAAAATCAAAGAATTGGCTACAACCATAAAGAAAGTTTTAAAAGAGGCTACTGAAAAAATTTATAAAAATCATCCCGGCAAGATCAACAGCGAGGTAAAAGAGTATCTGCTAATCCACACCAAGAAAAAAACAGAAAGCCCATCCGGTAAGCCGATTTTAACTGCAGCACGAGGGATGCTTTTGACTTATTATACCGATGAACAGGTGATGTATGAATAGTCGTCTTAAATTCTAAAATCATCCACACTGTAAAAACGTGTAGGTTTATTAGCTTCTTCCTTTATTTTCCTTTCTTCCTTCCAAGCGTTGGGATAATTTGACCAAAGATGATTTTGAAAAGTGGGCACCTCATTTTGCTCAAGTCTTTTAACAGCAACGATAAATGTTTTAATGTTGTTGACACTTGCTTTTGATCCAGCTAAACTCACAATCTGGTTATCATCCGAATAAACTGTTCCTTTTAAGACATCAAGTATCGTCTTAGCTAAATTATCTAAGTCAACTTTATCAAGTCTTGACTGAAGATTTGAAACCGTAAACTGAACCCGTAATTTTTCATTAAACGGCCATTCATTGTTTGCATTTCGTTCCAATAACTGTTTAATGCGTTTTACATACTCTTGTTTGTTTTCTTTAAATACTTTTTCATAAAGATTGGCTCTTGAACAATGGTCGCATTTAACCGGCTTCATACCCGACTGGTATGAAAACACCTCGTTGCTTGGGAAAACTAAGATTTCATCAAAATACGGGTTTGCAATAAATGTCCGATCCAATATTTTGTCAATGTATTTTCCAAGTTCGTCTCTTACACCTTTAGGCAAATTCAAAACTTTTATCGGTAACAATTTATCTCCTTCAAGTCTATGAGCCGTGACTTGATATTCTACCCAATCATCCTCTGATTTTCCGTATGGGAGTCGAAGCACTTCGATGCCATCCTTCCGTTCGTACTCGTCAAGAACAGATATTAGGTATTCAACGTCTTTATATTTCAGTAAAAATTCCATTTCACTTTTTTGCTTTAATGTTGTTGCTGAATAAAGTTACCGAACGTACAAGAGTGCGACGCAACAAAAGCTAAATAGTAGCAATACAGCCTGGCTCATAATAAAACTATTGCTCCCAAACATCCCGAAGAATGACGGGAACAATAGTGCTTTATTTCTGTGGCACGAAGATCTGCTTCAACTGTTTGATGAGCACACCGTTACCGCTTACGCTGATGTTGCTGATTTTGTCTGCGATCTTTTTCACATATTCCATTTCCTTCAGCTTCCATAGCATGGCGTTTTCTTTCATGAGCTTTGCAGTGTTCAGCAAGCTACGGGTGCTGGCAGTTTCTTCACGACGCCTGATGATATTAGCCTGCGCCTTTTTTCTGCAATCAATACACCGTCATATTAGTTCAGGCAAATAAATCCTGACATACAACTATCATTATTTATTATTCCCTTTTGACATTGATCAAAATCTTGCTTCACTCTTTCTATCTGGGCCAGGTGTTTTTGCATGTGCTGCACTAAGAAGTATAAATAATGAAGGGCATCTATTCTTCCCCGCTCACTCGTATTTTTAATTGCATCTATCGCTACTCGGTTTTTTAAAACCTTCATACACTCATTGAACTGATCATGCAAATTCATTTTCAATTGCAACAAAGGCATTTCACCAGAGGGTTCAATATATTGCTTTGGCACCCACAAGGGAGAACCCTTTTTTTCCATTCTTAACAGTATGCTTTCATCAAGCGAATACTCTTTATTATCCATCGCATGTTTACTCACAGTGGCCAATGCCCTTTCTATTTGTTTATTCACAATGCGCAGCAGAAAATAATTTGCCAATAGGGTATGTTCCAATATTTCAAGCATCATCCATCCTTCATTGAAAGGTTGGTAATACAGAACATCTTCTCTTGTGGTAAATACATCAAACACCTGGTTAAATGTGTTGACTAATTCTATCCTGATTTTAGTAATAGCTCCATTCATAATACATCGGTTTACATGATTAATATTTAGTTTTTAATTACCGGCTTGTTCAATAAATGCTTTGTTACTGCAACGATTAAGAATTACGGACTATCGTCCTTCATTTTTCATAATCTGCTGTATAAAAAAAGCCCGGTCGTTTATGACCGGGCTTCACTTCTTTCACAAGTAAATGTTACGCATTTACTTTGAGTTGCCCCGGTCGTTTGCTTCTTTGCGACTTCGATTTCGGAATATCAAAGCGGTTTTCCTGACTATTGGTACATGCAGCCAGCAACAGTAAATGAGTTATAGCTTTCATTCCTTTATTCAATTGGTGTTTTGACATGTTATTGAGCTCCATCTATTTTATTTTTAGTTCTTTAAGATTTTCGTAAGCAGTTTTTACATAAACTGAAATCAGAAATTTTTATTGTAAAACAAAAAGCCCCACATTTCTGCGGGGCCTTGCTAAGTTGATTTTGGTTGGAAACTAGTTTTTATAAAGGCATACCCCGCGAATTGAATAGCTCTTCGAGCTAATCGTTTTTGATTCAATATGTAAAACTTCGCTTCGCATGGTTGTGTTGTTAATCAGTTGCAAACATAGAGTTATTAATTTCGCATCAACAAAATAGTTTGCAAAAATATTTTTGCAGCGTGGAGGCAAAGAGGATTGAAAGCCTTTACTGGTAATTGTTTCATCGAATCAAAAATCTATTTCCTCTAATTGTTCTATTGAAGGCATCTCATCATAAATTCTTCCATTGAGCATACGTCCTGCTTTCTTTTTGTTAGTTCCACCCCATTGCTTGAAGAAGAATCTTACATCGCTTGCCTCACACTGCTGCTGAATGTCTAATACCCAGTCAACATTCATAGACCTTGGTTTTCTGCCACTCTCACCTCCAACAATTACCCAATTTATACTTTCTAAATCCATGTTTGGCAAGGGCCCTATCAAAGGTTCGCAGGAAAGAAACTTGGTTTTGGCATTTGTTTTCCTAAGAAGATCAATGCGATGCTTTACTCTTTTATCTTCTACTGATACACCCATCCAAATATTATTAGTCCAGTTAAGCTGCGCATGCAATTCAAATAAACGTTCTGCTCTTTTCGTGAGAACTTGATAGGTATGTTGCGGAGTATTATTCATCACAGTAAAAACCTTTTGAATAAAGTTTAAAGGAACCTCAGGGTGAAACAAATCGCTCATTGAGTTCACAAAAACGATTTTTGAGCCCTTCCATTTGTACGGGGTGCTCAGTTCATTTTCATGTGTTCTTATTTCAAAGCCATCTATATATTTTTTAATTCCCATTGCGTATAACCGACGAGTCATTACTTCTGCATAGCAATATTTACAACCAGCAGAAACCTTATCACATCCTGTTGTTGGATTCCAGGTCATCTCTGTCCACTCAATACTTGATTGTCCCATAATTACTTCAGTTTAAAAGCTATAACAATCTCATTTTTTTTAAAATGTTCAAAATCAATGTAAGTGGCATTTCCAAAATCTTTTAAAGTTCCATTATTGTCTGTTGTTAGTAATTTTTTTTCCTTTCTCATTTCTTTCAAGATTTGATTGGCATGCTTTGGCAAGAACTCATTAGTTAAAGCCAATCGATACAAATCTATATTTGACAAGCCTTTGGCAGAATTTCTCATGCTTTGAACAATTAATCCCTTTAAATATTCAAGTTGAATGGCTTTATTGTATTCTACACGTAATTCTTCAAATAATCCCCAATCGTCTTTCAAGAAACCTTTACCTTTTGATGGATCAGCTTTCCATTTAACCTCTAACATCCTTTCTAACCCGTATATATGTGGGGTAATAAAGAATATTGCATAATAATTCCCTTTGCCGCGTTCTATATAATGTGAGCAAGAAAAATAATCGCCTCCGAAAGAAAATGCTTTAGTCAATGCATTTATAAAATCGAATACCGAATCAAAAGACTGATTAGGTAAGAAATCATTTATGAATTTCCGGAGATCATCATAACATTTACGTTCAATATCAAGAATTGCGATTTCTGAAAACCTGTACATATGCATTACAGGTAAAAACAAAACAATTTCAGTACGGCCATTTTTTAAAAGTCTTAAAATTTTTTCTTTGTCAATATGTGAGTATCCATATGGGTCAATAAACACTAAATTTCTTTCTCTATGTGAAAAATTGTTGACTTCAAATATAGCTTTGTCCAACATCTCATCAGCATCAAGATTGAAAAATGCTGGGAAAAGGTTTCTGATGTTTACCTCTTTGAATAAACTTTTAATGTTGTCTATCTTACCTTTTTCTCCATCATTAATTGACAGAGCAATTGGTTTGGTAGCCCAATTGTTTTGTTCCATCAGTTCATTTGTTTTTCTTACACATTCAACTGCTATCAAAGGACTTCCTATGTTGCCGTCCTCATAAACCCCACTACCACAAAAAATATCGTAAATATTAATTTTTGATATCCCTTTTGCTAATGTCAATATTGGAAGGTATTTCTGTAAATAACTTTTATACAAATCAAGTTTGGCTTGTGAATGAGGTAGAACCACATTCTTCACATTTTGCTTCGCCATAGTGTTTTTTTTACAATGTATAAAGGTCTTTAGATTAAAACAACTTCCCCTGCTCTCCGGGTCTTCTAAAACCACTTCCATCTAATTCCCAACGTTCCGCATTCATGCCATAAAGCTTTCCATACTTTTTATACTGCATAGCTACCAATTGCGCAATATTGCCTTCGCCACGCATACGTACGCCCCAGCGGCTGTCATTTACTTTCCCATCATGTCCTGCTTCTATCATATGCCAAACCTTATCAGCACGGTCAGGAAAGTTTTTATACAGCCAATCATGAAATAATAATTTTATAGCACCATTCAATCTTATGAATGTATACGCTGTAAATGTGGCACCGGCCTCTTTTGCTGCCTTCATAATACGTTGCATCTCATGTTCGTTCAATCCAGGGATCATTGGGCCCATCATAACGCCCATGCGTACACCAGCTTTACTTAATTCTTCAATAACTCTTAAGCGTTGTTTAGCTGTAGTAGTTCTTGGTTCCATTACCCTTCTTAAATCTTCATCAAAAGAGGTGATGGATACCATGGCTGATAGAATTTTTTTCTTTGCCATCTCTTGCAGTATGTCCTTGTCTTTAATGATCCATGCATTTTTAGTTAGTATGCCTACAGGTTGGTTAAACTCATTACACACTTCCAACATTTTTCTTGTAAGCCTGAATTTTTGTTCCGCAGGTTGGTAGCAATCTGTATTGCCACTTAGCATTATGGGTACTGGTTCCCATTTGGGGTGCATTAAAAATTTTCGAAGCAACTCAGGTGCATTCTTTTTTACCAGAATTTTCGTTTCAAAATCTACGCCGGCACTATACCCCCAGTATTCGAAAGAGTTTCGGGCATAGCAATAAATACAGCCATGTTCGCAACCCTGGTATGGGTTCATACTGTACATCATACCTACATCAGGGCTCTCTACTTTATTTACAATGGTTTTGGGAAACACTTCAATGTACTGCGTTTTTATATCACCTTCAATCCATTCATCAATGCCTTCAATATGCTCCCTTGTTACTTCGTTTTTTTCAAATTTGTTGGGAGTGTTAATTTGAGCGCCACGTCCTTTTTTATAGGTATCAATCGTTTGTTGAGCTGGGTTGGTATTTTCCATTTATTTAATTTAAAATGAAAACAAAACTATGAATTACTAAATTGTTTAGCAATTTAAAATTTATGTTTTCCTGTATAGGATCAGTATTTATGCGGGTTATACTTAATGATACTACTATTGCCAATGTTTGTTATTATTACATAACCAATAAGGTTTCTTATACTTAAACGAAAAAATGATGAGCTATAACTTTGCCTTAAAAGCAGTAAGGTATTTTTTATTACTGCTAATTTTGTTTTGTTCCTGCAAAAAAAAAGGCAGTATTCAGAACCCCCCTCCGCCCTCACCTCCCCCTGTAGTGACCCCAGATCTAACTACAAGTGTTTCGGTTGATATAACTCAAAAGTATCAGACTATAGATGGATTTGGATTTTTTGGAGCACAGGACGTATGGTGGGGCAATGCCTCTAATTTGTATTCTGATGCATGGGCAACTCAGGTTGTGGAAGACCTGGGTATTACAATTTGGCGTAATGAACTTTTTCCACCAGCCACGCCTACTCAGGGGCAGGATGCTGATTGGAACAAACAAAAACCCGTAGTAGAAGGACTTGCAAAAATTGCCAAAAGCAAAAACATACCTCTCAAGTTTATATTTACTGTTTGGTCTCCGCCTGCCGATTTAAAATGTGCGTTAGACAACGATAATAACCCCATATCGGGCACACCCAATCCGGGAGGTACAAAAAATGGAGGTACTTTAGACCCTGCTAAGTATACAGAATTTGGAAATTGGTTAGCAGATGGTATTCAACTATACAAAGACCTTGGCATTGATGTTTATGCCATAAGCTTGCAGAATGAACCTTTATTCAAACAAACTTTTAACTCTGCTTTTTATAAACCACAAAAATGGTATGGTGAAGCGCTTAAAAATGTAGTGCCGGTAGTAAAGGCCAGGTTTCCCAATGTTAAAATATTTGGCTCCGAAAACATGTTAGAAATGGAAGGCGGAAAAGACCGTCAGTATTTCTATAACAAGAATTTAGTGGATGATGCAGCAGCCTTAAGCAAAATGGATATCTGGGCCGTACACGGTTACCAGGAGGGGGTGAGTCCAACGGCTACATCTGCCCTTGCTAAACTTTGGACCACTACAAATACAGAGCATAAGGTACCTTCCGGAAAACCATATTGGATGACAGAGACCTCTGGCTATACAGACAATTGGTTGGGCAATGCAACAGATAAGGCAGGAGCTATTAACCTTGCAATGGACATACATGCTGCCATGTATCATGGAAATGCATCTGCATGGGTATGGTGGCAGGGAAGCGGTATGGACGCTATTGGAAAATTTACACTCATGCAAGGCACGGCTGCAAAAGGCAAAAAGTATTATGTTTCAAAACATTTTTACCGTTTTATTCGTCCTGGTGCTCAAATGGTGAAAACAACATACGATGAAAGCCTTGGTGTTTTTGCTACGGCCTTTCAACACACACAAATGGGGGCATTCACAATGGTATATATAAATAACTCTGCTAAATCAGTAAAAGTTAATTTAACCGGAGCAAATTTGCCCGATACGTTTGACTACTATATCACTGATGCCGGAAGCAATAATTGCACAAAAACCAGTGCAGTGCAAAAAGGTAATATTGTATTGCCACCCTTGAGTGTAGTAACGTTGGTGAATGGTAAAGTGATTGAATAAAATATTTTAAATAGGTAAAGAAATAAGCCCATGATGTTCATGGGCTTCTTTCTTACAGGAGTGCATATCTCTTAAAAGAGATTTCCCTGTTTTGTAAGCACAGGTAAGTTTTGGAACTCAAAACGTTTGGCAATTTGAAAGCTGCCTTTTTCATCAGCAGGTCTTTTTAGCAACAACATGCTATCAGCAATAAAGCGTCCGGTAAATTGCCGGTTTGAGTATTCTAGCCAGCCTTGTTCATATTGCCAGGGCTTTAATTTTCTACAAATGGTAAGGTGTGGTTCATCTATAAAGTGTGGTTTACTTTCCTTATTCAGCTTTAGTAATTGTTGCCCAGGCTTTAATTCTTTTACAAGGGTTTGAATAGGGGCCCTGCTAGCTACATTAATAAAAATAGTGTGTGAAGGAAAGGAGCCGAAATCTTTGCACTCAACTTTAAAAGGTGTAATGCCCATGGCAATTGTTTGTAACCGGTGCAAAATTTTTTCTTCCATCATGCTCCAGTTAACAAAAGTAACCAGGGTAATCTGCGGCTTGGTATATTTTGCAACAGGAGCTTTATACTTTTCTGCAAATTCGTTTTTCACTTTCATTATTTTATTCCTCAGCTCTTCATGCGGGCTTAGTACCAGTAGGTATTCGTACAAACGATAGCCAGGCAATTGTGTAAGGTTTTGTGGTACTTCCATAAAATTGTTTTCTTCCTGTGAAATTATTTAGCATAAATTTACTAATAAATTTAGCAAAAACTTAAAATCATTTTATGGATACGAACGAATTTTTCTCCTCATCATATAAGGGATCAAAAGATTTTAATCAATGGAATGTACACACAGCCAATGCTACAGGCTTTGGTGCCGCTGCCGATGATTATGCGGAGCGTGGCATTGATTTAAATGAACAGCTTATAAAAAACAAACCAGCCACTTTTTTCCTTCGTGTAAACAGTAATGCTATGATTGGTGCTGGCATACATCATGGTGACGTGGTGATTGTAGACCGCTCTTTAGAACCCCGGAATGGAAGCGTAATTATTGCAGTATTAAATGGTGATTTATTGATAAGAAGATTAGAGGTTTTGCAAAATAAAAGGAAGCGTTTAGTGCCTGATTCTAAAAAGCTAAGCTCTATTGAAATAGAAGATGCTTCGGGCTTTTCGGTTTGGGGTGTAGTAACGTATGTGATACATACTGTTTAATCTTTGTAATTTGTTATTATGGAAGGCAAGGGAGAAATAATTATTTATCAAACGGAAGATGGAAGGAGTGAGTTAGAAGTACGGTTGGAAGACGAAACCATTTGGTTAACTCAAGACCAGATGGGGATGCTTTTTGAAAAAAGTAAAAAAACTATTTCTGAACATATCGGTAATATATTTAAAGAAGGTGAATTAACTAAAGAAGCAGTTGTCCGGAAATTCCGGACAACTGCAAATGACGGAAAGGCATATACGTATGATGTATATAATCTTGATATTATTATATCAATAGGTTATCGGGTCAAATCAAAACGAGGAATACAATTCAGGATTTGGGCTACACAAACCTTAAAGAACCATTTAATAAAAGGTTATACCATCAATGAAAAACTTTTACAGGAACAACAGGAAAAGTTTAAAGAACTTAATCAAACTGTTGAATTTTTAAAAACAACTATTGGGGGCAAGGAGTTATCTTCAAATGAATCGCAGGGACTACTTGAAATAATTTCACGTTACACCCGTTCGTTTATTTTATTGAATCAATTTGATAGTAATACGCTGCAAATTGATTCATCGCATACAACCTTAACTTGCGAGATAAAATATGAAGAAGCTATAAAAGCCATTGATCAACTTAAGAAAAAGCTTATCAGCAAAAAAGAAGCTTCTGAATTATTTGGCCGCCAGCGGAACGATGGTTTCAGTAGCATATTAAATAGTGTTATACAAACTTTCGGCGGTGAGTATGTATATCCGGGCATTGAGGAGCAAGCTGCACATCTTCTTTATTTCATCATTAAAAACCATTCTTTTGCTGATGGCAACAAACGCATTGGCGCTTTTCTGTTTGTATGGTTTTTGCATTTGAATAAACATTCCTTAAAAAAAGATGGCGAGATAAAAATCAATGATAATGCTTTGGTAGCTCTTGCGCTGTTGGTAGCGCAAAGCGATCCTTCCAATAAAGAACTCATGATAAAATTGATTATTAACCTGGTTAATGAATAATCATGAAAGCCATTGTTGATTGTAACTCTTTTTATTGTTCTTGCGAAAGAGTGTTTCGGCCAGAGTTGGCTAATGCACCAGTAGTAGTCTTAAGCAACAATGATGGTTGTATTATTTCTCGTAGTGATGAGGCTAAAGCTATCGGGGTAGGAATGGCAGGACCATACTTTTTGGCTAAGCCATTGATTGAACAATATGGTGTTGAAGTATTCTCTTCTAATTATAATTTATATGGTGATATGAGCCGGAGAGTGATGGAGACATTAGAAACTTTGTTTGGAAAAGAAAACGTAGAAGTGTATTCGGTAGATGAATGTTTTATAAATCTTCAGGGATTTTCAAAAGAGCAATTATATAAGTTATTACTAAATGCAAAACTAACAGTTGAACAATGGACTGGAGTAAAGGTATCAGTTGGCGCAGCACCTACAAAAACATTAGCCAAGCTGGCTAATAATATGGCCAAAGTAAATAAAGCGGCAACAAATGGAGTAGTAGTATTGGCTGATGACCAGGCTATTGTAAGGGCTTTGCAAACAACACCCGTAAAAGCATTATGGGGTGTAGGCAGTAAGTCTGCTGAGAAGCTAATTAACTTTAATATACATACAGCATGGGATTTATATAATTTATCTGAGGAATGGGTACGAAAGCATTTGGGGGGTGTAGTAGGTATAAGGCTATTAAAAGAATTGAAAGGAGAAGAAGCCATTATGATGGAAGACGAATTGAAGACAAAAAAGATGATCGCCACAACAAGGATGTTTGGTACTCCTGTAACCGATGTAAGGGATATTAAAGAAGCAATCAGCACCTACACAGCACGTGCTGCAGAAAAACTGCGGCGCCAGCAGAGCGCTGCTACTATTATTAGTGCATTCGTAGTGCCAAAAGAAAAAAAAGCAGACGGGGAACGGTTTCGTCATGGCCCAATGATAAGTGCATATACTATATTGCTGCAACCTACTTCCTTAACGAGTGAATTAATAAAACCTGCCGTACAAATGGCAGCAAGCCTGTTTAAAAAAGGAGAGCAATACAAAAAAGCGGGGGTAATGCTAAGTGGTTTGGTGCCTGATAATTCTATACAGGGAAATTTGTTTGAACCGGGTAAATCTGTTGGCCGATTTTTAATGGATATGGTGGATAATATAAACTTTTGTATGCGTGATGATATAGTGAAGTTTGCTTCTTCAGGTACTACACGTAATTGGAAAATGCGCAAAGACTATCATTCTCCAAGGTTTACTACAAGATGGGCTGAACTGTGTGAGGTTGTATAAAATTAATTCCGCGAAAAACATACAGGGAGTAATAACGCTTTTTCAATAAGACTATTTATATAAATGTACAGATACATGTTCATCTTTGCGGAATGGAAACGAGCATTTTCATCCATCCCTCAGCAATTATAGATGAAGGGGCACAAATAGGTATAAATACAAAGGTCTGGCATTTTGCCCACCTTATGCCTCAAGCTGTTGTAGGGCCTGACTGCACAATTGGCCAGAATGTTTTTATTGATAATGGTGTTACCCTTGGTAAAGGAGTTAAAATCCAAAATAATGTTTCTGTATATAAAGGTGTAGAAATAGAAGATGAGGTTTTCATAGGACCTTCTGTTGTGTTTACTAATGTGATTAATCCGCGGAGTTTTATTGAGAGAAAAGCGGAATTTAAACAAACCATCGTGCATAGGGGTGCTACCATTGGCGCCAATGCTACTATTTTATGTGGTATAGAATTGGGCAAGTATTGTTTTATTGGTGCAGGTGCGGTAGTAACAAAAAATGTTAAGCCTTTTTCATTAGTTACGGGCAACCCGGCAAGGCATGTTGGCTGGATAAGCAAGATGGGTTATACCCTGAGTTTCAATAACAAAGGAGAAGCTACTTGCAAGGGCAGTGGAGAGCACTACCTTATGAAAGATGACTATATTTATTTAACCCATCAGATATAGATAACTTATTCACTTTCCGCCTTTTTTAATTATTTGTCACTCACAAATCAGCCCCTATATTTGCACCTTCGTTTACAAAATTCAGCACAGTATTTACAAAATTGCTGTGACTGATGTGGCGAAGCCATGCTAAATGTAATTTTGTTGACTTCGAAATGGTATGCTTTATATACCCGTCCACGCTGGGAAAAAAAGGTAAACGGCTTGTTGACCAATAAGGGTATTGAAAGTTATTGTCCTTTAAACAAGGTAAGGCGCCAGTGGAGCGACCGGATTAAAGTGGTTGAAGAGCCGCTCTTTAAGTCTTACGTTTTTGTAAAGGTCAGTGAAGAATCCCGCACTGATGTTCGTATGACGGATGGGGTAATCAATTTTGTATATTGGGATGGGAAGCCGGCTCTAATTAAAGATCGTGAGATACAGGCCATTAAGCTTTTTTTAGATGAGCACGAGCACGTGAGCCTTGTAAAAATGGATCTCAAGCTCGACCAAAGGGTAAGGGTGTTAGCAGGGCCTTTAATGGATATGGAAGGGAAAGTGCTAGAGGTAAAAAACAAGGTAGCAAGGGTAGCAATTGATTCTTTGGGTTATATGCTGGTAGCCGATATAGATAAAGGTAAACTGACGATTACATAAACGTTCAACATATTTTAAATGCGCATCTTTTATTCTTTATTGATTGCTATTTTAATGCTCGGAATGACATCTTGCAAAACACAACGGGCTATTTATAATTATCTTGAAGATTTTACTGACACAGCTACTCAAAAAAGCTATTTTATAACAGAGCCACTTATTCAAAAGAATGACCAGTTATCTATTAATATTACCAGTGCGAGTTTAGATAACTCAGTAGATGCCCTTTACAACATGAATATTCAAAGCATGGGTGGGCAACAAAACAT
>JAYULK010000084.1:0-36581 GCA_043763635.1 Chitinophagaceae bacterium
TTTATCACCGCTAAAGCCTTTTGAACATATGATCCTTTTTTATATAAAACAGTCCATGCGGCATCATCCAGAAATGTATTAACAGAATAATCAATTCCGTGTTCGGTGAGTATTGTAAAATATGCCTCGACCCGAAATCGTTGGGATGGAGCCTTATTTAAAGGGTATGGCAATAAGAACAAAACCTTCTTTTTCACAAGAACAATTTTATAATGGTTTGATTTCTATGAAATTAATTGCTGATTGTTTTTTGTTAAGTTTTTTCTTGTGCTGATCAATTAATTTAAAGGATAACTTTTCAAAAAGCAGGTAAAATAAAAAAGCAGGTAAAAGGGTTGCTGCAGCAAATAAAAAGTGAACCCAGGGAGAAGAGTAGGTATGCCAGCTAAAAAAATAAAAAAACAAGCTATAAAAAAGAAGTAGCAGAGGTATGTGAACCAGGTAAAGTGAATAACTAATAGTACCCAGGAATAAAAAGAATTTTGAAAGAATTGTGTTTTTAATGCCGTACAACATAATGCGTACAATACACGCAATGCCAAAAATTGCTGCGGCTAAAAAGCTCAGGTCTTTATACTTTCCAAGGCCGCCACTTATCACCAATAAAAATGCACCCATCAATAAAAAGAATAAAACAGGCTTGCGAAAAACGCTTTTTTCTTTTAATAATTCAATGCCATGGGTGGAAATGTATTGGAACAAAAACACGCCTGCCGTAAAATAAAAAAGGTACTCAGTAAAATAAATATACCAGAAGTCAATTTCGGGAAGAGGATTGTAAAAGAAGTGAAGAGGATATATTAATGAAGTAATAAAAAATAATTGCTTGTAATATTTTATTATGAGGGGAAAGAAAAGGTAAAATAACATCTCATACAACAACGACCAAAAGACATAATTAAACCCAAAATAATTGATGCGCTCCGATTTAAAAAACACCACGGTCTTTAAGAAATTACTGAAGTTCAATCCTTCGGAGTAAGCTATAAATATTCTTTGATGATAATCTTTAAGTGGTGAAATAAAAACAGAAGAAGCCACAGCAAAAGCAAACCATAGGATAAGCCCGGCCAGCAATGCCGAAGCTATATAGGGTATATAAATACGTATGGCCCTATTGACCAAAAACTGTTTATACGTCCACCCATTTTTTTTGTAGCTGTAAGAAATAATAAATCCTGACAACACAAAAAATACAATAACCATCGCCGTTCCGTTGCTGCTGCTTAGGGCAAGTGCCAGTCCTAATTTATTAATACCAATTAGTTGTGCAAAAGAACTTTCTTTCAAAAACGCCGATCCCCCAACCCAAAACGGCCATTTAGCGTGTGCCAAAACCACAAAAAAAGCGGCAAAGCCGCGAATGATATGCAGGTACTTAATGTTAGCCACCCCGTTTCTCTAAAATATTGGTATACACTTCTAAATATTTCTTTGCCCCATTTCCCAAATCAAAAAATTCTTTAGCAGATTGGCGAATAAGCTCCTTGTCTAACTTCTCCAATTCCGGTATTTTACAAACAGCATTTTTTATGGAAGCAGGATCAAACTCATTCAGCAACAAACCTGTTCCTGTCGCTTTTATTATATTTCCAGTATCACCAATATCATTACAAATAACGGGAATGCCCATGCCCATTAATTCAGCATGCTTTGTAGGAGAAGAAGCTATTTTGGAAAAGGTATTTCTGATAAAAAAAATGCTGCAATTACTAAGTGCGAGATATTGGGGAAGTCGTTTGCGGTCAGAATAAGTTACAATAAGCTTATCGCGGGGAATGCCTTCTTCAGCCGCTTCTTTTTTTACTTTTTCAACATCATCTTTTGTAAGGATCAACATTTTATAAAGAGGCTGCGCTTCCAGTAATACTTTGAAAAAGCTAAACATTTCTTTCGTCATATACCATCCTCCAACAGAACCTAGATACGTAATAACTTTTTCATTTTTTGCTATACCTAAATCAGAGCGTAATTGTTGAACTTTTTCTAATGGAACATTATGAAAATTAAAATGTTCCAGGTCTGCGCAACAGGGTATAACGTCAATCAAAACATTTTTATTTGCCTCTTGCTGCAACAGGTAATCTTTACCGGCCCTTGTAAGGGAAATGATACCATCGGCATTTTTTAGAAATTGTTTTTCTTTCCTTTTGTAATGCTTGTAAATTCTTTTAAATAGGGGATTGCCCTGATTCCACTGACCATTATCTGCTTTTTCATCTGCCCAAAAACCCCTCATATCAAAGAGCATTTTTAAACCAAACTTTTTCTTCAATTTAAGCCCTGCTTCAGCAGCTATATAACTACGGCAATGTACAAGTACAAAATTATTTTTTTTATGAAGCCTGGCGGCTGTCTGCCACATTTTATGCCGGTCATAAATTTTAGAAAGAACAGGAGGTTTTGCTGTGAACCAAAGAGGCACCCACTCAATCGATGATTCATCTGCAATAGCCTGCACTATTTTTCCTTCTTTTTGAAAGCGGCTTTTTTTTTCGAAACTTAAGATGGTGAAACTATATCCTTGTGTAGAAAGATATTTGAGATAAGGAAGTATTTGAGATTGACCAAGAGGATCTGTAAGGCCGTCGTAAGAGAGATAGAGGATATTATTTTTCAAACTTCTAATTAAGTGTTAGCGTTTAAGACAAAAAACCGTTTCATGCATACTTAACCTTTCTAAGATATACAGTCAACTGCATCCCAGTTCTACTCCATTTCATATAACTACTAAATAAAGGGTGAAAAAATTTAGGAACAAAATCAATATTCGCCACATCATATTGATACTTTTCGATTCTAAAATTCAACTTGGCAGATAATAGTTCAAAAGATTTAAGTCCAAACTCATACAAATGGAAGGGCGAATGCATTGGACTGAGATTTGTGACATAATTGGTTCCTCTTAATTTAAAATACTGGTTGATAAGTTTAGCAATAAAATGGCTGGATGATGGCACCTCTATATGGATTACTCCGTTTGGCTTAAGCCATTGGAAAGCTTTAGCCAAGCTGGTCGCCGGGTGATAAAGATGTTCAAAAACAGCCCCAAATGTTATAAAATCAAATGTTTCATTTTCATATTCAACATTCTCTATCATTCCGAGTTTAATTTTGGATGGCTCTATATTCATCTGAGAAAGGGCCCTTTCATAAAAAGGTGCGGAAGGTTCGAAACCATAGGCATCAAATCCGGCTTTTTTAAGCGAAATCATCGCTTTGCCCAACCCAGCTCCAATATCTAAAGCAGACATTCCATCTACAAATCGCAATAGCTCTTTAACAATTTTTATTTGTTCACCAAAATAATCTGGCCTCCAAATAAAGTAATCTGGAGTCCAGTACTCTTCAGGTGGTGTTCCATAGTGATCCTGAATGTCAAATGGAATTGGTAGAGGAGATGAATAAATCAGTTGACAATCTTTACATTTTTTTACTGATACAGATATCCCGCTTTTACTTTTTGGTTGAAACCCCTGGGAAACATTAAGTCTCTGTCCAAGAACAGTATGTTCCTTTGTATCCGATCCGCACATTTCACATTTTGATACTTCCTCAAATAAATATTTCTTCATTGTATTGACATTTTAAAGTACAAAAGCACCAAATATGTCCTATTATTACCCATTCTTCTCATACCACATTTGAAACATCAACAGATACCAAATCTTCAGATACTGATCTGTTCTTCCATTAAAAAAAGAGGAAACAATTTTTTGAATATATGCAGTATTAAAAAGCTTATGCTCGTTCAGTTTGTTTTCAGACAAATACTTTCTCACCAAATCTTTTAACTCATTGCTTAACCATTTTTCCACCGGTATTCCAAAGCCCATTTTTTTACGATCCATCATTTCCTTTGGAATGTATTTATAAACAATTTGCTTAATGATATATTTTTTATCACCATCATGATATTTATAATCATTTGGAAGGCGGGCCGCCCATTCAATGATTGATTGATCTAAAAAAGGTTCCCGTCCTTCCAGACTTACAGACATAGTAGCCCTATCCACTTTTTGCAAAATATCATCTACCATATAAGTCTGATAATCTATTGCCATCATATATGAAAGGGGGTCGTAAAATTCTTCTTTTAATTCATTGCTGGTATGTGCAGTAGGTAATTCTTTTACCCGGTCCAAAAACAATTCATTGATTTCTGCACCTGTAAATACCTGGCTTAAATTCTTAAGCATTTCAGCAGGTGAAGGATCGTTCAATAAGTTCCGAATCTTTTGGTACCGGCTATGAAAATTATTTTGCTTATTGAAGTAAGGAATGCTTTCAGAAGAAATATTTTCCATTACACCCGCCATTGCTTTACGCAACACCTTAGGAATCGCTCCTAATGTTTCACCATACTTCAGTAAATAGTCATAGCGGTTGTATCCTGCAAAAATTTCATCACCCGCATCAGCAGAAAGAGCCACCGTTACTTTTTGCCTTGCCAGGCGGCTTACCAATATGGTAGGGATAGCACTACTATCAGCAAAAGGTTCATCATAATAGTATGGAAGTTCGGGAATGATGTCAAGCGCTTCTTTTGGTGTGCAATAATACTCCGTATGCTCGGTGCCTAAATGTTGTGCTATTTGTTTTGCATAAGGCGCTTCATTCAAGCTTTTATCTGTTGTGCCAATAGTAAATGTCTTTATTTTTTCTGTGCTGTCTTTTTGTAACAAAGCAGTAACGCAACTGGAGTCAAAACCACCACTTAAAAACACACCCACCGGAACATCGGCAACCATGCGGTAGTTAAATGCCTTTTGCAGGATCTTTTCCGTTTCATCCAGGGCCTCGCCAAAAGGAATGGTAAGCTTTGGCTGATTGTAAGCATCGTACACATTCCAGTATTGTGTTAGTGATGTTTGTTTCGTTTGAAGGTTCAGCCGCAATAAATGCCCCGGGGGAATTTTGTAAGCATGTTGATAAATGCAATGCGGGTGCGACACAAAACCATACTGTAAATAAGAGGCAACAGCATCACTATTAATTTCTTTTTTAAATTGCGGATGCGCTGTAATGGATTTTAGTTCAGAGCCAAATAAAAAAAGATCATCCTTATGATAATAATAAAAAGGTTTTACACCGGCGCGGTCGCGAATGCAAATTAATTCGTGGCTTCTTTCATCATAAAGTGCCATAGCAAACATTCCTTTCCATTGCTGTATTGATGCCTCGCCCCATTCTTTCCAGGAGTGAAGAATAACTTCTGTATCGCCATGCGTTGTAAACTCGTGACCTTTTGTAATTAACTCATTCCTTATCTCATTGTAATTGTATATCTCACCGTTAAAAATAACATGGAGCCCTTCATAGTGCATGGGCTGATTAGCCGAGGTACTAAGGTCAATGATGGATAACCGCCGATGTCCTAAACCAATTTGTACATCGGCAGTTTCAGTAACATACACACCCTGCCCATCAGGCCCACGATGCGCCACAGCACAAGACATTTGTGCCAGAATTTCTTCGGAGCTTTCTTTCTTAAAGTCTGCAAAACCCGCTATACCACACATAAATTTATTTTAACCGTTGCAACTGATCTACTGTGTCAACAGCAAACCATTTGCTTGGGTAGGTATGACTGCAATACAATTCATTTATGCTGATTAACTGTCCCCAAACATCATAAAAATTATCTGCAGATTTAATAAGCCTGTTGATCTTAGCCGGGTTTAGAACCTGTATACCAGAACAATAAATATTTGCAGGTTCGGTGCGTGATAGCTTTTTTATAACATTGTCTTCATGATAAATATAGTCTCCATCCAACCCTTCAACAGGTTCTACAGGAACTACCATGCACGCCGGCGAACCGAATGCAAAGTATTCTTCCGACAATAACTTAAAATCCAATTCAGTAACATTATCACAGGTTAATACAAATAAAGGCTCATCAAGATTTTTTAAAAGCGTATTAAATATCCACCATGCATTATCATGTCCTTCTGTATTGAAAATAGCCGATACATGGTGCTCAATTACATGGGTAGCAAGCATAGCTTTCTTATAGCCAACTGTTATGTAAATATTCGGGATATGCTTTCTTATTTTATCAATGCCAATCGCAATAAGAGTACTGCCGTTATACGGAGCCATAGCCTTTGGAACTACATCGGTCAACGGCATCATGCGGGTTCCCCTGCCTGCGGCCATGATTATGGCATGTTTGATAAGTGTACTCATATTTCTTCTACAGGAGGATTATTAATGATGGCTAAAATTTCATCATCTGCAAGCTTATCCGTATTAGATGAGGATAGGCCAAATGAGATAGGAGATTTTACCTTTTCGTTAAAAGAAATTAAGTAATGAGTAATGCCATTATAATCTACTTCTTCGGTATACGCAAGTTCCAAATCTCCAATGAGGAATTCATCATCTCTTTCGCCTGGCCTACCCTCAATCTTTTCATACTTTCCACCTTTATTTGTTGTCCATACTTTTAGTATATCTTCTACCTGGGCAGCCTTCATTTTACGCGATAATACCTTTCCACGAACTTCATCAATATGATTTAAAGCGGCTAGCACTAAATTCACCGCTTCATCAACAGTGAAGAAAAACCGACGCATTTCGGGGCCTGTTGTACCAATAACCCCTTTCTCCTCATGCATTTTTTTCCAAATAGTAAAAACAGAACCTGTTGACCAGGCTACATTGCCATAACGAACGCAGGTAAACTTAGTTCCTGACTTATCATCCATGGAACAAAAAATCCTTTCCATCAATGCTTTACTTAATCCATACGTATTTCGTACGGGAGGAGCTGCTTTATCAGTAGATATGCCAATAACAATCTTTACACTATTTTCTACAGCTACCCTTGCTACATTTTGAGATCCCGTCACATTCACATCAACACATTCCATCGGAAATTTTTCAGCAAGGTCAACAAATTTTGTAGCTGCTGCATGAATCACTACATCAGGTTTAAATTCTCTGAATGTATCCCGTACTGATTCGATATTTGCAATGTCCATTGGCGCAATTTCACAACCCGTAAACTGTTTGGCTGTCATGTTTTGCTTATTGTTCCTTCCGGTTAATACTACACGGTATTTATCTTTCAATTGCAACGCAAGACGTTTTCCCAGGAAACCGGTACCCCCGGTAATCAATAAAGTTTCTTTCATGATTTGATTGTATTATAAAAAATTTTTGCAAAACGCAAAGTAAAGATGATTGCCGGATCAATTCTTATAGCCTGAAGCATTGAATAGAACGACTGCTTTTTATTTTTTAAACCGTTGCTAACAATGGTTTGCTGCAAATTAAAACTTGCCTCAAGCCTGCCTAGGTAGGGTTTAAACTTTTGAAGTGTCACCGGGTCTTTCTTAATATTGTTTAAAACTGTGTCTTTTTGGTAATTGAGCGTTTCAAATACACCATGATTTACCGACCTATTAATGTGTTCTCTTACTCCGCAATTAACTTTTGATACTCTTCCCATTTTGTACCTGGCCAAAATCTTGAACCACACATCATAATCTTCTGACCCAATTAATTTGCTGTCTTCCGCAAACCGGAATTGGGTATATATCTCTTTATGTAAAAAGCCACCAATGCAGGAAATGAAATTTCCATTTGCCAACGCTTCGTATTGATTTTTTAAAGATGGAAATTTATAAGCGTAGATTTTTTGCCGGTCATTATTTACCAGCTCATATAAATTTTGAAAAAATTTTATTTCAGGGTTAGCCATTATAAAGCCCGCAGCATCTTGCAGGCAGGAAGGATACATAAAATCATCTGAATCTAAAAAACTAAGATAGTCTCCGGTAGCATTTTCCATTCCGGTGTTCCTTGATTTTGATCTCTCGTAATTACGATCGTGCCTGATGTATTTTACTCGCCCTTCATTAACAAGTGGCTGCAACATTGTTTCAGTGTTATCTGTTGAGCAATTATCCACCACAAGTATTTCGTAATTTCTATAGGTCTGCTTAAATATGGTATCTAATGTTTCCATAATCAAATCAGCACGGTTGTAGGTAGGTATTACAATGGAAAAGAGAATATTAGTTTTCATAAATATCTTCAAGGGCGTTCATCATTTTGTCCAAAGTAAATAATTTATTTACAGATTCCCGGCCATTCGTTATTAACCTTTTGCGCAATGCCTCATCCTGAACCAACTTATTTAATGCAGTATATATTGCATCACTATTTTGAAAAGGGACTACCATAGCATTTTCACCATCAACAATAAAATCCGCTGCAATGCCAGAGAGTGTAAAAACAGAAGGCACCCCTGCTGCTAAAGCTTCTACATAAGTTTGCCCAAAGGCTTCTGAATGATCGTCTACGGGTACATGCACAAACAGATCCATGGCATGGTAAGCAGCAGCAATATCGGTTTCAAATTTTACTAATCTAAAAGATGAGGACGGAATGGCTTCCAGCTTTTTTAAAATTATTTTTTCATAATCGCCATGGGCATTCATTAATAATAAGATTGCTTGCGGGTAATCTTCCAAAAACTTCTTAAACGCAGGAAGTATGTATTGAATTCCTTTCCAATGAGTAAACCGGGCAACCACACCAACAATTGGATAATTTCCAGCAAGGAGATTACGCTTTTTGAAATCTTCTACTCTGCGCTCATCTACATCGGAAAAATCAGCCAGCATAAAACCATGATGAATCAAATAAACTTTTTCATCCCGCACTTTTTCCCACGTCAGGAGGATGTGTTTTACAATGCCGGAAATGGCAATGATATGAGTTGCCACCTTATTGGCAAATCTATCAAGCAAAACACCTTTTTTGAAATAAACGTGATGCAGAGAAGAATGATGCCTGGTATAGATTCTCTTTTTTACTCCAGCCATCTTAGCCGCAGTAAGTCCGATAATGTTTGCCTGAATTAAATGACAGTGCACGGCATCAGGACTCAGCTTTCTTAAAATCCTGTATGTTTGCCTGATAGCTGTAAGCCAATCTTTTTTACCTCGGCACTGCACCCTGTACACTTCAAAATTGCGGGCAGTTAAAAAATCTTCAAGGTTTGTTGCTTCATTGTTCAATAGTATAAATGAGAGCAAGTATTTTTCTTTGTTTAAATAAGTGGCAATCCATTCAAATGCCAGCGATTTATGCACATCGGAAATGATGTAGGTGACCTTTTTCAATTGAAAACCAAATTATTTGCACAATAAAAGTTTATTTAATACGCTTCGGGTATTGCATGTAAGTTTGAGACATTCACTAAGTATTCAGACTATCGATGTATCTGACTCATAGATACAGTAAAACTAACAGGCATTTTTAATTGGACTTACTTTCAGATCGTCTTTAATTCCAGAATACAGAAAGTTTTTCTACCCTTTACAACATGTTTAAATTCTTCCTATAAGCTTTTTTAAAATAAGTTTTAATAGGTCAAAATTTACATAACCTCTACTAATGGCCAATCTTAAAAAACTAAAAAAATCAAGCTTTGCTAATTCCCCCATATAGCTTCTAAAGTTGCAATTATAAGTTTCTGAAAACCATTTTTCAGCATCTTTAAATCCTATAAAAGGCACAGAATAAGTTTGAAGCCTTTCAAAAGACAAAATTGTTTCTTCGTTTTTCAAAACCGATTTTTTGGACTCGTTATTTTCATGGATCAGCCAATCACCTATTATTGTATTATCAAGATAAACCTTACCATGTAATGCCAATTTTAAAATTGATTCAGCATCGGCGTTCAAATTGCTATGGGTATAAAATCCGATTTGTCTAGCCTTTTTGGCGTTGTATAAAGTTGCTAAATGTCCAAAATATTCGTTGCGATGAAAATTTTTAAAATAAAATTTACCCTCCAACGCACCTTCCATATCGTTTTTGATTAGCCTATGTTGAAATTTATATTCGTGTGTAGCACTCACGCCAATTATAGCTGCCTGATAAAAAACTAGGCTCTTATCAGTTAATAATTTTTCTATGCCTTTTGTAATAAAGTCTTTATTGGTATAATAATCATCGCCATCTAAATTAGCAATCCAATCTCCGGTCGTCAACTCATACAATAGCTTTCTATATGTTCCCGCTCTACCCAAATTTTCATTATTTCTAAAAACTTTTATTTTGTCACTTGCAAATGAAGTTGCTATTTCAAATGTGTGGTCGCTGCTTCCATCATCTAAAATAACAATTTCAAGATTTTCATAACTCTGCATTAAAGCGCTTTTTATTGCCTTACTTATGTATTTCTCTTGATTGTATGTTGGAATTTGAATAGAAACTTTCATTTGCTCCTACTTGTAATTAGATTTTTACACTATTTGGAAAATAAATAGCATTTGCTGTTAAAACCAAATCATATAACTTAAATCTAATTGCTTTTGGCATCCAAACCCACCATTCTTTATCTATACTTCTAATCCAAAATTTGAAGCAAAACAATCTAAATATTTGAGATTTGACAGTTTTAGCTTTATCGCTGCGTCCACTAAAAAAAGATCCATAGATTTCAGGCTTTGTTTGCAATAAAATCACTCCCGCTTGCTCGTAGCTTCTTATACGCTTAATTAAATGAACACATGTTATTTTTTCAAGATGCCAGGCAAATGCATCGGCATCGAAAAACACGGGAACATCCAAATTCGTTGCTCTTACTGCGAAATCAAAATCTTCCCCATCATTTAATATTTTATCAAACCCCCCTATTCGATTGAAAACTGCTTTCGGAATAGAAAAGTTAGCTGCTGTAATAAAAACGTTTTTTTTTGAAAACTGCTTCTTATTCAAGAGAACCAGATCTTTAATCCACCTTTTACTCAAATGAACTTTAAATTTTTGAAAGTCAGTATGTGCCATTGATGAAGGTTCCGTCGCTGAACTGGTTAAAATACTTTCAGCGTGAAGTTGATGATGCTTTATATGTGCAGCAATCCAATCTACACCTGGCAAAATATCATCATCTAAAAACAGCAGTAATGGTCCTTCTGCTTCGTCCGCCCCTCTATTGCGCACTTCAGCCCGGCCCCTATTTGATTGGAGCACGGTTCTTAGCTGTGGCAATTGCGTTTTGAATCCTTCAGCAACTGCTTCAGTATTATCCGTAGAGCCATCAATGACAACAATGATTTCATCTGGCTTAATTGATTGTTTTTTTAGCCCTTCCAAAACATGGAATATCTTATGGGCGCCGTTATATGTGGGGATAATAACAGAAGTTTTCATCCTATTTGATTATTTTATTCCAGATTTTTTTTATCCCCATTGGTAAAAACTTCAAACGCAACAAAACATTATTGAATGTTTTAAGATCATCTTCCTGTAAAAGCGAGGCATTTATAGAACCCAATATCTCATTGGCCTGTTTAAAATCATTCATTGCATAAGCTTCCAAACCTTCTCTAAGTATAAAATAATTCAAAATATAAGACCATTCGATTGACGTTATTCCTATAGGAAACTTGTCTAACTGTAAAGTTTTCAATTTGAAGATTGAATTAAGCTTAGAAATATAATTTTCCAGTTGCTCATTTACTGCATAAGCATAATAAAGGTCTTTAGATTCTGTTGAGAAATTGTTCCTTAACGCAACTGTTTTTGAATCTTGATGTAGCCGGAAATGGGCTACAAGTTCATTGTCTTTAACTATATGATTAACGCCATATCTGCATAAAAACCTTATCCAAAGATCTTTATCCATTATGTAGTGAAGGCTTTCATTGAGGTAACCTATTGTATCAATAGCTGATTTCCGGAAAAAGGTTTCCGGTTGATCAATTCTTGCCCATCCTATAGTTTTATAAAGGTTGCCTGGATATACATCCGTGCCTTTCGTAAAAACATCTACACCGTTACCAAAAACCCTGCTCCGGCCAACATACGCTTTAACATATTCTGCACCAAATATTTTTGCAACATGATGTAAAATGCCTGCTTCGTAATAATCATCACTGTTTAACCAGTTTATTACATCACCTGTAGCTAACCTGAAGCCTTTGTTAATAGCATCACTTTGGCCCTTATCCTTTTCACTTACCCAATACGTAACCTGGGCTTCATATTTTTTTATGATGTCAACAGTATCGTCTGTGCTTCCGCCATCAATAATAATATACTCAAGGTTAGGATAGCCCTGCTCTAGGACGGACTGAATGGTCTGCTCAATAAAATGCCCCTGGTTGTAAGAGGGTGTTATGATGGAGATTTTTGGAAGCATTTAATTTTAGGTAAGGCGGGGGAAAAATTTTCTTCTTACACGTTGTATAACTTTCATTATACCCCCTGGCAGAAAGCGGTACATGGTGTTTCTAATTTCATTCAAAGTTTCTTTAGGGTAGAAATAATTCTGAAACAACCGTTTATCTGCACCTTTATGAATAATTATTGATTCAGGATGTATTATATCTGTGGCTAAAGGGCTAACAGGTAAATGCGCTACAATAGATTTAATGTGTGTATGTGTAGCATCTGCTCCAAAACCAATATTAGTAACAAGGTTGGTATTGGGGGTAATAGAAATTTTCCTGGTCTTCCAACAGCAATAAATCCATTGATAGTCCCAGGTATCTATTACAAGTTTACTTTCCTGAAAACCAGCATACATTTTATCAAAAAGCTGGTTCCAATAATTGCGCTCTTTTTGAGAATGAAACAGACTCCTAAAAAAAGGCTGGTGTTTTATCTGAGGGTAAGTACTTATGTCAAACTCATATTCTTTCCAGGCACGCCGCCAAGTGGCCCATCCCCATATCATTGGGTAGTTTGAAAAATAATAAGATGCCTTGCCCCATTTTTTTTGGAGTTGAAAATTGGAGCCATTTATTTGTGCAATACGCTCATCATGCCTGTATTTCTCCAACATGCTTTCACAAAAACTAAAGAAACTTTCATTTGGCAGGGTATCGTCTTCCAATATGATGCCTTCTTCCACATGTTCGAAAAACCAGGTGATTGCGCCACTTACTGCTTTTCCGCAACCCAAATTTTCTTTTCTAAATAATGTTTCTAACGAACAATCCCAGTCTATA
This sequence comes from Chitinophagaceae bacterium, assembly GCA_043763635.1. Lineage (GTDB taxonomy): Bacteria > Bacteroidota > Bacteroidia > Chitinophagales > Chitinophagaceae > Flavisolibacter. The sequence goes on from JAYULK010000084.1 coordinate 12,981, forward strand.
TTGGAAACAATGCTTCGTACGTCTTCACACAAAGCCGCTTCCCCCTTCTTTGCAACACGTGGACCGTCTGCAGCTATGAATAATTTCTTTGGACGGACTTCCCTGATTTTTTCAAAGACTTTCCTCGTGGTATCAACCCTGTTAAATACGATAAACAAAACAGGGGTTTGTAGCTGACTGACTGGCATGTATTATTTTCAGGCTATGGATTTTACAACAGCCTTAGCGTATTGCAAATAACTGACTGTTGCAAACGGCTGATGCAAGCAATATTTTAAAAAGCTTCTTTTAATCTTTGGGTAAGGGTAATGTATTTCCCAGGGCTTGTGTGCTCCTGCAAAATGTATGATTGCAACACCATTTTCAATATGATCCTGTGTGGGAACATAGTTCCATTTTTCTTCTATAAATAAACAATGGTCTTGTAAAACCATATTAAGTACATCCTGATCCCAAAAGCTTATTCTTTCACTATTGATCTTTAGAAAATTTAAGTATTGTTTCGTCAGATCATTGCTTCGCCAAAAATTCAGATTTATTAATAATACTCCCGCATTAAAATATGGTTTACCCAGAGGGAAACCCAGCTTTTCGTGCATAGCAAATTTTTTTTCCTGCACCGCACCAATGGCATATTTATCAATATTCTTATTCCAAAGCTCAAGCAAAGATCCATTTATTAAAAGGTCACAATCAAGGTATAAAACCTTCGATTCGTTGGGCAGCATTTCAGCAAGCAGCAACCGGAAATAAGTAGCAATACTTACATGGCCATTTACAACCGAATGGCTTAAAAGCCGCACATCCACTACCTTAAAGTAAATGCTACAGGAATGTTTTTTTTCAAACCATTTTAGTTTTTCTAATGAACCTGTAACGGTTTCGCAGATGATGAAAATTGTAACGCCTTCCTTTATATTATGGTGCTTAAAAAAAGAATGCAGCGCCACAGATGCATATTTTTCAAAGCCATTGCTTACAGATAATACCAGCTTCATATCATAACTGTATCCATGTTTCCGGTAGCAGGTCATCCTGTTTAATAACCTTTCCATTCGTCCATTTATGCCCGGGCTTGCTCCAGTGCCGTGGGGCAATTACAATTTTATGTTCATAGCTGTTTAACCATGCACCCCACCAGGCATAAGTACTGTTGCAAATAATCTGGTGCTTACAGGCTTTCATCAACATAAGGTCAAGGTGCCTTTCGGGATTTACCACATAACCATTTTTACTTGGGTATTGCCTGGAAACATAAGTGACCGGTTCAGAAACAACAAGATGCGCCTTTACCCAATCAATATCATCGGAAAAAATAAAAAAATGAGGGTCGGAAATTTGAAGCTTTAATTTTTCTATTGCCTGATAGTAATAGGAAAGATTATCTCCGTATAAATTTAAATGATCGTACTTTAAAAAATCGCCCCGGCGTATAACAATGGCAACAGAATTGGTTGCCTTCGTTTTTTGAATTAAATCTCTCCGTGTATCTTTTTCTTTTGCCTCCAGCTCTGTTAATAAATAGGGCCGGATGTCTAAAAAGTATTTTTCGCTTTGCCAGTGACCTGTTATGTAAGTGTTTTTTGTAGCAGTTGCCAGCTCATTTTTAAAATGAAAGGCCTGCTCTTTTATAAGTACGGGCCGTTGCAAACGCCACTGCAAAAATTTCAACTGTTGCAATAAGCCTTTGGGCTGTTGCTTATAGAATATAGTTTCGTCCGGGCTGGCAATAGACGCCTGTATGCAAAATTTATTAAGGTCGAAAGATGTTAATGGGTCTGTAGCGTAATCACTTGTATCTAGTTTTAATGTTGTGCCACATTTTAGTGCAATACTACGTGCGGCTGCATATTGAAACAATTGGTTGCCTAAACCTGAGTATATATGGGTGATGATGGACAAATCAATTACTGCAATCTTCGGAATTACTTACTTCGCCTAACTCCTGAGAATAGAAATAAAGTAATTTTTCAATCACTATTTCAGGGGAATTATGGGTTAATACTATTCTTTTCATCTGCGCCACATATTTCTCATACTTAGTCTTACTATTTAAGTTGTTCAGCACTTCAACAATACCGTCATTCAAAAGATCATAACTCTTAAAAACGGTTTGGGGCAATTCATCTTCAAGAAAGTTTTTTGGAAAAAAGGTTCTATTATATACACTAAACCCGACTCCGTCTTTAAGAAATGGGCCTCCGAAATAATTGTCAAAACCTTCACCAAACGAAATACCCCACTTAGCTCTTTTTTGAAGGCTTTGAAATTCTTCAAAGCGCATGTTTATGATCTCAATGCATTTTACACCACACTCAGATTCCAACTTAGCAACAATTTTTTTCTTATCAATGTGATTATCCGGTGAAACAAGACAGATGTCTTCCTTTTCCTCGAATGCTACTTCCTCTATTGTATACTTATAAAACCAAGAACTTATAAAATAAGGATCGCTACTCAATGACTCATACCTAGTGCTTTTATTTATTTCAAATGCAAGCGTCATGGTTACTTTCCCGAAAAGATTTGTTCCTTGGCCTATTTCTTTTTCTGAAGGTGCCATTGTTGCATTCTGATTCAAAATGTTTACCGACATGTGTTTAGCCAAATGGAACATTTTATTTTGTGTGATCAGGTCACAAAACTCTATATAAAGACCTTCAGGAACATGCACAATTAAATTGCTCGTCTTAAGCAATTCTTTTTGTAGATAAAGAATATTATAAATATTCTTATCGTTATCGAACCAATTGGCCTTGGTGTAAGTAGGCCTTTTATGGATAGTAGCTGGCTCCACAATTGCATCTTTTAGATACTTAGCGGTTACATCAAGTAAAAAGTAAATGGAAAGTATACCTCCTGAGCGAATATCCAGAATAGGATGCATATAAAAGAATATAACATCCTTTCCTTTATAATTATATCGCTTTAAGTTCTTTAAATATAGTCGGTAATTTATTTTTGAAATCACGATTTCATACTCATACCGAACTCGACGAATTATTCTTGTGGGAAGATTAATGTTTGTGGCAGGCACTTAATAAGGTGATTAATTTTTATTCCTTTAGATTTTAAACCAACTTAGATACGCTTAAACATATCTTATTCGACCGACGAACGGTTATGTGGAAGGGCAAGTTATTAAAGTTGTTATTGCCATCAACTATTGGTCGTTTTTAGGTACAGCAATCACCTTCTCTTTAAATCTATAAAAAACAGTCGCATTATCTTCCACGTTTTTATCCACTACCATACCAGATTGAATGGTATTGTTTGATCCAATAGATACATTAGGTACAACTGTTGCTCTAATACCAAAAAAGTTATCGTTACCTATTGTTACATGTCCGCCCAGCCCCGCAGTAGAAAAGAAATTATTGTTGCCAATTTTACAATCATGACTAATAAAACTATATGAAGTAATAAAATTATTGTCACCAATTTTCGAATTGGGCCCTATAATACAGTGCGGATAAACTATTGTTCCAATGCCTATTGTAGCAGAGTGTGCTATAATAGATGAATGATGAATAAAGCCAATGATCCGAGCGTTTTTGCTCTTTAAAAAACCGATCATTTTTTTTCGAAAATCTGCATTCGCAATAGCAATAATAAAATGATCATCCTCTTGTATAGTATAATCATAAACATTGGAAAGTACTGGCATTTTCAATTTATACTTAGCCCAATACTGTTCTATATTTTCATCGAATTCAAGATATCCCAAAACATTTAACCCCTCCCATGCAGAATTTTTATTGTGATCTTCTATATAAGATGTAAGTTCTGCTGCCACTGCACCTGAACCAACAAGGATTACATTCATGATTCACCAATTAAAGTTTGAATTTTTGTTGCTGAGAGGTGAAATGCTGGTCCATGCCCTGGATAGATCATTGTACCAGGATCAAAATGCGTAAATAAAAAGCTCAAGCTAATTTTCAGTTTTTCTAAACTTCCACCCGGTAGTTTAGTAATAATCTTTGTGTTCTGTATGAGCGTATCGCCTGTAAATAAACAATCATTTATATTAAAACATAAACTGCCTTCAGAATGACCTGGAGTCAAATAAAATTTTAAATAACAATTAGCCCAAAATATTTGATAACCATTTTCCTGTACTACGATATCTGAAAGTGAACAAGCGAACCCTATCTGGTCATGAAACAGAGATAAGTTTTTTTTGGGATTGGTAATACTTTCCGAACAATCTTTGGTAGCTATAACTTGACATCCTGATAAATCACGGAGCAATTCCACACTGCTTATATGGTCAAAATGCTCATGCGTAAGAATAATGTATTTTAAATGCAGTCCTTTTGAAGCTATATCTTGGAAAAACCCAGAAGCATCTTTAAGTGCGGGATCAACCAAAATACATTCAGGTGAATCCCGTTGTGTGATGAGGTAACAGTTTGAATCAATTGGGAAATTGACTATTCGAGCAACGGAAAGAAGTTGCGCCATTACTTGTCAGGCTGAAACATTGATTGAACGACCGCCATCAACAACAAATTGTTGTCCTGTGATCCATTTAGATTTTGCTGAAAGTAAAAAATCCACCATTTCGAAGATATCGGGAGGTGTACCTAAACCTAATGGATAGTCTTTGGTCATTTTTTCTAATAGTTCTTTATCGTTGAACATGTGTTCTGTCATCTTCGTTTGAATTGCTCCTGGAAGGATCGAATTTAACCGAACCTTTGGTGCCAGTTCAACAGCCAGGGAACGCATCAAGGCATCAAGCGCTCCTTTTGCGCCACTATATACATTAAATGCCTTTGCTCCTCTTATGCTTGCTGTACTGGAAATGAACACTACATTTCTCAAATTGCTATCATTAATTTTTTTACTTATCAAAGTCTTAATAATTACTACAGCAGCATTAAAATTTACGTTCATCGTTTGCTGGAGATGCCCTATAGTAATGCTTTTTAGGGGCAACATTTTTAAAAACCCGGCACAGTGTACAAAGCCTTCTACCAAAGCTGTGCTACTGTTAATGACTTCCCGAAGTGAAGTTTCAATTTCTTCTACTTTATCTAAGTCATGTATCCATTTTAAATGGTTTTCTTTATTTGCACATACTTCTAGGACCTTTGAAAGAGATTCATCATTCCGTCCGTTAACAATTAGATTATAGTTTTTTGACAACCTGATCGCAATATGCTCACCTATCCCTGACGAAGCCCCGGTAATCAAAATATAATTCTTACTCTCCATTTTTTTATTTTGCTGTAAAGCCGCCATCGACATTCATGATTGAACCAGTTATCCATTTACTGGCTTCCGACAAAAGGAATGCGCAGGCATATCCAATATCATCAGCTTCACCCAACCCTAGTGGGTGCAGGCTTTCTAGTACTTCATTGCGACTTTCAAAAAAAGATTTGTCCGTTTCTTGCATCATATTTGTTTTTACAAAGCCCGGCGCAATACAATTAACTCTAATCTTTTTAGGGGCTAACTCAATTGCCAAAGATTTAGTAATGCCATGTAAAGCAGCCTTACTCATTGCATATCCAACATTTGCTGCTGAACCAACCAGTGCATAAACAGAAGAAACAAAAACAATAGACCTGCTTTCTTCGCCGCTTATCTTCTTATTAATAAACGCCTTTGCTAATTCCAATCCTGCAATTGTATTAATCTGCAGTACTTCCATATATTTTTTTTCGCTGATTCCTTTTAATGGAGCGATATATGGTATACCGGCTAAGTGAACGAAGCCATTTAATAAACCGTGCTTATTACTAAAATCTCCCAAAAGTTCTTTAACAGATGGTGTATCAATCAGGTTAAATTCAATTGCAACATCTGATTCTTTACACGCAGCTTTTGTTTCATTTAATCCTTCCAGGTTTAAATCAAGCAGAAGAAGGTTAGCACCCAAACGCGATAAGATTATACTGGTTGCTCTACCAATACCGGAAGCAGCGCCTGTAATTAAAAACCGTTTTCCGGAAAGATTTAATGGATTCAAGTTGTTCTGCATTCAAATTATTTGGCCTTTGCCGAAACCAGGGCTTTTAAACCGCCGACTGTTTTTGCAGACACAAAATCCTGAGCAGATACAGAGACTCCATAGTTTTCATCCACAAAGGCAATTATAGACAAAGCAGTTAATGAATCCCATGCTTCAAATTCTTCAAGTACATCGGATTCATTAACTGATTCAACTTCTAATAATTCTGCAATCCCGCTTTCAAAATTTTCCATATCCAACATTTATTAAAATTCTATTATTTCACAAAAAGATAATTTTTCAAAATCGACCAGCATTGAACTCCATGTTAAGCCAACTCCAAAGCCAGCAAGGCATAATTTGTATTTATTTGTCAACAACTTTTTTCCAAGATTAAAGCAAATAGCAGTAGGGATAGTAACGCCACTGGAATTGCCAAAGTTTTCAACAATATTATCAGGCATCTTATTTCTGTCTACTCTCATTTTATCTGCAAGCTTTTGCAACATAAATTTATTTGGTTGATGAAACATAAAATAATCAACTGCGCCTAAGTCAACGTTTGCATACTCCATCAGATCATCAATCATTGGTGGCACTTCAGTCTGAACAAAATTGAATACCTCATCTCCTTTCATTACCAAATTATCTTTGGCACGAATGTTTCCACTGGAATCTGTTTCCATTATAGATGTTTCCTTGTTTGATGGTAACCTAAAGCCACCGGCAGGTATCATTAAAGCCTCAGCTCCGGAGCCATCCATTTTTACATTAGCGTAGATTATAGATTGTTCATCTTTTTCAATAACGGTGATAGAAGCTCCGTCCCCTATTAAAGGATTACTGTTCCTGTCTTTTTTAGACACTTTCCGGCTGATAACATCAGCATTCAACAAGACTACTTTTTTAATAGCTTCCTGGTCCAACAATAAATAAGATTGAATCAATCCAACAATGTAACCAGCACATCCTTGATTGATGTCAAGGCAAATCATATCTTTTTTTAAATTTAATCTGCCCTGTATAATATTGCTGGTTGGTGGCATAAAATAGTCAGGTGATTGGGTCACAAGTACAAGTGCATCAATTTCATCTTTATGCAACAGACCTTTTCCCAATAGATAATTGATTCCCTCCACACAAAGATCCGAGACACAAACATCATCGGCTACTACCCTTCTTTTATCGTAGCCCATTACGGTTTTTAGCTTAAGAGATTTTGCTGCAGAGAACTCATAGTTCTCCATTTCATCATCGAATTTCACCTCATTCTTTGGTACCACTGTAAGAATACCAGTGATACTTTTGTTTTTAAACTTCAGGTTCATAATGCGACGCCTTTCTTTCTTAGCAAAGATTTAATTGATTCAATATTCTTAAAATTTTCAGGAATGATATCAACGCCGTCTATTGATACCGAAAATGCCGCATCAAGCTCAGTAACTAAGGTCACTACATCGAAAGAATCTAAAAGCCCGTCATTGATAAAGTCATCTGAAGTAGAAAAGTTTTCTTCTGGTCTTATGGTTTGTAAAATAGTTAAAACGTTATCCATATTAGCTGTGTAATGGTTTAATGTATAATTGAACTGATAACTCTTTATCCTGGAATGTCAACGTATCGGTTTCTTTACTAGCTAACGCAACAGCTTCATCCGAAAAAGCATTGATAACATATTTATCAATGCTATGCCATAATTGATTGTGAAAAACTTTTGGTTTTGCAAAGATGGGGAACCCGCCATAGTCTAGTGAACGCAAGAAAGCAGACATTTTTTTAACAGGCCAGCTTTTTTCAAAAATACCATCATTAGGCACTTCGTATGAATAATGCATTTTTATATGCTCATCATACGTTTGCGGTAGTTTAACATAATTGTCGTTTATTAAAGAGTTTAATATTTCTTTAAAAGAATTAAGTCCGAGTTGTACGCATGCCCTTGTAAGTGACATCCCTGTCATATCCGAATTCAATGGTATGCTTCTTTGGCAAATTATATCCCCCTTGTCAATAGCCGGCACTACTTCGTGCCACGTAATACCAGCTTTCTCTTCCATTTCGAAAATTGCCCAGGTAGGTGCATTCCGTCCCGGATGCTGTGGCAAAAGGGAGTTATGAAAATTGATGATCCTTATATGTTTATTAGCTATGGCTTGCTTGCTGAAAATATAGCTGTTATGTATGCTGAGAACCAAAGTATTAATGTCTATTGCCTCGAAATAATTATGTAAAGCTTTTCTGCTATCAAGCAATTGGTACTCAATTTTTGAAGTACGACAAAAACTTTCCAGGCTCGAAAAATCCTTCTTCTCAGGCTCAATGCATTTTAATTGGCAACTTGTACTTTCCTTAACCAGTTTTAAGCAACTGATTAAAAAACTGCCATTGCCTATTACAGTTATTGCTGAATAACCCATTCTAATTTAAGAACGTTTCCTTTAAATAATTGCGGTCTATTTTGCCATTTGGATTGCGTGGTAATTCTTTAAATAAGCGGTAATGGGTTGGTATCATATACTTGGGCAAGTAGTGAACTAATTCCTTCCTGAATTCAGCTACTGGCATTTCACTATCTCCTTCATAAAATAAACATATTTCCCTCTTTTCCTGATGGTATAATACACATGCATTTGGAATTCTTCCCCAGGTATTAACAATTACATGTTCTAGCTCACTTAAATCAATGCGGTAGCCAAGATGTTTAATCTGATAATCTTTACGCCCTACAAAAATAATCTCCCCATTTTCGTTTTTATATACCACATCACCAGTACGATATATGGTTTCAGGATAATTTTTATTTAAAGGGTTTTGTACAAATGCTTTGGCTGTTTTCTCCGGATCATTAAAATACCCCAAGGCTAGGGAAGTTCCACGGACACATAATTCTCCCTTTTCGTTTACTGCTGCTATTTGCTCTTCATCATTTAAGATAAGAACATCGGTATTGCGGCATGGGTAACCTATGGGAATAGGGACTTCATTTGGCAATTCTTTTTCAATGGTGTAGTACGTACAATCAAGTGTAATTTCTATTGGTCCATAAAGGTTGGTGAAGGTAGCCTGTGGTATATTCCTACGCCAGTAATTTAAATGTTTGGTAGGAAAAACTTCCCCGGCAAACCAAATTATTTTTAAGTCAGGTAGCTTATAAGTTGCAAATAAATCCAGGTTAGCAATATTGACCATGATGGTTGGCACCCAGAATATATAGCTCACCTTTTTTTCAATTAAGAACTCAATTAATTTTGCCGGGAATGTAGCTGACTGTTCCGGTATAATAACAAGGGTCGCACCCCTGGCCATGAGCATGCAAATTTCAAAACTATAAATGTCAAAATACAGAGGTGATAAGCTCCCTATGATTTCATGTTCCGATATGTTTAACGCAGGTATTGCCCATTCAGTAAAGTCAATAAAACTTCTATGGTTTAAAGCGACACCTTTTGGTGTTCCTGTAGAACCCGATGTGTTGATAATGCAGTAAGGATCAGTATCAATAATATTTTCCAGACGACTTAAAATTTTTGCTTCATCAATTTCAATGTCCGGCTGCAATTCATCAATAACTATAATTAAAATATTGTTGCCTGCAACTGCCCTGATTTTTTGTAATAATGATTTGTTGGTAATAATAATTTCGGGACAAATTTTATCTATTATATTTTTTAGGCGTGTCTCGGGATTTTTTACATCTAAATTCATATAGATGTTGCCACTGTAGGTAATGCCGATATTACTAATAACGCTGTATAAACTTTTTGGAAGAAATACTGCAATAGGTTTATTAATAGAATTTTTTTGGCTGATAATTTCTGTTGCCAATCTTTTTGATTGGTTAGCAATATATGAAAATGTATATGAATTATTTTCATCCACCACCGCTATCCTGTCAGCATATTGTTTCAGTGTGGCTTTTTCAAAATATTCAATGATATTAATCAACATAAGCAAACTTAATTTTTGACTTAAGAATTTGTTTTAAAACATTGTAAAACAAAACCTGCAATCTGCCTTATTTCTTCCGGCTTTAAATCATAATATAAAGGCATGCATAGCACCCTGCTGCTAATTTCTTCTGAAACAGGACAACTTACTTTATTTGGGAGATATGGTAACTGGTTTAAAGATGGGTAGAAATACCGTCGCGTATTTATTCCATTGTTTTGTAATAATTGCATCACTGCCAAAAGTTTTTCTTCGTTTTCAAATACTACAGGATAATAAGCATAATTGTACACAAAGTTTTCAATATTATAATCCGGCACTTTTACTACCTCTTTTAAAAGCACATTATACAATTCAAAAATATCTTTTCTTGCCTGGATAATCTCATCCATTTTAGGAAAAATTGCCAATCCCATAGCAGCATGGAATTCAGAATTCTTTGCATTAATTCCCATTGAAAAATAAGCATCACCAACATGGCCAAATTGTCTGAACAGGTATAATTTATTTGCTGTTTCCTGATCATTACAAATGATACATCCTCCTTCCACAGTATGAAACAATTTGGTAGCGTGGAAGCTGCATGTAGACATATCTCCATAGCTTAATAATGACCTTCCCTTGTAAGTACACCCAAAGGCATGAGCACCATCATAGATAACTTTCAAGTTGTGCTTAGCAGCTATTGCTTCAATTTTTTCGATATCACAAGGCAATCCGTAAACATGAGTGGCTAAAATAGCTTCCGTATCTTTTGTGATGGCTTCTTCAATTTTACTTGCATCAATACAAAAAGTAGATGGGTCTATATCAACAAAAACAGGAGTGCAACCTTCCCATAATATTGCATTGGTTGTAGCTACATAAGAAAAAGGAGTAGTGATGACCTGCCTGGTAATGTTTAAAGCTTTTAAAGCCATTTGTAAAACAATGGTACCATTAGTTGTATAATAAAAATGTTCTGTGCCGAGATATGCTTTGAGCTTAAGCTCCAATTCCTGCACAAGCATGCCATTATTCGTAATCCATTCTTTATCCCAGGCTTTTTTTAAAATAAGCACGTACTCATCAAAATCTGGCAGGAAGGTTTTAGTTACATTGATCATATAGCTATTCAAGTATAAAACTTAATTTAGGTCTTACAAAACCGGGCCATTTACCGTGCCACCTACTTGCAGGTCTGTTTTCAACAACTTCAAAGGATGCTCCACCTTCATAATTGAATATAGGAGTTGTGCCGTCTTTTACAATCATCATTGATACAGAATAAATTCCGTCATTCAGTAAATTGCCAGGGATGCTGCAAAGCCCTTTGTGCACACCTTTGCTTAATTCTTTTGCTTCTGTACCAACATTAAATACACACTCCTGTCCTATTGTATAAAGATGAAAGCTTAAGTTTAGCTCCATGCCATCAACGTTGTTCCAAAACTCAAACTCAATATTGACCGGTGTACTAACTGTTATAGGATCTAAAGCATTATTTAATACCGGACAAACTTCTAACCGCTTTACTCTTACTAAATCATTTCCGGGGGCATTTTCAAGCTCTCTAAAATTTTGCCTAAGTCCCATGCCTGATTGTTGAGATAGGTAATTATTAATAACAGATTCTGTGGCGCCCCTCTCTAACACGGTGCCATTATGCATATACAGCACTGACTTGCATAAGTTTTTTACCGCGGTCATATTATGGCTCACGAACAGTACAGTTCTGCCATAATTTTCACTCACATCTTTCATACGGCCTAAACATTTCTTCTGAAATTCTGCATCACCTACTGCCAGCACTTCATCTACAATCAAAATTTCTGGCTCCAAAAAAGCAGCCACGGCAAAAGCCAGCCGGACATACATGCCTGAAGAATATCGTTTTACTGGTGTATCTATATAACGCTCCACGCCTGCAAAATCAATAATTTCATCAAATTTTTTAGTAATCTCAATTTTGGTCATACCGAGTATAGCGCCATTTAAAAAAATATTCTCACGGCCCGTAAGTTCAGGATGAAAACCGGTGCCTACTTCAAGCAGGGATGCAATGCGCCCCTTAATTTTAATACTGCCTGTGGTGGGGGTAGTTACTTTAGAAAGTATTTTCAAAAGTGTTGATTTCCCCGCTCCATTACGGCCAATAATGCCGAGCACTTCGCCTTGCTTCACTTCAAAATCTACATTTTTTAAAGCCCACACATATTCACTATTCCCTTTGGCTGTTCTGTCGTTTGATTCACCAATTTTTGCAAACGGATCTTCCTTGCCACGTATTTTAGCCCACCAGCGGTTTAGGTCGTGGCTAATAGTACCGGTGCCAATCTGGCCCAGGCGGTATAATTTGCCAACGTCCTCCACTTTTATTGCAATATCAGTCATGAGGGTAGATGCATTTATTAGTTAATTTATTTTTAATTAAGAATACACTGTGGGTTCCCTTACTGGTGCTTCTACACAGTATCTGTAAAACTTTTCTCTACTTTATTAAATATGACAGCTCCTACTATAATAATTATAAGAATCATAATTAAACTATACCCAAGGTGCAACCAGCTAAAAATCCCGGATCCTAAAAAAGCATACCTGAAAGTTTCAACTATCGGGCTCATCGGATTAGCCATCACTAACCATTTTATCTTTCCGGAAAGTGAAGGGCTATTTAAGGGATAAATAATAGGTGTAGCATACATGAGCAACTGTATACCGAATGTCAATAAAAAAACAAGGTCCTTATACTTGTTTGTCATAGCACTAATCATCATTCCCAAACCAAGGGCCAGCAAGCCCATCATGATAACCAATAAAGGGGTAAGTGCTATATAAATATTGGGATGAATAGAATTTTCGGTAAGCAAGTAATAGCACCAAACAATAATAAATAAACCAAACTGGATAAGAAAGCGTACCAGGTTAGAAATAGTAATGGCAAAAGGCATGGTAAGCCTTGGAAAATAAACTTTACCAAACATCTGAGCATTGTCTTTAAATACAGTAGCCGTTTTATTGAGGCTTTCAGAAAAATAACCCCAAAAAGTAACTCCTGCTAAATAAAACAACAGCATGGGTATGCCATTGGGAGCAAAGCCGGCAACTTTTCCAAAAATAAAAGTAAACATTAGCGTGGTTAACAAGGGTTGCACAAAAAACCAGATAGGCCCTAGAATAGTTTGTTTGTAATTAGCTACAATATCCCTACGTACAAACATCATAACAAGGTCGCGATAGCGCCATACTTCTTTTAGGCGCAGATCAAGCAGGCCGGATTTTGGTTTAATAATTTCTGTCCAATTCTCTTCTGTTTTGTCTTCAGCTAATGCAGGAGACTTTATAGCTTCTACAGGGTTCATGATAAGGTTGGGAAAAAGTTCAGTGGGTTGATTAGTTGAATGTTTTTATTATTTAAGTAAACCCAATGTGATTATGCGTTTACTCTATTTTTGAAACTGGTAAAAAATGATGACGGTAAACGCTTTGTATGCCTTCCTTCAAAGTAATTGACGCTTTCCAGCCAAGGGCATGTAATTTAGAAACGTCCATTAGTTTGCGGGGTGTGCCATCTGGTTTGGATATATCGAAGTTTATCTGCCCTTTAAAGCCGACAATTTCCTTTATTAATTCCGCAAGTTCTTTTATGGTTACATCTTCTCCCACACCAATATTTACCAGACCTGCTTCATTGTAATGCTTCATTAAATACAAACAGGCATCTGCTGTATCATCTACATGCATAAACTCGCGGTAAGGTTTTCCAGATCCCCAAACAATTACTTCCTCTTCGCCTTTTTCTTTTGCTTCATGAAACTTGCGTAATAACGCTGGAAGGACATGCGAGTTGTTCAGATCATAGTTATCGTTCGGGCCATACATATTGGTGGGCATTACAGAAATATAATTACAATTGTATTGCGCTCTGTATGCATCGCACATTTTAATGCCGGCAATTTTTGCTATGGCATAAGGCTCGTTAGTTTCTTCTAATAATCCCGTCAATAAGTATTCTTCTTTCATGGGCTGAGGTGCCATTTTAGGGTAAATGCATGAAGAGCCAAGGAACATCAATTTTTTAACGCCTTGCACATAAGCATTATGAATGATGTTGTTCTGAATCATCAAATTATCATAGATGAACTCAGCACGATAGGTATTATTGGCTACGATGCCTCCTACCCTGGCAGCAGCAAGAAAAACATAGTCTGGTTTTTCCGTTCTGAAAAAATCTGTTACTGCCTGTTGGTTGCGTAGGTCAAGCTCTTTGGAAGTACGCAGAACTAAGTTAGAATAGCCTTCTTTTTGGAGGTTGCGTACCAGTGCACTGCCTACCATTCCACGATGGCCGCCTATATATATTTTACTTTCTTTTTCCATTGTGAGAGAGTGAGCCACTAAGACACAAAGACTCGAAGGAGCACTAAGAAGTTATTAAAAAAATTTCACGCAAAGAGCGCAAAGAAGAGAAAGACGCAAAGGGCTTGTGTTTTGCTTTGCTCCTTTGCAATCATGGCAATCATTTAATCCTAAATCATGGTTCAGAGAAGAGACTTATTCATATTGCCTAGCTACCTGAAAGCCCGAATCCATTAAAATCTTTTCCTGCTTAAATGCCTGAAGATCAGCCTGTATCATTTCAGCAACTAGTTCCTTTAAAGAATACTTAGGCATCCAGCCTAATTTTTGGTTTGCTTTTGTTGGGTCTCCAATCAATAGCTCTACTTCTGTCGGACGGAAATAACGGGGATCAATTTTCAATACTTCCTGCCCCTGCATAAAACCATATTCATCAGAACAAGCACTTACAAAACCAACTTCGCCAATACCTTCTCCCTTAAATTCTATTGTAGCGCCTAGTTCTGCAAAAGCCATTTTTATAAAATCCCGAACCGTTGTGGTAACACCGGTAGCAATTACGTAGTCTTCTGCCACATCCTGTTGTAAAATGCGCCACATGGCCTCTACATAATCTTTTGCGTGACCCCAGTCACGTTTGGCATCTATATTACCCATATACAAACAGCTTTGCATCCCTAAGGCCATTTGCGCCACTGCTCTCGTAATTTTTCTAGTTACAAATGTTTCTCCACGTAAAGGGCTTTCATGGTTGAATAAAATACCATTGCAGGCGAATATATTATATGCCTCTCTATAGTTCACCGTGATCCAGTAAGCATACATCTTGGCTACTGCATACGGTGAACGGGGATAAAAAGGAGTTGTTTCTTTTTGAGGCACTTCCTGCACCAATCCATATAATTCTGAAGTAGAGGCCTGGTAAATTTTGGTTTTCTTTTCGAGTCCTAAAATTCGTATGGCTTCAAGCAGCCTTAGTGTTCCTATACCGTCTGCATTTGCGGTATACTCAGGCGTATCGAAGCTCACTTTTACATGGCTCATAGCACCAAGGTTATAAATCTCATCAGGCTGCACTTCCTGTATAATGCGAATAAGGTTGGTGCTATCAGTAAGATCGCCGTAATGCAATTTAAAATGCACATTTTTTTCATGGGGGTCCTGGTAAAGGTGGTCAATGCGGTCGGTATTAAAAAGAGAAGACCTGCGTTTTATACCATGAACATGGTATCCTTTTTCTAAGAGAAGCTCTGAAAGATAAGCACCGTCTTGCCCGGTAACGCCTGTGATTAATGCTACTTTAGCCATTTGAAAAATATTAGAATACTTGAGTTTTAATCTTTGCTGTAATGGATTTTAAGTAAACACCATATCCACTTTTTATAAGCGCTTCTGCTTGCTGCAGTAATTGATCAATATTGATAAAGCCCATACGGTACGCCACCTCTTCTATACAACCAATTTTTGTTCCCTGTCTTTTTTCTATCACACGTACAAATTCAGTAGCATCATTTAAAGAATCGAAAGTACCAGTATCTAACCACGCAGTACCACGGTCTAAAATAGACACTTTTAGTTGTCCCCTGTTCAGGTATTCCCTGTTCACATCTGTTATTTCATACTCGCCTCTTGGCGAGGGCTGTAAATTTTTGGCAATGCTTACTACTTCATTATCGTAAAAATATAAGCCCGGCACCGCATAATTTGATTTTGGCTGATGGGGCTTTTCTTCAATAGAAAGTACATTGTTGTTTTTATCAAATTCAACAACGCCATAACGTTCGGGATCAGAAACCTCATAAGCAAATACATATCCGCCTGCTACATTATTTAAAGCTTGTAGCTGCCTTCCTAAACCTGTACCATAAAAAATATTATCGCCTAAAACGAGCGCCACTTTATCACTTCCAATAAAATCAGCGCCAATTACAAAAGCTTGTGCCAAACCATTAGGCACTTCCTGTACGGCATATTCAAAACGGCACCCTACCTGACTGCCATCACCCAGGAGGCGCTTAAATTGTGCAAGATCTTCAGGAGTGGTAATAATCAATATTTCCTTTATATCGGCCATCATCAAGATAGACAATGGATAATAGATCATTGGCTTGTCATAAACAGGCATCAATTGTTTTGAGATTGCCTTTGTAATTGGGTATAGCCTGGTGCCGCTTCCGCCGGCAAGAATAATTCCTTTCATATTTTAAATGCTGAATGCTGAACGCTAAACGATATAAACTAAAGTTGTCGAATCTCTTCTTACTGTTATCTTGCTGCTACCAGTTGCCCATTGCTTATTGGTTATTGCCATTTTACGTAAGCGAGAAATATCCTTCTAAACGGTGTCTTCTAAAAAACTTATAAATGTAATACCCGATTCCTGAAACAATAATCAGAACAATTAACAGGTATAAATAGCTATTAAGCGTATAGTTTAAATAACAGCACAATATCGCCAGGAAAAGCACAGCGGCTGAACGACCAAAATCTATGCTTAGCTTAAAATGATTTTTTAAATACATAATGGCAATGATAAAGCTTAACAGCTTGGTTAAACCAAAACTTAAGGCTGCACCGAAGACACCATATTTCGGTACTAGTAAGATGTTTGAAATAGATACCAAAAAAGTGCCTGCTATTAACAGCAAGAGTATAAAAAAAGATTTCTTTGATTTATATACGCCAAGCAGAGCAAAGTTTGTAAAAAGGTCAAATACCCATCCAAACAGAAAAAATGGAAGAAGCTTTCCGGCCATTTGATAACCAGGGTCTGCAAAAATATTAATCATAAAAGATTTAAAAATCAATATGATTGGTATAAAGGTTAGTACTATTATGGATACAAGATGGAAAATATGAGAAATTTCAAGCTCTGCATCCTTATCATGAATCTTACTTAGAGAATAAGGGGTAAAGGCAAGCGCAAAAGCAGCAAAAGCAATATTTATAAATGATCCGAGTTTAACAGCAAGGATGTATTGAGGAAGTTCAGCACCATAATTATATCTTAAAAGAAAATACCTATCTACTGATGGAATCACCTGACGAAAAAAAGACGTAAGGGCAAAGGGTATTCCAAACATCACAAGTTTTTCCAGTATGTTGAAATTCAAATAAAAATGCCTTGCAAAGATTTCCTTATGTAAAAGAATTGTGGCCACCACGCCGCAAAATGTCATAGATAAAATCAGTGCATAAAACAGATGAGTAATGTTGCCCTCGTAATAAACAATTGCCAGATATACGCTTCCCACACTTAACACCGCCTGCAAAAAACACAGGAAAACATACTGCTTTTTTTGCCTGTTAATTAGTAAGATGTTCAGGCCATAATTATACATAAAATAACCAGGAATGATGGATAAGGCAATAATCCAATACTGCACCTGGTTTGTATCGCCTTGAAAAACAATATTTGCTATCTGGTACCTAAATGGATAAAAAAATAACAGGTAAGCTAACAGAGTAAATACCTGAATAAAAAAAGAATAAGAAAGCACTTGTTTCTGATGTTCTTTATTTTTTTGCTCAAAGAAAAACACTGATGCTGCAGAATCCTGCCCTAATACTACCAGGGAGGAAAAAAGAAAAGCATAAACAAAAGAAAGATCATATACTTTAAAGGCCTCATCACCCAGGTACCTGATGATGATAGGAATAATAATCAGTGGAGGAATTTTCTGAATGATATTAGCTAATCCGTAGACAGCTGAATCTTTAAAGAGTCTCTTTACTGCGGCAATCAAAAGGAAAAGGATAAATGATGAATAATAAATGCTAAACGCAGAACGCTAAATGCAGAATGCAGAAGTTTAAATACTTCTCGTCCTATCAACGATCTGCGTACATATCCTCATAATAACTCTGGTAAGCGCCGCTGGTTACATTTTGCAGCCATTCTGTATTTTGCAGGTACCAGTCAACTGTTTGATCAAGACCTTCTTCAAAAGTTACACTTGGCTTCCATCCCAGCTCATTATTTATTTTAGAAGCGTCAATAGCATACCGCCTGTCATGGCCAGGGCGGTCTTTTATATAAGTAATCAACTTTTCACTGGCACCGGGGAAACGTCCTAGTTTTTCATCCATTTGCTTGCAAAGCAATTTCACCAGGTCAATATTCTTCCACTCGTTAAAGCCTCCTATATTATAAGTGTCGCCTACTTTGCCATTATGAAAAACAAGATCAATAGCCACAGCATGGTCTTTTACAAAGAGCCAGTCACGGGTGTATAAACCATCTCCATAAACTGGTAGAGGTTTATTGTTGATGATGTTATTTATGAATAGAGGTATCAGTTTTTCCGGAAAATGATATGGACCGTAATTGTTGGAACAATTGGACACCACGATGGGTAAATGATATGTTTCACCGTATGCTCTTACAAAATGATCAGAAGCTGCTTTTGAAGCTGAGTAAGGAGAGTTAGGATCGTAAGGTGTGGTTTCGGTAAACAAGCCAGTCTCTCCTAATGCGCCATATACTTCATCGGTAGATACATGGTAGAAGCGTTGAGCTTTAAGCGTTCCGTGTTCAAGCCAATGCTTTTTCGCTGCATTTAATAAGTTAACTGTACCTACCACATTTGTATATACAAAATCAAGCGGCGATAGAATAGAGCGGTCTACGTGAGATTCAGCGGCGAGGTGAATTACGCTGTCTGGTGAATATTTATTAAATACCCTTTCAAGTTCGGAAACATCAAGAATGTTTACCTTTTCAAACACATAATTAGGCACTTCTTCAATATCTTTTAAGTTTTCAAGATTGCCAGCGTATGTGAGGGCATCCAGGTTTATAATACGGTATTCGGGGTATTTTGTAACAAACAGGCGTACTACGTGTGAACCAATAAAACCAGCGCCTCCGGTAATGATAATTGCTTTTGTATAGGTAGGGGGCATAATTGTCAATTATTTTTTTAGAATAAGAGAAGATAGAAGTCTTGTTGTAGCTTCTGGCTTGACCGTGGGAATCTCTTGCGTTAAGCAAGTTGCTTTAAAATTCAATGTCCTCATCCGCCCTTCGGGCACCTTCTCCTAAAGGAGAAAGAAGTGGTATGCACAATTAAACCGGCATTATGTGCTGTCCTTACTCTAAGAGCCTGTTTCGCTATGTTGGGAGAGAGCCAGGGTGAGGCAACTCTTGTTCTTTTAATGCAAATTATTGGCAACAATATAGAAATCGTTTAGCTGCTGTATCCAAAATGATGTTGCGTTCTATACCATTCAAAGCTTTTTTTTAAACCTTCTTTTATACTTACAGTTGGATTATAGCCCAATAAATTTTTTGCTTTTGAAATATCTGCAAGACTATGTTTTACATCACCCATACGTTCAGATCTGTAAATTGGAGCCAGATCGCTGCCAGCCACTTCTTTAATGTTTTCGAACAATTCATTCAAAGTAGTCTTTTCTCCGAACGCTACATTATATACCTGATTTATTGCGTTGGGATTAGTAATAAAAAGTGCCAATTCATTGGCTTGAACAACATTTTCTATAAATGTAAAATCGCGGCTATGCTCGCCATCCCCATTTATTTTTGGAGGCTCATTGTCTAACACTGCTTTTATAAAAAGAGGTATTACGGCAGCATAAGCGCCCTGGGGGTTTTGTTTTGGTCCAAAAACATTAAAATAACGAAGCCCAATCAACTCCAGGTCATATATATCTGC
Organism: Chitinophagaceae bacterium; assembly: GCA_043763635.1. GTDB lineage: Bacteria > Bacteroidota > Bacteroidia > Chitinophagales > Chitinophagaceae > Flavisolibacter. The sequence continues at coordinate 32,910 of JAYULK010000084.1, forward strand.
ATATACCCTGGCATATAATTCATTTACGTACTTTGTAACGGCATAAGGCGATAGAGGGTTACCTATAGTATCTTCCCTTTTAGGCAAACCAGGATGATCACCATAAGTAGAAGAGCTGGCGGCATACACAATTCGTTTGATCCCTTTTTCTTTTGCTGCCGTAAATATGTTTAAAGTACCAGTGATATTTACATCATTAGTTGTGAGTGGATCATTTATAGAGCGTGGAACCGAACCTAAAGCAGCCTGGTGTGAAATAGCATCAATGTCTTCACAAGCAATGAGGCAATCATTATAATTACGAATATCTCCTTCTATAAATTCAAATTTTGGGTGTGCTCTAAACTCCTCAATATTTTTTAAAGAACCAGTAGCGAGGTTATCCATCACCCGTACAAGTGACACATTTTCCAGTTCTAATAAATGCCTGGTTAGGTTTGAACCTATAAAGCCAGCTCCGCCGGTTATTAAAATCTTCATGCTATTTTATAATGTTATCCTTATGGCCATCAGAAATGATTTAAGAAAATGCGCCATACAAAATACAACAAGGTGAATGCTCAATAGATTTATAGCAATGCCCGAGATGCCAAAGAAAGTCTCTTTTGTATGGTTTATTATTCATTAAAAAGTGCCGTTCCTATTATGCGTTCTTTTTTTTATCCCATTTTTTCATATCCATCCATTTAAACCATTTATTCCAAAAAGAAGGTGGGGGCGCATCTGCCGTAAAGTATCCCGATTTTTCAGCATACCCATAACCATACCCATATCTTCCATAGCCATAATATCCATACCCTATTTGTTGCTTCACATCATTCATAATGATAGACACCTTTGGCAATTTGCCCTGGGTACTAAATTCGTTGATCATGTGAATTTGCTTTTTGAATGTATGCCCCTGGCGTACCACGTATAAAGAAGCATCGGCAAAACGGCTTAAGGCCATGGCATCACTTACCATTCCTATGGGTGCCGTATCAATTACGATAACATCAAAATTTTTCTTTAAATAAGAAAACAAATCTTCTAATTGGGGTTCAAGTAATAATTCTGAAGGGTTTGGAGGTATCGGCCCGCATGCCAGAACAAATAAATTTTCATACCCAGGAACGGGAATAGGCAATTCTTCAAGGCTTATTTTTCCTAACATATAATTAGTGATGCCTGGCTTTTTGGGTATCCCTATATGTGAAAGTATTTTTGGCTTTCTAATATCAAATTCAAGTATGATCGTCTTTTTATTGGCAAGAGACATTACTGCGCCCAAATTAGTGCTCAAAAAAGATTTTCCTTCGCCACTAAAAGACGAGGTAACTAATAAAACCGGATTTGGTGTTTTTGGCAATATATACTGAAGATTAGAACGAATAATGCGAAACTGCTCTGCCACTATCCCCCGCTGATTTGGTTTTACTACAAGGGGTTCTTCTAAAAAGGAATGGCCTACTTCGCCTATTATTGCTATATCTGTGATCTTTTCTATATCCTGTCGGGTAGTTACCTTATCATTTAAGGCCTCCATCCCAAAAACAAAAAGGGCAGGTAATGCCAGGCCTACCACAAAGCAGATAAGATAGATTGTTGTTGGCTTTGGTTTTATAGGTATAGGGTTAGCAGCAGCATCTTCAATGACCTTCATATTTGAAATAGTGCCGGCAAGGGATATAGAAGTTTGTTCTTTCTTTTCCAGCAAAAGATTCACCAGCGCTTCTTTCATTTCTTTTTGTGCTTTTATTTCTAAAAGCCGCTGTTCTTTCAAGGGTAAGGAACGTACTTCTAATATGGCAGAATTGTTTTGCCTCTGCCAGCGGTTCAAACTTATATTAAGAAATCCTTTTAGGTTTTTAATGCTTTCAAATATGTTTAGGCGAAGTCTTTCTACCAAATCTTCTTTTTGTTTTACAAGAGGATTCGTTTCAGGGATTTTTGAATCAATAAGCCCCTTTCGTTCAAGTTGCGCCACATTATAACCGGCAATTAAATTATTCAATGTTCCATCGGATAATTTAAAATTAGATGGCACAAGATCATAAGCATAAGATTGATTACGCAGATAATTATCTATCATATCGGCCATGGTTAACTCTGCCCTTAACTTATTAATCTCTAAATCTCCCTCTGCAATCTTGCCTAAATATGTCCCCCCCTGTGATTCTTCAGTAAGCAAATTATTATCTCTTTGAAATTGGAGCATTACTCTTGTAATACTATCCATTTCACCTTGTACTCCATCCAACCTGCCATCAATAAACTCCAACATCCGTTTATTAGTTTCATTTTTATCTTCCCTGGTTGCCACCTGGTATTCTTTCATTAATACATTGATCAGATCGGCGGCTAGTTGGGCATTTGGAGCTTCATAACTAATTTGAATGAGACCAGCGGCCCCACCGGGTGCAATAGCCATTTTATTTAAAATGGCACTTACTACACTTTCAGTTGGCTGCCATTCAACCCGGTAGGTATTGCTAAAGCTAGACAAGGGATTGTAAGAAAGGCGAAATCTTCCCAATTCAATTTCAAATACTTGTCCAAAAACATAGAGTTTGGTTGCATCATTTAGCCGAAACCTGTGATTATCCTCTACATCAATTTTTAAAGCAAAAGCAGTATTTGAATCTGCTAATTCTAACACTTCAACTTTAAATGGGGAGGCAGTATAAATATTAGATTCTTTGATCTTTCCGATTACATAGTAGGTAAAGTTTAATTGGAGACGTTCAACCACCCGTTTCATTAATGGCCTGGATTTTAAAATCTCAATTTCATTCTTGATATTGATAGAATTATCTAGAACAAACATTTGCTGAAACCTATCTCCTCCACCGGTACTTCCTCCACCATTGTCTTCCTTTACCAGTAAAGCTCCTTTCGACTCATATATTGGTGAGGTGTACCTTAAATATATATAAGCAACCAGTAAGGAAAGTGCCAATGAAATGACAAAAAGTGGAAGAAACCTTATATACTTAAAAAGTAAGTCCTTAAAAGTTAAAGAAGGTGCTTCAATTGTTTTTGTAACCTGGAATTGATCTTCCATTAAATGGTGTAACTATTTAATTACGTTGATTAAAAAAGCTATGGTTGTGATGATGCTTAAAGTAAAGCCAATTTGCTGCGTAACCCGGCTCTGCTCGGTTTGCCGCACCTTATAACGGGTTTGTTCTACCATTACCACATCATTTTGCTGCAACTGATAATAAGGTGATTCGAACATTTTAGAAGTGGTGACATCTATAATTCCCAGTTGTCTTTTACCATTATGCTCCCTTAAAATTTTCACTTCTTTTCTTTTGCCAAACTCGGAAATATCGCCAGCCATTGCCAGCGCTTCTAATAATGTAAGATTTTCAACGGGAATTGAATGAACACCAGGCCTGCCTACTTCGCCTATTACAATAATCCGAAAATTTGTAAAGCGTATGATAACACTTGGGTTGGTTAAAATTCCCGATAGCCTATGCTTAACGGTATCAGCAAGTTGGTCTTTAGTTAATCCTTCCGCTTGTATCAATCCAATTCTTGGTATTTCCACATACCCTTTCTGATTAACGAGGTATCCAAAACTTCCAATGTTTTGTTGCCCACCCATGCTTTGAATATTCATGTTGTAAAGGGCATCTACTGAGTTATCTAAACTCGCACTGGTAATATTAATAGATAACTGGT
>JAYULK010000085.1:0-8795 GCA_043763635.1 Chitinophagaceae bacterium
TCTTTTAAATATGCAAAAACCAGGGAATATTTTCTCATTGTATAAATAACGTTCGGGAACCCGCAAAGTAACTAATTTTACAGTTATTAAAAGTTCAAAAATATGTTAGAAGGCAAAAGACAAAAACAAGTGGCGGCGGTGTTGGAGAAGGATTTAAATGAGATATTTCAAAGGAAGGGATTAACAATGATTGATGGTGGGATGGTTTCGATAGCCGCAGTAAAAATTACGCCGGATCTCTTTGATGCGAGAATATACCTCAGCTTTTTTCAGGTGAAAGATGCAGTGGGCACATTAAATAAAATACAGGAGCAGGCATGGGAAATAAAGAAAGAATTGACAGCAAGAGTACGCCACCAACTACGCAGCATGCCACAACTCACATTCTATATAGATGATACGCTGGAGTATGTAGATAAAATGGAAGTGTTGTTTAAGGAGATAAAGAAACAGGATACTGCCCCCCTTATCTCTCCGCCAGAGGCGGAAGGAAATTCCGAAGATAATGCAGAAGATTTAAGAGAGAAGTAGGCACTATAAGCTAACAACTTTGAACCATCAACTTTTAACATTGACTATTCAACTCGTAACTTTTAACCCGTAACCTTCAACCATTCAACAGTGTACTTCCGTTTTGCATGGCGATATTTTAAGGCTAAGAAATCTGCGAATGCAATAAATGTAATTGCGTGGGTTACTACTATTGTAATTGCATTTGCAACTTGTTGCCAGTTGCTGGTACTCAGTGTTTTCAATGGTTTTGAGGGTTTGGTAAAATCATTGTACTCATCTTTTTACAGTGATCTTAAGATCATCCCGGCCAGGGGAAAAACATTTACACTCAGTGCTGCGCAAATAAATACCATCAACAAACTGCCCTTTAATGCAGGTATGGCAATGGTTGCGGAGGAAAAAGCTTTGCTGCAAAACGAAGAATCGCAGACCGTAGTTTCGCTGAAAGGCGTAGATGCGCAATACAGAAATATGAGTGGGGTTATAGCAAAAATGTCTGATGGTAATTTTGACATCGGCAGCGTGGACACCCCAAAGATTGTTGTCGGATATGGTATACAAAATGCCGCATCTATCAATTTAAGTGAAGCATTTCCGACATCGGTTGTGACGTTGATTTTACCCAAAAAAAGTACCACTACCGACCCTGCAGAAGCCATGAGCGAAGGCAATGCAAGGGCATCAGGTGTATTCTCAATACAACAGGAAATAGACAATCAATATGCCATTACCAATATTGATTTTGTGAAGCAACAAATGGGTTTTGCGGTAGATGAATTTTCTGCTGCGGAAATAAAGCTTGCAGAAAAAGCAGATTTAGAAAAAGCAAAAATTGTACTCCAACAATTGCTTGGCAAAGACTTTACAATAAAAACCCGTTTTGAACAAAATGCCAATCTGTACAACACTATGCGGCTGGAAAAATGGGCAATTTATGCAGTGCTTACACTTATACTTATTATAGCAGCTTTTAATATGGTGAGTGCCCTTACTATGCTTGTGCTGGAAAAGAGAAAGGACATAAGTATACTTCGTAGTATGGGAACTACTAAGGCAGGCATTAGAAAAATATTTTTGGCAGAAGGGCTGCTGCTTGGGCTTATTGGGGCTGCAACGGGAATTATCCTGGCTTTGCTGATCTGCCTGCTGCAGTTGAAATTTGAGATTATTAAAATAAGCGGCGGTTCTTTTTTAATAGATTATTTCCCGGTAAAACTGATTGGCACTGATTTTTTAATGGTTGCGGGTACTGCTATCTCCATTGCATTTTTAGCGTCGTGGTTTCCTGCGGGGAAGGCGGCTGCGCAGAAGATATCGTTGAAATAAGACGGGTTTTGAACCACGAAGTCAGGAAGGTACAAAGTTGCACGAAGAATATTGGCTGTTACCGCAAAGACGGGGAGGCGCAAAGGAAGCCTCTTCTGTATTTCTCAACCAAGGGGAGGAAATCACGGAGTTGTAGAGCATATCGTTATACACTATGTTTGGTAACACACTATTATGATGATGCTGCCATGTACACTGTCAAGGGAAATCCCTATAAACACTTCCTTAAACTATTCGGATAACTTGGGAACCAAAACACCATCATAAAATAATCCTTTGCTATAAGATCAAATCACAGCTATACAATCAGCCACCCCTTTTGCCTTCTTGCGCAGCGCATCCATATCTGCACCTACATTATCATACACAAGCGCCACGCCCATTCGGCGGTAAGGCCTTGTGGTGGGTTTGCCAAAAATACGCACATCGGTATTGGGTTGTTCCAATGCTTTTTCAATACCAGAAATCATAAACGTATCAGCAGTTTTATCAGCTAATATGACTGCACTGGCTCCTGCCTTTTCTAGTTGTATGGTAGGTATGGGAAGGCCTAGTATTGCTCTTGCATGTAACTCAAACTGCGATAAATTTTGAGTGCCAGCCAGGGTTACCATACCGGTATCGTGTGGGCGTGGGCTTAGTTCAGAAAAATATACTCCCTTGCCGGTGAGGAAAAACTCAACGCCCCAAATGCCTGCACCCGTGAGCGCAGCGGTTACTTTTGCTGCCATTGCCTGTGCATGTGCTATATCTTGTTCGCTTATGGCAACGGGTTGCCAGCTTTGCTGGTAATCGCCCCGCTCCTGCCGATGGCCAATAGGTGGGCAGAACAGGGTAGGTCCATCTTGTTGTGTAACGGTGAGCAACGTAATTTCTGTTTCAAAAGCAATAAATTCTTCAATGATCACTTCTTTTATATCGCCTCGGGAATTGTTGATGGCATAGTCCCAAACCTGTTGCTGATCATCCAGGTTTTTTAAGACAGACTGGCCCTTTCCGCTGCTGGACATGAGGGGTTTTACAACACAAGGCAATCCTATTTTATTAACGGCTTCAGTAAACTGCTGAAAATCGGTTGCATAAAAATAGTTTGCTGTTTGCAGCCCCAATTCTTTGCTTGCCAGGTCTCTAATAAGTTTTCTGTTCATGGTGAAATTGGCAGCTCTTGCACTTGGAACGACCTGAATGCCTTGTCCTTCGTACCCGTAAAACTGTTCGGTGCGTATGGCTTCTATTTCGGGCACTATCAAGTCAGGCTGGTGTTTGGCAACGATGCCATCTAGGGCTGTTGCATTGAGCATATCAATCACTTCAAACCCATCTGCCACCTGCATGGCGGGTGCGCCGGCATAGCTATCTACGGCAATAACGGTTTGTCCTAAACGCTTTAAAGCAATTACCAGTTCTTTACCCAACTCACCGCTGCCAAGTAATAATATTTTTTTGTGCATGCTGCAATTTAATTATTTACTGAATTAGGTGCCCCTCTATATCCCCTGAAAGCGGAGGGAATTTTGGAGAAGATGGATTAGAATTTATCACCGCAGAGGCGCAAAGGGGAAGACCGCAAAGACGCGGAGGCGCAAAAGAAGCGCACTGTATCTACCTCGCAAGTGGAAGAAATCTCAGAAATGAAGAAGAAGATAGTTAACCGCAGAGCAGTCCTTTCACAAAAAAGCCGCTTATTAACTTAGCGGCTTTTTTAATTTTATTGGGCATTTTTAATAATCTGCCAAAGTACTTGGCAACTCAGCCAATGCTTTTGCCAATTGCTCATCGTTTGGTGCTATACCGTGCCATTCGTGGGTGCCTTCCATAAACGAAACGCCTTTACCCATAATCGTTTTCATGAGAATGATAACGGGTTTGCCTTTTCCTGTGCGGGTTTTTGCATCGTTCAAACCCGCTACAACTGCATCTACATCGTTGCCGTCCATTTCCATTACATCCCAACCGAAGGCTTCAAACTTTGCATGGAGGTTTCCGAGGCTCATTACTTTTTCTGTGGAGCCATCTATTTGCTGGCCATTTAAATCTATAGTGGCTATTAAATTATCTACGTTTTTACTGCCTGCAAACATAATGGCTTCCCAGTTTTGTCCTTCTTCCAGTTCTCCATCGCCATGTAAGGAATAAATAAGATGCGCATCCCCATTCAGTTTTTTAGAAATGGCCGCACCAATAGCAACGCTCATACCCTGTCCGAGCGACCCAGATGCTATGCGAATACCGGGTAAATGTTCATGGGTCGTTGGGTGGCCCTGTAGTCTACTATTAAGCTTGCGAAAAGTTGCTAATTCTTCTGTTGGAAAATATCCACACCTTGCAAGCGTACTATACCACACTGGGGAAATATGTCCATTACTTAAGAAGAAAAGATCTTCTTCCTTACCATCCATTTTAAAATCAGAATTGTGTTTTAATACTTTAAAATACAGTGCAGTGAAGTATTCTGTGCAACCTAATGACCCACCTGGATGCCCACTTTGTACCCCATGTACCATTCTTACAATATCCCGTCTTATTTGTGTGGCAGTATCTTTTAAATTAGTCATTTTTTACTATGTTTAAATTTGGTTAAATTCTTGTATGCAAACGTACTGGAAACTCTACATTTTTTCTAATCAAAATATTTAGATTTCCTAGATACCCGTAATGACACACCAATAATGCCGTTAATATAGAAAACTGATTATTATTTTTATGTGAACAGACAACATAAAATAGATGAATATCATCATAATAGAAAGTTATTTTATATTTTTGTAGCGTTGGGAATTAAAAAGATTTATGCAAAATATTATTATCAGTGCTTTTTTGGCCTTTATTATAACTTACTTCGCTATACCCGTTATCATTCAAATAGCTAAAAGCAAGAAATTGTTTGATGAACCGGATGAACGCAAAGTACATAAAGCAGTTATACCCACATTAGGTGGACTGGGGATTTTTGCAGGTTTTATAGTAGCTACGCTCATGGGCGCACCGGACTCTCCTGAACTTAAGTATTTTGCAGCGGCCGTTATAGTTATCTTCTTTTTAGGTTTAAAAGATGATATACTTGTATTATCTGCCAATAAAAAATTTATAGGTCAGTTAATAGCAGCAGGAATCATAATGCACTTTGGTAATATATATTTAAACAATATGCATGGGTTCTTAGGTATAAATGAAATACCTTATTACGCCAGTGTTTTTTTAACCATTTTTGCAATTATTGTTATTACGAATGCTTTTAATCTAATAGATGGAATTGATGGACTTGCGGGTAGCCTGGGTTTTATAACCACATTGGTTTTTGGTATATACTTTTACTTTGCAAATGAATTGACCTATGCTGTGATTGCAATATCCTTGTCTACTGCAACACTTGCGTTTTTAATATATAATTTTTCTCCTGCAAAAATATTTATGGGTGATACCGGATCCTTGATATTGGGTATCATAAATTCTATTCTTGTAATAAAATTTGTAAATGTTGCAGGTAGTGGTAGTGAAGCATTTAGCATGCACGCTTCACCGGCCTTAGGGTTTGCAGTTTTAATTGTTCCTCTGTTTGATACCCTTAGGGTTTTTGGATTAAGAATTTTAGACAGAAGATCACCCTTTAGCCCTGATAGAATACATGTACATCATTATCTATTAGATTTAGGGTTTTCTCATAAAAAAATTACACTTTCATTAGTGGCTACAACAATTTTATTCATAGTTACAGCATTTACACTCCGTAACCTTAATTGTACCATAATTATAGGTGTATTATTAGCAATGGCAACTAGTTTAATAGGTTTGGTTTACGTAAGAAGACAAAAATTGAAAGCTGGTTACGAGATGGAACCACAACAAAACACGATTATCACAACCCACAAAATATTTAATTTTAGCCAGGAAGCTGTTGAAGTTGAATAAGGTAGGTTTATATAATTTTTATTAAAATATTAAAATCTGGTGGTAACCCATCAGATTTTTTTTAGCTTTGCACCCAATCGAAAATTATGTCAGACGAATTATCGCTAATACTTGAAGATGCTGCATCTACAATGGCAAAAGCCATTAACCATTTGGAAGCTGAACTTGTGAAAATAAGGGCGGGCAAAGCCAATCCTGTAATGTTGGATGGTATTGTAGCCGACTATTATGGTAGCCCTACTCCAATAAGCCAAATTGCAAACATTACCACTTTAGATGCCCGTACTATTTCTGTTACTCCTTGGGAGAAAAATATGCTTCAGGTGATAGAACGTGCAATAATTGCTGCAAATATTGGTATCAATCCACAAAATGATGGTGTTATCATTCGACTGTTTTTGCCACCACTTACAGAGGAAAGACGTAAAGAATTGGTAAAGAAATGCAATGCTGAAGGTGAACAGGCAAAAGTGTCCATAAGAAATATTCGCAGAGATGCGATAGAGCAAATAAAGAAGCTGCAAAAAGATGGGGCAAGTGAAGATGAGTGTAAAGATGCAGAAGCCGCAGCGCAGGTGGCAACTGACAGGCATATTGTTTTGGTAGAGAAACACCTTGCGGCAAAGGAAGTGGAGATAATGGCGGTGTAAGAATAGATGTGAGATGTTAGATATTAGATAAAAGATTAAAGACAAAAGAGCGAATAGTTCAGAATACTTTTGAAAATGTTTTGACATCTAGAAAGTTGAATAGATGGAAAAAAGTCCTGCATTAAATGATGAATGTGTTCTTAATAGAGCATTAGAAATAAAGCTTTTCTTAATTCAAAATTCATAATTTATAATTCAAAATTTTCTTTAACAATGCAATCCTCCCGGGAAACATGGTTTTTATTACTTTCAGTACCCATCTATATCATTTTTATAGGTGCTGAAATTATATTGAGCAACTGGGGAGAGAAGAAATTTTATACAGTGAAGGGTGTCTTACAAAATGTGTACTTAACTTTAATGAACGGCTCACTGGACTTATTGTTACGCTGGGCATTTTATGTAAGTGTATTAATGTGGAGCTATAACCAGCATTTTTTTAAAATAGAAAATCCATACTTATACTGGTTCCTCCTTTTTATTTTTGAAGACCTTGCATTTTATATTGAGCATAGAATTGATCATTATTGTCGACTTTTTTGGGCAGTACATTTAACTCATCATTCTTCAGAAGAATTTAATTTAACTACCGGGTTCCGTTCCTCGGTGTTACAACCTGTTTACCGTTTCGTATATTTTATTCCAATTGCATTAATGGGTTTTCATCCATTGGACATTGTCTTTATGTACTCCATCACCCAAACCTATGGGATACTGGTTCATACCCAATACATAAACAAAATGCCCCGCTGGTTTGAAGCCATTTTTGTAACACCGGCGCATCATCGGGTGCACCACGCAAGCAACATTGTTTATTTAGACAAGAACATGGGCATGTGTCTTATTATTTGGGACAGATTGTTTGGCACTTTTCAAGATGAATTGCCTAATGAGCCTGTAAAGTATGGCCTTACAAAACCTTTGGACAATCCCAACAACCCCATCAACCACGTATTGCATGAGTGGAAAGGCATGGCAGTTGATCTAAAGAAAAATGTATCCTTCGGAACTAAAATAAAATACCTGTTAATGCCACCGGGCTGGAGCCATGATGGTTCTACGAAAACTGCTGTTCAACTAAGAAAAGAACTGAAGAACTCTGTAACCTGATTTAGCGCTTCTCTAATTTTATTCTATGCGAATATTTTCTGTTTCCTCTGTTGCTGATGAAGTTGCTTTTTTTAAACTCCCTTTATTTATCTATAAAAATGATGCGAACTGGATACAGCCACTACATAAAGATGTAGCTGAAGTTTTTGACCCGAAAAAAAACAAAGCCTTTAGGTTTGGCAAAATAGAAAGGTGGATCTTAAAAGATGATGCAGGGCAAGTGATTGGAAGAATAGCAGCATTTACGAATAAAAAATACAAGAACAAAGGTGATGATGTAGCTGTGGGTGGCGTAGGTTTTTTTGAATGTATAAACGACCAAGAAGCTGCAAATTTATTATTAGACACAGGGAAGCAATGGTTGCAGGAGCAAGGGATGCAAGCGATGGATGGTCCAATAAATTTTGGTGAGCGGGACAGGTGGTGGGGAATGGTGACTAAAGGTTTTATGGAACCCTTGTATTGCATGAATTACAACCCACCTTATTACGTAACACTTTTTGAAACCTACGGCTTTAAAGTATTTTTTGAGCAGGTTTGTTTGAGCATGGATCCAAAGTCTCCGCTGGATAAAAAGATGTGGGCAAGGCACGATGCATTGGAAGCAGACAAGGATTTTTCCTCTGACCATTTACACAAAAATAATTTGGAGAAGTTTGCAAAAGATTTTGCAACGGTATACAACAAAGCATGGGCAGGCCATGGTGGGCTAAAAGAAATGCCAACCGAACAGGTACTCATTATGTTTAAAAAAATGAAGCCTGTAATGGACGAAAAGATTCTTCACTATGCTTATTATAAAGATGAGCCCATTGCTATTTTTATAAACATTCCGGATCTTAACCAGTGGTTTAAATACCTGCACGGAAAGTTTGGCTTGCTACAGAAATTAAAATTCCTTTGGGTAAAGCAATTCAAGAAAAATAAAAAGTTTACGGGATTGGTATTTGGGGTGGTGCCTGAGTGGCATGGAAAAGGGGTGGATGCCTATATGATTGGCGAAGCTGCTAAATATGTACAATCTGCAGCGAGTCCTTACACAGAATATGAAATGCAGTGGATAGGTGATTTTAATCCAAAAATGCTGAACATTGCTATTGGTCTTGGAGATGTGAACCGCAGCAGAAATCTATGTACCTACCGTTATTTGTTTGACAGAAACAAAGAATTTAAACGCCATCCGTTCCTCAGTTAAATTAGCAATTACCAGCTACAATAATTAAATTCGCAGAAATACTTTCTACCAAAACGCCCACAGGATAGTTATTAATAATTATGGAAAAATTT
>JAYULK010000086.1:0-8756 GCA_043763635.1 Chitinophagaceae bacterium
CAGGGCGTTACCAGTTTATCGGTGTACTCATGCTTCATACCCAAATTTATAAATAAGGCAAATTGACAGAAAATTTTCAATTGCAGAATCTGGGTTAAAGCAACAATTAGGACGTAATGTGCTTTTATTATTTTTTCCCTTTTGCATTTACAAGTGTTTGCACCGCCGAACTTTGCACTGTTCGGGATAACATAAATAAATATGGGGCATTAGATGCAAGGGTCTTTGGTATTTCTGTAGACTCTTTGTATACATTGGCAAGGTATAAGGCAGAAGAAAACTTAAATTTTACTCTTCTGAGTGATTTTATAAAGAGGCTTCAGAGCTTACAGAGCCCTAAAGGAAACCTTAGGATTTGGTATAACGACGTATCGAAGAAAGCCGCTTTTGTCATTAATAAAGAGGGCGTTACAATATGCGGAAGTGTTAAAAAATGTACAGGATCAGCCTGATTTTGCATTAATATTGAAGTCTTAGTAAAGCTTGAAACCCATAGTTTGACGTAACCTTATGTTTTTTCGGCAAAAACTTTGCTTTATTTATAAAAACGATTAATTTGGTCAAAATAAAAGTAAAGTTGAAACGTTGAAAAAACTTTTACTCATAACATCCATCATTCTATTAACAGCCACTTATTCTCAGGGACAAACTAGAGGTTCCCTTGCAAATAAAGGCAGTTCACTTTTGCATTTCTATCCCAACCCCGCTATTTCTTCCATTACCTTCGATTTTCTAAAAACAACAGAAAAGGGTTACTCAATTCAACTGTTTAGCTTTTTAGGTAAGAAAATGTATGAAGCTGCTAATTTAAGCCAGCGTACTATCATTAATTTATCAGACTTTAACAGGGGAGTTTACATTTACCAGTTGTATGACAGAGTAGGCAAACTTGTTGAAAGTGGAAAATTTCAGGTCTCCCGATAAAACACAAAGGCACTTTTGCAATTGCCGCTAATCAGATACAAGCTCTGCTTCATATACCGGGCTAAAAAGATATAATTTTTTACTTGCCAGTTCAATACATTTAAAACGTTTTCGAAGTTTTTCACCTTTTTTAAAAACCTTGCCGTCATGCGTTTTAAATATGGTACCATGAGGCATATTTTCAATAAACACGAGGCTTTCATTTTTCTTATCATATCCTTTTAAAACCCGCATCAGCCCATCATCAGCACAACTGCTGGCAGAAGGGTTTTGTAATGACTTAAGTAATGCCTGGTCAATGTCTGCCGGAAAAATTTTTTCTTGCACAAATTGCTGCAATAGTTGGCCAAACAATTCTTTCCATTCTTTTCCATGCGATTGCACTTTGTTGCCAAATCGTTCGAAGGTTAATAAATGAGCCAACTCATGCAATAAGGTTATTAAAAACGAATAAGAATTGAGGTTTCCGTTTACACTTATGCGATGGGTTTTATCATGTAGTTTATGACGATAGTCTCCCAATATGCTCTTACGTTCCCGTGCAATAGTAAGGTGCACTTTATATTGATGCAGGTAATGAATAACGGCATTATACGTATTCGGTGGAAGATAGTCAAGTAATTGATTAATGGGTGCTTCTTTCCGCGGCATTTGGCTTTTCTTTCAACAGCTTCGTTAATATAGAAACTTCTACAAAAGTGTATACTAAATATAGCCCCATACAAATAAATAGAGCCGGCTTATTAACCGCTTTTCCTACAGAGGCTATATATGCAAAAGCAAGAATGATACAGGCAAATAATTTAAGCATGATTCCGCCATACATGCCGCGTATAAATCCATGAGCATTAGGATTACGAATGCCCTTCTGTGATATTAAGAATGAAACCATGGCAATGATGCATAAAAATACATTACCATAAATCAGCACTTCCTGATCTGCTCCAATCCTTTGTAGTAAAGATTTGCCAATTAAGAATAATGTATTTAAAATAATAAACAGGAGCAGGATGGGAAGAAAAGACTTTGAATTTTTATTCCTCATTATTTTATTTTGGTTTAGATGTTTGTTTGATGACCTTATATATCATCAAACATAAAACAACTAAAGGTAATACCCAGGCAAAAACAGGTATTAAAAAATGGAGCCATTTATCTGCTTTAATTCCTGCAAATACCGCAACACCCAGAGATACAAATATTTGCATCCCCAGGCCTGCGTAACGCATTATATCCCTGTTATTTTTATTTGGCTTCTGCTGCGGGTTGTACATCGGCGCTCATTTGCACAATATTAGCCATAGACCCCATCTGACATTGTCCATTAAAAGTGGCAGTAGGTTCTATTTGCAATTTAGCAGCGCTTATATTACCGGTTACATTACATTGGCCACGCAGTTGCAATATTTCGCTTACAGAAATATTGCCTTGCACTTTACCTGTAATATCTGCCTGTAAACCCTGAATATTGCCATCAACCAAACCTGTTGTACCTATAATAATTTTTGCAGAACAATGAACGTTGCCATTAATTGTCCCATCAATTCTAAGATCATTATCGCTAATGACATCGCCATTTAAAGTAGTTCCGGAACTAATTAATGTAGCACTGCTTGATACTTGTTTTTCTGTAGAGGTGGCTTTTTCTTTATTAAACATAAATTAGGATTTTGGTATTTTAATCATTTGAATATTCATCTTTTGGAACCGGAATTTGTGTTGTGTCTAATTTTACAGGTGCATCTCCACTCAAAACTTTTTTTACCTGGTCTATGTATTGCGCCTGATAACTTACCTGCTGTTCCAAAGAATCAGTAACATATTTTAATTGCCTGTATTCTCTCCCAATTTTTGCACTTCCATAACCGGGTATATAATACTTAAGCGGTGTAAAAACTATTAGCGCAACCGTAAGACCAACCAATAAAACAAAGACCGTACTTAACCCAATATACACACTTAGCCTGGAAAGTCGAAATGTTACCACTTCCTCATAAGTATCATCATTCATTACCACAAGCCGGTAGCGGTTGCGTAAACGCATTAGTGTTGTGCCGGCATCCAATTTAACCATAAGATCATTTGGTTAAAGATAATAAAAGGAAGCATTTCGACTTTTACAAACAAACCCTGATAAAAAATAAGGTTCTTTCATACTAAAATCTTTGAAAATGAGTTTATAAGACTTTAGTTTGCGCCTGATGCACTTAAGTTTTAATACCCGTTTCAGCATTTGTTTTATCCTTTTATTTATTGGCGTAAAACCTGTATCAGCACAACTAGGTTACGATCTGGAAATTAAAAAACCTGAGCCGTATGAAAATAGGGTTCTCCGGGCTGAAAAATCCGGCAAAAAAAAATTCACCAAACCCAAACATTTTTTTCAAAATACTTACACACATTATAATTATTTTTTTAATGCCAATAACAGGATAAACGAAATCATTGGCAGAGCTAAAGAAGCTCATAAAGACGATTTTGCCACCATTCTCCCATTTTACAATTATTCCTTGGACATAACCATGCAAGACAAAAGCATGTTAGATTCTGTGATCTACAAATCGAAATCTGCAATTGTTATGCACGATTTGAGGAATGACTGGATTGATGATATGTACCTTCTTTGGGGTGCCTCTTATTACCTGCAAAAAAGTTTTGATTCTGCTTACCAAATGTTTCAATTCATCAATTATGCGTTTGCTGAAAAAGAAAAAGATGGCTACTACAGGTACATCGGCAGCCGCATGGATGGCAATAGCGCCTTAAGCATTGCTACTAAAGAAGATGAAGGCTTTTTAAAAAGAATGCTCTCAGATCCTCCAAGCCGTAACACAGCTTTTATTTGGCAGGTGCGTACTTTAATTGAAGCTAATGCAATGACAGAAGCTGGTAGCCTAATACTTTCTTTAAAGAAAGACCCTGCTTTTCCGGAAAGGCTTTACAAATCTTTAGAAGAAGTTCATGCATATTGGTTTTATAAACAAAATTTATGGGATAGTGCAGCCACTCACCTAATAAACGCTTTAGACAATGCATCAAATAAGCAGGAAAAAGCACGTTGGGAATACCTGGCCGCTCAATTATTTGATTTGGCAAAAAAACCTGAACAATCTAAAGAATATTTTTCCAAAGCTATTAGCCATACTATTGACCCGGTATTAGAAATACATGCCCGCCTAAACCTGATTCGGTTTAATAAAAGCAGTGATGAAAATTATATTGATGAGAATATAGCCGAATTGATGAAAATGGCTAAACGTGAAAAGTATATTGATTACAGGGATGTGATTTATTTTATGGCGGCACAAATGGAAATGGAGCGAAATAATTTTGCCGCTGCCGAAGTGTACTTATTAAAAGGAGCTAAGTATGCAAACGGTAATAATAGTTTTAAAAACAGGTCGTTCCTGCAACTGGGAGATCTTGCTTTTGCGGGAAAAAAATATATGGCTGCCGCCTCATATTATGATAGCATACAAGTACCTGACCTTTTACCTCAAGATGCAGAAAGAATAACCAACCGAAAAGGAGCATTGGGCAAAATTGTAGGTAGCCTTACAAAAATTAACCGCCAGGATAGCCTGCAACGCATTGCTTCTATGGCTGAAAATGAACGTACAGATTATTTAAAAAAATTAGTGAGGCAACTACGCCGTCAGCAGGGTTTAAAGGAAGAGGAAGCTAGTGTTAGTACAGGAAGCAGGAGCGGCAGTATTGGTAATGCCTTTAACGCCGAAACAAAAGGCGACTGGTACTTTTATAATCCTACCCTTAAGAAGCAGGGAATTGGTGTTTTTAAACAAGAATGGGGTAACCGGCCAAATGTAGATAACTGGCGGAGGGCTTCTGATGTAACGGCCCAATTACGAACCAATGTACCTGACAATACCAGAGGCAATCCGGCTACTGCAACTGATGCGGCAACTTCGGTTATCTCTTTTGACGGACTAATGGACAACCTTCCGCTAACCCCTGAAAAAATTAAAGTTTCTAATGAAGTAATTCTTTCATCGCTTGTTTTACTTGGCAATGCTTATGTGAATGATTTCGAAGATTATGCATCTGCAATTGAAACTTATGAAGTAATACGAAGCCGCTTTCCGGACTATTTCGGTATGAGTGAAGTATTGTTCAACTTATACTATAGCTATACAAAAATTGGTGATGCAGCTAAAGCTGCTCAAGTCAAAAGCCTATTAGAAAAAAATTATCCTACAAGCCGGCAAAATTCTATTGTTAGCACTGGCATAGACCCTAGTACAAACAAACCTGCTCCACAAGTTACCAAAACGTACGAAGGCATTTATGATCTTTTCATAGAAGGCAAATTTGACGAAGCACTTGCAGCCAAAAAAAATGCCGACAGTCTTTACAAAACAAATTTCTGGTCGCCCCAATTATTGTACATAGAAGCAGTTTACTACGTAAAACAAAGAGAAGATAGCATTGCAAAAAATACTTTGAACACAATTATACAGCAGCACCCCAATACGGCACTTGCAGATAAGGCTGGCAATATGATACAAGTGCTAAGCCGTAGAAAGCAAATTGAAGATGAGCTGCAAAATTTAAATGTAGTAAGACCCGCAGCAGACACTATGGTATATGTGCCTCCGTTTATTGAGCAACCTACCGCTGTGCGAAGAGATACTGCGATTGTAAAAACAAATGCTTTTGTCATTAATCAGCCTGCGTTTAAACCAAGGACAGATACGATGGTAACCAAACCCCTGGTAAATAAACCCTCAGGATCCTTGTACACTTATGATGCAAATGCTACGCAATATGTGGTAGTGATTTTAAATAAGGTGGATAATGTATTTGGCAATGAGGCCCGTAATGCATTTAACCGTTATAATAAGGAGAAGTATTATAATTTACCGCTAACCAGCCAGGTAATGCCTTTAGACGGTGAAAACCGTTTATTGCTCATTGGCAACTTTACTAATATTATGCAGGCTGCTGAATACGTACAAAAAGCAGTTCCATTAGCTTCAAGGGAAATTGTTCCCTGGTTAAAAGCGGATAAGTATTCTTTTACCCTTATTTCAGAAAAGAACCTAGAAGTTTTAAAAACAAATCCGGACCTCACTACCTATAAAAAGTTTTTGGAACAACAGTCCGGATTGAAATTTTAACCCGTTGTTGCACCCTATTTTTTAGCTTTGGATTTAATAAACAAAATAATTATGCGGAAGCATACACCTATATCTAAATCTGCACCTAAAAAAAAGCCAGCAGGAACAAAAAAAAGTGTTCGTCTGTTCTGGTACGTTTTGTCCGGAGGACTTGGCGTTTTTATGGTAATTATAATACTTGCAATGTTGGGCATATTTGGCAAGCTGCCCTCTTTAAAAGAATTAGAAAATCCAAGCATATTACAGTCTTCTGAAGTATTGGCTGCAGATGGTACGCTTATGGGAAAATATTATTTAGACAGGGGCAACCGAAGCAGTGTTAATTACAGGGATATTTCTAAACACGTTATTCATGCTTTAGTAGCCACAGAGGATGAACGTTTTTACGATCATTCAGGGATAGATTTCAAATCAACATTCAGAGCTATATTTCTTTTAGGAAAAGAAGGCGGTGGTTCTACTATTTCTCAGCAGTTAGCCAAAACCTTATTAGGCCAGGGAAGCAGGAACTCTATTGCAAGAGTTATTGAAAAGCTGAAAGAATATATAGTTGCCATCAGGCTAGAAAGAAACTTTACAAAGGAAGAAATTGCAGCCCTCTATTTAAACGCGGTTCCTTTTAGTGATAATGTTTATGGAATAAGAAATGCATCCCGCACTTTTTTTCAAAAAGAACCTGATCGCCTTAATATTGAGGAGGCAGCTTTATTGGTAGGAACCTTAAAGGCAAATTATTCTTATAACCCCCGTGTTTTTCCAAAAGCTGCGCTGGACCGGAGAAACGTGGTCTTAAACCAAATGGAAAAGAATGATTACTTATCCCCCCAGGAAGATACCCGTTTAAAGGCCTTGCCTATAAAGATCAATTACAAAAAACTGGACGAAAACTCAGGCTATGCCCCCTACTTCCGGGAAGTTTTAAAAGATGAAATTGATGCTGCGCTCAAAGGGCTAACAAATGCTGAAGGCGATGAATATGATATTTATAAAGATGGTTTAAAAATATATACTACCATCAATCTTAAGATGCAGGAGTATGCTGATGAAGCAGTAGCACAACAAATGCCGGTTCTGCAAAAAGCTTTAAACAGGCAGAACGGTATTAAAAAAGGTACCGTATGGAAAGGGCATAATAACGTTTTAGAAACAGCTATGAAAAATAGTGACCGGTGGAAGTTTTTAAAGGAGGAAGGAGTTAGTGAGGCAGATATTCGGAAGACCTTCAAGACAAAAGTACCTATGCGCATTTTTGCCTGGAATAAAAACAGGGAGGCCGATACGGTAATGACACCGATGGATTCTATAAAATATCATCGTCAAATGCTACAAACAGCATTTATGGTAATAGATCCGGTAACAGGAGAGATAAGGGCATGGGTTGGAGGTATTGATTTTAAAACCTATAAGTTTGATCATGCCAACTTAAAAACAAAACGCCAGGTTGGTTCTGCAATAAAGCCTTTTTTATATTGCCAGGCGATGGAAGAACGTGGCTTTACTTCTGAAACTATGGTTGAGGACGTACAACAATCTTTTGGCAAAGATCAATTGGTGCCTAATACCGGTAAATCATGTACGGGTCGCACGGTAACTATGGCTAATGCCTTAACCTGGTCCAGAAACTGTGCCAGCGCCTATATTATGAAACAGGTAGGACCTGTGCAATTTTCTGCCTTTCTGGAAAGAATTAATATTCCCACTCATATTGATGCCTACCCATCTATGGCTCTTGGCGCTATGGATCTTTCTTTATACGAGATGATGTGGGGCTATACAATTTTTCCCGGCCGGGGCTTTTCTACAAAGCCTTATTTTATAAGCCGCATTGAGGATAGAAACGGAAATGTGATTAAACGTTTTGATTATAGTCAAAACAGGAAAGAAGCTATCAGCGAAGTAACGGCGTACAAAATGGCCCGTATGATGGAAGGGCCGGTGACGCAAGGCACTGCTGCCGGTTTGATGCAACGCCTGGGCGCTAAAGAAATGGGCGGTAAAACAGGAACTACTAATGATAATGCTGATGCATGGTTTATGGGTTATGTACCGCAATTATTAGCTGGTAGTTGGATCGGTTGCGATGACCGTTTTATTCGTATTGAAAGTGGTTTAGGATATGGCGGCGAAGCAGCACGTCCTATTTGGGAAGCTTTTTTTAAAAAGGTTTATGCTGATAAATCATTAGGGGTAGATCGTGATGCAGAATTTGCAAAGCCTGCTGACCTGCTCAATGAATCTACAAATGCTGATCCATCTGAAGTAAATCCTTATGCACCTCCGCCAGGAGCAGAAGGTGATGATCAGGGCGCTGGAAGCGCTGATGATTATGGGTTGGATACTTCGTTTAAATATATGGGTCCCGAATCAAAAGCCCCGGTTGATGAGGATGCAACTAAGAAAAAAACTCCATTCAAAAAAGATACAACTGCCACTAAAGCGCCTAAAATTGGTGCTCCGCCAGAAGAGAAAAAAGACAAAAAAGGAATTTTTAAAAAGATATTTGGTAAGAAGGAAGAAAATGAAAATGAGTATTGAGTTTTATATCACAATGTCAATATAATTAGCTCATCCGTTTTTTAGTGGAACCTCTCCCTTATATAAACTAATAAATATCTATATAATATTTATTAGTTTCTTTGAGCGTTGAAGTAAATCCAATTACTATGATCTTGGTTTTAAGAATAATTGTTATCT
>JAYULK010000087.1:0-35985 GCA_043763635.1 Chitinophagaceae bacterium
GCAAGAGTGCTCCTATTCCTGATGATGAAATTTTAGCAGGCAGCTTTCCAAATTATTTACCGAAAGCAAAACGAATTGTCTACCTTTTTCAAAGCGGAGGGCCTTCGCAACTAGATATGTTTGATTACAAACCTATGCTGGATAAATACCAGGCTCAAGACTTGCCTGCATCTGTCCGTAAGGGACAACGTCTCACAGGCATGAGCGCCAGCCAAACAGCTTTGCCGGTGGCTTCGTCTCTTTTTAAATTTCAGCAGCACGGTGAATGCAAGGCATGGGTAAGTGAACTAATGCCTTATACCGCCGAAGTGGTAGATGAATTATGTTTTATAAAATCAATGTACACCGAAGCCATCAATCATGACCCGGCAACGACTTTCTTTCAAACAGGCAACCAGATTGCAGGCCGGCCTTCCCTGGGCGCATGGATGAGCTATGGACTGGGATCAGATAATGACAACCTGCCTACATTCATCGTACTTGTTTCTAAAAACGCTGGCGGGCAGCCGCTGCTTGCCAGGCTATGGGGCAACGGATTTTTACCTTCCAAACACCAGGGCGTACAGTTCCGTTCCGGCAAAGACCCTGTTTTATATTTAAGCAATCCGGAAGGGTATGATGGGCCAGACCGCAGGGAAATGCTTGACTATTTAAAAAATTTAAACAACCTGCAGCTTGACACTTATGCCGATCCGGAAATAAATACCCGCATTGCCCAATATGAAATGGCCTATCGCATGCAGACTTCAGTACCGGAAGTAATGGACTTATCGGACGAGCCGGATTGGGTATTTGATTTATATGGAAAAGACAGCCGTGACCCGGGAACCTACGCAGCAAATTGCCTGATGGCCAGGAGGCTATTGGAAAAAGATGTAAAAGTGGTGCAACTATATCATCAGGGATGGGATCAGCATAACGATTTACCGAGAGACCTGAAAACCCAATGTCAAAATACCGACCAGGCAACAGCGGCGTTAATAAAAGATCTGAAACAACGAGGCTTGTTGGAAGATACGTTGGTTGTTTGGGGTGGAGAGTTTGGCCGTACTGTTTATTCGCAGGGTAAGTTAACCAGCAATAATTATGGCCGCGATCATCATCCTCGTTGTTTCACTATGTGGATGGCCGGTGCCGGGGTAAAACCAGGATTTACTTATGGCGAAACAGATGATTTTGGATACAACATTACTAAGGACCCCGTGCATGTCCACGACTTTCATGCAACGCTTATGCACTTGTTTGGCATTGATCATGAAAAATTAGTTTATAAGCATCAGGGAAGAAGATTCCGGTTAACGGATGTGAGTGGTAAAGTGGTAAAAGATATTCTGACCTAGCTTTTACTCAAGAGGCATAAGTACAATGTACTGTGCATTAGCTTGACAAATGAGATTGCACGCAAGGCTAAAACAAAAAAGTGGAAGATTGAGAAGGAAGCACTTAAGCCTTAGTTTGTGAAACTACGTGCCTCAGCGCCTCGGTGGCAAAAAGAACGCGGCGATGCCCATAGATATACAGATGAACGGATTGCGACGCAAGGGACGATGCCATGAAAATCTTTTGCTCGTATCAATATTGGATTAGTATACAGTATTAAACACATTGAATGCATAAACGAAATTTTCTAAAGGCTACCGGAATCATTACAGCGGCCGTTATTGCCAAACCATCGCTTGCTTTTTCTATATCAAAGAACAGGAAGCCTGATGATTTGATCATTGGTCACGGAGACTACCGATACAAAGTAAAAAAAGACTGGGCTAAGATAAGTATCCAGCAAACCCCGCTTTTTAATTGCCATGAGATGGTGATGGATAGCAAAGGCCGCTTGCTTATGATTGGCGATCACACCAATAATAATATTTTGGTTTTTGATAAGTCTGGTAAGTTGTTAGATTATTGGGGCACACAATATCCCGGTGGCCATGGCTTAACGCTTGCAAAAGAAGGTGGTGAAGATGTTTTACTTATTACTGATTGCGGCTACTTTATAGACCGGAACGGGCAGTGGCAAAAACAAGCAGGGCAAGTGCATAAAACCGACATCAACGGGCGGCTGATATTTAGCTTACCAGATCCACATACAATTGGTGTATATAAAACTGATGAACGATTTATGCCAACTGAAACTGCTGTGGGTCCTAATGGTGATATATATGTAGCTGATGGTTACGGCTCTAACTATATTCTGCATTTTAATAGCAAAGGAGAATACATACGGCGATTTGGCGGAAGTAAAAATGCCAACAAAGATCATAACCTTGACAATGCACATGGGGTGGCCATAGACAACCGCGATCCTAAAAACCCTCTCTTGGTTTGCACTTCCCGTGCTGAATATGCGTTTAAATATTTTACCCTTGATGGAAAGTACCTGAAGACCGTTAAGATGCCTGGCTTATACGTTTGTCGCCCGGTTATGGATGAAAAAAATATTTATGCCGGTGTTTGCTGGTCGGTTACAAAAGATGACAAGAAATATCAGAAAGATACAGGCTTTGTTACGGTATTAGATGGGGCCAATAAAGTAGTTTCTAATCCCGGTGGTACGGCTCCGCAATACGTTAACGGCCAGTTGCAACAGGCGTTTCAAAACGATGACAAGGTATTTAATCATGGCCATGATGTTTGTGTAGATGAGGATAAGAATTTGTACGTATGCCAGTGGAATGCCAACCATACACCTCCTGTAAAACTGGAAAGAGTATAATGATGCTAATAAGTATTGAAACATTTTTTGGCAGGTTTCATCCGCTGATTGTACACCTTCCCATTGGCTTTTTAATATTGGCTGTATTTTTTTCATTGATATCGTTGATGAATAAATACAAGTCATTGCGCATTGCAGTACCTGTTAGTTTATTAATGGGTAGCATTAGTGCCGCGTTTGCCTGCATTACCGGTTATGTATTATCGTTTAGTGGCGATTATGATGCAGAGGTGCTTGATGACCATATGTGGGCAGGTATATTAACAGCCATTATTTCTTTTATAGCCTACCTTATAAGCATAAAAAAAATACCCTTTTCTTTTTTCAAAAACCCTAAAGCATTAATTGCATCCGTAGTAATTATTTTTATTTTCATCAACATCACAGGTCATTTAGGAGGAAGCCTAACCCATGGATCTGATTATATAAGTACAGCGATATTATTAGATGATCAGAAAAAAAAGAAGCATATCGCTAACCTAAACGATGCCTACGTTTTTGCAGACCTCGTACAACCGATTTTAGAAAACAAATGCGGCACTTGCCACAATGACTCTAAAAAGAAAGGCAAGCTTTCAGTGGCCTCTCTTCAGTCGCTATTGAAAGGTGGCAAGCATGGGGCGGCCGTTAAGCCAGGAGACCTGGCTGAGAGTGAACTTTTTAAAAGAATATCGCTAAACCCAAAGAATAAAAAGTTTATGCCGACAGAAGGCAAAACACCTCTTACGGCATCGGAAACTGCCATAATAAAATGGTGGATAGAAAAGAGCGCAGCCAACGATGATAAAAAATTGGCAACAGCCAACCCCCCCGAAGAAATTACAAAATTTGCCTCCGCATGGTTTGGAATAGAAGCAGATGATGTATCTCAGAATAATGAAGTCGTGAACATTAAGGCGGCACCTGTTCTGAAAGAAGTTTTAAATAAATTAAAAGAAACTGGCTTCGTTATTAAATACCTTAATTATAAACCGGATTTACTAGATGTTACACTACCGGATAATATAAAAGAAAACGTTACCAATAAATTGAAAGCACTGCTAGTAGTAAAAGATAATATTCTCTGGTTGAATGTTGCCGGAACAAATGTTTCTGATGATGACATGGATATCATTAGTCAATTTAAAAATTTAGAACGACTACGATTGGATAAAAATCCAATTACCAATAAAGGGATTGCAAAGCTTCAAAATCTACAAAGTATTAAAAGCCTGAACCTTTATGGCACCAACGTAACTAAAGACTGTTTGCCCCTTCTACGTAAAATGCCAAGGTTGAGAACAGCGTATACCGGGGAAACTGAAATAGCGCTACAAGATATACTACAATCAGATTCTACGTTTAAAATCATTGGGGTTAATTAAATCACCTATTGGGTTGCATACTAAACTTTTTTAAAACCCATACTCCTTCTTAGCGCATTTCTATAAAGCAGAAAAATTAAGCATTTGCATCATTTTGCCCCATATACTGCAGGTCATTACTATGATATATTTTTTTGCAATTCAGCCCGTGGGAGCTTATGGTAATTTTGATTTAATAGATCGCTTCCTATGAAGAACATCCTGAAAACCAACAGAATCAATGTATGGGTTGAAGACTAGGCTTTTTTGTATTCTATAGCTGCAGTTAATTCCTGCACCAATTCGTGGTCCTTGCAATCAGAATTCCAATGCTGATTGTTTTTATATAATTGTATTAATAAAGGAGGAACAACATTGCAAGAGCATTCATCTAGCTTTGCCTTATAAAAATTTGAATAAAGGTGATAAACATTATAAAAGGCAATCCCACCATTGTATAGCAATGCTGCTTTAAAGTTCATTTTTTATAGGATTAAGATTGAAACTATTTTAATAAACGTAAAATGATGTAAAAATTATATCAACGCTTTAAAATAGCAGTCAGAAGATACTATATAAACGACAAAAACGCCAGGAACCATCTGGCGTTTTACTTTTAAATCAGAAACCGTTCACTTACTAACTAAATTTTTAAATACCATAATGCTGCAACCAGCATTAATAAGAAGATGATTGTGTTGTAAAGATCCTTACCATGATCTTTTGTAATTTGTTTTTGTTTCATAGCTGTAGGGTTAAGATTAAATAACTGGGTACAATGAGCGCTATGATTTTTCTGGATTGGAAATCTATATGTTCTAAAACTTCAATGTTAGATAAAATGTTGCTGAAGGTTTTTCAGTAAGAATATTAAGTGTAAACCTACTATGCTGTATCTGATGTTGCAAGGTAATTTTACGGTAAAACATTTTTTGTTGAAAACTTTTACTAAGTAGCATTGCGAAAAAAATTATTTCAGGTATGTTTTTTTACTATATAATTATCCTTACCTATTATATTACAAGCCAAAAATTTCTTTATAATAACAAAGCTTTCGTTTTATTTTGCTACCAAAAAACATGTGTCTTTTATAGTTCTTTCACAAATCAGTCATTACAAACATTATTGGTTGTAAATCAATCTAATAACAGAGATATACACATAAATAGTTTTGCTTGTGGAAAGATGTGCATAAAACATAAACATTTAGTTTCCAATTAACTATGCTGAGTCCGGCATCTGCATTTATGAAGTTGGCACTTATTTTTAAAAGCTATAGTATAACTATGGCTTATCATCCAAAACATAAACCGAAACAATCACCGCCTTCTCAACCTGATAAAGATTTGAAGCGCATACCATCTAATGAAAAAGAGGATACTGAAATAGTGGCCGACAAATCAATACGTATTGATACCGGCTTAAAAAAACAATATAAAAGCACTATTGAACTAATAAAAAGAAAATGGCCCAAGGAGCCTGCATCTTCTATTCCTGCTAATTTAAAACCAATGCTTGCTTCTGTTACAGAGGAGCCTTTCAATGATAAAGATTGGGAGTTTGAGATTAAATGGGATGGATACCGGGCTTTGGCTTATTTAAATGAAGGAGATGTGCAATTGAGGTCGCGAAACAATAATCCTTTTGAAAAATATGAACCGGTATTTAATGCACTAAAGCAATGGCCTGTAAATGCAGTTATTGATGGTGAAATAGTAGTATTGAACAAAGATGGAAAAGCTGATTTTAAAGCTTTGCAGGACTGGGGCACAGTGCAGGGCGGCGAAATAGTTTACTATGTATTTGATATTTTATGGCTTGATGGGTTAAGCCTGATGAACCTTTCATTAATTAATCGTAAAGAAATTTTAAAACAAATCACCCCTGATAATGGCATTATCCGTTTTAGTGACAGCATAGAAGAATTTGGGATAGACTTTTACAACATAGCTAAATTAAACGGGCTTGAAGGCATTATTGCAAAAGAAAAAAATGCTGTGTACCATACAGGCTACCGGACTAAAACATGGCTAAAAATAAAAGTGGAATTAAGACATGAAGCAGTTATTTGCGGCTATACAAAAAAGAAAGATTCCGACAGAGATTTCAGCTCACTGCTGTTGGGCAGGTATGAAGATGAAAAACTGGTGTTTATAGGTCAGGTAGGGACAGGTTTTACCAGAGCTATGCAAGTAGATATTTTTAAAAAAATGAAACCTCTGATTACGGACACCTGTCCTTTTAAAAAATCTCCTGCAACTATTACTGATCCTGTTGTTTATATAACACCTTCTCTTGTCTGCGACGTAAAGTATACGGAGTTAACACCTGAAGGATTAATGAGGCATCCGTCCTTTCAGGGCCTGCGTGAAGACAAATCAGTTGAAGACATTAATATGGAAAGCTTTCCTAAAAAAAAACCAGTTGAAAAGCCGGCTGAAAAAAAGTCAACAAAAACCAATGCTTCTTCAAAACTTATTGATGTTTCATCAGAACAATCAATCATTAAAGTAAACAACCAGGACTTAAAATTTTCGAATCTTAAAAAAATTTTTTGGATAAAAGAGGGCATTACTAAAGGTGATATGCTCCGATACTACCAGGAAATAATGCCTTATATATTTCCCTACATGAAGGACCGTCCTCAATCACTTAACCGTTTTCCAAATGGAATCCATGGCGAAAGTTTTTATCAAAAAAACATGGCTGGAAAAGTAGAGCCCTGGATAAAAACCTTTAGACGTTTTAGTGAATCTGCAACCGAGGATAAAGATTTTATGATCTGTTCTAACGAGGCATCACTGCTTTATATGGTAAACCTTGGGTGCATTGAATTGAATCCCTGGCATTCAAGAGTTGAAACACCACACTACCCTGATTGGTCTGTTATTGATTTAGACCCTGGTGACATTTCATTTGAAAAAGTTATCGAAACAGCATTAGTTGTAAAAAAAGTTCTTGACAGTTTACAAGTATCCTCTTTTCCAAAAACATCAGGATCAACAGGTATACACATTTACGTACCATTAGGTGCAAAATACAATTATGAACAATCAAAACAATTTGCAGAACTTGTAGCGCACCTCGTGCATGAAGAGCTTCCTTCCTTCACAAGCCTTATTAGAAACCCGCAAAAAAGAAAGGATAAAATTTATATTGATTATTTGCAAAACAGACCGATACAAACGATCTGTGCACCTTACTCTATCCGGCCAAAACCGGGTGCTACAGTATCTGCACCGCTCCATTGGAGCGAGGTAAAAAAAGGTTTAAAAATGGAGCAGTTCACTATTCATAATATTCATGAAAGAGTACAAAGGGAAGGCGATCTATTCGGTGGTGTATTAGGAGCTGGAATGGATCTGAATAACGTTTTAAAAAAACTTTCAGGGTTGATACTTGCGTGAACACAAGGTTTTATAATTAGCGCATGGCTTAAAATATTTAAGCATTTCCTACCGGAATATTAATAAATACTAAGGAAATCTGTTGAAGTTTTTATAGGTGAAAGCGCCGCTTTCTATAAAAAAATTATATTCACTATTAGTAAAGAAAAGCCGTAATTCATAATCGGCATAAGCACATAGAGCCATCATAAAAAAGCACTCAGCATATTTCTATGCTAAGTGCTTTAAAATTGATTGTCGCAGTAATATATCGACGTGAGGAGGCTGTTAAGCCCCTCCTTCGGGAGAGGTTGGAGAGGTATCCCCTTTTTCTTCCTGCTGCAATTTTTCTTTTATCTGGGCAAGAGCACCAAGGTCACCTAATGTTGGTTTTTCAACCTTGCCTTGTATATTCTTAACCGCTTTTTTGGTTTGGTCAGCTTCTACCCTTGCTTCTTTTCTCTGTACATCTTTTTCCTGGGCTTGTGCCTGTTCCCAAATTCTGGCGTGAGAAACTACAATGCGTTTTTCATTACGGTCAAATTCAATAACCATAAATTCTGCGGTTTCTTCCGCATTCACACTTTTACCATCTTCTTTTAAAAGATGACGGTTAGGTGCAAAGCCTTCCAGGCCATAAGGCAATTGAATCATAGCGCCTTTATCATCTTTGCGTGAAACCGTAGCCTCATGAATAGTACCTACAGCAAATGTATCCTGCAAGCTATTCCATGGATCTTCTTCCAGTTGTTTATGACCTAACTGGAGCTTGCGGTTATCCTTATCAATTCCTAAGATGATGACATCAATGTTCTGAGCCACTTTGGTGTATTCACTTGGGTGATTGAAACGTTTTAACCAGCTAAGGTCAGAGATATGTATCATTCCACCGATGCCAGGCTCAAGCTCAACAAATACTCCATAAGGCGTAATGTTTTTAACTGTGCCTGCATGACGGCTATTTTCAGGGAATTTAGTTTCAATTGTGCTCCATGGATCTTCAGAAAGTTGTTTGATGGACAAACTCATTTTCCTGCTATCCTTATCAAGCGTTACAACTTTTGCTTCATGCTCATCTCCTAATTTGAAGAACTCTTTTGCATTAATTGGTGTATTTGCCCATGTAATTTCTGATACATGTACCAGTCCTTCAACACCAGGCATAATTTCTAAGAAAGCGCCGTAGTCTTCAATATTCACCACCTTGCCATGCACATTAGAACCTTCGGCAATGGTTTCCGGCAACACATCCCAAGGATGTGGCGTCAATTGTTTTAAGCCAAGAGAAATACGTTTCTTCTCATCATCAAAATCCAATACAACTACATTAATCTTCTGGTCTAACTTCAACACCTCGGTTGGATGGTTGATGCGACCCCACGAAATATCTGTGATGTACAACAAACCATCTAAGCCACCAAGGTCCATGAACGCACCAAAGTCGGTGATGTTCTTAACGGTTCCTTCAAGTACCTGGCCTTTTTCAAGCTTGCCAATGATTTGTGCACGTTGTGCTTCAATATCAGATTCAATAAGTGCTTTGTGAGATACAACGGCATTCTTAATGGCTTCGTTAATTTTCACCACTTTAAATTCCATTGTTTTACCAACAAACTGATCGTAATCAGTTACTGGCTTCACATCAATCTGAGAACCTGGCAGGAAGGTTTCCATGCCAAATACATCTACGATCAAGCCACCCTTGGTTTTTGAAGTAACAGTACCGGTAACTATTTCACCAGTCTTATGTACTTCTACAATGCGTTCCCATGCACGGGTAGTGCGGGCTTGTTTACGGCTAAGATTCAGATTACCATCACGGTCTTCTTTATCTACTACCATTACTTCCACTTCATCACCAACCTTAAGACCTTGTATATCCCGAAATTCATTCAGGGAAACAAGACCATCAGATTTAAAGCCAATGTTCAAAACAACATCTGTATTGGTGATACCTACAACCAATCCTTTAATCAACTCACCATCGTTCAACTGCACAAAAGTGTTGTCGTACACTTTGTCATACTTTTCTTTTTCTTCCTGGGTGTAAGAAGCAACATTGCGTTTGTCAATACTCCAGTCAAAATCATCATGAGCTGCAGGAGTTTCTTCAACAGGCGGCTGCACCACTACATCATTTTGAGCTGTTTCTGCGGCAGGGGCATTTGGTATCGCTGTAGCAGTAGTCTCAGTAGCTTCTTGTGCTACCGGTGCCTGCTCCTGGCCTTCAGCGTTTGAGTTTACAATTTGATTTTCTTCCATAAAAATCCCGGGGTTTTGTTCGGGGCGGCAAAAATAAGCCTTAATGTTGGAGATGGGCGTTAAAAATCAAGAAATTTTGATAGGTGTGGGCCAGGTATTTTAGGGTTGATCATGGCTTCTCTTGCGTCGCACTTTTGTACGTTCTGTAATCCTATGGAACTAAGTATCTATAGAAATCAAGAGACTATCCGGTATTGACGAATTGCGATTGCGGATTACAAAAAACTGCTATTAGCTAAAGGAATGTTTCATTTACAAACATAAAAGACATCCTAAACAATCAACGATTATACTGCGAACAATATATTCTATATCTCGTCGGAACGTTTACTCGTTTCTATCCTCCCGTTGCACCATCCCGCACTTTTATCTTCTTCTTATTAGAATTCTTTTTTTCATACTCCATTATTTCCTTCGGCTTGGTAGCAGGCTTTTTCTTTTCTTCTGTTTTTCCTGTTCCATTATCATTGTCGGTTACAGCAATAGGGGCTAGTTCATCGTCATCAATACCGGTTTTTTTTGCAGGTTTATCAAAGTACCAGTACTCAGTTTTATCAAGCCGGCCGCTGAAAGAATCATAATACTTCCAAACTCCATGTTTTAAAGAATACCCTTCAAGTTTGACAACTTGTTTCGAAACTATTTTAGTGGGATCATTAGGATCATAAACATTCACTGTATCATACGGATTATCAGGGTTAACAGCCCGCCAGCTTTCCTCACGTAACGGCCCCATTGGCGTAAAGTATACATTCCTGCCGTCTTTGCCTCCCCACCGATAAGTTTCCATTGCCATCAAATCACCTTCCAATGAATAACGCCGCCATACACTTTCTTTTTTGTTATTTACATAATAACCTTCTTCTTCATAACCTCTCTCACCTCTTACATTGTCTATATGAATCACCCATGGTCCCTGTTTCCTGTCCTTCATATCCACACGGTTAAGCGTATCGCCTTTTACGCCTATTATATAGCTTTTCCATTGGGCACTTGCGGTAAAGGAATAAAACAGAATAACGATTGATATTAGTGTACGCATATCAGTAATTTAAAGATGTGCCATGAGCAATGTTCGAAATTAAACCAGTTTGCCGCCATCTTCATTTCTTAAGCGTTACAATTTTGTCAAATGGCAGTTTACAAAGCTCAAAACAAAGCAGTAAATAAACGGTTTCTATCCACATCTTGACCATCCCATCTTCAACTTTATTCCAAAACGAAAATGCTGAATGCTATGCAACCATACATACGTACGCTAGGCAATAACTACTTTTGCAAAGGATGGATTTAATGTAACGGCTATGGTTTAATCATTTGAATGAAAAAGCAGGCAACAGATTTATTGGTTTTTTTCTACGGACAGCCATTTGAGGATGGACTTCGTACCACCGTTGCTGTATTGCTTCCTTCTTTAGTTCTTTCGTATTTTAATCTCTTTGATTTTGGCCTATCCATTTCCTTAGGCGCTGTTTGCGTAAGTCTTACCGATGCGCCGGGCCCTATTGTTCACAGGAAGAATACCATGCTCTTTTCCATACTTTTTATTTTTGTAGTTGCTTTGGTAACCGGCTTTGCCAGCAAGAGTTTAGTTTTTATGGGAATTGAAATATTGTTTCTAAGTTTTTTCTTTTCCATGTTTACAGTTTATGGTAGCAGGGCTATTGGAGTGGCTAATGCAGCCTTGTTAGCAATGGTATTAACTATGGACAAAATAGTGCCTTCATCAGAAGTTCTGGTTCATAGCATGCTTCTTTTTTCCGGAGGTTTTTGGTATATGTTGATTAGTCTCGCTGCATACAAAGTTCGTCCTTACAGATCAGGGCAAAGGGTTTTAGGAGAAAGCATACGTGAGGTATCTAATTTTCTTCTTATTAAAGCCGAGTTTTATAATACACAAACAGAACTTGAAGAGCATTATAAAAAATTATTAGCCCAGCAAGTTTTGGTAGCTGATAAACAAAATGAAGTACGCGAAGTTCTTTTTAAAACACGCCAGATTGTGGAAGAATCAACTACTGAAGGAAGCAGGCTCGTCCTTGCTTTTGTAAACGCTGTTGACTTACTTGAAGACATATCAGCTACCTATTATAATTATGAATTGCTGAGACAACAATATGCAAATACAGGAATACTGGAAGATATATACCAACTCGCAAAAAACATCGCAAGCGATGTAGACAAAATAGGAATAGCAGTAATCACAAATAGGAATTTTTCCAATCAAAAGGATTATAAAGAAACCCTGGTAGGGATAAAGAAAAAGATTGATGATTATGGAATGGATCATTCAGGCACTTCTAATCTTCTTCTTAAAAAAATGCTTGTTAACATTAGAAGAATTATCAAACGAACAAATGATTTAGCAGGTTATTTTTCTTTTACTGCTGCATCAGGTAAAGAAAACAGGGCCCGGACACATACTCTTTTTGTAGGGCATCAAAGCCTGGATCCTAAATTGTTTTGGAGCAATCTTAATTTCTCATCTTCAGTTTTCCGGCATGCCCTACGCGTAACCATTGCCTCACTTATTGGGTTCATTATTGCAAAATCCATAGCTAAAGGGTACCACAGTTACTGGATTTTAATGACGATAATTTTCATGCTCAAGCCATCCTTTAGTTTAACAAGGCAACGTAATATAGAGCGTATAGGAGGCACCTTGATTGGTGGCATGATTGGGTTCGCAATATTGATAATGCAACCTTCTAAAGACCTTTTATTCGCACTGATGGTAATATTGATGATAGCCACTTATAGTTTGCAAAGAGTGAAATACCTGGTATCTATTATTTGCATGACACCTTTTATCCTTATTCTTTTTCATTTTCTTGGTGTTGGCTTTTTAGGATTACTTGAAGAAAGGATTATAGACACTTTTATAGGCTGTACCATTGCATTGATGGCAGGTTACCTTCTTTTTCCAAAATGGGAAAAGGATCAGCTTAAAGACTACCTCTACGAAACACTGAAATCAAACAAGGATTATTTACAAAAAATAATGGAAAGCCTGCATGGGAAAAAAATTAGCATTACTGACTATAAATTGGTGCGAAAGGAAGTGTACGTTCAATCTGCAAACCTTTCAGCAGCTTTTCAAAGAATGATCTCGGAACCATCAGGTAAGCAAAAAAACAAAAACGAAATCCACCAGTTTGTTGTCCTTAATCATATCCTATCATCAAATATTGCCTCCGTTGCCGAAACTGTGTTGGGAAAAAAAAGTATAGATTATTCAGAACAGATTATCCACTCTGCAAACAAAGGATTATCTGTATTGAAAGATAGCCTGAAATTGATTAAAAAAACAGATGCTTCAGACGACCTTATTTCTGTTCATTATGTAACAGAAAATAAAAACCGGGAGGATGATGCGCTTTTAAAAGAGCAGCTGGAGTTTATTGATAAGTTGTGTCACGATATAAAAAAAATGACTGAATCAATTATTTCTGAAGAAACCACTCAATAGCGAGTTCGTAGCCCTTAAGCCCTAAGCCAAAAATACTTCCTGTAGATTTACCTGATACATGGGATAATTTTCTGAAATCTTCACGGGCATGAACGTTGGAGATATGCACTTCTATCACAGGAGTTTTTATGGCAGCAATAGCATCACCGATGGCTACAGAAGTATGTGTATAACCAGCAGGGTTTAAGATGATGCCATCATAAGAATATCCTACCCGTTGTAGTTCGTTGATAATCTCTCCTTCTATATTGCTTTGAAAATAATAAATCCCTACCTCAGGGTATTTTAATTGCAGGTCCTTTAAATATTCCTCAAAAGGTTTGTTGCCATAAATATCTGTTTCTCTTTTTCCAAGCAGGTTAAGGTTTGGTCCGTTGATGATGGCTAGTTGCATAGCACGAATGTAAAAAGGAAAAAATAAAAAAGCGCTTTTGAAAAGCGCTTTAAAAAACTAGGACTGTTGGTTCTTTATCATATCAATAAAATCATCAAATAAATACCGGCTATCATGAGGGCCCGGAGTGCTTTCCGGATGATATTGAACAGAAAAAACAGGCTTGCCTTTTATCTTAATTCCTTCAATAGATTGATCATTCAAGTTAACATGAGTAATCTCTATATGCTTCGCCGCTCTTACAGCTTCAGGCACTACACCAAACCCATGATTTTGTGTAGTGATTTCACAGCGCCCGGTTAATAAATTCTTAACCGGGTGGTTCATTCCCCGGTGACCATGGTGCATTTTGAAAGTAGGGATATCATTTGCAAGGGCTAGCAATTGCTGCCCTAAACAAATACCAAACATTGGCTTATCTTCTTTAATAATTTCTTTTAAAGTATCGACTGCATAACCCATAGCGGCGGGGTCGCCAGGACCATTAGATATAAAGTATCCAGCTGGTTTAAATTTGTTGACTTCCTCTAACGATGTTTTTGCCGGGAATACTTTTACATAGGCACCCCTGTCTACCATACAAGTAAGAATGTTCCTTTTAACGCCATAATCCATCACCGCAATCCGAATGGGCGAAGAAGGGTCGCCTAACTCATAAGGCACTCGTGTGCTTACAATAGAAGCTAGTTCCAGCCCTGACATATCGGGCACTTCTTCCATTTGTTTTTTTAAAACTTCAGGGTCTAATGTCTCAGAAGAAATGATACAGTTCATTGCGCCTTTATTACGAACCTGCGTAACAAGGGCTCTTGTATCTACACCTTCAATAGCAACAATGTTTTGTTTTTTTAAATATTCATCCAAAGAGCCGTTGGCCATTTTACGCGAAAACAACTCTTCCAAATTTCTGCCGATCAAACCTTTGATTTTTACGCTATCAGATTCAATATCCTCAAGGCTAACTCCGTAGTTACCTACATGCACATTATTCATGATCAACACCTGACCGTAGTAAGAAGGGTCAGTAAAAATTTCCTGGTACCCCGTCATGCCGGTGTTGAAACAAATTTCGCCTGCGGTAGTACCGATGGCGCCATAAGCTTTTCCATAACAAGTAGTACCATCTTCAAGAACTAAAACTGCAGAGTGCTCTAAATTCATGTTTTGCATTACTTTAAAATTATCACTGAAATTGTCTGCCTCTTATCAATAAGAAAGCATGATCCGAAACAAATTGCGCAAAAATAAAATAAGCTGCTGTAATTGTACTTTCTTATTTTATTTCTTATCAAGAATTTATAAACGCTTATAGCTTTGGTACAAGCATAAAAAAAGACAGTGATTAAACTGTCTTTAAAAGTTGTATAACCCTACATTATGCTTTTGGAGTTTCTTCTTCTTGTGTTGTTTGTTCAGTTGCAGGTGCAGCTTGCTCTGCAACAGGTTGCTCAATTGCCGGAGCAGTGTCAGCAACAACATCTTCACTTGCTTTTTTCTTTGCACCACCAGCGCGACGTGTTCTTTTAGCCGGTTCTTTCTTCTCTTCAACACCTTTACCGTAAATCTCATTGTAATCAACCAACTCTATCATTCCCATTTCTGCATTATCACCAGGACGGGCACCTAATTTAATTACCCTTGTATAACCACCCGGACGGCCAGCAATTTTTAAACTGATCACATCAAACAATTCTTTGATGGCTTCTTTATCTTGTAAATAACTGAATACAATACGACGTTGGTGTGTTGTATTTTCTTTTGCTTTAGTAATTAAAGGCTCAACATAAGTACGTAAAACTTTTGCTTTTGCTAAAGTGGTAATGATACGTTTGTGTTGAATTAACTGGGCGGCAAGGTTGCTAAGCAACGCTTCTCTATGTGCTTTTTTGCGGCCTAAATTGTTGATTTTGTCTCCGTGACGCATGACAGTAAAAAATTTGACAATGTGCCAATATGAAAATGTGACAATGGCTTTGATTCACCAATCCTATTTTCTTACTAACAGATTTTAGTTATTAAATATTCGGCTGCACCGTGTCAAGGAATTGCAGCCTACGTTTCTACAGATTCAATTTGAAAAAGGCTCATTGCCACATTCCAGACTACCTGATGACTAATTAAAAATCATCTTTATCCACCCCAAGTTTGCCAAGGTCCATTCCAAAATGCAAGCCTCTTTCGTTTAATACTTGTTCTATTTCAGAAAGCGATTTTTGTCCGAAGTTTCTAAATTTCATCAAATCTTCCTGCTCGTATTGTACCAACTCGCTCAAGCTATTAATCTTAGCTGCTTTTAGGCAATTAAAGGCACGTACAGAAAGATCAAGATCTTCCAATGGCGTTTTCAATACCTTACGCAGTTGCAAAGTTTGTTCATCAACAATATCTTCTTTCTTCTCTTCTTTATTATCGAAAGTGATGTTCTCATCCGTAATAATCATCAAATGCTGAATCAAAATACGGCTAGCTTGCTTTACCGCTTCTTCAGGATTAATAGTACCATCAGTGTTTACTTCCATTACCAACTTTTCATAGTCAGTACGTTGCTCCACACGAGTATTTTCAATCGTGTACTTAACATTCTTGATCGGTGTATAAATTGCATCTACAGGAATATAACCTAAAGGAGCATCCTTTGGTTTATTTTCCTCTGCAGGTACATAACCACGGCCTTTACCAACGGTTAACTCTATATCAAGTTTCGCAGAAGAATCCAGTGTGCAAATTAACAAAAGCGGGTTCATTACTTCGAAAGACTGCGTGCCTTCCGTAATCATGCCTGCAGTAAATTCTGTTCTGTTTTTAATGCTCAACATGATACGTTCGTTTTGAACATCGTGGTCAACAGATTTTTTCAACCTTACTTGTTTCAGGTTTAAAAGCATCTCTACCACATCTTCAGAAACTCCGGTAATTGTAGCAAATTCATGCTCCACGCCTTCAATCTTTACACCGATGATTGCATAACCTTCTAATGAGTTAAGCAATACGCGGCGTAACGCATTTCCAATTGTAACCCCGTATCCAGGTTCCAGCGGACGAAATTCAAACTGAGCTTCAAAGTCAGTTACTTTCTGAAGAACGATCTTATCAGGCTTCTGAAAATTTAAAATAGCCATATTGATTTGCGATTTACGATTTTGTTTTTCAAATTTATGTTACCAGCTATTGATCGCTGATCATCTTTTGTTGCGTCGCACTCTTGTGCTTTCTATAATTCTATTCAGCTTTCAGAGATCAGCTATCAGTAATAAAGCTAAACACTGATAGCTCTATTACTTACTGTACAACTCTACAATCAACTGCTCCTTAATATTTTCAGGAACAGATTCACGTTCAGGATAGGTAATAAACGTTCCTTTCATTTCAGTTTCATTCCAGTCTATCCATCCAAATTTTTGGTTCTTACCACGAATCTGACTGGTTACAGATGTATTGTCTTTTGATTTTTCTTTCAAACCAATAGCATCACCGGGTGTTAACTGGTAAGAAGGAATGTTTACCACTTCACCATTAACAGTAATGTGTTTGTGACTAACCAACTGGCGTGCAGCAGGACGTGAAGGAGCTATACCCATACGGAATACAGCGTTGTCTAAACGTGCCTCTAATAATTTAATAAGATTTTCACCTGTTACGCCTTTTTTGCGTGAAGCTTCTTCAAAAGTCTTGCGGAATTGTTTCTCTAATACACCATAAGTGTACTTAGCTTTTTGTTTTTCTCTAAGCTGAAGTGCATACTCTCCTAAAGTTTTACGCTTGCGCTGTGCGCCGTGCATACCCGGAGGATTGCTGTTTTTATTCAGCCATTTTCCATTGCCTAAAATAGGCTCCCCGAAAATACGGGAGATCTTGGTCTTAGGACCAGTGTAACGTGCCATAATTGTTATTCATTTCCGCTTTTTTGTATCGGTGGGTTCATCTGTAAAAACGGTAAAAATTAATGAAGCACCCTTTAATTAAATGAATACGGCCCATCCCGTCCTTCCCAAAGGGAAGGCTCAGATCAAACCGTTTTATTATTGGCAACATTCATCTTTTGGATGAACGAAACTATAAGTATAAGAACTAATCGAATAAAATTTTTAAGCAACCTAAGTTCCCCCTTCGGGGGACAGGGGGCCTATACTCTTCTCTTCTTCGGAGGACGACAACCATTATGTGGTAATGGTGTAACGTCTTTTATCATTGTAATTTCAATACCGCTGTTTGCCAGGGCACGTATAGCGCCCTCTCTACCGGCACCTGGGCCTTTTACAAATACATCGCAACGGCGCATACCAGCATCCAATGCAACTTTTGCTGCATCTGAAGCAGCCATTTGTGCAGCATAAGGCGTGTTCTTTTTTGAACCCTTGAAACCCATTTTACCTGCACTTGACCAGGAAATAACCTGTCCTTGTTTGTTGGTTAAACTAATAATAATGTTGTTGAAAGATGCAGTAACGTGGGCATCGCCATAAGCGTCCACTTTAACTACTCTTTTTTTTGCTGCGGCTTTTGCGCTTTGTTGTCCTTTTGCGCCGCTTTGTGCTTTTGCCATTTCGGTAGGTAATCTTTGATGTTAAAAATAAATTACGCCAACGGCGTAATCTGGATAAATCCTCCCCGTGAAGCATCGGATCAGGCATTTATTCAAAAGCTTCATATAAAATCCAAAAGCTCAAAGCTATATGCTAAGAGCTTTTGGCTGTTTTTATTTCTTAGGTGCCTTCTTTTTACCGGCAACTGTTTTACGCTTTCCTTTACGTGTACGGCTGTTTGTTTTTGTCCGCTGTCCTCTAACCGGAAGTCCTTTACGATGACGTAACCCACGATAACAAGCAATATCAAGCAAACGCTTAATACTCATTTGTACTTCTGAACGCAATTGTCCCTCCACCTTTATTTCTTCAGTGATAGAAGTACGGATATTGTTCAAATCTTCATCGTTCCATTCGTGTACTTTCTTGCTGCGGTCAATGTTGTGTTTGTCAAGAATGTAGCGTGCAGTGGCAGATCCAATACCATATATATAGGTAAGACCAATTTCGCCTCTTTTATTTTTTGGTAAGTCAACGCCGGCAATACGAGCCATAATTATTCTATGTTTTAATGTCTGTAATCAAATTGCCAAAATGCAGCTACCAACAGCCAATGTGCTTATTGTTCATTGCAAATTGCTTTTTATCCTTGTCTTTGCTTGAAGCGTGGATTCTTTTTATTAATTACAAAAAGAACTCCTTTACGACGTACAATTTTGCAGTCAACACTTCTCTTTTTAATTGATGCTCGAACTCTCATGATATTCAACTTTTGGCTTTCAGCAATAAGCATCCGGCTATTAATTATTTATAACGGAAAATAATACGCCCCCTGCTTAAATCATAAGGGCTCATTTCCACTCCCACTTTATCACCAGGCAATATTCGTATGTAATGCATTCTCATCTTACCAGAAATGGTGGCCAATATTTGATGACCATTTTCAAGCTTTACCTGGAACATCGCGTTAGATAAAGCTTCTAAAATAATTCCATCCTGTTTAATTAAAGGCTGTTTTGACATACTTATTTTGGGAGCGCGAAGATATAGGTATTCATTGGAAAAAAGAAAATCAGGCCATTTTTTTTAACAAGGGTTAAAACAACCTGACGGATTTTAATAAAAAAGCGAATATATTAATGAACACCGGGTTTTTCAAGCTGCACTTTAGTCATGTCGAGATGCAGATTTTGAAGTTCATGTACATAAATAGGGTGGTTGAAATGCCTGCGGTCTTCGCGGTACCATATTTCTAAATTGGTATAATTACCGGGATCATTAACAACGATCCGGAACGGGCCCTTTCCGTATTTGGCTCCGGTTTCAGTTGCCACTTTCTCAAAACCAAGCAACAATAACTCATTTTCCGTAAGTGGAATGGGAACAATCTGATCTAGTGGATACCAAAAATCCTGAATGCCATTGTTCACACAAACCAGGTTTTCATTACGGGTTATTGCCACCACGGTGCCGTCTTTTTGTATTCCCTGGTCTACAATCCTTACAAGGTCTCCTTCTTTTAAATCCTGAATTTTAATCATGATACAAGGCTTTTTGTTGAATAAGTAAATTAAGGAAAATAACTTATCTTCTTAAAAACTATAAAAATTGATACGATTTAAAGGGCATAAAAAAAGCCGGAAATCAACTCCGGCTTGTTAAAATTAACCAAGGCCAATAGCATTTAGTTTTTATAATCTTTTACGCTATATTTTATTTCAGTAACTGAAATAGATTTACCATTGACCATAGTTCTGTTTAAAGAAACAACTGCCTGGCTTCCCTGTGCATCATTTGGCATATCAATAAGAGCGGTGCCATTTGGACGGCCATTCACTTTATCACGAATGATGATGGCAGATTCTATTCTTCCATAAGTGGCAAATAACTTTCTTAAGTCTGCGTCAATTGTATTAAGACTTAAGTTAGTAACATGAATATTCATAATAAAGGATTTAAAATTTAATAGATAATAAAAAACAAAACAAGAAAACTAAAATGAAGTATGGTTTAACTCAAGAAGTTGCTCATACGTGAGGCATATAAAACTAGTCTTTAAACCTCAAACATTCCTTTCTTTCTTGCGTGGAGCAAGTTATCAATACATAATCCAGCCATAAATAAAAACGAAAGTTGCTTTATGTACTTAATTTTAAATTGATGAAAGACTTACGCAGCCTTCATTTCAGCTAAAGGATATTCTCTTTTGCCTAACTCTTTCATAAGGCGGATATGTGAAACTATGGCTGCAGTCATTGTAGGATAACAATGATATGGAAGATTAAATTTTGCGCATTGTTCTTTAACAATTTTACTGATGGCCGGGTAATGAATATGACTTACCCTTGGGAAAAGATGATGCTCTACCTGGTAATTTAAACCACCTACAAACCATGACACAACTTTGTTCTCTGGAGCAAAGTTTGCTGTGGTTTTAATTTCATGAATGGCCCATTCTGCATCAATAACTTTATTTGTTTCACCCGCTTCTTCAAATGAAGTTTTTTCGACCACATGTGCTAATTGAAAAACAATTGATATGGTTAATCCCATAGCAATATTCATCAATAAATACCCAATGGCCCACATTTGCCAACCAACCAACAGAATGGGTATAACAGCATAAAAGAAAATGTACAGGGCCTTACTTACCCAAAATACAATGTGCTCTTTGATAGATATTTTCATTTCAGTAACTACGATTCTTCGGGAGAGATACTTGATCAAATCAGTGTACAAAAGCCAAAGAATTGTAGCGAGAGAATAAATTACAAACATGTATATGAACTGATAGCGGTGTGCAGGTTTCCACTTTTGTGTAGGGCAAAGCCGCAGTATTGAACCTTTGGTTATATCATCATCAATGCCATCCACATTAGTGTATGTATGGTGTATGATATTGTGCTTGATCTTCCATATAAAAGCATTACTTCCCAAAGCATTCATAGTTAGACTTAGTAAATCGTTGACCCATTTTTTACTTGAAAAGCTGCCATGACAAGCATCGTGCATTACATTAAATGCAATGGATACTAATATAAACCCTAACAAAACAGATAAAGAGATGCCTACGCCTGTTGAATAAGAACCAAGTAATAAAAAAAGATACGTTGCAAAAGCTAAGGGAAATAATATAGCTGCTTTGTAATAAAGCTTCCAGTTGCCAGTCTTACTTAATTTTTGAGAGACAAAATACTGGTCTACGGATTTTTTCAAGGATTGAAAAAACTGTTGTCCGTTATTGTTGAATGATACTTTAGCCATTCGATTCCGATTCTTACAAAGATGAAATGATAAAAAAAATAGAAACAAAAATAGGAAACTAACCGTTAAAGGAATTGTAGTTTATAGATACTTCCCGCCATTCATGCAGGCATTTGTATGTTTTCTAACAAGCTTTAAGTTCATTCCCCTATATTTGCACCCATATTCTCTCACTTAGCAGACTAGATAATCTTCTTTTTTCAAAAAGCTCATCCAGTCATAAGGATGAGTAGCATATAAAATAACTTCTCTCCTGTATTACCACAGTTAGTAGTTAGCATATTTTTTACACTTAACAGTACACAATTGACATTTGAACAATTAAGTCTAATAGAACCTCTATTAAAGGCTCTTAAGACAGAAGGCTATACACAGCCTACTCCAATCCAGGAACAATCCATACCCGTAGTTTTACAAAGAAAAGATTTACTCGCGTGTGCACAAACAGGCACTGGAAAAACAGCTGCATTTGCTCTTCCGATTCTGCAGATATTAAGCCAGGACCGTAAAAATGCCCGTGGTTACAGTCATATTCGTTCGCTGATTTTAACTCCTACCCGTGAGTTAGCCGTACAGATATATGAGAGTTTTACTACTTACGGAAAATACACAGGATTAAAACAAGAAGTAATTTTTGGTGGTGTTTCACAACACACCCAAACAATTGGTTTGCGTAATGGTACCGATATTCTTATAGCAACGCCAGGCCGCCTGCTTGATTTAATGAACCAGGGTTATGTACACCTTGACCATCTTGAAATTTTTGTTTTAGATGAAGCCGACCGGATGCTGGACATGGGTTTCATCAATGACATTAAAAAAATTATCCGTCATTTACCGCAAGAGAAACAAACCCTTTTCTTTTCTGCTACTATGCCGCCAGAAATAGCGAAGCTTGCAAACTCTTTACTTGTATCACCGGAAAAAGTAGCTGTTGCTCCTATCTCTTCTACGGCAGAAAAAATAGAGCAAATGATTTACATGGTTGCAAAACAAGACAAGGTATCGTTGTTGTTGCACTTGCTAAAAGAACAAAATATTAAGAGAACACTCGTGTTTACCCGAACTAAACACGGCGCAGATAAAATTTCTAAAGAGCTTAATAAAGCTTCAGTGCAAACAGATGCGTTGCACGGCAATAAATCGCAGGCAGCAAGACAAAGAGCTTTACTTAATTTTAAAAACGGAAGACTAAAAGTTCTGGTAGCTACTGATATTGCAGCTCGTGGTATTGATGTAGATAACCTTACCCACGTGATTAACTTTGATTTACCTAACGTTCCTGAAACTTATGTACACCGGATTGGACGTACAGGAAGAGCCGGTGCCGAAGGCATTGCTTTATCTTTTTGCGATGGAGAGGAAAGGGCTTACTTAAAAGATATTATAAAACTTATAGCGCAGGCAATCCCTGTTGCTGAAGAACACCCATTTAAACTGGTAAAAAGGCCAGAGCATAATTCCAGGCCAAACTTCTCTCAAAAACCTCATACAGGTGAAAGAGTGAAGATTGCCAGAAATTGGGGATCGTCAGGAAGACAGGAAAGAGTTGTATCCCGCTAACTAAGTCTTAAATCAAAGGATTAAAAAATCATACAAGCATTATAAAAAACAATATGAACGTCTATTTCTCAAAAATTATTAAAGCGGGTGAACGCCAACGTGAGTTTAACTTCAGACAGTTGTCCGAAGGTGCAGATCATCGTTATCATGTTGATGTAAATGATGACAAAGGCAACAGAATTATTTTTAGTATGTATCGTGATGCACAAAACAAGTGGAAAACCTCTGCTCAAAAATTGCCTCTTTGGATACATAATGCAGAAATAACTTTAGGTGAAGCTATTGATGAATATGTCA
Source organism: Chitinophagaceae bacterium (assembly GCA_043763635.1). Taxonomy (GTDB): domain Bacteria; phylum Bacteroidota; class Bacteroidia; order Chitinophagales; family Chitinophagaceae; genus Flavisolibacter. The sequence continues at coordinate 23,215 of JAYULK010000087.1, forward strand.
AGGTTTCATGACTTGCATAACCTCTTTTCCTGCAAACAATAATATCATTATTTTTATAAATAACCTTTAAATATGAACATAGAAGAAATCGAAAAATTCCTGGACAAGCAAGACCTTAAACCAGGAGAATATGTAAAGATTGATTTTAAAAAGCGTGATGCCATTCACGGTCTTTTTGTTAAAGGAACAGACTATGCACACTTGAAATCAAAAAACTTCTGGCGCATTGTAACCTGGACACACATGGAAGAATATTTAAAAACAAAGAATATTGGTTTAGCTAAAATCTTCAGTGGCTCAGAGTTTTCAAGGCTTGGTGTTAAGGTATACTCCTAAAACAATTATTTTATTCTTTGTGTAAAGTGACCACAGAAAGTGTATAGAAGAATAGTTTTATGGAATTAAATTTTTTAGGGCCGGTTGGCCCTTTTTTTATGACGATTAACCAAACCTTATTCCTGTGATTCTTCATTAGAAGTGGGCTGCGGCAGTTTTAATTCATCCAACATCTTTTTTGCTGTTGAATCACCTTGCATCACAGCCTCCATCAATAACTTCGAACCCCTCAATATATTTTTTTCATAGGGGCAATGGTGATAATTATTTAGCTGCAACACCGCTTTATTCTCAGCAAATAAATGTAAAAAGCCTAGCGTTCTTTTTGCCGGTGTAAACTTTTTGTCACTAGCGTTTTTTATCAAAGACATTGCTGTTGCGCAATCAACTTCAGGATTTTTATTTCGCAAAGCAAGGTCTCCATAATAATACATGGCTTCAGGAACCTGTTGATCTGACAAAGGTTTATAAATTATCAATGCCTCTTCCGTGTTGTTATCATTCATCAAATCCTTTGCATTCTGTAATTGCCGGTTTACCTCTTCTACAGAAGATGTCTTTGGCGTATTTTCCCTGCGTGTCCATTCACTTAGTGTGATAAGATCCTGCTTTCTCAACCACCCTTTCGATGTTTGCCCTCGCGTATTTGTAAACTCTGTATAAATAAAATCATTTTTATCTTCTAGTGCATTGATCAACGCACTTTCAGTTGGAATTAAATAAGCATTGCGTTTTGTATTGGCATCGGCTTCATTATGAAAAAAAGCTTTCTCGGCTTCTACTTTATACTGCCCAATAACTGATCGCTGAGGTACTGGCGGAGTCGCTAAAGAGCTATCCTCTGCTCGTGTTGATTGTACTTGACTCGCATCCTTTTTAAACAAAAATCCATACGCAGCGAAAGCACCTAAACCAATAGTGATCAGCAGCAAGGCATAAAACGAAGATCTTGAAATGCCTTTATTAGAAGAATAGCGTCCATAACTTGATTCGTTTCTTACAGCTTGTAACTCTCTATCTTTTTCTGCAAGATTTGCTTTTAACGCTTCTACCTCATGCTCCTTACTACCACCTTTTTGCTGGTATAGAATTAATGATCGTTGAAGTTGTTCTTTTTCCTGTAACAGCTTGTCATTTTGCGATTGCAGCAGCCTTACATAATCCCCGCCAGTTTCAATTTTGTTAGTAGCCAGCGTACTGTTCAGGCATATAAAATCATACAACTCTACCCCGGATTGAAACCGGTCTTGCGGCCTTTTTTGCAGGCATTTATATATAGTGCTTACAAGCCATTGAGGAAGATTCATCTCATGCTCTTTTTTCTGCAAGCTCCAGTGATCCGGCATGTTTTCTTTTCTTAATAAAACCAGGTCGGGCGGGGGTTTTTCCAGGTGAGAAACCATTACCTGGTTACGGGATGTTTCTCCTTTATCTTTTAGTGGAAAGGGCACAGTTCCTGCCAACAACTCATATAAAATTATTCCAAAACTGTACACGTCTGTTTGAAAAAGCATGGCTCCGGCATTCTGTTCAGGCGCCATAAACTCGATGGCTCCAGCATGTCTTAAACTTGTACGCCTTTGCTCATCAGACATTACTGCGAGGCCAAAATCTAAGAGGACATAATTGCCACTATGCTTATTAAATTTTACGTTATTACTTTTTATATCGCCATGCTTCACATCTACCTTATGGCAATGTGCTAATGCATGGGCCAATTGTTCTGCCAGCTTAATGGTTTCTTTTACTGTAAAAATGGGATCATGCGGAGGTTTAAGCAAATCTTCAAGGTCGGGACCTTCAATGAATTCCATTTCTATAAATGGAAAACTGCCGCTTTCACTTATGCCGGAGTTTAAAATTTTTACAACGTTGGGGTTCGGCTCTTCATTTACCTTTTTAAGCTTTTGTACTTCGTTTTGAAAATCAATAAAGTTTTTATCATCAGCACTCTCACTATAAATAGGAGTAGGCAAAAGTTTAACAGCAGTAATAATGGTACCGGCTCGTCGCCCTTTATAAACAGAACCTTGTCCGCCCGTTTTCAAAGCGCCCATGTTTTCAAGCCCTTCTGCAATTGTAAATACCCTGGCCATTCAGTAAATTTACTGCTCTGCTATATAACTAAATTCTAAAACTGCTGAATCGCCTAAAATGATTTGGTCTCCTTCAAAAAGCTGGTGTCCAAATTCCATAGTTTGTAGTTTGATAAGGTCACCTGCCGCAGTGCGAACTTTTATTTTATTGCGTGGGGGAATTCCTCCTTCATCTGCAAACAATAAAAAATTGCCACTGTCATTATTCCATGCTATATGAGCATGTTGCCGGCTTATAAATTTATTAGCTTCATGGCTGGCATTGGCAGGAAAGGCAATAGTATTAATTCTGAAAAATCCTTCTGTTGTTTGTACTTTTTTCTCTCTTCCTATAGTTGTTTTCCCGGTGGTAGAAGAGATAGTATATTCTTCCTTTTCCGCTTCACCATTTAATACCCGTAAATATGCTGTGGCAGATTTTATTAATGTTCTTTTGCGTGTTTGTATAAACAATGCTGCAGCCAGGTCTTGCATTTTAATAGCTTCCGCCGGAAGCGATTCTACAAAGCTTGTTTCCATAGTCCAGCTTGCAGGTAGGTCAATAGCAAAATCGTCGGCAATTTTTTGCACCTCTTCCTCTTTAAATCGTTTTTCATTATCAAAATAAATAGCCGCTTCATACAGATGCTTTTCTGCCTCATGGCAATTAATAAAAAGATGCAGGCCTTTAATGTTATTACCCTCACCACCTTCCACTTTCTGCAATTGTTCTTTGATGAACAGGAGCAATTTATCACGTACCGACTTCACATCATCATTCTTCTTACCATCTTTGTCTTTTTTAAATAAATCAAACATCAGGATATATTATTAAAGTCTTTTAATCAATTTTCGTTATTGGTTGAACAAGCTTTGGTACTACTATTGATCACCTGTTGTGTCACTCCCTTGTACGTCCAAATCACTACTCACCTTTTTTGGAGCAGCCCTTTGAATGGTTGGGTTTGAAGTAACATTAACTTGTTTGGCTGCTGCTTCATTTTCCAGGCTTTTGATATAACCAAGCTCTAACAATTTTGGAATAACATGCTTCCCTGACATGCTTACAGCAACGCTTGATCCTTTACAATCTTCTACACGTATACACACTACAATATGGCCGGTACCTGTTGCTTTAGGTGCAAAAAATGTATACCATCCATCGTTTATTCTTAAACCCCTGACTATTCTTTCAGGTGTGCCTGTTTTGCCCCCTACTTTAATACCAAGCTTAGCTGTTTTTAAAGCGCTTTGCTCAATCATATATTTCTGCATTAGCTGGGCATATTCATCTTTAGTAATGATTACTGGCTGCTGCACATTTATAACTGAGTCACTAACCTTTAATACATAACGGTTCGGCATAAGCTTGCCATTATTAGAAATACCAGAAGATATACGAGCTACAGAGGCCGGAGTCGCAATCAACTCGCCCTGACCCCAGGCCATGCCGGATACTCCTCTTCCTCTTGTTTTACGAATATCATTTGGATTATAAGAACGCAGGCTTCTGAATTCTGTCCTTCGCCATATCTCGCGCCATTTATTTTGCTGCGGTGTGTTGTCACGTTCATTTTTAAAATAGTAACCTCCTACCCCTTTCAAAAACATTCCTGTTTGCAAATATAAAGTTGCCATTTCCTCCTGCAATTTCTCTTCATTGGCCAATTTTATAAAGTAGGGATTGTTAGACTTTACTACCGCTCTTTCCAAAGTAATAGTACCTGTTTCATCCGGCTCATCGCTTCTGGCCCGAATCACATCTTGCAGCCGAATCAGAAATGTTCTTTTTACAGCCCTGTCCTGTAGTTTGTTAAAAGAAGATAGCGCAGTAACCAACTTAGCAGTAGACCCTGGTTGTGTAGCCAAAGTAAATCCAAGGTCAGTATTTGTAATCCAGTAAGGCAATTTGCTTTGCTCTCGTGTGGTTAAATTCAGTTTTTCCCAATCATCAACCGTGGGCAATGGGTATGCAGCAGAAGTCAACACATCGCCTGTAGCATCTTCCATAATTACCACAGAAACTCTTTTATTTTTTAAAGAATCATCTGAAAGCAAAGACTGCTGTATACTGGTTTGTAAGCGTGCATCCATTGTTAGCTGAACATCCCGGTTCCTCTTTTTAAATTCTTCAACTTCCTTACTATTTATTCCCGCTAAAAGCAATGAAGCTAAAGCACTATAATCCCGTTGGCCTACGGTCATCTCTGTAGCAGATTCAGGAAGAAAACGGTCTTCTTTAAAATGACTGGCGCTCACCATAAAATTAGAAGTTGGTGTTTGAAAGCCGCGTAGCTCTGCCTGGTGTTCATACTCTCCAAAATAACCATTGGAGCCACCCATAAAAACGCCTGTATTTAAATCACCTGTCCAAAAAAACATGTGCTCTGCAAAAGGATAATAGCGATCAAGACGCTTACGGGCAAGAGCTTGCAGGCTTTTTTTATCTAATCCTGCTTTTAACAACGAATCCCCCTTTTGCATAATTAGTTCCGGATTACTTGTAGCCAAAATCCTTCCTTCCCGGTCATATAAATTTCCCGCCTGCAGCCTGTTCATTAAAATACTAATGCGGGGATTATAACTAAACATTCGGGCACCACTTCTTTCTGCAACAAGTGAAGGTTGCACTACCCATTTCTTATTATTAAAAAGATATTTTGAAACAGTTATAGTGAGTAACACAATGCCAACACAGGCAGCGATCAATGCAGGCACAAGGTTCCGATCCTGTTGTCTTGTAATATATTTCATTTGCGCCCCGGTGCCTTCAATTGTAGATGCAGATAACAACACTCCTGCTGCCAGTAAATTACAAATCAGTGATGAGCCTCCATAACTAACAAAAGGCAATGAAACACCTGATAGAGGTAAAGCTCCTATAGAACCCCCGGCTATTAATAAAAATTGAACGAATGTGCTAATGCCAATGCCAGCACATAAATAAAATAAAAACGGTGTACCTGTTTGACGGCCTATTATAATGGAACGATGTAAATAAATAAGGAACAAGATAAATACGCAAACAATGCCGGCCCATCCGAACTCTTCTCCAAAAGCAGGAAGAATCATATCAGTATGTGCTTCAGGAATTGTTTTGGCAAAGCCTTCGCCAACACCTTGTCCCGTTACTCCTCCGCTCGCCATTGCCCAAATACTATTAGCTACATGGTCGCCACCAAAAACTTCATTATCCCATGGATTCTGCCATATAGCCTTTCTGTCAACCAGACGGTCTATAGGACCAGGGAAAAGTTGGTCGAGGAAAGGTATTTGATCAAGCAACAAAAAACCTGCAATTACAACTAACGCCATGATTGCCGACTCGCTGATTTGTTTCCGCCAGAATAAAATGGCAATCGCCAGTAAGGCTGCAGTAACTGCTGTGGCTATCCATACATTTTTAATCAGCCATATTGATAGCGTGTATACAACGATAGCACCAATCATAAAAGCAAAATCTCCCCTTGAAAAAGAAAACAAAATGATAAATGAAAAACAACAAACAATAGCTGGCCCTAAATCGCCTAATATTAAAAACAAAAGAATAGTAGTGATGATGGCGATCAATGCAAAAGAAAAGAATGACCACCGTTTTTGCCAGCTTCTGTATTCGGCAATAAATTTTTCATTGGTTGCAAAAAAACCTGCCAAAAAAACTATGATCAGGTACTTAACAATTTCACTCGGTTGAAATCCAAATAAGTTTACTTTAACCCCACTGCCTTCGGGCCCTGTACCAAAAAGAATGGTTAACATAAGGAGGATGATAGCAAGCACTCCCCATTGCCATCCTTTAGATGCACTGGTATTATTTTTCAAAAAGATTACACGATATAACCAGGAGTCGGTAGTAAACTTTCTAAGGTTAAAAAATAAGAGAACGCAAATACCCACGATCCCCCCAACAAAATAATAGATAGTGCTTTGTGAAAGAAAGCGATCCCGCAAAGGATCTTGCAGACTTAATAAAGTAATAATAGATATGCCCGTTAACAACATAATCACCGGCATGATTAATTGATCTGCATGAGGAAAGCGAAAGCTTAAAAGAAAATGCAAAAGAAAAAAAGACAGGAAAAACCCGGCAGCAATCATCCAATACCATTTGCTAAACTCAGCAGGCATGCGAACTATCAGCGCTTTTTCTTTCTTCAGGTTATTGAAGTCTTTGGTGGAAAGCAGTTTAATTTTATGTGGAGATTGATAGAATGATAAGGAAACATTTTCATTTAATGTTTGCACTCCTTGTGAAGAACCAAATTGATAGCCAGGTTGTAATGGAATTACTTCGTAGGCTTTACCATCCTGTAGATTAGCGAACTCAAATTTACCTTCTCCATCTGTCCGGGCATAAGCGGTTAAAGATTGAAGCTGTCGTCTTTTTGCAGCATCCAATACATATACTCTCCTTATGTTTTGCGTTTCTTCCGTAATGATATTTTCTACCTCAGTTACCTGTTCACTATAGGTACTATCCTGCGGAAGTATCATCTGCAATCTTACCAAAACATTTGTTGCAGCCCCATTGCTTGCCGCATTAATATTGCCTTTCAAACTGTACTTGCCTAAGCCTATGTTGTTTATTGAAGGAAGCAGTGGCGGAGATGTTTTCTCCTGCGCAAAGCGCAGAGAGTCTTTGTCAGCAAAGCCAAGTAAAGCACGGGAAAGAACAACTCTCCTTTTATAAGATTCACCGCCCGTAGCAAAAGCCTGTTCAGCTTCAACATCATACTTCTTTTTATTTAATTCTCCGATGTTGTCAACTGCTGCTTCAGTTGTATTTAAGCGTTGTGTAATAATAGAGCCAATTAAAGCAACGTCTTTTGGATCTTCGAAATAAAAGCCTTTTTGCAGCAGAAGGTTCATCTGCTGTCCAGGATTTGCATGGTTCAAATTGATCATTGTTCCTTCTTCAAGCCTTCTGGGGACATCATCAAAATCTTTTCCCAACACACTAAAAAGTGAGTAAAAGAGAAAACCCATCAAGGCTGAAATCAATAGTAAAAAAGTTCGCTCCAATAGCCTTCCTCTACGTTGTAAACTATCCTGGGCCATCCTAATTAGTTGAGGTTTTTAGTACGAGTGAATCGGTTTTGATAACGAAGTTGTTGCTTAAAGTACCTGTTACAAAAGCATTATCCGGAAACTGCTGCTGGTATTGTAATGGTATGCGGCAATTTAAGAACTGCACATTTTTGAGATGCAAAGATTTTGCTGCCGAAACAATTCCCAGATCAAAACCATCCAGTTTTATATTCTCTAATAAAATGTATTGGCAATTAGGCGAAACAAAAAAAGCAGGGCCTGAAAATGAAGAATCTCTCGCTAAAACAATATGCCCTGCACCAAGAATATGTAATGAATCTTTATTTATAATTAAAGAGTCAGATAAAATAATGGGTTTAACGAAGGCACTATCTGATAAAACGAATAGATTGTTGCTCAAAGGCCCAAGAGAATCCCGGATTTTTTTTTCCTCTCCATTTAATTGTGAGTGTAGCGGAAGAGGTGACTGTTCTTTTTTAGTTCCATTGTCTTTAAAAAACAACAACCAAATTAATGCTGCTATTAATAATGCAGAAAGTAATGAAAGGAAAATAAGGAGCCCTTTATTGCCGGATGTTTTTTTCTGAGTATAAACAGGGCTTTGTTGTACTGGCGTATTCATTTCACTAACGTGTTGATCCGGTTCCTTTTTTTTTAGCACTACAGGCTTTGTTGCTTTTTGCTTTACAGGCTTAGAATTATTCTGCACCATTACAACCGTTATATTGTCCTTTCCTCCTGCATTGTTTGCCGCTTCTATTAACGCTTTGCCCTTTTCTTCCAGCGACAAATTACTAACAAGTATGGATGTAATGTCTTTGTTGTTGACAAGATCGCTTAATCCATCACTACATAAAAGAAGCAGATCACCGGGTAAAAATGGAGATTCACCTGTTTCAATATATCCGTCTGTTGTTCTTATCTGTGTATCAAAACCAAGGGCTTTATTTATCTCATTGCGCTTCGGATGGCTCATAGCCTCTGCTTCCGACAAACGATTTGAATCTTCAAGAAATCCCACAAAGGAGTGGTCTTTCGTTATTTTGACCAATGATTGATCACGAAGCAGGTACAATCTTGTGTCGCCTACATGAGCATAAAAAAATTTATTATTCTTTATATCTGCAAGAGCCATAGTAACCACGCAAGCCATGCTTTTATTTCCCTTGCCCTGAATTTTTTCGAGGTGAATTTTTTCGTCAGCAATAGTTAATGATTCTTTCATCATAATTATTGGCTCACCTGAAGGGATGCTGAAATATTGCAGAATATTATCGCGGGCAATTTGAGCTGCCACCTCACCCCCCTCATAGCCGCCAACGCCATCTATTACAGTGACTATGATATATTGATTCTTCAATACCTTCTCAGCAATGAATGTGTCTTCATTATTATCTCTCTGCCTTCCGGTATCTGTAATTCCAAAATAATTTTCAGCCATTCTTTTTATGGGTGGTTTTAATGTCTGCAAAATGAGCCATCAGAAGTAGCACACAGATAAACAAAAGCCCTATTGATAAAATAACAGACATACTTATGCTTTAAAAATATTTATACCAACAATACCATTTAAAACTATACGGGAATTTAAAGGAAGGTCTGACCAGGATGGATTTCCCGTATCGCTTTGCTTAACTACCTGCTCATTTACAATGGTTTTTTCTCCAAATGAAGTAAGAGAAAATTTGTTTTCCTGCTTGTTAAAACGAATACGCAGATGGGGCGCATTTACCCATTCTGATGGCACTTTAAATATGTTGGATGCTTCACGTGTTTCTTCTTTACCAGAAACAATAATTTCTTCATCCTTCATGAAATACTCAAGCTTCCGACCTGAAAAAGCCTTGTCCGGTAGTATGGTTTCAAATCTTGCAAAATCTGCCTGGGCAGAGTTGGCAAGTTTAGTTTCATCAAAAAGAAGATCTGGTTGATAAGGCACTTCATAATAACCTTCGCTATAAAAATTGAATCCCTTTAAAATATCCGGATTGATATCAAATGTTTGGGCGATACCCGTCTGTCTGGGTATGTAGGTAACCCGCAAATTCTCTTCTTTTTGATTAGAGCCTGGCAGTAGTTTTCCTATAAAACTTTTGTCGCCTCTTTCATAATCTGGGTGAGATACAAAACGAAAAACCCATTTGCTGCTGGAAGCTTCCACAGTTTTACCATTGGTTCTAAAATCTTTTAATGCTGCATAAAATTTCTTAACCGACTCCTGAACAATAAGGCCAAAAATTCCTTTTTTATTGTCCATGAACTGTTTGTAATCTTCCGGGTTAAAACAAATAATGTACTCATGATAGAATACTACCCGGTCGGCAAAAGATAACTGGCCAATGGATTCGTTGAACTTTTCTAAAATGTATTTGTATACATCATTGGGCGTTACTGTAAGAACTTTTTTGCCGGTTTCAAAATTTTCTTTTTTTAAAAACCAATCTTGTATCCCAATGCGTTGCCAGAAAGATGTTTTTGATTTCATTCAGGGAAATGTCTTAAAGTAAATTTAAATTTATTTAGGGTTAACGCTCAGATAAAAATCAAATTGCTTTGTATTGTGTGCTACTATTACAATTGTTACGCCATAAGTTGTTCAACAAACTTCATAGATAATTGGGTGCATGATTTTTTTTAATTTCTAACAGCAGAATAATTTTTTTCAACACGTTATTCACTTCTTATTTCGGCAAAAGCATCATGGTTCAAGTATAGTAAAAGGCTCCTACCTTTGCGCATTCCGCCCAAAATCTGCTTATAAAAAACTAAAACAGGGCCATAATTATTATTAAAGTACACTATAGAATATGAGTTTATTTGAGCGACAATCTACAGAATTTCAGCGCAGGCATATCGGACCAAATGAACAACAAGTAACAAGTATGCTTGCCGTAATTGGTGTTGATAGCATTGACGAATTAGTGAGTAAAACTGTTCCTTCTGAAATTTATATGAAAGACGCACTTGAGCTGGCTCCGGCTATGAGTGAAAGTGATTATTTGCGTCATATAAAAGACATCTCTTTAAAAAATAAGATTTTTAAAAGCCATATTGGACAGGGCTATTACGACACTATCACCCCCAGTGTAATACTTCGAAATGTATTTGAAAATCCGGGCTGGTATACACAATACACGCCTTACCAGGCAGAAATATCGCAGGGCCGTTTAGAAAGCCTTCTTAACTTTCAAACAATGGTAAGCGATCTTACAGGTTTACCAATTGCAAATGCTTCATTGCTTGATGAAGCCACTGCAGCTGCTGAAGCAATGACCTTATTTTTTAACCTCCTGAATAAAGGAGAAAACATAAGCCGTCCGAAATTTTTTGTAGATGAAAATGTATATCCGCAAACGATAGATGTGGTGCTAACCCGTGCCCTGCCAATAAACATTGAAGTAGTGGTTGGCGATCACAACTCTGTACAATTGGATCAAACATATTTTGGCGCTTTAATTCAATATCCAAACAACAAAGGTTCTATTGAAGACTATAGAGAATTTATTGAACGGGTGCATGCAGCCGGCGCTTATGTAGCAATGGCTACCGATCTGTTGGCACTTACTTTATTAACGCCGCCGGGAGAATTAGGTGCGGATGTAGCATTAGGATCTTCGCAACGCTTTGGAGTTCCGCTTGGCTACGGTGGGCCGCATGCTGCATTCTTTGCAGCAAAAGATGATTTTAAGAGAAGTATCCCCGGCAGAATTATCGGGGTGAGCATTGATGCACAGGGAAACCGGGCATTGCGTATGGCCTTACAAACAAGAGAGCAACATATAAAACGTGAAAAAGCTACCTCTAATATTTGTACAGCCCAGGCTTTACTTGCTAATATGGCAGCTATGTATGCTGTGTATCATGGCGCTGACGGATTAAAAGATATTGCAAAAAGAGTGGCACTTCTCACACAAACTTTAGCAGAAGCGCTTAGTCTTCTGGGCTTTGAAATATTAAGTGAATACTTTTTTGATACTATTGTTGTTAAGGTCGGGCACATAGAAAGCATTAAAGACAAAGCAGAAAAGCAGCAAATAAATTTCAGGTATTTCGACAGCCATCACATTGGTATTGCTTTAGATGAAACGACAACAACTTCGGATTTGTTTGATGTAATCAACAGCTTTGTAAATGATGTAGACCCTGTTGCCTACAAAATTAATCATGATACTGCCTTAACCCATATCCCTTCATCACTAACCCGAACCTCGCAATTTTTGACCCATCCTGTATTTAATAGGCATCATAGTGAAACTCAAATGATGCGATATATAAAAGTGTTAGAGAACAGGGATCTGTCTCTTAACCATAGCATGATCCCATTAGGAAGTTGTACCATGAAGTTGAATGCTGCTTCTGAGATGATTCCCCTAAGCTGGAATCATTGGAGTAAGATGCATCCTTTTGCACCAATAGAACAGGCAAAGGGTTACCAATATATTGTGACTGAGTTAAGCAGGTATTTATGCGAAATAACAGCCTTTGATGCCTGCAGCCTTCAACCTAATAGCGGAGCCCAGGGCGAATATGCGGGCCTTTTAACTATCAAAGCATTTCATGAAGCTAATGGAGCGCATCATAGAAATGTAATGCTTATACCTATTTCTGCACATGGCACTAACCCTGCCTCTGCTGTGATGGCAGGAATGAAGGTGGTTGTGGTAAAAGCATTAGATAACGGATACATTGATGTAGAAGATTTGAAACAGAAAGCAGAGCAGCATGCTTCTCATCTTTCTGGAGTTATGATAACTTACCCAAGCACTTATGGCGTATATGAAGAAACTGTAAAAGAGATAACCGCCATCGTTCATCAATATGGCGGACAAGTTTATATGGACGGTGCAAATATGAATGCACAGGTTGGTCTTACAGCTCCGGGACTTATTGGCGCTGATGTTTGTCACCTGAACCTGCATAAAACTTTTGCTATACCACATGGTGGTGGTGGGCCAGGCATGGGACCGATATGTGTAAAAGCACATTTAGCTCCTTTCCTTCCGGGGCATATTGCCCATCCCCAGCCCTTCCCGAAGGGAAGGCAGCGTAACACTACAGAAGACCAGTTTAGGCAAATAACTTCAGATAAAGGAGAAGCTTCAAATAGCAGGGACTTGCAAACTGCAAACTACAAACTACAAACTTCCGATGCCGTATCTGCAGCTCCTTATGGATCTGCCTCAATTCTTCTTATTTCGTATGCCTATATAAAAATGCTTGGAGCTGATGGTGTAAAAAAGGCCACTGAGTATGCCATTCTGAATGCAAACTATATGCGGGCCCGTCTGCAAAGCAAGTTTGATATTTTATA
>JAYULK010000088.1:0-8697 GCA_043763635.1 Chitinophagaceae bacterium
AACAGGCAACAGGCAACAGGCAACAGGCAACAGGCAACAGGCAACAGGCAACAGGCAACAGGCAACAGGCAACAGGCGTTGAGCGTTCAGCATTAGGCATTCAGCATATTAATCGTAAATGGTAATTATACATGGCTGGTCAATTAAAAGAAGTACGTAATAGAATTAAGTCGGTGCAAAGCACTCAGCAGATAACCAAGGCTATGAAGATGGTTAGTGCTGCTAAACTTCGCCGGGCCCAGGATGCTATTGTACAAATGCGTCCTTATGCAAAAAAGCTCCAGGAAATGTTGAGCAATATCGTAAGCAGCACAGAAGTAGAAGGCGGAATGACCTTAGCTACTGAACGGCCGATAGAAAAAGTGCTTTTAATTGTTATTACAAGCGATCGTGGACTGGCAGGTGCCTACAATGCAAACGTTATTAAAATGGCTAAGGCCACAGTACAGGAAAAGTATTCTGCGCAGTTTGATAAAGGCAATGTAGAAATCTGGAGCATTGGAAAAAAAGGATACGAGCATTTTGTAAAAAACAATTACCGGGTAACCGATACGCATAAAGATATTTTTTTAAGCCTTTCATTTGAGAATGTTCAAAAGGCATCACAGGCAGCAATGAAAGCTTTCCAAAACCGTGAGTTTGATGTGGTTGAGGTGGTATATAGCGAATTTAAAAACGCTGCCACCCAGATTTTTGCTGTAGAACGTTTTTTACCCATTCCGAAATCTACCAGCCAAAGCAGCACTGTTAAATCCGATTTTATTTTTGATCCTAATAAAGAAGCACTGGTTGCGGAGCTAATGCCTAAAATATTGAATACACAATTGTATAAAGTAGTACTTGATGCAAACGCTTCTGAACACGGAGCCAGGATGACGGCTATGGATAAGGCAAGTGAGAATGCAAATGAATTGTTGCGTAGCCTTAAGATTTCTTATAACCGTGCCCGCCAGGCTGCTATTACTACTGAGCTTACAGAAATTGTAAGCGGTGCCGCAGCATTGAAAGGATAGGAAAATGTGCAGATGAAGAGATGTGCAGATGTGCAAATTTTCTAACTAAAGCTGCTTTATTTTCTTTGCGTTCGTTTTTCCATCATTTGCATATTTGGACATTTACATATTTGCACATTTACCTATTTTCACATTGAATCATGGAAATTTCAAACCTTATACCGCATATTGAAGCATTGATCTTTGCCAGTGATAAAGCATTGACCTCAACCGAGATCACGGACCTGGTGAACAGTGCCTTTGGTTTTATGGAGGATAAGGTAGGGGCCGATCAAATTGATGCTGCGCTTGAAGGCATTGTTGAAAAATATAATTCTGAGTTTTATCCTTTCGAGGTGCGTCAAAGCGGCGGTGGTTGGCAATTCCTCACAAAAAAGGAATTTCATAAAACAGTGGCGCAATTAAATGGAGAAAAGTTTTTAAAACGTCTATCCGCTGCGGCCATTGAAACCCTTGCCATCATTGCTTACAAACAGCCCATTACAAAAGGTGAAATAGAAACCATTCGTGGTGTAAGCACAGATTATACGATACAAAAGTTGCTGGAAAAAGAACTGATCATCATTAGCGGACGTAATGAAAAAATGCCAGGACATCCTTTGGTATACAACACTTCAAAAAGTTTTATGGATTATTTTGGCATTAATTCTCCCGAAGATCTTCCAAAAATAAGAGAGGTGCTTGCGGAGCAGTTGGTTTCACCTACGGTTATTAATCACACCGACTTTGAAGAAAGCAGCACCATGATTGTAACCGACGATGGCGAATTGGTTGAAGGTATAACTGATGATTCCTCGATTGTAATTGAGGAAAAAAATAAGTTGCAAGAAACATCTCCGGCCAAAGAAGAACGCACCTCTGAAGTTGACCTTATTCAAGAATTTGAAGAGCCTGCCATTACTCTTGAAGCGGAAGAACTAAATGAGTGGGAGCAGGAAATAAGTGATGAAGAACACATAAATGAATCTGCTGCGGATAAAACAAATGAAACAGACCAAAAGCACAATGAGCAAACAGACTTAGAAGATGAACCAGATGACACTAAAAAAGGTGAATTGTAATCTTTCGTTCCCATGTCTGCAAATGCCTCCTATTCACAAATAATAAATTCCACATTAGACGATGTCTGAAAGTTTATCGCATACTCAATTAGTTGAGCTGGCCAATCAATTTGGCACACCGCTTTATGTATACCATGCTGAAAAAATTAAAGAACAATACAATACGCTGCAGAACGCCTTTAAGAACTGCAATTCCAGATTCTTCTATGCCTGCAAGGCGCTTACCAATATCAATATTCTAAAATACATTGACTCCCTTGGCTGTGGCATTGATTGTAGCAGCATCAACGAAGTAAAGCTGGCTTTGCATGCGGGCGTAGCTCCGGAAAAAATCCTTTATACTTCTAATGGCATCTCATTTACAGAAATTGAAGAAGCTGTAAGTAGCGGGGTACATGTGAACATTGATAGTTTGTCCAATCTCAAAAAATTCGGACAGAAATATGGCAGCAGTTATCCTGTTGGGGTAAGACTCAGGCCAAACATTCTTGCCGGAGGTAATTTAAAAATATCAACCGGACATGAAAAAAGCAAGTTTGGTATTCCCATTGATCAACTGGATTCTATAAAACAGATTGTTGCTGAATGTAGCATCAAACTAAAAGCTTTGCATATACACACAGGAAGTGATATTAAAGATGCCGATGTATTTGTGCATGGCGTTAAAGTTTTAAGTGAGTTGGTTAGTCACTTTCCCGATCTTCAAGTGATTGATCTGGGTGGTGGTTTTAAAGTGCCTTACGAACCTGAAGACGAAAAAACAGACGTTGAATTGATTGCAACTAAATTGAAAAAATATCTTGATTCACATCTTTCAAAGGATGGCAGAACGTTTGAATTATGGTTTGAGCCCGGCAAATATCTTGTAAGTGAATGTGGTTATTTAATCACGGAAGTAAATGTGATGAAAGATAACGGGGTTCAAATTTTTGCTGGAGTTAACAGTGGTCTTAATCATCTAATTAGGCCAATGATGTATGATGCTTACCATCACGTAGCAAACATTTCTAACACAAATGCTTCGGAAAAAGCATACACTGTAACGGGATACATCTGTGAGACGGATACATTCGCGAACGATCGGCTGCTGCATGAAGTGAGGGAAGGTGACTACCTGGTATTTTACAATGCCGGTGCCTACGGTTTTGAAATGTCTTCGAACTATAATGCCAGGTACAAGCCTGCTGAAGTGTTGGTAAAAGATGGTGAAGCATTACTGATCCGCCGAAAAGATGAATTTGAAGATCTGCTAAAAAATCAGATAGAAGTTTTATAGAGCGGTAAGCTAATAATTTCTTAAACGGCTCTAATGAAATATGAAGGGAATGATACCGCTCTAACAGTTATTGCATTTAAGACTCGCTATGGATCAACTACCAACACATTTTCACAGTAGTTAGCCTCTACTTTCATAAAGGCCTGACCCGCTTATAGTTCCCCAAAAAACAGTTGAATAGTTGGTCAATTCTTTAAAAAGCCTCTTTAAGCTAATTCCAAACTGTCCTATCAATAGGATGTATTGGGTTGAGAATTTAATAATCCTGCATCTTATCTTCGCAAACCAAATGTACCAGATCATCCGCCGCATATTGTTTTTGTTACCTGCAGAAACGGCTCACTACTTATCAATGAATTTTCTCAAAGCGCTCTGTTCATTTTCACCTTTTCGCCATCTCATTTCCCGCTTATTTCAATCCACCTCCGGCAACCTCTCAACGGTGGCCTTTGGATTAAGCTTTAGAAATCCCGTAGGACTCGGGGCCGGTTTTGATAAAAATGCAAAATATTTAAGGGAGCTTAATGCACTTGGTTTTGGTTTTATTGAAATTGGAACAGTGACTCCAAAGCCGCAGGCAGGAAATGATAAACCAAGGTTGTTCCGGCTACCAAAAGATAAAGCCCTGATTAACCGTATGGGTTTTAATAATGAGGGGATTGAGATTGTTGCCGAGAGATTAAAGGCATGGAAGAAAAGAGTTGACAATACGCAGTTGGCAGTTGACAGAAAAGGAACTGCAAACAGAAAATTATTGATTGGGGGAAATATTGGAAAGAATAAGATAACGCCAAATGAAGAGGCCTGGAAAGATTACGAGTTATGTTTTATAGCCCTGCACCCTTATGTAGATTTTTTTGTTGTAAACGTAAGCTCCCCTAACACACCAGGATTACGGGAATTACAGGATAAGGAAGCCTTAAAAAAAATCCTCACACATCTTCAAACACTAAACACCGGGTATGCGCATCCAAAACCAATTTTGTTGAAAATTGCTCCTGATTTAACCAGTACCCAAATAGATGATGTGGTTGATCTTGCAATTGAAATAAAGCTTGAAGGAATTGTAGCTACTAACACAACTATAAGCCGTGAACAACTGCAAACATCAAATAAGCAATTGGCAACAATTGGAGCTGGTGGTTTGAGTGGCACGCCGGTAAAAAAAAGATCCACTGAAATAGTTTCCTATATAGGGCAGCAAACTAATGGAAAGATTCCTGTTATTGCAAGTGGGGGTATTCTTACAAACATAGATGCACAGGAAAAGTTTGCTGCAGGAGCTTGTTTGGTGGAAGTATGGACGGGCTTTATTTATGAAGGCCCGTTTATTGTAAGAAATATTTGTAAGCACATAGAGCTAACCAGAATAAGACAAGTGAGCAAATGAATTAAGATGCGTTTCACGGTTCGCACTTGCCTACTCGATTATTTTGTAGTCCGCATCCGTTCAACCTTTTTTGAATTTTAAAGTGATTTGAAATATGCCTTCAGGATTTTTTGCTTTACTAGACGATATTGGCGCTCTTGTAAAAGCCAGCGCCGCCACTTTAGATGATGTGCCCGCACAGGTGGCCAAAACCAGCGGAAAAGTTTCAGGCATTGTGATTGACGATACGGCAGTTACACCCAAATATGTTGTGGGGCTTGATCCCTCGCGGGAACTATCTATTATTTTCCAGATTGCCAAAAAATCACTTTTTAATAAACTGCTTATTTTAAGTCCGGCGGCCTTAATCCTTGGGTACTTTGCTCCCTGGGCCATTACACCAATATTAATGTTGGGTGGCGCCTATCTATGCTTTGAAGGGTATGAAAAGGTGCATTCAATGTTCAGCAAACACCACGAGGTAGCCGATGAAAAAGTGGACTTAATAGTGATTACGCCAGAGGAGTTGGAAAAAGAAAGAGTTACGGGAGCCGTTCGCACAGATATTATTTTGTCGGCAGAAATTATGGCCATTGCATACAGCCAGGTGGTTGGCCAGCCAATAGTAAATCAAATTATGGTGATGCTGGCTGTAGCAGTTTTTATAACCGTAGCCGTGTATGGGTTTGTTGGCCTCATTGTTAAAGCAGACGATTTAGGAGTACACCTGGCCCGGGATAAAAATCATCCTCTCACCCAAAAAATTGGCCGGGGCATTGTAAAGTTCATGCCTCATTTTTTAAGCATCCTTGGTGTGGTAGGCACCGCTGCCATGCTTTGGGTAGGGGCAGAAATCATTGCGCATGGCATTCCGTATACAAGCCATTTGCTGCACGATTTAGAATTGGCTTTAGCAAACGCGCCGGCACTGGCCTGGCTTGTTAAGGTACTGGCCTGTCTTGTTGGTGGACTTATTATAGGTTTTATTATTGAAAAAATAGTGGTGCTGGCAAAGAAGGTTTTACCAAAAAAAAATAAAGTGCAGACTGCTACTAGCCCCCATACTCATTGACTGTAGGTAATGTTTTTGCCTCTAAACCTATAGGCAAAGAGAGAGTTTAATCCCTGATAGGATATTAATACCCATTACACAACAAAGTAGCTGCTACTATTCCTGCCGTTTCTGTACGCAGCCGGGTATTTCCTAAGGCTACCGGCTGAAAACCATTTTCTACAGCCACATTAATTTCATTTTCTGTAAAATCACCTTCTGGTCCAATAAGAATTATGGACGATGCATGATGAGCGAGAGATGAGAGTTGAACTTTTTGTCCGGGTAAGCAGTGGGCCACAAATTTTTTTTCTTGATCCTTTTTCTTGATAATTTTTTGGAAAGAAATGGGTTCCAATAATCTGGGCATCCAGCACTGTTGTGATTGCAACATGGCACTAACAAGTATATTCTTCATTCTATCAAAGCGAACCTTATCTTTTTCTGTCCTGTCGCACAAAAGGGGAATAATTTCTCGCACACCAATCTCCGTTGCCTTTTCCAAAAACCATTCAAAACGAGAAGCGTTTTTAATGAGGGAGATGGCTATGGAGACATTGATTGTTGGTTCTTCAACTTCCGTCGAAAGAATTTGAACAACACATTTCTTTCGATTTTCTTCTACAATTTCGGCTTTCGCCTTGTTTCCTTTTCCATCTGTTAATGAAAAAGAATCACCGATTTTCATACGTAGTACGCCTATAATATGTTTGGACGTGTCTTCATCAAGCGTCATTTGCCTGGCGCTTAAAATTTCCGGATTAAAAAATAAAGGCATCTGCATTTGTCTATATTCTATTGCGCAATTCATCCGCGCTTCTGCCGGAATGAAAAAAAGCCTATACAACAACCGTGTTCATGATAGTTTTGAAAACAATTTTGTAAGGAAAGCTTTTTACCAGGCACTGCCTATACTCTTTTTGAAAGTATCCATAATGTTGTGGGTGGGTTTCTATTCTTTTTAGGAACTCCAATATCTCAAAGTAAAACCGGATGCCTAGATTAAGTTGTTGTGCCTCGTACCATGAAATTGCATCATCAATATCCTGTTGCGCTTCGCTAACTAATATAACTTCATAAGCCATATTTCGCATTAGTCTGTGAGCGAAATTCTTCCAACGTTACTGTATTGTTTTCGCCTTTCCCGAACTTCTCTTCTCTTTCTCTGAATATTCTTAACTGTTCTTCATCCAAAGAGTAAGACCCTGCTGTGCTTGATTTTTGTGTGAGTATGGTAAATACAGCATCCAAAACATAGGGATTGTCTATAGCGTCTATTGCATGATGCAACTTTTCTTTTATTTCAGAAACAGACATAGCGATACATTTTTTTCAAATTTACTTATTATCAAAGCAAAAGCTTGCAATGCGGAGCTTATCTATGGGGAAGTTAGTAATTAAAACGGAGCGTCCTCATCGTCCTGGAAATCGTTCATTTTACTACCCGTCTGTATGTATAACCTTGGGCCTTCTGTATCCTTTACTGGCTTCCAGCTGCCAGGCATATTAGGGCCACTAAAGTCCGAAGGGCCATCTTCATCGTAAAAGCGCTGAATTTCAAGCCTTGCTTTCAATTTAATAGTTTCCAAAGAGCCATTACGATGTTTGGCAATGCGGATATGTGTTTCTCCCCTATTGCTTTCACCCATTTCATTTTGGGTTACATCATAATACTCGGGACGGTAAATAAAACATACCATATCTGCATCCTGCTCAATAGCTCCCGACTCTCTCAAATCACTTAATTGCGGCATCTTGTTTCCTTCCTTACGTTTTTCAACTTCCCGGCTTAATTGTGAAAGAGCGATGATGGGAACCTGCAATTCTTTGGCTAATCCTTTTAAGCTTCGCGAAATGGTACTTATTTCTTGTTCCCGGTTTGAGTTTCTTTCTCCTGTTCCGCTCATTAATTGCAGGTAGTCAATAATGATCAGACCGATATTATTAATACTTTTTAAACGGCGGCATTTTGCTCTTAGCTCAAAAATGTTTAGTGCGGCGGTGTCGTCAATAAAAATAGGTGCCTGTGCCAAACGCTGAATTCCCTTTGCATACAATTGCTTCATCTCGTGTTCTTCCATTTTACCCCTTGATATTTTCTCCAGCCATATTTCACTTTCGGCAGAAAGGATACGTTGTACCAATTGCCCGGCACTCATTTCTAAAGAAAAGAATGCTACCGGAGTTGGTTTTGTAGGATGTAAGGCTGCATTACGAGCCAGGTTCAAGGCTAATGCTGTTTTACCAACAGATGGACGGGCAGCCAAAATGATAAGGTCTGTATTTTGCCAGCCGTAAGTGATCCTGTCCAGCGAAGCAAAACCGGTGGGCACCCCGGTTATGTCTTCATTCCGATGACGCAAATCTTCTATTCTTTGTATAGTTTTTACCAACACCGAATCAATAGATTCGTAATTGTTTTTTAAATGCTTACTGGTTACCTCATACATTTTGCTTTCAGCCTGGTCAAGCAAATCAAAAACATCCGTACTATCCTCGTAAGCATCCGAAATAATTTCGCCACTAATTCTTATTAGTTCCCGTTGAATAAATTTTTGAAGAATAATGCGGGAATGTGCCTCAATGTTAGCAGAAGAAACAACGCTGTTAGTAAGTTTTGTAACATAATAAGGGCCTCCAATGATATCCAGTTCTTCTTTAAAACGCAGTTCTTCCACCACCGTCAAAATATCAATGGGTTGGCTTTTATGCGAAAGGCTTTGCATGGCTTTAAATATCCGCTGGTGAGCATCTACATAAAAACATTCATGTTTTAAAATTTCTATAACCGTATCAAAAGCTCCTTTTTCCAACATTACAGCCCCTAAAATGGCTTCTTCAAGGTCCCTTGCCTGAGGCGGAACCTTCCCATAAACCATCGTACTTAAGTCTAAAGGCGTCTTTCTTCTGGTTTTTCTATCGCGGTT
>JAYULK010000089.1:0-2431 GCA_043763635.1 Chitinophagaceae bacterium
TACGATAATTGAGCTTATGCAGTTTCCACAACAGCTCTTTTCTTCTCTTTAATCCTGGCGCTTTTACCACTACGCTTGCGTTGATAGAAAAGCTTCGCACGACGAACACGACCGGTTTTATTTAATTCTATAGACTCAATGTTTGGCGAGAAAAAAGGAAATAGTCTTTCTACACCAATTCCATCAGAAATTTTACGAACCGTAAAGGTAGCTGTGGCCCCCTGGCCTTGCTTTTTAAGAACATCGCCTTTAAAAGACTGGATCCTTTCTTTACTACCTTCAATAATTCTATAATTAACGGTGATGTTATCACCAGCTTTGAACTTTGGAAATTCTTTCTTCCCTACAAGCTGCTCCTGAACAAATGCAACGGCGGAATTCATAACGTAAATTTTAAGGCTGCGAAGGTAGGGGTAAAAAGGGATAATTTAAAAAGTAAAAAATGTAAACTTGCTAACCGTAATAATGGTTTACATTTTGAATTTCAACCTTAAATTACCTCGCAACATTGACGGCTCTCTTTTCCCGGATAACAGTAACTTTTATCTGACCTGGATAAGTCATTTCTGTTTGTATTTTTTGCGCAATTTCAAAGGAAAGCTTTTCACTATCACCGTCTGTTACTTTATCAGCTTCCACTATTACCCTTAATTCACGTCCTGCCTGAATTGCATAAGCTTTTTCAACCCCTGTATATCCCTGGGCCATATTTTCAAGCTCTTTTATGCGTTGCATATATTGTTGCATGATCTCTCGGCGGGCACCGGGCCTGGCACCACTAATAGCATCACAAGCCTGTATAATAGGAGAAATAACATACTGCATTTCCATTTCATCATGGTGAGCACCAATAGCATTTACAATTGCAGGATTTTCGCCATATTTCTCAGCAAGCTTAGCTCCCAGTAAAGCGTGACTTAATTCCGTTTCTTCATCTGGTACCTTTCCTATGTCATGCAATAGACCAGCACGTTTTGCAAGTTTTGGATTAAGGCCTAATTCTGCCGCCATTATCGCACATAAATTGGCTACTTCGCGGCTGTGCATTAATAAGTTTTGGCCATAAGATGAACGGAAACGCATTTTACCTACTAATCTCACCAACTCCTTGTGTAAACCATGAATGCCCAGTTCAATCACTGTACGCTCACCAATTTCCATTATTTGCTCTTCTAATTGGCGTTTCGTTTTTTCTACCACTTCTTCAATACGTGCTGGATGAATACGTCCATCTGTTACAAGACGTTGTAAACTTAAACGGGCAATTTCACGACGTAGTGGATCAAAGCAGGAAAGTATAATGGCTTCAGGAGTGTCATCAACAATAAGATCTACTCCTGTGGCTGCTTCAATGGCACGAATGTTTCGTCCTTCACGACCAATGATCTGGCCTTTTATTTCATCAGTTTCCAGGTTAAAAACCGTAATGGCATTTTCAATAGCTTGCTCTGCAGCGGTACGCTGTATGCTTTGAATGATAATTTTTCTTGCTTCTTTATTAGCCTTTTGCTTTGCATCATCCACGATTTCCTGTTGAATTGCCAATGCCTGGGAATGGGCTACCTGTTTCATGGATTCAATAAGCTGGTTTTTTGCTTCTTCTGCAGTTAAACCGGCAATTTTTTCTAACCTGCGGCTATGTTCTTCCTGGTGCTTGTCCAGTTCTGCCTGCTTTTGGTTTAAAACATCTATTTGCTTGGTCAAATTTTGCTTGATGACATCATTGTCTTTTAATTGTTTATCAAGCTGATCTGTTTTCTGGGTAAGTCCTTGTTCTTTTTGCCTGATGCGGTTTTCACTGTCGGCCACCTTGCGGGTTCTTTCCATTACATCCCGGTCATGGTCTAACTTCAGTTGAACAAATTTCTCTTTAGCTGCTAATTCTTTCTCTTTACGAATAGTTTCTGATCTTAATTCTGCTTCTTTTAGAAGGCTTTGGGCCTGTTGCTCTGCATCTTCAACTCTTTTTTTTGTGTCTTTGGCAAAAATTAATTTGCCAATTATAATCCCCGCAACAATGGCAACAACGGCAATAATTATATAAAGTATGTTTGGATCCATGAATTATTTTTTTGAAAAACGATTGTAAGTGTAAAAAAATTATTATTCCTACAAATCATGTAGGGTGGCGAAGATACAAAACCGTTGAATTGTTGAAAGAGATAACTTAAAGCTCAAAAGCCGTTAGCCAGTTTGATAAATTAGTTTTATTGGCTGAACAATTATTTGTTTTTGCCAATTGCCAATTGCCAATTCCTTTACCTTCCTTCCTCCAATGCCTGGTCAATAATTTTTTCAAGAGTTTGCATGCGGCTGGTAACATTATCAAGATTTACCTGGTTTGAAATTGAAGCATTTTGTTCTGTTGCAAACCATATCAATACCATAGCAATATAATCCTGCATGTCTTTTCCTGCAAACAGTGTTTTAT
>JAYULK010000090.1:0-101730 GCA_043763635.1 Chitinophagaceae bacterium
ATGGAGATAGAAGGAATTCCTGGCTGGGTTTTACGCAATTTTTATGGAAAGGAAAATGTGATGAAAAAAGGTTTCCGAGAGCAAAGCATAGATAAAGTAAAGGAGCAGGTATCACAATCTGCAGGATGGCTAATAATCACAAGTAAAGACAATTCAGTTGCAACACTTCTTGAAACTGGCAAAAGAATGCAAAGGATGTTTTTAAAAGTAAGAGAAAGAAATATTGCCATTCATCCGATGACCCAAATATTGGAAGAATCATCAACATGTAAAACAGTAAATCAATCAATCGGCATAGGCGATAATATTCAATTCATATTGCGTACCGGTTATTTAAAAAATTATCCTCAACCAGTTTCGTTAAGACGGGCGGTTGAGAGATTCGTCAAAACATAAAATATCAATTACCTCAAATTTATTTTGTATGCTGAAATATTCTTTTGCTTTTATCATACTTATTCATGGGCTTATTCATCTAATGGGTTTTGCCAAAGCTTTTGGCTATGGCAACATTACCCAGCTAACAAAATTCATTTCAAAAACTAATGGTCTCCTTTGGTTTTTTGTTGCTATTTTATTTGTAGTGGCAACAGTTTTATACTTACTTAAAAAAGAGAGTTGGCCGTATATCGCAATAGCTGCTGCTATCATTTCGCAACTCCTCATCATAACAGTTTGGAAGGATGCCAGGTTTGGAACCATTGCCAATGTAATTATTCTGATAGTGGCAATCGCCGGTTGGGCCACTCAAAACTTTGAGACACATTTTAGAAATGATGTTAAAGCGAACTTGCTTCGAACAAACAGTTTGCAAACTGATTTATTAACCGAAGCTGATATTCAATCGCTACCTGTGCCCGTTCAGAAATATATTCGTTATGCAGGAGCGATTAACAAACCCAAAGTTAAAAACATGAGAATTGTATTTAGCGGTGAAATGAGAGAAAAGGGGAAAGACTTCTTCAAATTGAAGGCTGTACAATATAATTTTTTTGATGATCCAACACGATTGTTCTTCATGAATGCGAAGATGTTTGGTGTAAAGGTGCCAGCCTATCATAACTATCAAAATGCCCACGCAACTATGCAAGTTAAATTGCTTGGCTTGTTCAATGTTGTTAATGTAAAGGGTGTAGAAATGAATATGGCAGAAACAGTTACTGTTTTTAACGACATGTGCCTGCTGGCACCTGCGGCGTTAATTGACAAAAGAATTGAATGGACCCCTATTAATAGTTTATCTGCCAAAGCAACTTTTACAAATGGGGTAAATAAAATATCGGCTATACTTTATTTTAATGAGCAGGGGCAATTTGTAAATTTTACATCAGATGATCGCTATGCCATCACCGACATGAAGCGATACCGGTTTTCCACGCCGGTAAAAGAGTATGCGCAAATAAATGGAATAAATATTTGGAAATACGGGGAAGCTATCTGGCATTACCCCGAAGGTGAATTCGTATATGGAAAGTTCTATTTAAAAAGCATTGAGTACAATGTGACTGACTTTAAGCCTTAAAAAATAAACAACTTTTGAAATCAATATGCTCAATATATTGGTAACAGGCAGTACAGGAAATGTTGGGGTAGAGGTAATCAAATCTTTAATGAAATTATCGCTGCCATTAAATATTATAGCCGGTGTAAGAGATGCAATAACTGATAGCGATAAACTTAAGGACTACAATATTAACACTGTAAAATTCAACATAGAAGACAGTTCGACTTTTGCGGCTGCTTTTCATACTATTGACGTAGTTTTTTTAATGAGGCCACCACAGATTTCAGATGTAAAAAAGTATTTTAAGCCACTTATAGATAGTGCCGTTGAAGCCCGAATAAAACACATTGTTTTTCTATCAGTACAAGGGGTAGAAAAAAACAGTAAAATTCCGCATCATAAAATAGAAAAGCTAATAGTAGAAAGTAATATTGCATATACCTTTTTACGGCCTGCTTATTTTATGCAAAACTTCTCAACCACTTTGCGCAATGAGATAGTGAATAAACAAAGGATTTTTTTGCCTGCAGGCAATGCAAAATTTACATTGGTTGATGTTAGCGACATCGGCAGTGTAGCGGCTGCTATACTTACCAATCCGCCAAATTATATCAACAAATGCTACGACCTAACCTGCCATGAAAAACTTACGTTCTACGAAATGGCTGAAAAGTTAAGTGAAGGATTGGGCAAAAATATAATTTACGAATCTCCGGATATTTTTACTTTTTATCTTACAAAAAGAAAGGAAAAAATGTCACCTATGTTGGTACTGGTGATGATAATGCTGCACTTCTTTCCCAGGTTTCAAAAAGAACCTTGTACAACAGATTGTGTAGAGATAATTACAGGCAAACAGCCAACAACATTTCAACAGTTCATTTACAATAATAAAAAATTGCTAACCCAACAGGAAAAAGTAAATAGCCGGTAGTAAGCTAAATAGTTATTAAGTAACTCGCTGGCCAGGTACAATAAACTTATCATATAGAATAGTAACGAAAAGTATAAAAAGCTTATAATTTTCTAGAGAGTTTGGTGCTTTTGCTTCATGAATGTGAAGAAGCATTAAGGATGTTTTTAAGTAAATTATAAAGGTGGCTGGCAAAACCTTTTTTATGAATGCTTACCACTTTCCATCTTCCCGAAGTGCCCAATTGTCTGTGCGGAAAGGTGGTAACAGGCTAGCCTTCTTTGCTGAACAAGCTAAGTACAGGATTTTCTCCCCAGCCATACCGGATAGCATAAGGATGTGTTACTGATAGACTAAACACAAGTAATTTATTTTCTTTTCTGATGGTCGGGTACACGTAGGAAAATATTATTGTGAAAAAAAAAGGTAATGAAAAAAATTTTTCCTTGCCTTCCGCTCTGGTGGACTTAACCAGCAAAAAGTCGAACCAAATATGGACACTTTTGGAGGCCATTTACCCACTTTCTGGTTCCGTTATTTAATTAATGTAACGGTTCCTTTGAGTTCTTCCTTATTTCCCTGGACATCTTTATAGCGGACAATCCAAACATACACTCCCTCAGGTTGTTGAACCCCTCTGTAATATCCATTCCAACTCTCCATACGATTTATAGAATTATAAATTAACTGGCCCCACCTATTATAAATTCCTATTTCAAAATCAGCGATAGTCGCCGGAAATTGTACCTTAAATAAATCGTTTGTTCCATCACCGTTGGGGGAGAAAGCACTCGGAATGTAGAGGTTGCAAACCGCTTTGGAAAGTTTAATTGTGTCATAGTAATTTCCACATTGATTCATTCCTTGCAATCGATATTTCCCTGGTTGGCTCACAAGAAGTTGTTGTTTGGTGGAACCGTCACTCCAAAGCCATGATGTTATTTTGTTTCTCTGCCCTTGAGGTTGGAGCAGTTTGGTCTCTCCTGTACAAATTGTCCGATCGTCCCCTAAAGTGAAAAAGGGTTTTGAATCATAGTTAACAGCTATGGTGTCAGATGTACTGCATTCTTCTTTTGTGACTTTAACGTGAAAAATGCCTTTTGTTGATACTAAAAAGCTTTGCGCCTTGCTATTGTCTTGCCATAAAAATATTGCTTCTGAATTTTTGGCGTCAAGGAGTAAAGTTTTGCCCTCGCATAAGGTCGTGTCATTCCCCAGACTTACAATAGGTGGTGTCTTAAATTTCAGCAAAATACTATCCCTGTATGTGCATTCGTCTTTTGTAATATCTACCCAATAAGTATTAGTTTGACTAGCTTTTATTGAAGGAGTAGTTTCTGCTGTATTCCATGAGAATCGCACATCATCCCCAGCCATATTTGCTTTTAAAAAAAAGGCCTGTGTGCAGAGTATAGTATCACTTCCTAAATCTAAATTTGGTAATGCCTTGGATTGAACAGTTATACTATCGATATAACTACAACCGTATGTATTGTCTTTTAAGTTTAACCAATAATCACCGGGAATTGATGCAGTAATAGAAGATGAAATGGCGCCTGTATTCCACAAGTATGAAACATCGCCAGGCCCATCCTGTGGCCTCAGTTCTAAAGACCTATTCGAACAGATGGCAGTGTCTGCACCTAAACTAAATGTAGGAAGTGGTCGTAAAGCAACATTAATCGTATCTGTAGCACTACATTCTCCTAAATTTACTTTGATCCAATACTTCCCAGCCCGTGCGATTGGAATGCTCGAGTCCTTGCTTCCATTACTCCACAGATAGTTAGCATTAAGCACTTTTGTGTGCAACCTTAAGGTGTCTCCTTCACAAATAGTTGTATCTCCGCCTAAAAACACTTTGAACTTTCCAGCATGCACCAATTTATATATCGTATCAGCCCCGCACCCGTTTTTATGCACTAAAACAGTTTTAATATTATACTGTCCTTCCTTCGAAAAAATATGTGTAGGCTGAAGCAATGTTGAAGTGTTATTGGACCCAGATTCAGGATCACCAAAATCCCATACTACATTACTGATGCCGACAAGGTTTTGTAGGGAAAAACTAATATTGCTAAACTCACAGTTGCCAATCGTAATGATTGGATCATTGAAATAAGATTGAATAAAATTTGGCAAGCCAAAGTTTACGTGATGCTTTAACGTTCCGTCATCAATGTAGATAGCATCAGTAACAAATTGACAAGCCGTTCCCAATATTTCAGGACGATTAATGACGGATAAGTAATAGCCATACTTAGCTACATAAATCTTTTTATCCGGCCCTAGTTGTAAAGCAGTTAAGGTGTTGTCACTCCAGTCGGCGCCGTAGATAAAAAACTTGGAAGCCTGTATTGCCGCCTCACTAGTTTGAGTTACATCAAACTGGTAGAGAGCAGTAGTATCGTTATGTGGCGGACCATAATAAGACGATACATACATCACCCGTGAATCGTGGGAAAACTCAATTCCGTAAGGTCCATCAAAAACAGGGGATATGACTCCATTTGGCCTCACATAAAGCTTCCGAGGATTAGAGACAGTCCCTGTTGTTGTATTAAAATCAGTCAGTTCAACATAATCGTTCACATAATGCGCAGCTGCTAACAAACGCCCATCCGGAGAGTTTTTAAGATACCCCATCGTATTTGAGAATTCCATCCCATTAGAATTCATTATGAAGTTTCCTGTAGGGCTAAGAACAGGATTATGAACTAACCCTGTTGGTTGTATTAAAAACGTGCAATATTCATCTGAATTAAACTTATGAGCTACTACCCAATAATCACGCTTGTTGCAATGGCGTACTGCAGTTAACTTTTCGCACACTCCACTTTGAAGCAAAATTTTTTTATTGATTACTTCGCCCAATCCTCCATTGCGGTTGATGTTTACAACTGAGTAATAGAGATTGCCCCCTAATTGACCAAGGGAAAAAACATAATATAGTGAATCATTGTCTGCCCATGGCACTATTACTCCGGTTTGCGATCCATTGGAATTATCTCCTATAACGGAATACAAGCCATCGTTGGTCATTCTTTGATGATTCCGATTCCAGATGAAATATCCATCAGAATAAAAAAGGAGTTTGCCATCACGATCGCTGATTGAAGCACAACCTTCGGCGGTTGACATCTGAGAATTGTAAACAGGTTCGGGAGTGCCGGAATTGAAACTCAATCCCGCTCTAACACCAAAATACCAGTTATTGGCCTCGCCTTGTGCAATGCAGAAGATATGCAAGAAGCAAAGTACAATGCAAGCAACAAGACATTTCACAAAGACTATAATTTAAATTCGTAACCTAGGCCCAGACCAATCCAGGTTCGGCTAAATCCTCGATTAGCTCTTAGAGAAAGGTCGAAGCCACCGCCCTTTTTGGTTTTAAAAAGATAGCCGGTTCCACCACCAAACACAAATTCTTTGTCGTTGGACCAGTCTGATAAGCCAATACCAAGGCCAGCATCTCCCTGGAAGTATAAACCATTGGAAACAAATTGCCTCAGGCCTAGCCTTGTTAAGGACATGCCAGCTTTTATAGAAGCATTTTTTGCATTCCAAAAAGCAACTCCTGTGGACAGAGATAAACTCGTCTTATCTCCGAGTCCAACGTAATCGGTTGCGTAAACACCCCACCCAGTTTTATAACCATCAGCAAAGAGTCCTGTTGTTAGTTCCGGTCCGCCATGGACTTTGAGTGTATTGGTGTGCTTTTGAGCGAATATGATTAATGTAAAGAGATTAAAAATCATCAAGAAAATATATTTCATAAAAAGGATTGGGTTCATTTGATGGCTATCGCAGTTAAAATTTGAGTAGAAGCTTTGCACTAAGTACAAAAAAATAATTAAATACCCGTTACTTTTTGTTTTTTCGAACTTGGCTACTCATGCTGCCCAGCTATAAGGCTCCAAGCTTTTTATACCTTACGGATGCAAGGCCGGCTACTAGTATTGCTTGTATTGTTTCCTTCAAAATATAATAAGTCCAAAATTAAAATCATATCTGGCATTTTGTCTCTTGGCACGGAGCGGTTCCCACGTTATAAGTTACGGCCTTACCTTCGAAGCTATCTTGAACGTGTTCTAGACTCAAATCTGGTGCATACAAAGTTTCTGAGGCCGCAAATATCTGGCGGCCCAGCCAGGATAATTTCTCAAGTGTATCTTGATTTTACTCATTGGTATCAGAACCTTAACATTAAATAATAGACGACCATTGATAAAGCAAAGTCGAGACCACCTATCGCTAAAGCGAACTATAAATATTGACTTAATCTGTTCATAAAGTTCGACATTACCTTTTGAGAAAAAAGCAAAGCCCCTGAAAATCAGGGGCTTCAAAATTCGTGGAGGATAACGGAGTCGAACCGATGACCTCTTGCATGCCATGCAAGCGCTCTAGCCAGCTGAGCTAATCCCCCATGCAGGGGGCAAAAATAGGGATTTCATTTTTCTTTAAAAACGAAAATCCATTGGTACGATAATTTCTGGGTTTCACTAAAACTTATAGTATGCAAAAAGGAAATGAACCAAAGGAGGTGAGAGAGCCACAGCAACAATCGAAACCAGGCATTGAAGAAGATATGAAGCCGAAACCTGTAGCTGAACGCCCTGAAAAAAAGAATAAACTTGATGGCAAGATAGCACTAATTACCGGTGGCGATAGTGGCATAGGAAGAGCTGTAGCCATACTGTTTGCTCAGCAAGGAGCAGATGTGGCAATAGTGTATTTAAACGAGCATAAAGATGCAGAAGAAGCTAAAAGACTGGTGGAAGAACATGGCAGGAAATGCCTCCTGATTCCTGGAAATATTCGCGGGGAAGGCTTTTGCAAACTAGCAGTTGATGCAACTATAAAACAATTTGGACAACTGGATATTTTAGTGAACAATGCCGCTACGCAATCTCCTCAAAAATCGTTGGAAGACATTAGTACGGAGCAGCTATACAAAACTTTTGAAACAAATATTTTCTCCATGTTTTGGCTTACCAAGTTTGCGTTACCTCATTTAAAAGAAGGAGCTTCCATAATCAACACTACTTCTGTTACAGCATACCGGGGAAGTAAAGAACTTATAGACTATTCTTCTACAAAAGGAGCTATAGTTACCTTTACAAGAAGCCTGAGCGCAAGCCTTGTAGAAAAGGGAATTCGGGTAAATGCCGTAGCGCCTGGGCCTATCTGGACACCTCTTATTGTTTCTACCTTTGAAGCGGATAAGGTTTCTACTTTTGGCTCAGATGTACCACTAAAGCGAGCTGGCGAACCTGCTGAAGTAGCTACAAGCTTTTTATTTTTAGCGAGTGATGATGGATCGTATTTTACAGGACAGGTGCTTCATCCGAATGGTGGTGAAATTATTAATGGATAGAGCGGAGTTTGCGCTGGGCAATGCAATTTGAAAATAGACAATTCGCAATCTGCAAAAGGTTCTGGCTTTTCGTCAGAGCCTTTATTTTTGTAAGTTGGTAAGCAGGAAAATATTTTCTCTTGCAGTAACAAAAAGATCATTGCCTTCTGCGCCACCCCAGCATAAGTTGGCAGGTGTAGTGGCTAATTTTATCAGCCCTATTTTTTCACCTTTCTTATTTAAAATCAAAACACCTTCTTTATTCGCCAGGTAGAAGTTACCATGACGATCACATTTTATCCCATCGCTATTTTCATGACATACGGTTCGTTTTAAAGCTAGTGTTATAGTATCGAACTCAAGCACAAAAGCTTCATCGGGTTTATTAGAACAAGTATATAAAGAGTTATGGTCGGGAGAAAGGCATACTCCATTTGGATAATTATATTGATCGCAAAACAATTGAAGCGCTCCATCACGCCAACAATAAAAACCAGCCGTAGCCTGGCAAAATTCAGCATTTAGTTTTTGATCTTTTAATCCATAAGGCGGATCACTAAAAAAAACTGACCCATCTTCATGTACAACTATATCATTCGGACTATTCAATCTTTTGGTTTGGTAAAATGGTATTAGAGGGTCAATTTTTTCCTTATTCCATCTTGCTATTGCTCCATTGCCGTGCTGACAAATAAGAAGATCATTCTTATCATCAAAAGCCAGCCCATTAGAGCCTATTTGATGTGATAAGATTTCCATTCCTGAGCTGCTACATCCGCTGTCCTTAATATACAATTCCTTTTTACCGTGAGGTTGTATTTTATAAATACAATTTTGAGGGATATCGCTAAATAAATAAAACCCTTCGCTACTCCAAACCGGTCCCTCTGCAAAAGAACACGTGGTATCAAGTACATCAATTTTAAAATCTCTATTGATGATTTTTAATAGCTCCTCTTTATAGATGGTTAATGCTGCTTTGTTCTTCATTCTATTTCACTATTGATTCTAGCTTGAGCAATACTTTTTCAAGGTCTATGCCTTTTCCTAAAACAGGTGTAAATAAGTCACCTTCAGTTTTCAAGCGATCAAAAATATTGTTCATGTTATAGGTAGTAGGTGTTAACCCTTTTTTTACTTCATCCCAATGCAATGGTGTAGACACAGGCACACCGGGCTTTGGACGCAAAGAGTATGGAGCCGCCGCAGTTTGCGTTTCCCTGTTTTGCAGGAAATCTAAATATATTTTTCCTTTTCTTTTTGCAGGATTTCGTTCAACACTTGTTATATCGGGAAGCTCCCCGTTCACTAAATTAACCACCAATTCTGCCAGCTGTTTAGATTGGTCATAATTATATTTTGCACCCAAAGGAATGTAGATATGAATTCCCGAAGAACCGGAGGTCTTCACACATGCATCTGCACCTATTGAATCAAGCACTCTTTTTACCACCAATGCTATTTCTATAACCTGTTCAAACGTATTTGTTTCGTCAGGATCAAGATCAATCAAACACCAATCGGGTTGCTGCCATGATTTACTACGGCTATGCCAGGGATGCATTTCAATACAACCAAGATTAGCCATATAGATCAGTGTTGCTTCATTGCTGCATACAAGGTATGCTACATCCTGGTTTGTTGATTCACTAAAGTCAGTATGCGTTTGCATCCATTCAGGCAGCTTGCCCTTCATGTCTTTTTGATAAAAATTGGGTGCATCAATACCATTTGGATGGCGGTTTAAAGACTGTGGCCTATCCAGCATATATGGCAAAATAAATGGTGCAATCTTCAAATAATAATTTACCGAATCGAGTTTGCTGCTCTTTTCCTTTTTCCAATAAAGTTTATTAAGATTAGTAAGCTTTAATTCATGGCTATCAATAATAAGCTCCTGGTCTTTTCCATTTTCAATGCTTACCTGCCCATCGGATGTCTTAACTTTTGTTGCACTCTTTTTTTGTTCAGTAGAAGACCTGGATGCTGTTTTTGGTGAGTCTGTCTTAGAAGTTTCCTCATCGTTTTTAACAGCTAACTTTTTGGAAGCGCTTTTTTTTGACGCTGTTTTCTTTGCAACAGTTTTCTTTACCATGGCTTTTACATTTGTGCTTTTTTCAAACTGAACATCTTTAGCTTTCTTATCTTCTCTTAGTCCCATAAATATAGGATGACGGGCAATTTTTTCTCTCGTCCATTCTGTAAATTTTATTTCGCAAACCACTACCGGCTTTACCCAAGTTACCGGCATATTGCCCTTCGGGCACTTTTCAAAAGGACAGTCTTCTACAACTAAGGGCTGCAACTTGTTATAAATATCTTCCAAACTTTTACGATTAAACCCACTGCCTGTATGCCCTATATAATTGAGTTTTTCACCATCATAAACGCCCAATAATAGCGCACCAAAAAAAGTTCTTGTTTTCCGCGGTTGTGTAAATCCAACAATGATAACCTCCT
Organism: Chitinophagaceae bacterium; assembly: GCA_043763635.1. Lineage (GTDB taxonomy): Bacteria > Bacteroidota > Bacteroidia > Chitinophagales > Chitinophagaceae > Flavisolibacter. The sequence continues at coordinate 10,237 of JAYULK010000090.1, forward strand.
GCCGCAGGTTTACTTTTATCTTCAACCAGGTATTAGCCCTGCTGTCTACCACATAAATACTGTTGGCCTTCTTAGCCATAATGCCTTCAAGCCCTTGTTGAAGTGCGGCCTTAAAAAAGTGTTTCCCTCTTCTATCACATGGTCGCTGTACTTAAGAAGTAAATGGTCTTTAGGAAGAATATTAAAGAGTAATTTTTTTCGCTCTATAAGTGGAAGCTTGGTTACATCATAACCTTCAAACCAAAGAATATCAAAAATATAAAACTGGAGTTGGGCAGGTGTGTTCTGCCAGTTTTGTAACATTTGAAAATTGGCTAGCCCTCTTTCATCAATAGCTACTATCTCTCCATCTAAAACAGCATTGATGTTAAGTTGTCCCAATGCTTCAGCAACAGGAGCGTATTTTTCTGAAAAAGACTTATTGTTACGGGAGATCATTTCAACATCATCTCCATTTAAATAAGTTAATGCACGGTAGCCGTCCCATTTAATTTCATACAGCCAGGCTTCATTATTAAAAGGTTCATCTACGAGTGTAGCAAGCATAGGCTTTATGTTAGCCGGCATTGATGACTTTCGTGCAAATGACAATTGTTCACCAAGCAATGCTTTTACATTAAGGGCTTTTTTTTTAGAAGGTGCTACAGATTTTTTGGGTGCACCTTTTTTTACAGCAGTCGCTTTTTTAATTACTGCTTTCTTAAAAGGTTTTTTTTCCTCTGTGTCTTCTTCAGGATGATTTGGCTCAGTTCCATTTTCCGCAGCTACCTGCGCAATGGTTTTACCTGTTTTCACCGATTCTTTTTGTTGCGTAATATCCTCTTCCGAAACATATTCATCTGATTTTTTTACCAGCAGCCAAGAGTTCTCGCCTGCTTTTTTCAACCGGAAAATTGCAAAGCTTCCTTTTATCTTTTTCCCTTTTAAAACTATTTTCATGTCTCCGCCATGCAGTTGTTGCAACAGCATTTTTTCCTGCTCCTGCCTGCTCAACCCTTCTCCGTTCATTGGCTCATATATGCCTTCATCCCAAACGATTACTGTTCCACCGCCATAGTTGCCGGCAGGTATTATTCCTTCAAAGTTGCGGTAATCATAAGGGTGGTCTTCTACCATCATTGCCAGGCGCTTATCAGCAGGATTAAGAGAAGGGCCTTTTGGTACGGCCCAACTTTTTAAAACACCCTTCAATTCTAACCGAAAATCATAATGGAGATGAGATGCATCGTGCTTTTGAATAACAAAGCGTAAACCTTTTGAAGAAGACTTTTCTTTTCCCTCCGGTTCGGGTGTATCTGAAAAGTTTCTTTTCTGTTTGTATTTAGATAAACTCATAGCTTTTGTTCAAACAATAAAGGCTGTAAAACCTGTGCCATGAAAGAGAGCTAAATTTATATAACGCAATTTACTAGATCAAAAAAAGGAGAGGGTCCTGGCAGGCCCAAACAATTACTTAAACGATATTTACCAACAATAAAGCCTTAGATTTCAAAGGCTTTATTGTTGGCGTTCTTACAAAAAGAAAACCAGGTATATATAGAGTGATTATGCTGTTTTTTTGGTTTGTGTAAGGCTTTCTTTTAAAACCGACATAAGGTCTTTTACTGTGGCAGTAGCTTTCTTTGGCTCGGTAGCTACCCGTATTTGTTTGCCGGCTGCTTTTGCATCTATTATCTTTTGAAGTTCATCAACATAAGTGTCTTTGAAAGCAGCAGGGTCAAAATCTTCAGATAATTGTTCAATTAATTTTTTAGCCAGCGCTACTTCTTTAGGAGATATTTTCTGATCTTTTCCACCTACTTCCGGCATTTCCCTGATCTCTCCCTGGTAGCGCATTTGATTTAAAAGCAATACATTATTATAAGCTTTTACAGCGCATACATGCATTCTGTTGCGTAACATAAATTCTGCAATACCTACAGATTTCGATTCCTCTAATGCCTGCAGTAATAAACGATAAGATTTTTCACCACCCTTTCCAGGAGTAATATAATAAGGCTTCTCGTATAAGATCGGATCAATCTGTTCTTCTTTTACAAATTGTACTATATCTATTGCTTTCGATTTTTCCGGGCTTGCTTTTTCAAAATCTTTGTCATCAACAATCACATATTTACCCTTTGTGTACTCATATCCTTTTACAATATTTTTCCATTCTACTTCTTCATTGGTTTTTGTATCAATACGGGCATAACGTATAGGGTTCATGTCTTTTTTTGACAACATATCAAAGCTCAGTCCGGACTGCTCTACAGCACTCATTAACTTAACCGGAATGTTGACCAAACCAAAACTTATTGAGCCTGTCCATATTGATCTCATAACATCTGATTTAATTTAAAGAAGCAGGATGAAATATTTCGCGGCCATAACTTCCATTAGATGCACGGAACCAATTGTATACATTGCTAACTGCACTTTGCCACCATGTGTTGGCAGGAGTTTGCGTTTCGTGGTACTCTGCCTTAAGCATTTTTACCTTCAGCAATAACACTTCTCCTAAAGTAGCTTTATCCTCTGGTGATATGTCTGCATCTAAAGAATTTACTTCTTCCGGGTCTGTAACAACCCATGCTTTACCTGTAACCTGTAAAAAACAATTAGATCCCTTCTTAAAAAAGTCAAGCCTCACAGGAAATTCTTTATCAAATTCCCTAACGTCTTGCCTGGGTTTTTGCATGAAGAACCAGATGAATCCATATTCATCCACTTTTTGAGAAGTAACGATTGAAGTGGGAAGCTTTAAAACAGAGTCACTTAAATTAAAAAAAATGGCGCTTCTTATGTCATCTATTTTCTCTTGTAAAAACGTTAGTTGTTGATTTGCTTGCATAAACTTTTTTTTAGCTTAGTAATCATAGACACACTTGCTTATATCCAAATTAAATACCACAATAAAAATGGTTTCAATCTTGATAAAGGTGCCAAGGTGCTGGGTAATAATATCTACATACCCATCAATAAAATTTTATTCAATTGCATTTTTACTGGCATTATTTTTTTTATTATAATCTTATTATTTTATTATAAAAACCATTTTTTATGCCAGTGAATAGCAAATCAACTACAGCAGTAAAAACATCTTCCGGCACTTCAAAAAAGACTTCCGGAAAATCAGCCAACAGTAATGTTTACAATGAAGAAACTAAGCTAAAAGAACTTTTTATAGAAGAGCTTAAAGATATATACTGGGCTGAAAAGCATACAACCAAGTTGTTTCCTAAAATGGCCAAAGCCGCTACATCCGAAGAACTGCGATCAGCTTTTGAAACTCACCTTGTACAAACACAGGAGCAAGTTGTGCGACTGGAGCAGGTGTTTGAAATGCTTGGTATACCTGCACGTGCAAAAAAATGCGAGGCAATGGAGGGGCTTGCAAAAGAAGCGCAATCGGCTATTGAGGATACAGATAAAGGAACCGCAACAAGAGATGCAGCGCTTATTATCTCAGCACAAAAAGCCGAGCATTATGAGATTGCTTCTTACGGAAGTTTGGTACAGCTTGCAAAAACTATTGGAGAAGATGAAGTGTCGGGTCTTTTGCAACAAACACTTGACGAAGAAAAAGAAACAGATGTTATATTAACGCAGCTTGCAGTAAGCACTGTTAATATAAATGCAGAAAACGAACCCGCAGAATAGCAAAGGATGCTTATAAAATGAAGAGTCAGGCTAATTGGTCTGACTTTTTCTTTTTATTTAGAAAACGGACATGGCTACAAAGAATAAGGGGTTTAAAGCAAGGTTTGAAAAAGTATCTTATGCCATTACAAAAGCAATGGGCAGCTCCACTGCATTTTTAATAGCCTTGTTTATTATTATAACATGGGCAATTACCGGCCCTATTTTCCGATGGTCGGATACCTGGCAATTGGTAATTAACACCGGCACTACTATTATTACTTTTTTGATGGTGTTTATTATTCAACAATCGCAGAACAAAGATTCAATGGCCATGCAATTAAAATTGAATGAGCTGATTGCAAGTAATGAATTAGCAAGTAACCGGCTTATTGTAGTAGAAGATCTTTCACAGGACGAACTGGAAGTGTTAAAGAGATTTTATGTACAGCTTTCTCAACTCGCAAAAAAAGAAACCAGCCTGCATACATCACATTCTGTAGATGAAGCAGATGATCTTCATGAACATAAAACCAACACTACTAAAGCCCGCATAAGTAAGAAAAAAGCAAAAGCATCTTAGTATGGAAACATTACAACTTTCGCACAAAGAATTTCTTAAGATTGACAAAAATTATAATAAAGCGGCAAAAGTTGTTGACCTGGTGTATGTTACTGGTAAGGAGACCGGCATTCAGCGTAAGAAAAAAGGAGAAGGTTTTATTTATATGTATGATGATAAACCTTTGAAAGATAAAGAAGAATTAGAACGAATAAAAAAACTTGCTATTCCTCCGGCCTGGACCAATGTATGGATATGTTCTATAAATAAAGGACATATACAAGCTACAGGATTTGATGTACGCAACCGTAAACAATACAGATACCACCAATTTTGGAGCGTGCTGCGTAATGAAACAAAATTTCACCGCCTGTTTGAATTTGGAAAGCTCATTCCTTCACTCAGGCTGCAACTTGAAGAAGATCTTTCACGGAAAGAGTTAGGAGAAGAAAAAGTACTGGCAATGGTGATAAGCCTTATGGAGCGAACTTATATACGCATAGGCAATGATGGTTATGAAAAGTTGTATGGCTCTTATGGGCTTACTACTTTAAAAGATAAACATGTAAAAATTGAGGGAGATAAAATGGTATTTTCCTTTAAAGGAAAAAAAGGAATTTATCATACGATCAACCTGCAAAACAAAAGACTTGCCCGTATGGTAAAAGCTTGCCGTGATATAGCAGGCAAAGAATTGTTTCAGTATTTTGATGCAGACGGAAATCGTAAAACCATTGATTCGGGAATGGTAAACAAGTATATAAAAAAAGCTACAGGTGGAGATTTTAGTGCAAAAGATTTTAGAACATGGGCCGGAACACTTGACGCTTTAAGAGCTTTTAAATCTATGGGGCAGGCAGGCTCTGAGGCTGATTGCAAAAAGAACATCCTTGCTGCGCTTGACGAAGTAAGCAAGAAGCTAGGCAATACACGCAGTGTGTGTAAAAAGTATTATGTGCATCCGGGAATTATTAAACTATATGAAGAACAAAACCTGGTGAAATATTTAAAAGAGCTTGACATAATTGAAAATCCCGACGACCTTACCGGCCTTACATCAGACGAAAAAGTCCTAATGAAAATTTTGAAGGAACTGATTTAAAAACAGTAAAGAATATCCATTATCGTCTACCTATTTTTTTGGTTGATTTTTTTAAATGCTGCTCGTCCTTTTAAGCCTTTGCGAGAAGCTTTAGTCCCCTTTGTAGGTGCAGCTTTTTTGGTTGTTCTTTTTTTAGAAGGAGCTTTTTTTGCTGAAGCTTTTTTAGCACCTGGCTGTGATGGTTTACTTCCCTGACTTGAAACTTTGCTATTTGATTTAGAAGCAGCGTTTTTGCCTGGTGCCTTTTTAGCTGCGCCTTTCTTTGCGGTCTTTGTAGCAGCTTGTCTACCAGCAGCTTTTACTGGAGCTGTCGCCTTACCACCAGGGGCATTTTTCTTAGGAACTTTGGCGCCCTCTCCCCTTGCTTCAGAAAGAGCGATGGCAATAGCTTGTTTACGCGAGGTAACCTTTTTACCACTTCCGCTTTTTAGTTTTCCTTCTTTCATTTCGTGCATTAGTTTTCCTGCTTTTTTTCCTGCACCTTTTGAATATTTTGCCATTATTATTTTTTGGGTTGAAGGCTTAAAATAAGCTTAAATATTTTTGCCGGCCTGCTTAACCATTTTATAATTAAAGTTAGTATTAATTACAGGTATGATTTTTTGATGCTCTTTAATATAAAATTTACAACAATGGAAAAGAATGAAAAAGTAATAGGGGTTTTAAATGATCTGCTTCGCATTAACCATGATAGAATAGTAGGTTATGAAAAAGCAATTGATGAATTGAAAGATGAAGATGCTGACCTGAGAACATTGTTTCATCGCTATACTCAGGAAAGCAAGGAGTACGCTACCGAAATCACTCATGAAGTAACACGTTTAGGCGGCGACCCTGCAGATGGAACAACCAACTCCGGAAAGATTTACCGTGTGTGGATGGATTTAAAGGCTGCTATTTCAGGTAAAGACAGGAAGACGATTCTGGAGAATTGCGAATTTGGTGAAGATGCTGCGCAAAAAGCTTATGATATGGCTTTGAATTCTGACGTAGAACTGGAAGCCCCCCTACGTGAATTGGTGGTTCGTCAAAAAGCTTCATTACGTGTAGGCCACGATGAAGTAAAACGCTTACGTGACATGCACAAGGCAATTGATTAATGGATTGTGGGTACCCTAAAAGCAATTTGAGGCCGGTACAATAACCGGCTTTTTGTTTGGGGAAATAACTACTCAAGCATTTAAATTTCGTGCTTAAATTTTTTGGCAAACATTTTTTATCTAATACTGTAAACACTTGTTTATGATAGTTAATGAAAACAACTCACAGCCCTATATGAAAAGCTTATCAACTTGTTTAAATAAAATGATAAGCGATGGATATGATGAGGACTTTAAGATCACTGACAGAGGACTGGAAGCATTGCACAGCGGGAAGGTTTACAAACCCGATCAAATAGAAGTAGTGAATTTTTTTCGCTTTGAAGGCATGTCTGATCCTGATGATAATGCAATTTTATATGTACTTAAATCAGACGACGGAATGAAAGGAACTTTGATTGACGGTTACGGTATATATGATGATGCAGGCATTTCTGCCTTTATGAAAGAGGTGGAAAATATGCAAAAGAAAATTGTAAAAAATTAATACTGGTTGCAGATACGTAGATAAATAATTTAATAGGGCAGGGGGATGTCTCTACGGCATCCTCTAGGCTTTTTTTATAGTACCCTCTAGCCTGATAAGAGAGTAACGAAATTTAATTCACCATCTTATTGGCACAGCTACTGCTTGCAAAAGCTTCAGGCTTTGCCTTAAATGCAAATCCCATCCCCAAAATATAACCCATTGCTTCGCGTAATGCGTCGTTACTTTTGAAGTTAGGATTGGTATTAATATCGGCATGTACTTCCATATCAATATTATAAAGTGTAAATAGGTTACAGAGTTCATAAGCGATTTCTATACTTTTCGCTACCTCTACCAACATCCGTTCTTTAATTGTGTATTGATAAGAAGTTTTGTCGTTATGAATAAACATAAAGCCTCCATGGCCCTCACGTAAAAACACAATTACAGTTGCAAATTCAGTTTCTTTTCCTTTTACCTGAGAATCTGTACCAATGCAGACTTTTAATTTATACCCTGCTGCCGTCTCGCGTACAATAGTATCTTCTACAGACTGATAAATAGGAAGATTGAGTAGTTCACCATTAAATTTTCTCCAACGCATACAAAAAGAGGTTTTCCTAAGTTATAGAAAAACCTCTGGGTTACCAAGGGGGCACGGATTATGGTATCGTTATTATTACTGTTTTACAAATTTTTCTACATATTGGTCGTCACCATTAGCAAAGCGGAGTATATATGTGCCAGACGATAGGTAGCTGGTATTTATAGAAGTGCTGCCGGAAACAATCTGGCCTTTTGATACTGTTTTACCGTTAAAATCATTAATGGTATAACTATAAGCTGCAGGAGCATTTACCATTAAAGAATTAGACGTGATTACATTAGCAAACAATTTCGGCCTGGTCGCATCACCATTGCTGCGCATGGCTATTATGTTGGAATAATGTTCTTTGTTATTCTCAAAGTTCACTTTTATACGGTAGAATGCAATTCCGACATTTTGAGAATGATGGCTATAATTCCTGCCGGCTGCATCAACAATAGCAAGATTGGTAAAATCTTTCCCGTTATCAGAAAACTGGATTGCCTGGCTAATGATTTTCTCATCTGCATCTATTTTCCAATTCAACTTATGAAAGCCGTTTTCGGTATTACCATTTAGTTGTAGCTGGCGCAAAGGCAGTACTGTTAAAGGCATTTCTTCAGCATCTATTGTGTATGATCCAAGGCTCCCGTAATCAGATGCGTATTGGTTACCTACAGCATCAACTAGTATATAGTACGTGCCTGCGTTCAAAGTAGAATCCATACTAACGCTTAAAGTTGTTTCTGAGCTTAATGTTTTAATTAGATTTTTAGAGCCGTCATATAGGGAAAGTTCCAGATCAACGTTCGACCCCAAATCCCCGCTGCCAACACTTGTAGGCAAAGCGCTTAACCTTAAATTTTTACGGCTGGGTAAAGTAAACTTAAACATATCCTTATCTGTGGGTTCGGTAATTTTTCCTTCTACAGTTAAACCTGTACTTGAAAAGGATGCGGTTGTGGAACCATTGAATGTTTGGTTAAAATCGTCAGCAACAAACGTAACGCCATTGATGGTGCTTGTAATAATGTCAAGATCTTTTTGAACAGTAGTGCATCCGTAAGGGTTCGGGCCGTTATGCCATGTAGTAAAATTTTTGGTGTAGCCTACGCCCATAATAGGCGCCCAACTTGTTTCACCGGAACCGGTTCCATAATTATACGAACTAACAAGGGTACAACTTGCATCATAAGAAGCCTGGTGTCTCAGGCCAAGTGTATGACCCGACTCGTGTGCCCCGGCCTCTGCTATATATTTTGCATTATAGCCCAACAAAGCTGAGAAAATAAAACAAGGTGTATTGTCTCCCCAGGTAAAAGAGCCGGTATAAGCTACTCCTCCTGCTCCGCTGCCATACCAACTTGAAGTGATGGTAAAAAGGGTCCGCATTCTTTTAGTGGCAGGGGCGCTCCAATATTTGGTAGAGTCAGTAGTAACGTTAATCATAAAAGGGCGGTAATCTTCTGCTATACGGTTATATATTTCAGTGATCTGATCTGTAGAAAGGCCAGAAGGACCGCATTGAACAGGGCCATTATAATTCCAGCCCGTACCATTTACAGTATGGCCATCAAAATCTAAAAAGATAACAGCTGATGCAGAGGGATTACTGCTAAATGAAGGAACCTGGGCAAACGTTTTAACTGAGCCTGCCAACAGTAATGCCAGGAGCAGTGATGAATAAAAATTTTTCATTGGACGGGATTAAGGATTGGATGAGGATTGGGTATGGATTAAAAACGGGCTTTATTCTTCATATATATCTGATGCATTTTTCTTCATTAGAAAATAGGCCCCATTCTCTTTTACAATGTCATAAGCATCGGCATGCTTAAAACTTAGAATGCGGCCACGATAGGTAATAGTATTGTCCTGATTAATAATGCGGCTGAGTGTAAAGGTGGCCCCTGCTTTATCTGAAGATCTAATAACTATGCTTTTTGTATTGGCATATGCATCTTCTGCTTTTGAAACAACTGTTCCGGCCAAAGAAAAATCAGAAGCAAAAGGTAATAGAACAGTTTTACCCACTTCATAATTGAAGATGTGGTCATATTCGCTTAATCTAATGTTGATTCGTTCAGGTGAAGACTTAAATAACTTAGGTTTTGCTAACGCAGATTGGCTGTTTACCTCTTTTGTAATTTGTGCAGATGCCTGGTGCATGCAAAAGTTTAATAGCAAACCAAGGGTAATGGTTTTTAGGATTTTCATTGGATTCGGTTTCAAAGGTTTAAAAACTTTACAGTAGTATATATACTGGAGCTTTCATTGGATCAACACGCGAGAGACAATATTTAAAAACTTTCAGATCATTCGCAATGATTCTAAATAGATTTTAAAAAAAATAAGTGATACTACTCATGAATACATGAGTACATTAGTGTGACTACTATAAGTAAAGCGTAATGTTCCGATAGCTCAATACATTCCTGTACTAAGCATCACGAGCGTACAGCCAACCACAGGCTCAATGCCATTTTCTTTAGAGCGTTTTATCAACTCTTCATTTTCTGTACCTGGATTAAAGATGATACGATTGGGCCTTAATGAAAGTATGTAATCATAATACTCTCTTTGATTCTGTGGGTTAAGATAAAGTGTAACTGTATCTACGGCTTCAATTGGCAGATGGTCTGTTTGAATAGACACTTCCCCTACCTGTCCATTTCTTTTGCCTATAGCTACTACCGGATGATTGTAAGACTGTAGCTTTTTAACTGCTAAAAAGCTATATCGTGCAGGATTGTCTGATGCGCCTAAAACTACTGTCTTTTTACCTTCTTGCATGATATTCGGTTTGTTCTTAGAATGCAAAGGCTATGCCTTAAAAAGGCTTGCCATGTGTTTTTTTTATGATGCTTTGGGAAAGAAAAGGCATGGCCTTAAAAGCCGATACAAATAAATTGCTTCGTAGTGGAGAACCAAAAAACCCTTGTAATATTCTGCCCGTATGCATACGTGATTCAAATTCTTTCTTCCACTGCCGTCTATACGTTTCTTCCATCTGCCGCTTACTACAGCTTCCCGATAGAAAATCTTTAATGGCGGACGTAGCCATTTTACTGCTATGTAAAGCCATGCTCATACCATTGCCGCATAGTGGTGTAATCATGCCTGCAGCATCACCCAGCATTAATGCTCCATTTTCCACTAAGCTTTTTTTACTAAAACTGATTTGTGAAATAGTGACCGGTGTTTGAAAAAGAAAATCACTACTAGCAAAAATCTTTTTCAAAACCGGGTTTTGAAAAAGTATATTTTGCTGCATCTCCTGAATAGAATTATTGCTTGCTTTTAAATTATTTGCTTTGGTGAGATAACAAAGACAATAATTTTCGTCTTCTATTTTTGAAATACCACAGTAGCCATCCTTGAAATTATGAAGTCCAATTAAGTGAGTAGGCCAATCTGTCCTAATATGATATTTTACACCAACATAGTTATTGATACCCGGATCATTTTTATTGATAAAATTCCTCTTCCACTTAATATCAAGATTGCTTCTTTTGCCATAGGAACAGCATATAACCTTTGTCCCAATCTGATTTATATTTAAGAGTTTTGAAGAAATTTTTATAGTGTATTCCACTTCATGTTTGATTATATCTGATGCCTTTGTTTCTTCCAACATAGCAACACCACTATCCCGTGCAATCTGTGCAAGCATAGCATCAAGTTTATACCTGCTTATACCAAAACCGCCCAGAGGAAGCTTAGTCATAAACTCTTTTCCATTAGGCGCCGTAATTTGTAGGGAAGTAATTTGTGGTAAGCTCATTTCCGCCAATGGCACTCCAAGTGCAGATAAAAAATCAAATGATTCCATACTTATGTACTCTCCACAAACTTTATGAAACGGGTACTTTTCTTTCTCCACCAGTACAACCTTAAACCCTGCTTTCGCACATTGAATTGCTCCTGCAAGTCCTGCAAGACCGCCACCAATAAATGCAACATCATATTCAGTTTCCACTACCTGCATTTTGTTTTTGTGCTGATGACTAACCAACGAAAAGCCCACTTCCAAATAACCTGGTATTGTTGTATGCCTGCGTCAGATAAATAGTTTTTAAGTTCGTTTCTTTTAAACCCCCTGCTCACAGAAAGGGGTGCATCATTTTTAACCATATAACTTTTGGAGAATAATTGTGTCAATAATTTTATTGAATGATATGCCAGAAAATGACGATGAAGATCATTAATAAAAAACCCAAGCTCTGATTTCATTTGCATCCAACGCATCATAAAAACCAATTCTTCATCCGTAAAATGATGGCAAAAAAGTGAGGAGAAGATAATATGAGGCTTTGTATCAAAAGGCATCAGCTTATAATCGCTGCAATAGAAATTGATACCTGCATTCTCCTTTCGGCTCCTGGCAAAAGCAATGCATTCCGGATTTATATCAACACCAGTCAGTATTACTTCAATACTTTTTTTATTAAACCAATTTTTTATAACGCGTAGATTATCTCCACCGCCGCATCCAATTTCTATTATATGTACGGGAGCAATAGCAGAAACCAACAAAGCTTTAATGCCATGCAAAGTAATTTGATGCCCCCCTAGATATGTATTGATGAAATCAAGCTCCTGCATGTTACGCCTGATGTCATCAAAAGGGATCTGTTCACCATCAAGCAGCTCTTTTTTATATGATCTTTTCTTAAACGACAATTATATAGTTGCAATAAAAGTTTCTACCGTAAGTCCAGGCCCAAATGCTGCAGCAAAAATATTTCCTGAAGGTTTCTTTTCAAATAATTCTTTTAATACAAAAAGAATGGTTGCAGATGACATGTTTCCATATTCATGAAGCACATTATAAGATGAAGCAAGTTGCTCTTTCTGTAGTTGCATGCTCTGCTCAATGGCTTCCAATATACGCTTACCACCAGGATGAATGCACCAACCATCAATATCATCTACTCCTATATGTTTCTGTTTTAAAGCACGGTCTACAACACCGCTGAAATCTTCCTTAATTAAATCCGGCACGTAACCACTTAAAGTCATCAAAAAGCCTGTAGAAGATAGCTCCCAGGCCATATCGCGTTTTCCTTTCGGTACCACTTCAGAATAAAAACCAGTAAGCTCCACTCCTTTTACAGAACTATTGTTTGTAATTAGTGCCGCCGCAGCACCATCGCCAAAGAGCAAAGAAGAGGCAATATTATCCATAGTTGCCTCGCGTTGAAAATGAATCGTGCATAACTCTGTGCAAACAATCAACACCTTAGCATCCCTAGTTCCATTACAAAGCGCATCAGCTAATTTTATGGCATGGATCGCTGCATAACAACCCATAAAATTTATGGAGGTTCTGAAAATGTTTTTATCTAATTCCATCAACTCCATGATTTGTAAATCCAAACCAGGGGCGCTCATGCCTGTACAACTAACTGTTATCAGGTGTGTAATATCCTTATGGCTGCAAACATCATGAATGCAATTTCGTATGGCATCAACAGAAAGAAGTGGTGCATACTTATTGTACACAGCCATTCGCTGTTCCAATGAAGGAAATGGTTCGAGATTCTCCGATTGAGGATAAAATTTCCAGTCGTATAAATCACGACTATAATCAGGAATTACTGAATAACGTTGGCTGATGCCACTTTGCTGGTATAAATAACGGAGCTTTCTTTTATCCCCTTCACCTCCTGCATATATTTTATGCATAAACTCCATAATGTCCGTTTGCTTATGACAATAAGATGGAACTGCAGTGCCGATAGATATAATCTTACTCAATGTTTTTTCAATAATATAAGTGCTATAAAATAAGACATGGTGCAAAATGTGGCTACAATATTCATAAGAAGACTATGCTTAAAATCAGCCACCGATTCATCCTTCCAAACCTTGCTCATCCAATAGATAAAAAACAATACCACTGGAAAAGTGAATAACAAAAACAAGTAAAAATGATTTATTTCTCCTTTGTGTAGAAAATATAAATAAAACAAGATGGCAGCCAGCGAAAATAGCAGCCCGCTAAAAATAAAAGAGCCTCGTTTGCCTAATAAATAACTAATGGTAATTACGCCATCGTTCTTGTCAGCTTCATGCTGGTATATCTGTGTTAAGGGATATAGGGCGCCTATCAGCAGGCTTGAAATAACACAAGGTATCAAGGCAACCTTGTTTGGTATTTCGTTACCACAACTATAAAAAACAATAAAAAAGATCAAAGCGCCCTGGAAAATGAATACAGTTAGGAAACCGATTGCCGGATATTGCTTCAACCTTATTTTACGGTAACTATACGCTCTTGATGCTATAATGTAGAACAATATACCCAGCGCAAACACTGTATTTATAAATAAAGATGCAACCAGCGCTACTACATCCATAACAACTGTAGTCCAAAACAATTGGGGACCGGGCATCAGCGGTTTATATAATCCTCCAATTGGCGTTACATCCCTGTCCATAAAAGAATTGTAACCATTGCTTGCAGGATATACTAAAAAATGTAAAATCAAAAAAACAGAGAAAGATATAAACCAATCTATCGAAGGCACCTGACTTAAGGCAAATAGAAAAACAGGTAATAAAAAAAGAGAAAAATGAAAACGTAATAATTGTAAGGTGGCACGTTGTAACATCAACAACGTTTAATTGATTATAAGGACTGGAGACTCATGTAACACAGCATTGCGTTTCAAAGCCCAATAGTTCAATAGAAGCTGTGAACTATTGGGCTTTGGATATGTATGTACAACCGAAATTGTTACCCCCTTATGACTCAATCCATGTAAAGTATAAGCTAAAGAAACAAATGCATTAAAGCCAAAAGAAGTAATGTGCATAGAGAATTTGTTCCTACTAAAATAGCCTATCTTATGGTACTTATTTTCTGAACTTTGATACCAGCCATATAATTAAAACTACGACCAGTACAATGCCGATAATTGCCGTATAAGCCCCTGCCTTAAATATACCTCCTATCATTTCACATGAAGTAAGTGTTGTTGCCAAAGCCAGTGCCAGGAAGAATAAACTATTAAGCTGTTTCATAATTTCTTTTTTAAAGCTTATGCAAAAGCTTTGCCTAAGTAGAAGCCGCATTAATCTGTCGCTATTTTATTCTATATTGAACCATTCAATATTAATTATGCTGGTTAAAACTTTTGGTAGTGCTGTATATGGCGTAGAAGCTATTTCCATAACCGTTGAAGTAAACTGGATGGCTACCGGCAAAGACTATATGATAGTGGGGCTGCCGGATAATGCAGTAAAAGAAAGCATGCAAAGAGTAGAAAGCACTATAAAAACCAATGGCTTTGTAATGCCCCGTACCAGGATTGTGGTAAACCTGGCCCCGGCTGATATAAAAAAAAGCGGAACTCCCTTTGACCTTCCTATTGCCATTGGCGTGTTAGCAGCTTCGGAGCAAATAGAACACCGCGATGAACTGGAGCATTATGTTATTATGGGAGAACTTAGCCTTGACGGAGCAGTGCGGTCCATTAAAGGAGCGCTACCCATTGCCATACAGGCACGCAAAGAGGGATTTAAAGGTTTATTTGTACCGAAAGCAAATGCGAGGGAAGCAGGCATGGTTAATAACCTTGCTGTGTACGGTGTATCCCACATCAAAGAAGTAATTGAATTTTTTGAAACCGGCGGAAAGAACCTGGAACCAATCATAGTAAATACAAGAGAAGAATTTTCTAATGCACAATCAGATTTTGATATTGATTTTTCTGATGTAAAAGGACAGGAAAATATTAAACGAGCTTTAGAGATAGCAGCAGCCGGCGGCCATAATGCCATTCTCATAGGCCCGCCTGGAGCAGGCAAAACTATGCTGGCAAAACGCCTCCCAACTATTTTACCACCACTTACTTTATTAGAGGCTTTGGAAACTACCAAAATACATTCGGTAGCGGGCAAGCTACCCGAAAATGCAACCATTGTTTCCAAAAGGCCATTCAGGTCACCGCATCATACCATATCTGATGTGGCGCTTGTGGGCGGAGGCGGCACGCCACAGCCTGGCGAAATATCTTTAGCCCATAATGGTGTTTTATTTTTAGATGAGTTGCCGGAATTTAAACGAACAGTTTTAGAAGTAATGCGCCAGCCCATGGAAGAACGAAGGGTAACTATTTCACGGGCAAAAGTTGCGGTTGACTTTCCGGCCTCTTTTATGTTGATAGCATCTATGAACCCATGCCCTTGCGGCTATTATAATCATCCCGACCGCGAATGCAGCTGTCCCCCGGGAGCAGTGCAGAAGTATTTAAATAAAGTCTCAGGCCCTCTGCTTGATCGTATAGATTTGCATGTGGAAGTAACGCCTGTTGCCTTTAGCGAGTTATCGGCACAACGGCCACAGGAGCATTCTGTAAGCATTCGTGAGCGGGTAATAAAAGCAAGGGAAATGCAGGCCGAGCGCTATAAAAATGATGATAACGTTTATTGCAATGCACAAATCAGCAGTAAAATGCTTCGTGAAATATGCATCATCAGTACGCCTGGGCAAAACCTATTAAAAGCAGCTATGGAAAAACTGAACCTTTCTGCAAGAGCTTATGACAGGATATTGAAAGTTGCAAGAACTATTGCCGATCTTGCCTCCAGCGATGATATTAAAATTGAACACCTTGCTGAAGCCATTCAATATCGCAGCTTAGACAGGCAGGGTTGGGCAGGATAATTGTAATTAACACGGTTTGCCCGTTAAGAATTGCTGAGAGAGTTTTAAGTTTCAAGTTGGCAGTTAGTAGTTAGCAAACTAAAGTCACTTTGCAAACTGCAAACTAATAACTGGCAACTTTGATTATTTAGTTGAAATCTCATCCGGGTTATTAATAATATGCAGAATTATATTTTATACAACACAAAAGACGATACCAATTCAATTAACGAATGTTGTTATTCACTTTTAAAACTGTTAGCGCTATACAATCTGCAATCGCCTGAAAGCATTCATATTATCATTTACACGCAGCACCCCGAATCATTTGAGGCTTACATTCCTTTCTTCCATCATTTTGAATTGATCGGTGAAAGCACAGAAAAATTATCCAAAATAGAATTGCTTCAAAAGGTTTTAGAGTTAAAAGAAGGAAATGTATTGTATATGGATACAGACACTTATCTCCTGCAAACACCCGATGAATTATTTGAGAAGTTAGAAATCACTGAAAAAATCTTATTCTTTGGCAAGAAAGGAAGCCCGAAAAAATTGAAAGAATATATTGGGGCCAATAACCTCGTTTATGACGGAAGGGAGATTAACCTCTTAGATGAAAAGGAATTATATACGGCAGAAATATTAGGCTTTAATCACGATGCAGCGGCTATACTTCCAAAGGCACAGGAGTTATTTGCCCAAATGAAAACAGGCATTAGTCAAAAGCTGGCAGAAGCTTTTACTATTACTTATGCTACCTATAACTATTCAAGGGAAACTACAGAAAAAGAAATTGCCAGCTATCGTCAATTCCCTGATTTTAAAAAATTGCTCGAAGTGTTTTTTAAGAAGAACCAAGAAGAAAGCATTCCTAACCTGGTGAAATTGGTGCACCACCTTGATGCGGCCACTATTGAAAAAGAAAAATTAAAGTATGAAGGCCTTCCTTTCTTTAAAAAATTTTTACATTCTATGACCGGGAAGGCATGGTCTCTTCGCCGGTATCAAAATAAGTTTTAGTATTACGGGATGAAAATTTTAATTGAGTATCTTAAACCATATAAAGGACTCGTATTTCTTGTACTTGTACTGGCAGCAACAAACATTGGATTTTCATTAGTTGATCCATGGATATTTGGGAAGCTGATCAACCTGGCGACCCACTATCAGCAACATACGCTAAACTGGGATCAGTTTCTTTTTGCTAAAATAAATACAGTTAATGCGAAAGGTGAAAAGGTTATACTATATGGGGTAGTGTTTTTACTGGCTGGTTCTATAACCGTTGCTATGATCAGCCGGATCGCCAAAAATTTCCAGGATTATTTTTTAAACGTCGTGGTACAAAAATTTGGAGCTAAAGTTTTTACAGATGGCTTGCAGCATGCCATGAAATTGCCTTATGCAGAATTTGAAGACCAGCGTAGTGGAGAAACATTAAGCATTCTTCAAAAGGTAAGAACCGATACAGAAAAGTTCATTAATAATTTCGTAAATGTTCTTTTTACCGTACTAATTGGAATTGTGGTGGTAGCCATTTTTGCTACACGTATTGATCCCAAATTACCGATTGTTTATTTCGGGGGCATTGCCATTTTATTGATCATTTCAAATCTCTTAAGTAAAAAAGTAAAAACCATACAAAAAGAAATTGTAGGACAAACCACTTCATTGGCTGGTTCCACTACCGAGTCGTTACGTAATATTGAATTAGTGAAAAGCCTTGGTTTAACGGGGCAGGAAGTATCACGGCTTAATAAAAATACATACAAGATATTGGGGCTAGAATTAACAAAGGTAAAGCGAATACGAAGCATCAGTTTTGTTCAGGGCACTTTTGTAAACACCCTGCGCCAGGTTATTTTGTTTATGCTGATGTGGCTCATCTTTCACAAACAAATGGATGCCGGCCAACTGGTAACCATGCAGATATTTTCTTTCTTCATTTTCGGGCCTTTGCAGGATATTGGGAATATATTGTTAAGCTATCGTGAAGCGGAAGCCTCCTTGGCTAATTTTAAAAATTTAATGCAAAAGGCTCCTGAACCTACTCCGGCAACACCACAACACCTGGGCCCTGTAGTTGATTTGAATTTTAAAAATGTTTCTTTCAAACATAAAACGGTTACACACAAAGCCATTGATAATATTAGCTTCTCTGCCACAAAAGGAGAAACGATTGCCTTTGTTGGCCCTTCCGGCTCTGGCAAAACAACGTTGATGAAATTATTGGTAGGACTATACCGCCCACAGGAAGGAAATGTATTTTATAACGGGCTTGATGAAAACAGTATAGATTTTAATGACCTTAGAAACCAGATTGGATTTGTAACACAGGACACACAATTATTCTCCGGAACAATACGCGAAAACCTGATGTTTGTAAACCCTGAAGCCACAGAAGAAGATTTGCTTGATGCACTTCATAAAGCTTCCTGTGATTATTTGCTCGCCCGGGCAGAAAAGGGTGTGGATACAATGATTGGGGAAGGAGGATTAAAATTATCAGGTGGAGAAAAACAACGGCTAAGTATTGCACGTGCATTAATACGTAAACCCCGCTTATTAATCTTTGATGAAGCCACTTCTGCACTTGACTCATTGACCGAAGAAGAAATTACGAAAACAATCCGTACAGTATCATCTCTTAGTGATCAGATCACTATTTTAATTGCACATCGCCTGTCTACCATTATGCATGCAGACAGGATATATGTGCTGGAAAAAGGTGAAGTTGTAGAAACAGGTGGTCACGATAAATTGCTGACTGAAAAAGGGTTGTATTATGCCATGTGGCGCCAGCAGATAGGGGAAAGAAAGACGGCTATACCTACGCCGGTTACACCTTAACGGCCCTTGGTTTTGTCCCACAACCCCTGAAAAATATTCCGTTCATCACCCTCTATATCGCTCAACTCAAGTGTAATAGCATTTGTGCTTTTAATTATTTCCATCAGGGATAAAATAAGCGATGTGAGAAGCGTTAGCAAGCTGAAAGAAAAAACAAGCTTTGCACCTTCAAGCCAATTGCTGTAGATACAATACATACTGATAACGCAGCCGATAAAACTAAATACACCTAAGCCCTGCATGTATTTAATAAGGTTAATACGCTGCCGCAGGCTCCTGATCTGCCTGATGATGATATCCGGGTTTTCATTGCCTTTATACTCGCTATGCAGTTTGCGTACCCTGTTGGCGATAGCTACAAACCGGTTTGTATAAGCCAGCAACAATAAACTGATTGCAGGAAATAAAAGAGCAGGTGTATTAAAGGTTAACTCCATACCTAAAAATACACCTGCCTTACGAATAAAATTATTTTGTAGTAAACGAAAGCGGAATGTTTACTTTAAAAGAAAAGTTTCTTCCCATATTAAATACGCCTTGTCTTCGTGTTACTTCATTCATTGCTGCATATTTTAAGCGGCTTAAATGATTTTGATAAGCCACATCACCAAGATTATTTCCTAATAAATAGAGACTGAACAAAGTTTTATTTGCCTTAATTATGTTAGTTGTTATACCTGCATTCAATAAGGTGTACCCCCGCGTTGCCGTTTCTGTTTCATAAGCAGTAAAAGGATTGTTTTGATTAAAATTATGATCTACTTCAAAATAAATAGAAAGATTTCTGAGCGATTTTCCTTTAGGCAATAGCTCTGCTTTTAACTCACTCAGCAATCTTATAGCAGGAATAAAAGGCAGGTTGGCCGATCCATCAATAGGTGCTGTAAATTTTCCTTTTACATAGGAAATGGTATTTTGCCAATGCACCCAGTCAAGAGGATGCGGGTGCAAATCCATTGAAAATTCAAAACCTGCAAGGCGTGCATTATGCTGGCCGAATTCAAATGCAGGAATAAAATCTCCATCAACTTCTACCAGTGAGTCGCCACTTGCACCGGCCAGCTTACTATAAAATATAAAATTATTGATTGAATTATAAAATGCATTAGCAGTGAGGAAGACATGATCTGAATTTAGTTCGATACCAAGATCGCCCTGCAAAGAAGTTTCTGATTTTAAATTCTGATCCCCGTATTCGTATCGGTTGGTTCCTTCGTGTGTGCCATTTGAAGCCAGTTCGGGAATGTTTGGAGCACGAAATCCTCTTGCCAGGTTGAGCTTTATAAGAAAATTTTCTGTAGCTGAGTAACTAACGCCTGCGCTGGCTGAAACATTGGAAAATTCTTTCTGAAAAGAATTGAACTTAATCTCTGTGCCCTCTTTAAAGCCCTTTGAATTAAGTGTTCGATGGTCATACCGGATACCTCCGCTGAAGGTTGATTTTCCAAGTGTTTTTTGTGTATAGAAAAAGCTGCCGATATCGAATAAATTATATTCGGGTATTAATACTTCTCCCCCTTTATTTTGATTGTTTTGAGACATGCCATTTAATCCAATAGATACATTCCATCCATTTTTATCAGAAAGATGATAAGCAGTATTATAATTGAAAGTCTGCAAGTCAAAATAGAGTTCTTTTTCATCAGGATCGTCAGGATTGCCAAACTCCTGCCGTTGGTTTCGCTGCCATCCAATATTGAGGGAAACACGGCCAGCGCCTGCGTTAAAACTATTATCGGAGATTACTTTAAAATGCTGAATTCCCTGGTAAGGTACCTGCGGTACTATAGCATTGAAATCTTTTTTTGAAGGAGATTGTTCAATACCGTTCGGAAGGGCCTTGATAAAATGCCCCTCGTCATTGCGATCACCTTCTATGATACCAGCCTTCTGATTGAAATTACTCACTATCAAATGACTAAATCCCCATCCACCATTGTAGCCTATGTACCCCCCAAAGTTGCGCTCATTAAACTTCGAATTCCATACCCTGTTATCGTATTTATTTTTATAATCAGCCGCTGCCTTATAACTTCCCCAGGCACTCCAGTTAAATCCGTTTTGATTACCGCCAACACTTCCAAACAATGACCGCTGTTTGTTATTGGTACCATAACTGCTCAGGATGTTTGCTTTAATGGTATTTACCGGTGCAGGGCTGGAAGTAATAATATTAATTACGCCTGCCAGTGCATCACTTCCATAAATTAATGAAGCAGGACCCTTTACAATCTCTATCCGGCTTACGCTACTCTCATCTATTTCAATACCATGTTCATCGCCCCACTGTTGTCCTTCCTGCCGAACGCCATCGTTAATTACTACTAACCGGTTATAACCAAGGCCTCTTATAACAGGTTTTGAAATGGCAGGCCCTGTAGTAATTTGACTTACGCCGGGCTGACGGCTAATAGCATCTATAATATTAGTAGAAGGAACGGATAAAAGTTCTGCCTTAGTTACCCTTGTAATAGCGATAGGAGCCTTACGGATGGATGTTGCAGACCCAACGGCTGTTATTGTTACAGCTTCATTTTCCACGAATGAAGAACTAAGCGGAAAATCTTTTAAGTTTTGCCCTGATACAATATCTGCATGGGCAACAATAGATTTATATCCTGTATGAGAAACCTCAATAATAGTATGACCTAAAGGAATATTTTTCAATGTATAATTACCGTTGCTATCCGCCGTAGTGCCTAACCTGGATTCACTTAAAACAATGGATGCACCCCTTAAAGATTGGCCTGTTTTTACATCTGTTATTCTTCCGCTTAATTGGGAACGAACTCTTGCCTGGCTCCACGAAACATGCACGATACAAATACATATAAATACTAGAAAATAATTTTTCATGCGAAATGAAATTTTGCTTTGAGAGATTTTGATAAATAAAATGAATTGTTGAAAGCTATGTTGCAGGCGGGCCCCGGCTTTCTTTAGGCTCAAAGCAAAATTGTGAAGGCGTAGGAGAAAAAATATGATGAAACTCTGTGTATACTTTTCTTTGAGTAATACAAGGTATACCTGTAACCGAAAGATAAGAAGTGCCTACAACTAAATTATTTATGTGGCAATTAAATCCCTTCTCATGCAAACAGGCTTTCGTTTTTTCCAGCTCATGCAAACAAGACGCTTCGTCTTTATGATTTGCTATGGCTTCATGAAAATATGATCTGGGGCTAATACTAATTGTAAAAACAATAAGCAGCCAGAGGGTCAATAATTGTTTTATGGTTCTTTTTTGTTTCAAACCAGCTTGCTGAATTGATAGACTAAACGGGTTAATATTGCAACAAAGGTGCAATATTTATGCTTATGAAATTTAGATAGGGGATATGAAAGCAAAAAGACAATACTAACAAGCCATAAATATTAAAATGCAAATATCCACCCTAAGCCACTTCCACTCTTAGGTACCACCTTCTTTCAAATCCGTGGCATGCGGATGCAATCGCTCAAAGGAAATCATTAATCAATCATTACATACTTATTTTTGAGATAAGATTGAAGGAATGAAGATCCGTCAAGATTGGTGATACTAAAATTTTTTATCTTTTAAGCAGATCGTTTTATTATGGATTTTAAGGAATTAGGCCAGGAGCTACAGGGTGAACTGTATTACGATAATACAGAGGTACACCACGCTATGCGTATTGTTTATGCAACAGATGCATCTGTTTACCAGGAAAAACCGGTGGCGGTTGCCATTCCAAAAACAATTGAAGATATAAGCCTGCTCATTTCTTTTGCGAAGCAGCAGCAGCTTAGCATTATTCCCAGAGCAGCAGGCACATCACTGGCCGGACAGGTAGTTGGTAATGGAATAGTAGTTGATATTTCGAAACATTTTACTTCGATTATTGAAATAAATGTGGACGAAGGCTGGGTGCGTGTGCAACCCGGTGTTATTCGCGATGATCTGAATGTTTTTCTTAAGCCGTTTAGGTTGATGTTTGGTCCGGAAACATCAACAGCCAACAGGGCTATGATCGGTGGAATGATCGGTAATAACAGTTGCGGCTTGCACTCCATTATCTGGGGCGACACACGTAATAACTTGCTTGAAGTGAAAGCACTTCTGGCCGATGGAAGTGAAATAGTGTTTAAAGAACTTACTGAACAGGAGTTAAGGGAGAAGCTCACACTGCCTTCATTGGAAGGAAATATTTATCGTGGTTTGCACCAAATAATGCATGATGAGGCAAACAGGGAAGCAATTATAAATGGTTTTCCCAAGTCATCCATCAAGCGGCGCAATACAGGTTATGCACTTGATTTTGTTTTGAATATGTGGCAAAAGAAAGAAACTTTAAACTTATGCAAACTGGTAGCAGGATCGGAAGGAACGCTTTGTATGATTACGGAAGCCAGGCTAAAGCTTTTGCCTTTACCACCAACACAAAAAGGCATAATAGCTGTTCATACGCATACCATAAAAGAGGCCTTATACGCCAATTTAGTAGCGCTTAACCACGGGTGTGCCGCTTCTGAATTGGTGGATGATTTTATTTTAGAATTTACAAAAACAAATATTGATCAATCGAAGAACCGTTTTTTTGTGGAAGGCGATCCACGGGCTATATTAATGGTAGAGTTTTTCCATGAAACTGACCTTGGTCTTAACATAAAGGCTAATGCTTTTATTGAGGAATTGAAATTGAAATCTTTAGGCTATGCCTACCCGTTATTGCTGGGGAGCGATTGTCTTAAAGCATGGGATCTGCGCAAAGCTGGTTTAGGTTTATTACGAAACGAACCTGGCGATACTCAGCCGGTAAATCTTATTGAAGATTGTGCGGTGGATGTAGAAGACTTGCCGGCTTATATTGATGATGTGGAAGCTTTACTTAAAGAGCATGGTCTTAAATATTCTATGTATGCTCATGCCGGTGCGGGTGAGTTGCATGTGGAGCCTATGATCAATCTTAAAACTTCAGAAGGGCGAAATTTATTTAAAACCATTTTATCCAAAACGACTGTTATCGTAAAAAAATACGGGGGCTCGTTAAGTGGAGAACATGGTGATGGGCGCCTGCGTGGAGAGTTTATTCCGTTTATGATGGGCGAAAAGGTGTATGACCTTTTTGGCCAGGTAAAAAAAATGTTTGATCCTCATGGTGTATTTAACAAGGGGAAAATAGTGGATACGCCTCCTATGGATGAGGCGTTTAGGTATGAGCAGGATAAAGAAAAACAAAAAATAGAAACGGTATTTGACTTTACAAAAGAGGAAGGCATTTTGCACTTGGCGGAAAAATGCAGCGGGTCTGGTGATTGCAGAAAGACATCTGTGAGCGGAGGAACCATGTGCCCAAGCTATATGGCCACACGAAGCGAACGGGATACAACAAGGGCAAGAGCTAACATACTACGGCATTTTTATAGTAATGCTCCTGTTGATGCATCTAAACAAGCTTATAATGAAGTTAAGGAGGTACTCGATCTTTGTCTTTCCTGCAAAGGCTGTAAATCAGAATGCCCTTCAAGTGTGGATGTAGGGAAGATGAAGGCAGAATTTACACAGCTATACCATGATAAGTTTGGGGTGCCTTTTCGTTCAAAATTGATAGGTGATTTTAATATACAGATGAAACTGGCATCAAAGGCCCCATGGTTTTATAATTTGCTTTTTAAAACTCCGCCTTTACGAAAAATCATTAACCAGGTTGTCGGGTTTCACCCCGAACGTTCTATGCCTGTTTTGTACCACACTACTTTACAGGAATGGAATAAAAAAAATAGGCCTCATTACACACCTGCCCAAACACCATTGCGCAGGATTTATTTATTTTGCGATGAGTTTACTAATTATAATGATTTTCCGGTTGGGCAGCAATTAATAATGTTGCTGCGCAGGTTGGGATATGAGGTTATTATTCCGGATCATATAGAAAGCGGACGGAGTTATTTATCAAAAGGCTTTGTAAAAAAAGCAAGACAGATAGCCTGTAGAAATGTAGAACTTTTAAAGGACATTATTACTGAACAAACACCGCTTATTGGTATAGAGCCATCTGCTATATTAACCTTCAGGGATGAGTATCCAAAGCTTGTAGCGCCTCATTTAAAAGAAGCTGCGGAAAAGTTAGGTGATAATGCCTTTATGTTTGATGAATGGTTATCCGGCGAAATAGAAAAAGGAAATATAAAACAGGAATCTTTTACTGATGAAGCAAAAACCATTAAGGTGCATGGGCACTGTCATCAGAAAGTTTTGTCTTCAGTTTCATATACATTAAAATGCCTTTCGCTTCCCGTTAATTATGTTGCTCATCAAATTCCGTCTGGTTGTTGTGGTATGGCTGGTTCGTTTGGTTACGAGAAGGAACATTATAATGTATCTATGCAAATAGGAGAATTGGTGTTATTCCCAGCCATTAGAAATTCAAAAGAGGAAGTGTTGATTGCTGCCCCTGGTACCAGTTGCCGGCACCAGATAAAAGATGGTACAGGCCGTAAAGCGATGCACACTGCAGAAATTCTTTTTAAAGCACTAAAGTAAAACTGCTTACTCCGGGAAAAACAATCTTAGCGAATTTGGCCAAAATGCCCTGAAACGATCATACATAAAAATACACAACCTTTGCGTTGTCTTATTACAGCCTTACAATTGATTTATGAAGACAGATTCTTTATCTCTAAAAGCATATACTGAAATTCGAAGTAAAATCCTTTCACAGCAAATAATGGCTAATACTCGATTAAAGGAAGATGAGTGGGCCACCAAAATTAATGTGAGCCGCATGTCTATCCGGGAAGCTTTAAACAGGTTATTAGGTGAAGGGCTGCTTAAGTTTGGAGATAAAGGAGGCTATTTTGTAAAGCCTATGACGCTACAGGATGTAAAGTTAATACGCGAATTAAGAGAGATACTGGAAGTGGGTGCAGTGAGATTGGCAAACGATAAAATTACACCAGAGCAAATCAAACAATTAGATAAGATATGTGATGAATTTAGTATGATGGCTAGCCAGGGTTACTTCAGCGGAGCCTGCGAGGCTGATATGAAGTTTCATGAAACTTTAATTAAATGTGCCGACAATGAAAAACTTTTACATTTATATATTGCCAGCCATATTCCATTATTCCATGAAAAAATAGGCAAGGCTTTATGCACCCTGGACGATTATGAACAAACAGATAAAGAGCACAGACTCATTGTTAAAGCTCTAAAAACAAAAAACTTAAAACTGGCAGAGCAGACACTCTGCGCCCATTTTGCAAGAGGTGTATCTGCTGTTTTAAATATAGAATAGCATTCCGTTATGCTTTACTCCATTATAAACATATAGTCTTATTACGTGGCTAACAAGCTGCACCTGTAAAACTTTCACCCAACATCTTTAGTTGTAATTCAACAAATCAAATAAGTTTTCTTTAACTAGTGATGGCAAATTAATGAGAACTGGCACCCGCAATCCATTAGGATAATAAGATGCCGGTAAAAAAAACTTCCGGTACATGCAACAGTTTATAAAGTCCACGTGTCAACATAGTATGAAAAAGATATTATTTGCAATTTTGGCATTGACTGTTCTCTCTTGTGAAAAACAGAATTCTGAACTTAAAAATGAGTTTGAAAGCGACCTGTCGTTTCAATCGGTAACAGCAGTTACCGAAGGGGATGCAAACGGCAAGATTGAAGCTGCAGCAACATTGGTTGGGCCAAACCTCTGTTACACATTCACACATTTCGAGGTGAGTACCACCCGTCCAAACCAATTTGATATTTATGCAAAAGGTAATGTACCTACGCAAAGCCAGATATGTGCACAGGCTATATACCAAAAAGATACAACCCTATCCATTGCAAAACCTGCACGGGGCACCTACGTTTTAAATTTCTGGAATCCAGGTAACAAGCTTTTCAAAAGCGAGACTGTAATTGTTAATTGATTAAAAATGGGGTGGTAGGCAGACACTTCACTTTGCCACTTTGTTCTTTACTCGCAAATCTGGCGCAAGGTATGCAGCTAATCATTTGAAGCCAGGTTTACTTGTGCCTTGCAAATAAAACCAGTTCTTAATTTTTAGGCACAAATACCCTCAGCACAAAACCATTACGTTATACTTGCGGGGTTGGGAGTGGCAATCGCCGTGATTTATAAATACACCTTCTGCTTTACCTGTTCTTTCCTCATGACAGTAAAGCAAACCACACACTTAATACTTCATTATGTACCCATCAGTATAACCTGTCCTTGTCATCCCGAGGTACGAGGGATCTGATTGGATGTATTGTATGGAAGCTATGTGTCAGGTGTAGTATCTTTTTGCAGTCATTCAAGTGCTTGAATCAGATCCCTCCTTCGTCGGGATGACAAAGCAAAAGGGTTTATAGTTTGAGACGGGCTGCTGTTTGAATGCCCTTGTTGATATGCAGCACAGCAATTTTGCACTAGCGTACCCATGACCCAAACTAGAATACCTTAACCCTTCTAAACAAGCCGATTATCCATTCCGTTATAATCTGCAAAAAGGAATCCATACTTGCGGAGAATAGTTTTGATGAATATCGTTTGCCCTCTGCGACAGTCCATTCTTAAACACCGCTTTTTTTGATAAACACTAGCTGTTTTGACCAAAACGCTACTTGTTTTGAAGCAACAAGCGAGAAACAGTCTTTGTTTTAGCTATAGCCAGCTTTTCAAAACACAGACAAGACGAAACTACCCAAAACAAAAAACACGAAGGAAAGAAGAGATCAACTCTAAAGCTTTTAAAAGCAATTGTGCAACAGGCATTAGTCTTGGGTGCTATTTCTATAACTTAAGCTTAAAATCTTCTGCAATCACATAGCTAGTTTCTAGGCATAAGACTTTATGAGGAGTGACACTTGCTTCCATCGCAAATGTTTTGGTTTGTACCTCGTGTTCATTGCAGATACGGGTGACTTCTTGGGCAACTGATATTGGGGCATTTAGCAGCAGCCCATTTCCCTCCCTTAGGTTCCTTCTCAGAATTTCTGTTGGTATCAAATATCTTTTGGGTACATAGTTTAACCAGCTTCTACAACTCTCAGTAATGTTGTCAATTGCGCTTTTAATCTGGAACTCTAATTGATCAGGTAAAGCAGCCTTTGAATTAATGTATGTACTTGCCCAGCCTTCATTGTAATCAAACAGAATAGGATGGCTGCTTGAAAGGGTGATGGTTCCGTTCGCGCCTTTATGCAAGCTAAATTCTTTCTTCCGCAAAAAGTCTACTCTGATCGACTCGGTTCCTACCTCAAGCAATAAGTAAGTTGACTGGTAATTAAGAACTACCGCAATAAGGCCATTCAATTGTTCGACAAGCATAGGGATTGTGAAAGTTGTGTAAACCGTCTCGGGAATATCTAAAAGAAAGACCTGGCATTCCGGAAGTTGGTAAGGATTCAAAGTTCACATTTTATTCATCATCTCATGGCATTTGGTCTATCCTATTTTTTTGGCAGTGCCCATGTTAGCGAGAGTTTATTTTTTGCACCCCACAAACCTGATTACAGAACCTTGTCCATTGTGGTAGATTCCTTCGCTGAGATTAACTTCTGTTTCTATTAGCTCTATAAAATCGTAGTTGGCAAAGTCAGCCCTTATTTCGTCTATTGAAAACAGAGATTCAATGTCTTTGGGCCCACCTACTTTTTCGTTCTTTGCTAAATAGTGAACATGGTTTTTACTAAAGGCTTCAAAAATGATTGTTCCGCCTTTACGTAAATACTTGTCAAGCATTTTGTGCAAATGCGATTTGATGGCTGCCGGAAAGTGAGCATAAATCAATGCAATTACATCAAACTGCTCATTCTTGTAGTTTAGCTTATCTAACTCGCCAACCTCGTAATCAATAGTCACCTTGGCCCTTTCGGCAAGTTGGTACGCTTTCTTTTGTCCTGCAGCACTTATATCAAACGCAAAAACTGTCCAACCAAGTTTAGAGGCAAAGACTGCATTGCGCCCCTCACCTTCAGCAGGAAAAAGGATGTTGCCAGTTGGTAAAAGCTCCAATTGTTCTTTTAAATACTGGTTCGGTTGTTCGCCGTATGCAAATTCTTCATTGTCATATCGTTCATTCCATTTTTCCGTCCAGGTATCTTGCATTTTTATAAATTATTACTTTCTCTAAAATTCTGACTGGCGGCTAACAGCTTTATGTAGTAGTTGTATTCATTGACTTGTTGCTTCCCTAATGCACTAAGGCTGTTAAAAGATATTCAGATTTGCCAAGGGTTAAAAGCCACTATCGCCAAAAGCCAATGGTGTGTGCAGAATCCTCACTCATTAATTCGCTCAAACGTCAGGATGCTTGTTGTTTTTTCTACAGTGATTATATCGTGATCAGCTTTATATCCTTGCTTTAGCTTTTCATAGCTCTGCCTACAAACATACGCAGCCTGCTCATAGTCTTTGTAAACCCTCTTTGTTAGGCCGCTTCCCATTTCTTTCTGCATTAAGTAATCCTTGTCAACACTGTCGCTGAAGTATCGTGACTTTCTAATTTGCTCAATAATTCGTGTTCTGTCAGCATTACTTATTTCGAGTTCAAACTTTTGATTCAAGTCTCTTTGTCCAGTAATCTTATTGGATCGAATGCTAAACTTATCAAGTAGTACAATGTTGTTATCCTTTAAAAATTCTTTTGCATCCGACTTGAAAAAAAAATAATCTTCAAAAGCATAATGAAGCAGAGGTAAAGACGCTACAACTGCAAATACAATTGTAGTTATTTTCCCGGCTTTTCTGAAGCCAAAATTTACAAATGCCCAATAAATAATAAAGATTAAGGCGAATAACACAATTGGGAATAGCAAGATGTAAAATACCATTCCCTCCAAGGGAATGAGGATAGCTCCCAGTATTAGAGTCAATAAGATCGATATACTGAATGCTATGTGCTTTTTGCCTTGCCTATAAGGTAACCAGAAAGAAAGAGCAGCAGTGATTGCAATAGTTGTAATTATATAAATCATACTGATTTAGTAGAGTCTGCCATATGCCGCCAGCGTTTAGGTCTTGGCGTTACTGTTTCAATAGTATTCAGCTATCACTATATTTTTTGAGGGTATTGGATGCTCACAATATTTTAAGAGTAATTTTAAATCATCTTCACATTCAACTTGCTCGTCCAAGTGATTGATTAACCGAATAAGATAATAATACAAAGAGTCTTTTGATGTTAAGTATATTTTTTTAAGTGATTTCAACTCTTTTAAAGGTGCAATTTCTATCTTTTTATAATAAGACATATAGTGTATATGAATCTGCGTTTCAAAATGCTTTGAATTTAGCCTATCATACTTTTTTGTCTTCAAATCTTTTAATGTGTCAATATGCTTGAAATTACTAGAGGAGATGACGAATTGGTCATCAAGTATTTTAGTTTTACTTTCAATCGAAAGGATAAATAACTCTGCAATTTCTATGGCTTCTTCAACTTCAATATCATTAGGCACTTTATAATAGTGCTCTAATTTGTGTCTTACATTTCTAACTTTTGCAGTTAAGTTGCCTGGTGATAAACCAAGAGCTTGAATAAGTTTTAATTTAAAAGGCAAATCCTTTTGATTTAATTTGATTTCATTGATAAGCGACTCGGATGCCTTATCAATTTTGTCTGGCCTAATTCCAAATTCTTCTAAAGTGTTGTCTATTTGACAATCTATTGCCCTCTTTGCATTTGTCAAAGAGTTAATAAGTCCTTTCTTGTCTTTTGCGGCAAAGTCTTGTTTAGAAAATCTTATAAAGTCTTTTGGGGTCAATTCCGTATTGGTTCCTAAACTTCCGCCACCTAACCTTTCAATAATTGTTTTTGAAAAGTCAATTTTTAAGTTTAATAAAATTTCTGTAAAAAACTTTTCCAATGTAGATTATCATTTAACATTACCCGCTAACAATAAATTTGCGAATCAATCCTAACACTTCAAGGTTTCGCATTTCTTACCCGTTTATGTTGATTTACTTACGTTTATTGTTGAAAATCGTGTTGGCTTTCTAATCGCATTTTCAACAATACAAGAAAACGCAAAACTGCAATTTCAAATACTAAACCTAAATATACTTGCTTTTTCAAGCCCACCATTTTAGAATGCTTTGTTTACTTTCGATTAGGCCTATACGTAAATGCCTGGATTAAATGGGTTTTCTATTGTTACTTATTTACTTACTACTAAGCATCCTCAAAAAATAAAAGGCATATATCTTCCACTAATGCGGCAGGTTCATAAATTTGCCCTGCTTTTAAATACCACTAACTTATATTGAATGTATGCAAATCACTAAAGTCACCCCTTTCATCCTGAATGTTCCTGTTACTAATAATTCCATCTCAGACAGTACTCATACTATTGCATCATGGGGTGTGGTAGGCGTAATGATTGAAACTGATAATGGCATTAAAGGATATGGATTTACAGGCACCCATGCACATTTGCCTGGTGATAAATTGATCACTTCATGTATCAGTGACTGTTATGCGCCATTACTAATGGGAGAGGACCCGATGGATGGCACGAGGCTTTGGTTTAAGTTGAACCGCAATCCTGCCATGCAATGGATTGGCCGTTCAGGCATTACGCAGCTAGCTATAGCAGCCGTAGATACTGCCCTTTGGGACATTAGGGCAAAAGCTGCAGGAGTGCCTTTGTGGAAGCTATTGGGTGGTGCTACGATAGAAAAATTAGAAGCCTATAATACAGACATTGGCTGGTTAAGTATTCCACTGGAACAACTGGTAGCAGGGGCTAAGAAGACAATCCAGGAAGAAGGATTTCGCGGCATTAAATTAAAAGTTGGTTCTGCTAATCCCCAAATTGATGTACTGAGAATACAGAAAGTACGCGAAGCTATTGGCCCGGATATTAAGCTGGCTATTGATGGTAATGGCCGCTGGGATTTACCTACCTGCATCCGTTTTTGTAAACAAGTGGAACAGTATAATATTTTTTGGTTTGAAGAACCTCTTTGGTATGATGATGTTGAAGGCCATAAGCGATTATGTAATGCAACAACAATACCCGTTGCTCTTGGCGAACAGCTTTATACCGTAGATGCTTTTCAGGCATTCCTGGAGAATGAGGCCATACATTATGTGCAGCCCGATATTACAAGGCTGGGCGGCATTACAGAATTTATTTGGGTGGCTGATGCTGCCTATGCCAAACGCTTACCCGTAGCCGCACATGCAGGCGAGATGGGGCAGGTGCATGTACACCTTTCTTACTGGCATCCTGCATGTACCATCATGGAATACATTCCATGGATTAAAGACTGTTTTGAAGAGCCTATTACCATCATAGATGGTAATTTTAAACTTCCGCAAATACCAGGTGCCGGCACTACACCAGCCAAAGGCATCATGGAAAAATACGGAGTGAAGTTGTAGGATGAATTGAATTATATAAGGCGTTTAAAGATCAATAGATACTTTTTTCTTTTTGTGATTGATGGTAAGCACTCCGCCTGTAGCCAATGGTTTCCAACGATATCCTTCTGACTTGTCATTGGCAGCTTCTTTTAACTTCACGCCTTCGCACATTATTGCTTTTGGTTTTGATATTAGCCGGAGCATATCAGTAGATGAACCATAAGTTGCATATACTATACTTGTCTTGTTATAATCTATTGCAGTAATGACAGAGGTAGAATTCAAAACACTGTTTTTATCCGAAGGTGCTAATTCTGGCATGGCAGCCATAGCCCACAAGTAATGCCTCATATAATCGCCATAGCCATCCGTAAGCCATATCTCATTATTGGGATAACAATTTTTACCATCTGTGTCCACCATATAAGTAGCCCAGTTCAACTGGCGTATAGCTGTATCTTTTCGTGTGTTGTCTCCTGTGGCTGCGCAATACAATAATTCAACAGCTGCCTGTCGTGCCGTGTGGCTGTTGCCGGGGGCATTATAAACCGTTTGCTCACCAATAGCAACAACGCCATATTTTTTCCATTTATCATGCCTTAAAGTTGCTGTAGCCCAGTCCATTGTTTTCTTTGCATCTTTTTGCCAGCCTGGTCCCCATTTTTCTTTTTGAAGTAGTATATACCGGCCAAGCGTTAAAGCATTAATCTGGGTGTTTGACCACATAGGAATATCTTCAAAAAAAGGACCGTACAGATCATACGGAACAACAACGTTTTTAAGAAAATCAACAAACAATTTACGGGCTTTTGCATAGCTGGCTGTATTGCCTTTCTTCAAAGCGATTAATTCATCAAAAAGCATTACTGTACCCGTCCAGTTTGATGTATAGGTAGAAGTAACATAGTCTGTTTGCGGATAAATGTTTCCTGTTTTTGCCTGAATGCGGAAAGGAAGTGGAGCATTTTTCTTATCACCGGGCTTGGCAAATTTTGCAAGCGTAGTAGCAATTTTTACTGCAGCATTTAAATATTTGGTATCCCCGGTAAGTTTATAAAGTTGCACCAACTCATACCCAAACGAGCCTCCTTTATCCGGTTGAAGATAGCCATCACCATTTTTCATAGCTTCCTTTCTGGCTTCTCTTTCTTCCTTTTTTTTATATAACGCAAGGTCTACTACCCAATCGCCACTATACTTTAAATTATGATCACGGCCAGGATTACATACAAAAGGAAAATCAGGCCATTTGCTGTCAGAGGTAGACAATCCGTTTTGAAGATAAAAATCAGCCATATACACCATATCTTTTATCAAAGCTTTATCGCCTGTGTAAGCATAATATTGCCCCCACGAGCTCATGGCCATAGCTATCTGGTCGCCGCCAATACCATCATCATGTCCGCCTTTAGGAATATGGTTGGAAGTGGAAACAATCACCTGCCGGTGCATGAGGTACCATTTTATACCTGGCAGGCATTCCGGCATATTTTGCCAGTATTGCCATATTAGGCTCATGATATGGTCGTACGATGTTCCCGGATTGGACGAATACCAGGGAACCATAAAACCCTTCTCATCGGTTTTAATGGGATGGTACATTAACGTGTCAGACTTAGTCTGTGCAAATGCAGAATAAGAAGATATTATATGCAATAAAAAAATAAGGGAAATGGTTAATAGCTTCTTCATACAATTATAGTAGTTGTTTTTATTTACAAAGCAATTCAGCAATAGTCTTCTTGTGTCACTTCGCATTAATGGTGTGATTGCAAAGTATGTTATTTATTAAAAAGTATCAAAGTTCAATTATTAAGTAACAGCTATGGTGTGATAAAATGACAGTTCATGATTCTACTTCTATTAAGTTTGCCAATAATGAACTACCAATTTACCTTCCTTTTTCTTGCACTCTTTATGCAAAGCTGCAGCAATCAAAATGAGAGATCGGGAGAAGAAATTGCTAAGAAATATTGCACCTCTTGCCACCTGTTTCCTAAACCGGATTTATTAGATAAGCAAACTTGGAAAGATGGGGTTTTACCAATTATGGGTGAAAAATTAGGTATCTCTTATTATGATGGAAAATACGCAACAGCTTTTGAAAAGGATGCAGGTAAACAAAGGGAAGAATCTGCTATTGGTTTTGCAAACTGGATGAAGCTTATTAATTATTACACAAGTAATGCACCTGCAAAATTGCCTCCCCAAAACAGAGGACCAGTCAACAAATATTCATATAGGTTTTCTGTGATGGTACCAACATTAGCACATGAAAAACCTTCTTGTACCTATATTAAGATTGATCCGGGAAATGAGGTAATATATTTAGGCAGTGCGAATGATTCGTCTTTTAGTGTGTATGATAAAAGGCTTGAGCTAATAGTAAAACAGCGACTCGGCAAAACTCCTGTCCACCTGGACTTTAATGAAAACCTATCCTTACCAGGCGACCGGAGTGGTGTTTTAACAAACATAGGAAGCTTTTATCCCAACCATTATAAAACAGGAACCATACAGCCATTTTATATTTATAATAATAGAACTCTTGAATTAAAAACAAGCATAAGTGAATTTTTACCACGCCCGGTTCAAACGATTAGCATACCGGTAAACGAGCACTTTAAAGATTACCTTATTTGCGGATTTGGACATGAAACAGGTGGGCTTTATTATCTCCATAAGAGTTCTGATACGACCATTTATGAAAAGGAAATACTAAGTGAAATTCCGGGAGCGGTATGTGCATACATAGAAGATTACAACAAAGACAATTTGCCTGACTTAATGGTATTGTTTGCCCAGGGTAACGAAGGGATATTTTTATTTACCAATAACGGAAAAGGCGGGTTTAATAGCAGAGAAATTTTACGTTTCCCGCCTGTGTATGGATCAACTTATTTTGAAATGCAGGATATGAATAGCGATGGCTTAAAAGATATAATTTATACCTGCGGTGACAACTATGACTACTCACGGGTTTTAAAAAATTATCATGGAGTTTATATCTTTTTAAACAAAGGAGACAATCGCTTTAGCCAGGAATATTTTTTTCCTGTTAATGGATGTTATAAGGCCATAGGCCGTGATTTTGATAAGGATGGAGATGTTGATATTGCCGCTATTTCTTTTTTCCCCGACAGTCTTCAATTGCAAGAATCATTTGTTTATTTGGAGAATAAAGGAACTCTGAAATTTTCGCCAACAACTATTCCGCAATTTGGCCGCAGTCGTTGGATTACAATGGATGCAGGCGATATTGATGCTGATGGCGATGATGATATTGTAATCGGTAACCTGGTTTTAAAAACTAACATTACTTCACCTTCCCTTAAGAAGAAAGTTGAATACCCCCCTTTTTTATTGCTACTTAATAAAACCCCACAAGTAAAGTAAGATCACCTTGTTTGTTTCCTGTGAAGGCTAACCTTTTTAATGATTATTAGTGTTACAGTGCCTGGCTAATATATGGGGCCACTACATATATTAGTAAATTTTAATCCAGTATGCATGACTGAATTTATTTTTTGTGTGATAATAATTAATACTAAATTGACCTTGTTATCATGCCCTTTTGATCGCTAAGGGCATATTCTCTTAAGACTTGCTATACACGTAAATGCTGCCAAATGTGCGAAGAGAAAACTAACGATAAACGCTTGCTTGAATTGATTGCCAATGGAGATGAAGCGGCTTTCAAAACGTTGTTTGAAAAATACCGCGATAAGCTTCACGCATATTTATACGGCATTACAAAAAGCTCACAGGTTGCAGAAGAGATAGTAATGGATGTTTTCCTCAAAATTTGGTTTGCAAGAACAAAGGCTACTGAAATTAATCATTTCGACAGTTTCTTATATAAGATCGCTCATAATAAAGCCATTGATTTTTTAAGAGCTGTTCATCGCGATCAAACACTCTTTAATTTGGTTTGGGAAGAAATGCAACTGGTGAGCGACTATACCGCCGATAGTAAGTTGAAAGAAAAAGAAAACCAACATGCGCTGCAAACTGCTGTTTCTAAATTGCCACCAAAGCGTCGCCTTGTTTATGAACTAAGCAGGAAAAAAGGACTAACCCACGACCAGATAGCCTTATACCTCAACCTCTCAAAAAATACAGTAAATAATCACCTGGTTGAATCACTCCGCTTTATAAAACTTCATCTGTCAACTTACATGGAAGCCTGCTTCTTAATAGGCATTATTCTTTCTTAAAAATATTTCGGGTTGCACTAGTTGTACCTTCTGGCATATACGTCTTATAGGTAATCCCCTCCCTTTTGGTTTACTTCTCAAGCATCATATATGGATGAAAAAGATCAGTTGCATTTCTTACTTCAGAAATATTTAAAAAATAATTGCTCAAAAGAGGAATTTGCAGAATTGTTACGACTATCGGCTGAAGCGAAAAATGATAAAAATTTAGAAAAAGAATTAAAACTTTTTTGGGAAAGCTATGATGTTACAGAAACAAATCAAAAAGTAGATTGGGATCAAAAATATGAGCGTATTATTGAGTTTGCCCAAAATTATCCTATTGAGCAATCGCCAACAACTGCCTTCATTAGCAGGATGCCTCTTTTAAGAGCTGCAGTAATTTTGTTTGCCGTACTAGGTACCGCCTTTATTTTATGGCGTTCATTCGTACCACCTCATAAACCAACACTTGCCACTGCCGGCATGCCTAAGAAAACAAAAGCGGTTACCCATAACCGCCAGGTAATAAACCTGCCCGATGGTAGTACCGTGGTTTTAAATGCAGATAGTAAGCTTGTTTATCCACCGGATTTTACAAGTAATACAAGAGATGTATACTTAAGTGGTGAAGGGTACTTCGATATTAAGCATAACCCCGCAAAACCCTTTATAGTGCATACAGGCCCTGTAACTACCAAAGTGTTGGGCACTGCGTTTAATATTAATGCGTACCGCTCCCAGGATTTTGTTACCGTTACGGTAACACGTGGAAAAGTAGAGGTGAAGAGAAAGCAAAAATTATTAGGCGTATTAGTGCAGAACGAGCAAATAGTTTTTAATGCAGCCACAGAAGTTTTTACAAAAAAATCAGTTCATGCAGACACTGTGGTATTGTGGAAAAATGATGAGATGTATTTTGATAACATTAGTTTTTCCGAAGCGGCAATAATTATTTCCAATAAGTTTAATGTGAACATAACTTTTAATGAAGAACGTATTCGCAATTGTCAATTCACTGCAGCTTTTAATAATGATGCAACATTGGAACAAGTGCTAACTGTATTAGGACAACTTAATAATGTAAGCTACCGTATAGAGGAAAACAACATTTTTATTTCAGGAACAGGTTGCGAGTAACCAGTGTAATCAATAAATCATTCCATTTACTATCGCTTAAATTTTACTTATGTAAAAATCAAAACACTTTATTTAAAAACAAAAGCTATCCCGATTCACGGTCAGGATAGCCATAAGTTAAACATTAAGCCCCGAAGGCATTAAACATTTAAACAACTGCAAGTTATGAATTTTCTTTTCATGAGGTCCCTGTGCTTCAGGCTTCAAACTACCCCTGCATTTCAGAAAATTGTCTTTTTTATGAAAGTAAGCGCATTTGTAATGGTGAGTCTGTTATTATCGGTGCAATTGCTTATTGCTGCGCCAGGCCGGGCGCAAAGTATTGAGGATGTAAAGATTCGTCTTTACCTCAATAACGAATCTCTTAAAACAGCTTTTTCAAAAATTGAGAAACAAAGCAATTTCTTGTTTGCTTATAGGGACAAAGAGGTAAGAAATTATCATAGCGTTTCTATTTCAAACGAGCTTAGAAGCGTTCGTGAAATTTTGGATATTATTATTTCTCAAACACATTTAGATTATAAGCAGGTAGGAAATAGCATTATAATTTATAAATCGGACAGATCACAAAAATCAATACCACAGAACATCGGTGTGGGTATTAATAAACAACCAGCATACGACCCTATAACAGGGCTTATACTTGACGAAGGAGGTAAACCACTTTCTGGCGCCACTGTTTTGGTAAAGGAAACAAATACCTCCACCGTTACAGATGCAGATGGCCGGTTTAGCCTCAATGCTTCACCTAATGCAACCCTGCTTGTTTCTTATGTGGGGTTCAACCCTATGGAGGTTACGCTCAATGGACGATCAACAATAGAGGTTAGCCTGGTTAATGCCACCTCTAAACTTAATGAAGTAGTGGTAACTGGGTATTCGAGACAATCACGTAAGGACATAACAGGCTCTGTTGCCGTTGTAGATGTGAAAGCCATGAAATCAATTCCTACAGGCGCTGCTGAACAGGCCCTTCAGGGTCAGGCATCAGGAGTTACCGTTATTAGCTCCGGGGCACCGGGTGGTAAAAGCAATATTTTCATAAGAGGCGTGTCTTCATTCGGCGACAATCAACCATTAATTATTGTTGATGGCATACAAAGCGATCTGCATGATATTAATATGAATGATATTGAATCAGTGCAGGTTTTGAAAGATGCGGGTGCTGCATCAATATATGGGGTAAGAGGTTCTAATGGCGTTGTAATTGTAACTACTAAGAAAGGTAAATCAGGAGCACCCACTGTTACGCTTGATTCATATTTTGGATATCAGGTTCCTCCTAAAGGAAATGTTTTAGATATAGCCACCCCACAGGCAATTGCTGAGTTTGTTAAAAAAATGAAGCCTGCCACGCTACTATTTCCCAATGGTCAGCTTCCCGATTATTTGTATTCAGGACCAGGAGTCAGTGGTATAGGTAATGAAGGTGACCCGGCAGTAGATCCGGCCAAATATGTATTTGATCCAACAAATCATCGCAATGATTATTTAATACAAAAGGTAAATAAAAAAGGAACTGATTGGTTTCATGAAGTATTTAAACCTGCCCCCATGCAAAGCCATACAGTAAGCGTAAGTGGTGGCTCTGACAAATCAAACTTTTTGCTTTCCATGGGTTATCTGAACCAGCAGGGATCACTAATTGAAACTTATTTGAAGCGTTATTCAATTCGGTCTAATAGTGAGTTTAAAATTAAAAACAAACTGCGTATAGGTCAAAATCTTTACGCATTTTATAAGCAGAACCCCGCCTTTAATAACCAGAGCCAGTTAAATGCAATTTTTTATGCTTATACAATGCCTTCGTTTATCCCGGTTTACGATATTAAGGGAAATTTTGGAGGCACGTGGGCCGGTCCTGAATTAGGAAACCGATGGAACCCCGTAGCCTTATTAAGGGGCACGGCGAACAACAGGGCGAATGCCTGGGATGTAGTAGGGAATGTGTACAGTGAGTTGGATTTTCTAAGGCATTTTACTGTACGTACCAGCTTTGGCGGCACAATAGATAATCAATATAATTACAATTTTTTTCCAAACCAGTACCACGAAAGAGAACAGCACAATAGTGTGAACCGCTATGAAGAAACCTCTTTTTTCAATAGTAGCTGGACATGGACAAATACCCTAAACTACAGCCAGGTGTTTGGCCGGCATAACGTAAAAATATTAGCCGGCTCAGAGGCGATAAAAAATTATGGCAGATCCGTGGGCGGCTCCTCTTCAGGATTTTTCTCCTCAGACCCTAATTACCTTGTATTAAATAATGGCACATCCAATGTCACCAATTTCAGCAATGCTTATGTCAACACTCTTTTTTCCTTATTTAGCCGTTTAGATTATTCATTTGCCAATAAGTATTTATTAGCTGCCACTGTCAGAAGGGATGGATCTTCCAGGTTTGGCTCGGTTAACCGGTTTGGTGTGTTTCCATCTTTTTCTCTCGGATGGCGTGTTTCCCAGGAATCATTTATGAAAGACATATCCTGGATTAATGATCTGAAGCTAAAAGGCAGTTGGGGTGTATTAGGCTCTCAAAATAATGTATCTCCCACCAATGCATTTACCTTGTATAATTCAACGTTTGGTAATTCATATTATGATATTAATGGGAGCGGCGCTATCCGCCAGGGTTTTTTCCAGGCAAGTATCGGTAACCTTAATACCGGCTGGGAAGAAGATGTGATTACGAATATAGGATTTGACGCCACCCTATTTAATAGCAAAATTGATTTGTCTGTTGAAAGATATAAAAAGGAAATAAATGGTTTATTATTTCCACAGCCCTTGCCGGCTACAACGGGTGGAGCTACGGCCCCTGTCATAAATATTGGCGATATTGAAAATACAGGATGGGATATTTCAACTGCTTATCATGGAAAAATAAATTCAAATTTTCAGTATAACATAAGTGCAAATATCACCACCTATAAAAACCTGATTGCCGATATACCGGGGCCGGGATATTTTGATGTGGGGCTGGCCCGAAATCAGGAAGGGCATCCGGTGAGTGCTTTTTTTGGATATGATGTAGTAGGATTTTTTAAAGATGCAGACGATGTGTCAAAATCTCCTGTGCAGCAGGCTGCTGCTCCGGGACGGTTTAAGTACCGGGATGTTGACGGCAATGGCAAAATAACACCTGATGACCGAACATTTTTTGGAGATCCAAATCCTGATTTTACTTATGGATTAAACCTTAGTGCAAATTTCAAAAGCCTTGATTTTGCGATGATGCTGTATGGTTCCCAGGGCAATGATGTTTTCAACCCATTAAGATATCAGCTTAACAGATGGGATGACTTTATGGGAGCAATGGGTAATGAAATGTTATTCAATGCATGGTCGCCTACCAACCTAAACCCGAAGGCGCCCATTCCGGAAAACTCAAGCAACTTTAGCAGAAGTGGTTCCGCTTCTTTTTATAAAGAGGATGGCTCATTTCTAAAATGCAGGTCTTTAATATTAGGATATAGCTTAAGTCCTTCTGTATTGAAAAATTTAGGAATCAGTAAAACACGTTTGTATTTCCAGGTGGCAAACCTATTTATGATAACGAAATACTCAGGCATTGATCCTGAGCTTAGTTCATCATTCGGCAGCTTGAATTCCAGCCAGCAAAGTGCTGCTTTCGGTATAGATAATTCCAATTATCCAAACAATTTTAAAAATTTCTTAGTAGGACTTAATCTATCATTCTAAAATTCAAACAACACAATTATGAAACCGATTTATAAAGTATTTTTTATAAGCTGTATTGCCTCTTTGGCAATGTTATACGCTTGTAAAAAATCGTTTTTAGATAGACAACCACTTGGTTCTTCAAGTGAAGCTACCCTGGCAAATAAAGCGGGTGTTGAAGGTCTGTTAGTTGGGGCATATTCTATGCTTGATGGCATTGGCGGACCTGCTGTCGGAGGGGCTCCTTACTCACAATCAATAAGCAATTGGGTATTTGGTGGTGTAGCATCTGATGATGCACACAAGGGCTCAACAGATAACGATCAGGCGGCTATAGCTGATATTGAAAAGTATGCCGTCAATTCCACAACAACCTATTTAAACGGTAAGTGGGTTGCCCTATATACCGGCGTTCAAAGAGCAAATGATGTTATAAGAATTATGGGTTTAGTAACCGATGGATCTATCACTGAGGCAGATGGAAAGAACATAAAAGCAGAAGCTGTGTTTTTAAGGGGGATTTATCATTTTGAGGCTGCGAAATTGTGGAGGAATATTCCTTACATAAATGAAACGGTAGATTATGTTAATGGCAACTATAACGTTACAAACACAGAGCTTGCATGGCCTAAAATTGAAAACGATTTTAAATTTGCGGTTGCCAATTTAAGAAATACGCAACCAGAGAAAGGGAGGGCCAACTCCTGGGCAGCAAAGGCATTTCTCGCAAAGGTGTATATGTTTCAACATAAATATGCTGAAGCTAAAATATTGCTTGATGATGTAATTATGAATGGAATTACTGCCTCCGGACTAAAATATGCGCTGGTACCTTTTCATGATAATTTTGATGCCGGCAAAAAGAACAATGCCGAATCAATATTTGCAGTGCAAATGTCCGTAAAAGACGGAGCGGCAGGAGCAGCAAATGGCAACATCGGAGATATCCTGAATTTCCCGTATGGTGGACCAACTACCTGCTGTGGATTCTATCAGCCTTCATTTAGTCTCGTAAACTCATTCAAAACGGATCCTGCAACTGGTTTGCCTTTGTTAGACACCTGGAATAATTCTGATGTAAAGAATGATCAGGGGCTTAGTTCTACTACTGCTTTTACTCCTTATGACGGAACGCTTGATCCGCGGCTGGACCATACGGCCGGGCGAAGAGGTATACCTTATTTAGACTGGGGTATCATGCCGGGGCAATCATGGGTTCGCTCACAGATACAGGGTGGCCCGTATATTCCGAAAAAAAATGTAGTGTTTAAAACCCAGGCAGCTACTGCCTCAGACGTCGGCAACGGTTGGGCGGTAAACCAGGCTACTTCAATAAACTATGTGATGATCCGGTTCGCTGATGTGCTGCTGTGGGCAGCCGAAGTAGAAATTGAAATCGGAAGCCTGGATAAAGCCCAGGGATATGTTAACCAGGTAAGAAACCGTGCTGCAAATCCTGTCAATTGGGTTTATAAATATGTAGACAACAACGATCCTTCAAAAGGTTTCAGTAATATTCCTGCTGCAAATTATAAAATAGAAGCTTATCCTGTGGGAATGTTTGCTTCTCAAGGCCAGGAATATGCCCGCAAAGCAGTTCGCTTTGAAAGAAAACTGGAATTTGCCATGGAAGGCCATCGTTTTTTTGATCTCCAGCGCTATGATAAAGGCACTGGGTATATGGCCGCCGAACTCAACGCCTACATTCAACATGAGACCAGTATACCAGGTTATAATTATCAAATACTTAAGGGTGCTAAGTTTATAAAAGGAACACATGAATTATACCCCATTCCTTTAACGCAAATAGATTTAAGCGTACAAAATGGAACCAAGACCTTAAAGCAGAACGACGGGTATCAGTAAAGAAAATACCGGCTGCTATTTATTTAGCAGCCGTTATTTCTATTATCATTATTAATGCATCACTTGTCAATGGATATATGTGAGGTATGGTAAAAAAAGAGACAATATATTGAACGTTTAAAAGTGAAACTAACAGACGTTTTATTCATAATATTTATTTCCTTTTTTCCGGCAGGGTCATTTCATTTATCTGACTTTTTTATTCCCGTTGAAGAGAAAAATCTAAGTGCAGTTTTCAATGTGCATGCAATAGATATGCAATTGCCTTTTCTGGAAAATGCACCCCATATAGATGGAGACCTCGCAGATTGGAAGGACTATGCGTATCATGACGGACTGTGGGATATTTACCGGATCATGCATAATGACTGGTACAGCCCGGACCGCAATCGTTTAA
This sequence comes from Chitinophagaceae bacterium, assembly GCA_043763635.1. Classification (GTDB taxonomy): domain Bacteria; phylum Bacteroidota; class Bacteroidia; order Chitinophagales; family Chitinophagaceae; genus Flavisolibacter. The sequence continues at coordinate 53,807 of JAYULK010000090.1, forward strand.
CAGATCATGGAAATGAACCAGACTTAAAATATGATTTGCAATCACGTTATTATATGGCCTGGGATGAAAACTATTTGTATCTGGGAGCAGAAGTGAAGGATAATTTTAATGATGTTACCGACCCCAAACATCAGCCGCAAAGATGGTATTATAAGGATTGTATTTCCTGGTTTATAGAAGCTCCAAGAGATACTATTCAGGAATCATTTGGCCAGGGCGATAATGCTTTTTGTTTTATAGCTGATGTGCGAAAACCAGCTTATGGAGCATGGTGGCGCCATGGTACAGTAAGTAAAAAATACATCGAAGAACCAATCCCTAAAGGCGCAGTAGAATATGAGATAAAAATGAAACCCAATAAAAAAGGAAAAGGCAATTTTATACTTGAGGCAAAGGTAAATATGTTAATGACACTTGGCAAAAGCGATGCAAAATGGCACAGTCCTAAAATTGGTGATGAATACAGCATTCAGATTGTACATACCGACCCGGACGGAAAAGATTACGGGGCACACCTCATTTTATACGGCAAAGGAGATAATGATGGTACCTGGAAAAAATTTATCCTTGCCGGTCCGGCTCAGCCTTTAAAAAGAAAAGCATCATAAAAATTTAAATAATAAAAACTGTAAAACGTCTTCAATGAAAAGGATAATTTTTTTAGGCTTGTTCCTACTATTTATTGAACAGGTTTCCAATGCTAAGGAATATAATATTTTGGATTATGGTGCTGTAAAAGATAAACTGTCTACTGCAGCCATTCAAAAAGCTATTGATGCAGCCTTTGAGGCAGGTGGAGGCATGGTAGTAGTGCCTGCGGGCACATACATTACCGGCGCTCTTATTTTAAAAAGCAGAATCAATCTTTACCTCGAGCAAGGATCAGAGCTAAGGTCCAGCACAAACCTGGAAGATTTCCTGGTAGGAACACGCAGGTATGGTATGATCTATTGCGAAGATGCAATACAGGTAAGCATCACTGGAAAAGGAGTTATAAACGGACTTGGTTCTGAATTTTATGTGGCAGATGAAAACCATGTAAACAGCAGCTCCTTAAATGGTGTTCCTGAATTTTATCCGGCGCTTACCCGGCAGAAAGAACAGTACATGAAAGAAAGCAAATTCTTTACCGATGGTCCCATAAAACGTAAGCCAAGGCCGGGAATGACAATTGTATTTTTTCATTGCAACCAGGTAACGATAAAAGATATAACGATAAAGGACACACCTATATGGGCAACAAGATTTGGCTATTGTGAGGATGTCCTGATAAGTGGCATTTCAATTCAGAATAATCTTATGATCCCCAATAGCGATGGATTACATTTTACGGTTTCAAGAAACGTGCGTATTTCTGATTGTGATATTGTTGCAGGTGATGATGCCATCATTGTAACCGGGTTTGCTAAAGTTGAAAATACACCTGGCTTTACTTCTGCCGAGCAGGACAAATACAAGTATGGCAACAAATCTATGTACGCTGAAAACATACAGGTAAGCAATTGCCGCTTGCAGTCACGTTCATCTGCCATAAGGATTGGCTACGGGCAACATCCTATCAGAAGGTGCAGCTTTACCAATATTATTATTTCAGAATCAAACCGTGGCATAGGCGTTTTTGCTCATGACTCTTCCAGCATCGAAGAGCTTATCTTTTCCAACATAATCATTGAAACACGACTTCATAACGGTGTTTGGTGGGGCAGAGGCGAACCGATACATGTTTCTTCTATTTCACGACTAAAAGGAGAACCTGCCGGTAAGATTAAGAATGTTCAATTTAACAACATAACCGCTGTTGGCGAGCAGGGAATTATTCTTTATGCTTTAAAAGAAAGCCCGATGGAGGACATACAATTTCAAAATGTAAAGCTTCACCTAAAAAAAGGCAAAGAGACAATGAATTATGGTGGCAATTTTGACCTGCGTCCAACGCAAGCCCCGGAAACACAACTTTTTTCACACGATATACCTGGTTTATTTGCACAGAATATAGATAAACTTAGTATCAAAGATTTTGACCTCACATGGGATAGTAACCTTCCGCCTTTTTTCACACATGGCATTCATGCTGTTAATGTAAAGGATTTTATGAACGAAGGTTTTAAGGGCACAAGCAATCCAGGATTTACGGGTGGTAAAAAAGTGCATCTTGAAAACGTATCATTAAGAAAAAATTAATGGCCATTTTTAACTGCAATGTCGTACCAGGATAATAGCGATTTAAAATTTAGAGTAAACCAATCTTGGCCTTGATGTTTAATTAAAATGCAAATGAAAAAACTATTAAGTCTGCTGTTCTTATTTATTGTTCAAATTTCAAGTGCTAAAGAATACAATATCTTGGATTACGGCGCTGTAAAGGACAAGCTTTCAACCACTGCCATTCAAAAAGCTATTGATGCTGCCTTTGAAGCCGGTGGAGGCACTGTTGTGGTTCCGACAGGCGTATACATAACAGGCACTATTTTCTTAAAAAGCAGGATCAATCTTTTCCTCCAGCCTGGGTCGGAATTACAATCCAGCATCAACCTGCAGGATTTTACAAAAGACTCAGTTGTATATGGTATGATATTTTGCGAAGATGCTATACAGGTTAGCATTACCGGAACAGGGGTGATAAATGCGATGGGTTCTTCATTCTATGTGCTGAATGAAAATCATGTGAACAGTTCCTCTCCCGAGGGCATACCTGACTTCGAAAGAAAGTTTGTCCGGCAGAAAGAGCAATTCATGAACGAAAGCATTTTTTTTACAGACGGCCCTGTTAAGCGTAAACCTCGGCCAACACGATCCATTGTTTTTTTTCATTGTAACCAGGTCACTATAAAAGGTATAACGATCAGGGATACGCCCAGTTGGGCTATGCGCATAGGGTACTGTGAGGATGTTTTGGTAAGTGGTATCTCTCTGCTTAACAATCTTATGATTCCTAATAGTGACGGGATTCATCTTACGGTTTCCAGAAATGTTCGCATTTCCGATTGTGAAATTATAGCCGGGGATGATGCTATCATCGTCACAGGGTTTACCAAACTGGGTAACATGCCTGGATTTACTGCTGCTGAACAAAATAAATACAAGTATGGCAACAAATCTATCTATGCAGAGAATATTCAGGTAAACAATTGCCGCTTGCAATCACGTTCGGCGGCTATAAGGATTGGTTATGGACAGCACCCTATAAGAAGGTGCAGTTTTACCAATATTATTATCTCAGAATCCAACCGCGGTATTGGCGTTTTTGCTCATGACTCTTCCAGCATTGAGGAGCTTATCTTCTCCGATATCATGATTGAAACCCGGCTTCATAATGGGGGTTGGTGGGGTAAGGGCGAACCAATACATTTATCCTCAGTCTCAAGATTTAAGGGAAAGGGGGGAGGTAAAATTAAGGACGTGCAATTCAATAATATCACCGCTGTTGGTGAGCAGGGTATACTTCTTTATGCTTTAAAAGAAAGCCCTATGGAGAATATACAATTTAATAATGTAATGCTACATATTAAAAGAGGAAGGGAAACCATGAATTACGGAGGCAATATAGATCTCCGCCCAACAGCATTTTCTGACAAGAATATTTTTGCACACGACATACCCGGTTTGTATGCTCAATATGTAAATAACTTAACCATTAAAAATTTTGAGCTTACCTGGGGTAAAAACCTGCCATCGTTTTTCACGCATGGCATTCATGCTGTGAATGTAAAAAACTTTTTAAATGAAGGTTTTATAGGAACCGGCAATCCTGGTTTTACGGGTGGTAAAAAAGTGCACCTTGAAAACGTCTCATTGAGAAAAAATTAATCGGTATGATCACTACAGTCTATTTATTAACAAAACCAACTGCTTATTAATTGGTAAGCAAAACAAATAAAAGATGAATAAAACTGCTTACAATGAGGTTGATCGCAGGAAGATGATTAAGCAACTTGCTTTAGGTTCTTCTGCAGGATTGCTTGGAATGATTGGATTTAATCCAACCGCTTTTGGGAGGGAATCAACCCAAAAAAATGCTATAACAAATTATGCAAACGCTGTTAAGCCCATCAAAATCAAAAGCGTTAAAGCAATTGCTACTGCCCCCCAGGGCCCTAACCTTGTGGTGGTAAAAGTTGAAACAACCGAGCCAGGTTTATACGGACTAGGATGTGCCACTTTTACACAAAGGGCTGCGGTGGTGGTTACAGCTATCAATAGTTATTTGCACGATTTTGCTGTAGGAAGAGATGTAGATAACATTGAAGATATGTGGCAAGCCGCTTACGTAAGTTCTTATTGGCGCAATGGCCCAGTGCTTAATAACGCCTTAAGCGGATTGGACCAGGCGTTATGGGATATAAAAGGCAAACGTGCGGGTATGCCTGTGTACCAGCTATTAGGTGGCAAGGCCAGGTTTGCCGTTGACTGCTATGCTCATTCAGCAGGTAAAACACCTGAAGAAGTTTCAGATAGCGTGCAAAAAAATATGGACAAAGGCTTTCGTCATATCAGGATACAACAAGGTGGATACGGCGCATTGAACCTGGCCCAAAAACCTGATTTTAAAGAAGCAGGTTTCGGTTACGCAGGTGATGCGTATATGGACCAGCGAACCTATCTTAAGTCCGTACCAAAAATGTTTGAAGCTGTTCGTAAAAGGTGTGGCGACGAGATAGAACTTTTGCATGATATACATGAAAGAGTTGAGCCAATGGATGCCATTAATCTTATTAAAAGTTTAGAGCCGTACCGCCCTTTCTTTATTGAAGATCCATTTTCACCTGAAAATCAAAAATGGTTTAAGATTTTAAGAGAAAGCACTACAGTGCCTATCGCCATGGGTGAATTATTCAATAATCAGAATGAATGGAAAGAACCAATGGTGAACCAGTGGTTTGATTACATCCGTTGCCATATATCGCAGATTGGTGGCATTACACCCGCAATGAAAGTGGCAAGACTCGGAGAGTGGTTTAATATAAAAACAGCCTGGCATGGCCCGCCCGATGTATCACCAGTAGGGCATGCTGCAGATGCACACATTGACTTTGCAATTTGGAATTTCGGCATTCAGGAGTCGGTAAATTTTAATGAGGCAATGCTTGAAGTTTTTCCCGGCAGTCCTTACATCAAAAATGGCTATATGTATGTGAATGATGCGCCGGGCCTTGGTGTGGATATCAATGAAAAGGCCGCAGCAAAATACCCGGCGCATTTTAAACCAGGGGAATGGCAGGTAAGAAAAAGAGATGGCACTATCATCCGTCCATAAATGAATAGTAGTAGCTCTAACTATTTAGAGCCAGTAAATGGTTAACTTATGCATGTTTACTTGTACAAAAGCGAGTTGGGTTTTTGCTGCTGCTGGATTTTTACGAAAACATATTAATGCAAGCACTCCGTAATCAATAACCACACTATTATACGAATATGAAACATTGTTTTATTGCACTCATCGCTGTCCTATTGTTTACAGCCGGCATGTCGCAAAAAATAAATAATAAAATAGTCAGGGAGAATCTTTTGCCTGGCACCTCCGACTGGCTTATTAACGTGAAATACGATACCTGCTCTTTACCCAACCACAGGTTTTGCAGAAGACCACAAATAGAAGGTTATTGTTCGCAAACAAGTGTCGGCCAGGGCGATTCGCTGAATCTTTATGTAAGTACCAATCCCCAATCCAGCTTCACTGTTGATATTTACCGGATGGGCTATTATGGGGGGAAAGGCGGAAACCTGAAAAAGCATATTGGCCCTCTTAAAGGAAAGGAGCAGCAATCTCCAAACCCCGATCCAAAAACAAACTTTTTTGAATGTAACTGGGATAAAAGTTACCAAATGGTTATTCCTCCTGATTGGTTAAGTGGTGTGTTTTTATGTAAACTTACCACGCTTCCACAGCGGTTTCAATCTTATATAGTTTTCATAGTAAAAGATGACCGAAAAGTTGATTTTCTTTTTCAGTGCTCTGACCTCACCTGGCAAACTTATAACCGTTGGCCACAGTGGCACAGCATGTATGATGAAGGCCATAAGCCATGGGTCAATACAAACGGTGCAAAAGTTAGTTTCGACCGGCCTTATGGTATCTATGTAAACGAATTACCATCAGGATTCAATCCGTTATCCAATGGCAGCGGAGAGTTTTTATTATGGGAATATCCTTTAAGTTACTGGATGGAAAAAGAAGGGTATGACGTTAGTTACATTTCGAATATAGATACGCATTCAGATTCTACTGAACTGCTGCGGGCAAAAGGATTTTTATCGGTAGGTCATGATGAATATTGGACTTATGATATGTTCAATAATGTGAAGAAAGCACGTGACAAAGGGGTAAGCCTGTTATTTCTAAGTGGCAACTCCGTTGATGGCACGGAATACCTTGCGCCTTCCACTGATAATCGTCCCAACAGAACAACAGGAAGATTGCCGGAGCGGGATTTTAAAAACGAACAGGACTTAATGGGTTCTAGTTCGTACGGGGTGGGATTTGGGAGTTTTATATGCCAGCAACCAAACCATTGGGTATTTAAAAACTCCGGTATGAAAAAAGGTGACAGCATCTTAAACCTTGTTGGTTGGGAGTATCATGGCCTGCCAACAGGAAATCAAAAAGATCTTGTGATATTAGCGGAAACAAAAGTTAATCCGTTAGGTTTTGGCCAGGGCACCGAGAATCATGTGTCTACCATTTATACGACTCCAAAAGGAAATTTTGTTTTCAATGCCGGTACATGTTGGTGGGTACAGCCATTAGCTAAAACCCCGGCCTATCAACATTCCATGCGTTCAAAAGTTATAATGGACTTTTCCAAACCAGACATTAGGGTGCAACAAATAACAAAAAATATGCTTAACAAGATCGTTAGTCAGTAAGGCATTATTATAATGAATGTTGAATACCATTATGCAACTGGGCAGGGCGGACAATCTCACTAAAAAAAATCTCTTACCATTAATAATTAAATCTAACGAGGATGCCTGACGAACAGCAACAATTATCAACCCGCCGTTCCATGATTGCAAAGGGCGGTGCTCTTTTAGGCACCTGCCTTCTTGCAGGCGCTTCCATTCCGGCAAAGGCGCAAACTTCTAACGTAAACAATACAGAACCTATTGATGTAAGAAAATTCGGCGCTTCGGGTAAACGCAGCGATAACGCTACAAAGGCATTCCGTACAGCCCTTGAAACAGCAGCCTCAAGAGGAGGTGGAACAGTGAATGTACCACCGGGCGAATACACCGTCGGCACCATACAGTTAAAGGACAACGTCACCTTAAATATCGAAGCAGGTGCAACCTTGTTTTTGAGCCAGGTGAAGGAAGATTTTTTCGGCCCTTCGCCAACGATGATCTATGCTGAAAATGCAAAGAACATAGCTGTAACAGGCCGCGGCACGCTGGATGGGCTGGCGCAATACGAGTATACAGAGATCCAGCGCTTAGACCCCGAGATAACCAAGGAGATGGAAATCGCCAGGGCAGCCGGAGTAGACATGCGCAAATATTACCGAAAAACCTCTGCACTCAATGCGTATATGTTTGTTATAAATGACTGCACCAATTTTTTATTAACTGATGTAACCCTCATTAATACGCCACTTTGGAACATCCGTTTAAACGATTGTAGCAGGGTATTTATCAGGGGTATTTATATCTATTCTGATCTTGAAAAAGCGATCAATTCTGATGGCATTGATATTGTCTCAACAAGTAACGTTACCATTTCAGATTGCGTGATCGAAACAGCAGATGATAGCATTTGTATAAAAACAAGTCCACGCAATGGAAAAAAAGCAAACCCCAGCGAAAACATTACGGTCACCAATTGTGTCTTAACATCATCTTCTACTGCGCTGGTGATTGGCACCGAAACCCATGCTGATATAAAACACGTATTATTTAATAACTGCGTAATACGCAATTCAAACAGAGGTTTAGGCATAAATGTTCAGGATGGGGCAACGGTGAGTGACGTTATATTCAGCAACATCACTATTGAAACCAACCGACGCCATTGGAACTGGTGGGGCGATGCGGAGATGTGCAAGTTTGTCCTTAAAAAAAGGACTGAAACTTCCGCCCTGGGAGTAATTAAAGATATTGTTATTCAAAACGTGATAGCCAATGTAAGAGGAACTAGTACAATAAAGGGCTATGCTGGCCAGGCGCTTCAAAACATAAGCTTTTCAAACGTGCAGCTATTTATGATGCCTGAAAATTCAAAAGATAAAAGAGCATCGCATGCCCTGCATATAGAAGGAGTAGACGGGCTTAAAATACGTGACCTTTCGGTGAAGTGGGCCGAGGAAACAGAGCCAAAATGGCAAAGCGCAATGGTATTAAAAAACGTGACTGATTTTGTAGTTGATTCATTTTCAGGAAGGCAGGGATTGAAAAATGGAAATGACGCAGCTATTGTTTTGGATAATGCAACCGATGGCGTTATCCGTAACTCAAAAGCCTCTGAAGGCACCAATACTTTTGTTCACATTAAAGGTAACCCAAAGAACTTTGTTACCTTCAAAGACAATGAAGCCCGAAAGGCAAAAAAGGCAATTGACTTTGAAAAAGAAGTAAAAAATAGCGTGGGTAGAGGTGGAGGTCTTTAAATTCTATTTTGGTTTTTACAATTGCAAACACCTGGGCTTCAAATGCAAAAACTCAATGACGGGCTATGAAGTATTTACTGTACCTGATTCTCCTTTTATTAACTGTAGTGTCCTGTAGCGAACCAAAGAAAGTTTCTGCTGCAACTACAGCTAAATACCATCGGGAGATACCTTACCCTAAGAGCGATCTAATAGACTCTTTCGAATGGACTTCAGAGCCGTACAGGTATCCCGGAAGCGGATCGGATATGCATTGGTGGACCTGGGGAATTGACGATGCGATTTATGTTTTAGATGATGACGGAAAAAACTTCGGCGCACCCATTAATTATGCCCACGTGCTGAAGGTAACCGGCATTCCTCCAACTCATAAAGTAGAAACGGTAACGGACTTTTTGGAAATACCTTTTCGTAAAATGATGCCGAAGGATAAAATGTTAAGCAGGTATGTGGACGGGATTGTCGCAGTTGACTCATTGCTTTATGTTTCTATTTACGATTACGACTGGAACATCCCACGCCTCATGCCTTATTTCGATTCTATCAGGCCCCGGCTAGAAAACTATGATCCGTTTAAGGGTGCTAAGGAACCTATGTTGAGCCACATGTTTTTTACTTCATCGTATTCAAAAAACTATGGCATAGCCGGTATCATCAAATCAACTGATTTCGGTAAAACCTGGTCGAACATTCCAAATGCAACCACGCCCCGTTTTCTCGGACCAAAGTTTGCCGGCCTTACATTCTTGAATTTTGGACCGGGCTACAGCGATGTGCCCCAACAGCTATCACCGTATGTGTATGCGATGTCAAACGATGGAAGTTGGGAAACAGGAGACCATCTTTCTATGGCCCGGGTTCACAAAGACAGCATCATTAATCGCGAAGCCTGGCAGTTTTTATCGGGTTTAGAAAACAATGTCCCGGATTGGTCAAAATCAGAGGATGATAGCTACCCGATTTTCACAGATTTGGGACATGTAGCCCATCCTACCATTTCGTATAATAAAACTTTGAAACGCTATATACTTGGCATGTACAGCGACGTAGTACCCCACCGCGAAAATGCCACCAATGAAGAGTGGAGCAAGTGGGACAAAGAATCTGAGATGCAGTTGTATGAAAGTGAAAATCCCTGGGGACCCTGGAAAATATTTCACAACGAAAAACCATGGGGAGGCGCAAGGCATACGAATTACTTGCCGCAAATACCCAATAAGTGGTGGAGCAAAGACGGTTTATCCGGAACAATAATGTTTGCCGGAGATTATACCGGAGTTCATAAGCACCATGAGTATTATGGTTTTATGACACAATCTTTTAAACTGAAACTGAAGTAAAAGCTTATCAAAATTGAACTGCCTGTGCAACCATACCATTTGGCATTTATAAACCCGGTTTGAAGAAAGGCGTCAGCCTTTTAAACCTTGTTGATTGGGAGTATTATAGAAGCAGGTGGTTCAAAAAAACGATCATGAACTCGGGCCGCTATTCTGCATTTGCATTACCGTAAAGGGTATAAAATCTAATAACCTAATGAGGGTTTATCTAAAGTTTGATCTTAGATAAAAGTTCTGCGCCGGGTTTTTGTCCCGCGAGCTGCCCGCCGTCCGCAATCAATATTTGCCCGGTCATAAAGCTGCTTTCATCACTCGCTAAAAATAAAAAAAGCGGCGCTACCTCTTCTACCTTTCCCGGCCGGTTTAAAGGGATATATTGGTTTACAAAGTTTTCTGTAAACTCTGGTGGATCAATTTCCATTGACATGGGCGTTTGTATATAACCTGGACAAACAGCGTTTACGCGGATATTGAGATGGGCCAATTCCAAAGCCATTGTTTTGGTAAGCATGATTACGCCGCCTTTTGAAGCGTTGTAATGTGCATAGCCAAACTCCCCATCCAACCCGTTTTTGCTGCCCATATTCACCACCACGCCTTTTTTTCTCGTAGCCATGCAGCGGCAAACGCTTTGCGCTACAAAAAACATCCCTGTAAGATTAATATCAATTATTTGATTCCATTCTTCTTCTTCGATATGGAGAAATGGCGTTTCAAAAGCAATGCCTGCATTGTTGATCAATACATCTATTGGCTTGATGGCATCTGCTATTGAAACCGCATCTGTAACGGCTGCATTGCTTGATACGTCCACACAGTAGGAATAAGCGGTTATTTCATTTTCTTTTAGTTTAGTTGATGCTGCAGCTAAATTTTCTTCGTTAAAGTCAAGTAGCGATAGAAGTGCACCTTCTCTTCCAAACTGGCGGGCTATTTCATAACCGATACCCCGGGCTGCGCCTGTAATCAGTACATGTTTGTTCTCAAATCGTTTTGTATTGCTCATAAGCGTTATTAAAGGATAAAACTATTGAATTATGGCTTGAATGTAAGTTTTGTTTACAATTATTCACTATTATTGTTTACGAAATATCTTAAAAGAGTCTTACGAAATTTGATTCTAATTTCTAATTTTAAATGAAGAAATCTTTATTTTCCTGGGGCGCTTTATTTGCCTGCAACCTTATGTGGGCTTTGCAATTTACCTGCATCAAATTGGTGCAGGATCAGATAGGGCCGTTCAGCACTGTTTTTATTCCTATGCTGCTGGCTACATTGTTTATGCTGCCATTTGTATATAAAGATGTAAAAAAGAATAAAAAACGAAAACTGAGCGATTTAAAAATCTTTCTATTGCTGGCCCTCCTTGGGCAGTTTCCTGCGCAGGTTTTGCTCACCATCGGCACGCAACAATCAACTGCAAGCAATGGGTCTATTATCAGCCTTACGCTACCTGTAGTATCAGCGCTGTTGGCTGTGTTATTTTTAAAAGAAAAAATGAATACACTGCGGTGGGTAAGTTTCGGCATAGCCATCATCGGCGTGGTGTTGTGTTCTAAGAAAGACATTGCCAGTACCGATTTCGGTTCCAATTACATGATCGGAAATCTATTGATTTTTTCAGGAATCCTGGGCAGCGGTTTTTATAATACAATATGCAAAAAGATAGCTGATGAATATACCGAAATGGAAATGCTTTTCTACACCTACATTTTTATGGTGGTGCTGCTCTTTCCGTTTGTGTGGTATTATGAAGGCAACGTATTGGCGAACATAAGTTCTTTTACAACTAATACCTGGATCGGACTTTCACTGCTTACTGTATTTCATAATTTCCTATCCATGATATTATTTTTTGTAGCCCTTAAAAACCTTGAAGCCATACAGGTGGCGCTTTCTAATTTTTTAATTACGTTTTTCGGTTTGCCCATTGCCATTTTATTTCTGCATGAAAAATTAAACCCGATGGCCATCGTGGGTGGTTTGCTAGTATTAGTCAGCACTCTTGTAATTACTGTGTGGGAATACAAACAAAATACAACGGCAGAAACAGAAGGAAAGCCGGCTGCCGTTTAAAGGTACATGAGGTTTTAAAAGTTAATTGATTAATAAACAACATTTCAAAAGCAAGTAAGTGCGTTAATTAAATAAAATGAGAAAATTACTATTAATGGCTGGTGCCATGTTGTTGGCCCATTTTTCTGAAGCCCAATACAAGGTAGATTCAATGTGCGGCGCTAAGGTAAACCTTGATAAAAATGGCAAACTTTTAGCCCGTTACAAGCCGCAAACGCCTGGTGCATCTTACGCTATTTCTGTGAAGCTGGCGGTTGATTTTTTAAAAACCTGTCCGGTAAGCCCTAAGAATAATCTTCCTTTATACCTTACGCATTGCTCTATGTACCGCGATGGCAAAGGTGGTTTTGTCGGTTCTACGTGGCCCCATAATCCTGTTGTGGTAAATGGCGGTTTGGTGCAAAGCCTGGCCATTGACTGGCGTAATTTTTCAGGAGATGAGTCCATGATTGCTATAGCGCGGCAGGCATTGGACCATCAGATAAAATATGGCACTACGCCAGCCACTTCGGCATGGGCAAGTGTGCCGTATGCAAGCTCAGAAGCCGGTGAAATTATATATGATGGTGCCTCCCGTTTCGATACAGCAGTAACTGATGAAAATAAGGGAAGAGGTGATGGGTCTTACGTGCTGGAAGTGGATAAAATTGGAGAGATGGGCATTCACTATTTGAAGTTTTACCAGATCACGGAAGAGCAAAAATATTTAGAGGCCGCTATTCACTGTGCTGATGCCCTGGCAAAATATGTACGCAAAGGAGTGCATGGCACCGGGATAAGATGGAGCACATTGGTATTAACTTCACCCTGGGCTTTCCGGGTAAAGGCAGAAACCGGGGAAGTATTGGAAGAATATACATCGCATGTGGTAGAGAACCTACGTCTGCTTGATGAATTAGTTCGCATAAAAGAGCACATAAAATTATCTATAGTAAAAGAAGATGCTTATAAAAAAGCTTCAGGTATAGTTTGGAAGTGGCTGTATTCTGCCGAAGGCCCAATTAAAACCTCTATCTGGAAAGGCTATTTTGAAGATATACGTTTCGACCCCATCAACCTAAACCGGGTAAATAATTCACCTATGGAGTTTGCCCGCTATCTTTTAAAAACCCCGCAGCATGACAAGGAAATTTCAACGACTGTTCCCGGGTTAATATGGTGGGTGAAAAATACATTTGGCGAAAGGGGGATGAATGCCATCAACGAACAAACTGGCTGCTACCTGCCGATGGGCAGCCACACCTCGCGTTATGCATCTGTCTGTGCCATGTGGTACGAACGCAGCGGGGATGCCTGGTTTAAAGAAGAAGCTTATCGTTTCTTTAATCATGCTTCTTATATGGCCGAACCTGATGGTGTGGTGCAAACTGGTCACAATTGGGGCGATGAAATCTGGTTCAGTGATGGCTATACCGATTATATCCGTCATTTTATGGAAGGCATTGCTGCTGTGCCTGAATGGGCACCTGCCGGTGAAAATCATTTGCTGAAATCCACTTCAGTGGTACAAAACATAAAGTATGCGCCTCAGCAAATTTCCTATCAAACCTTTGATAAAGATGCAAAGGAAGTGTTGCGGTTAGCATCAAAACCCACAACTGTAAAAGTTGATGGCGCTATACTAAAAGAAACAAAGAATAGTGCAACAGAAGGTTGGGTTTGGGAGCCGCTATCAACAGGAGGCGTATTAAAGATTCATCACGTAAAAGGTGCTAAGGTTTCCGTAAGTCTAAATGGGAAAGGAATAATGTAACAAGCAGCAGTTTATTTGCAATAAGCAAAACACTTAAGCCCTTGGTTACAAAAGAGGTAGTAAAAAGAAATTTCATACAAAAACAAAACACAAGTACCAGCGTTGAACAAACAGCCTTTACGAAGTCATAGATGGTTTTACGGCGCCAATGAAACGGGCTTGCTGCACAAAGGTGCACTACGGGCTGCAGGCATTAATATGGATGACTACCATGGGCAACCTGTAATTGGTATTGCCAACACCTGGGGCGAACTGAATAACTGCAACATGAGTTTGCGGGCTGTGTCGGAAGAAGTTAAAAAAGGCATTCACGAAGCTGGTGGTATTCCACTGGAATTTCCTGTAATAACATTAGGCGAAGAACTGATGAAGCCAACTGCAGGTTTATATAGAAACCTGCTTTCTATGGATGTAGAAGAAAGCCTCCGTTCATATCCAATAGACGGCGTTGTACTTCTTGGCAATTGTGATAAAACAGTGCCCGGTTTATTAATGGGCGCCATAAGTGCTAATCTCCCTGCAATTCAATTAAATGCAGGCCCCAAAAAAGTAGGCGTGCATAAGGGCCAGCGCTTGGGCAGTGGTACAGATCTATGGAAATACTGGGATGAATTACGTACGGGTAAGATTGATAATGAAGAATGGGAAGAAATAGGGAAGGCATTGAGTTGTGGATTTGGTTCCTGCAATACAATGGGTACCGCATCTACTATGAATGGCATATTGGAAGCTTTGGGCATAATGCCGCTTGGATTAAGTACGCTGCCGGTAGATAGTGAGCAGCGATTTGAAATGAGCAAAGAAGCAGGCAATCGCATTGTAAATATGGTATATGAAGATTTGCGGCCAGCCGGTATGCTCACGCTTTCTGCTTTTAAAAATGCCGTCGCCGTTTGCATGGCATTGGGCGGTTCTACAAATGCCATCATACATCTTACCGCTATTGCCGGGCGGCTGAATATTTCACTGTATCCTGAAGTGTTTAATGAGATTGGCGCAACTGTTCCGTGCATCACAAATGTGCAGCCTGCAGGCAGTTACCTGATAGACGAATTTAATGAAGCAGGTGGCGTTCCCGCAGTTATGAAAGAACTTGGCGGGTTAATAGATACTGGTGTAAAAACATACACAGGTGAAGCATTATCTCTTCTTTTAAAAGAAGTTATTTTAAAAGATAATAAGCTTATAAAGACAACTGTATTTCCGGTTACCACCGCACCTACCATTGCTATTGTTTTTGGTAACCTTGCGCCAAATGGCGCTGTAATAAAAGTAGCCGCAGCATCGCAGCATTTATTAGTGCATACAGGCATTGCAGTTGTTTTTGAAAATTATGATGACATGCTTCACCGCATTGATAATGAAGATTTAGCTGTTGATGAAACTTCGGTTTTAGTGTTGCGCAATGCAGGTCCTAAGGCAGTGCCTGGTATGCCGGAATGGGGCATGATTCCAATTCCAAAAAAAATACGCAGCGAAGGCGTTACCGATATGGTGCGCATCAGCGATGCCCGCATGAGCGGCACCTCTTTCGGTACTGTTATTTTACATGTAGCGCCAGAAGCTGCTATGGGTGGACCTCTGGCTTTAGTGCAAAACGGCGACAGGATAACGCTTAATATACCGAACCGGAAATTGACATTAGAAATAAATGATGAAGAGATGAATAGAAGAAAAGCATTGTGGCAGGCGCCGGCGAGCAAACACCGCAGGGGCTATCCGCAATTGTATATTCGCGAAGTGCTTCAGGCAGATGAAGGATGTGATCTGGATTTTTTAAAACCTAAAAGCAGCGAAGACCTTGTTTTTGTTGAACCTATTGTAGGAAGATCATAAAGCATGACAGAACGAAAAACATATCAATCATTAAAAGCAGAACTGCTTTATCCTGCTGCAAATATTCTGGGCGAAGGGCCGGTATGGCATACAGCAAGGAATAGTTTTTTTTGGGTGGACATTGAAGGTAAAAAATTGAACGAAATAAAGTGGCCTGAAAGGCAGGTACAATCATGGCCCATGCCGCAGCGCATTGGAATGATCGTTCTGTATGATGATTTCAATTTACTTGTGGCCTTAGAAGATGGCTTATCACTTTTTAATCTTGAAAGCGGTAAACTTCAATGGTTGGTTGGTGTTGAAAAAGAGCTGGCGCAAAACCGCCCCAACGATGGTAAATGTGATAGCGAGGGAAGGCTTTGGCTTGGGACCATGCATGTAGCTGCAAAGAAAAATGCAGGCTCAGTTTATTGCATTGATGAAAACAAAGTCACACAGCATCTTACTGATCTCACAATAGCTAATGGCATGGCTTGGTCAGGAGATAACAAAAAATTTTATTTTATAGACAGCCCTTTGCAAAGGGTTGACCAATATTTATTTGATGCAACATCAGGCACCATCACCTTTGAACGTATTGCAGTAGAAATACCCGCCGAAATAGGCAAGCCAGATGGAATGACCATTGATGAAGAGGGCATGCTTTGGGTGGCGCAATGGGATGGCTTTTGTGTGTGCCGTTGGAATCCCGGCACTGGTGAATTATTGTTTAAGATTGACGTGCCGGTGCCGCAGGTTACTTCCTGTGTTTTTGGTGGAGAAAATTTAGATCAGTTGTTGATCACTACCGCAAGCGTAGGTTTAAGCGAAGAAAATCTATTAAAATATCCTCAAAGCGGACATCTGTTTATAGCCCAACCCGGCGTAAAAGGGTCGCTGCCAAATAAGTTCAAAAACGCTAATGATATAAACGTTAAATAAATAAATATGAGCAAAGGTCTTTACGGTACGGTACCAATTATTCCTACTCCTTTCAATGATGATGAAACGATTGATGAAACTGCGTTGCGCAGCCTGATTGATTTTGCCATTGCATCGGGATTAAAAGCTGTTTGCCTGCCGGCTTATGCAAGCGAGTTCTATAAATTAACCGATGATGAAAAGCTGCTTGTAGTAAGGATTGCAGTGGATCAGGCGGCGGGCCGGTTACAGATTGTGGCCCAGTCCAATCATCCTTCCCTAAAGGTGGCCATTCAATTGGCAAAAGCGAATATAGCCGCAGGGGCAAATGTTATTTCACTGGCTGTGCCGCGTATTTTTAATTTGCCTGAAACGTCTATTAAAACATACCTCTCTGAATTTTTTAGTGCTATTCCGGACACACCGGTATTGATACAGGATTTTAATCCAGGTGGAAGTTCTATCAGCGTAGCTCTGATTAATGAGTTGCGCCTCCAGCATTCCAATTTTAAATACCTTAAGCTGGAAGAACCCCTTTGTGCACCAAAGTTTGAAGCGATCATTAAAGCCACAGGAGGTACAGTAAGTGTTTTTGAAGGGTGGGGTGGCTTGTATTTGCTGGAACTCGTTTCCGTAGGTATTGGCGGCGTAATGCCTGGATTGGCCGTGGCGGATATTCTGCAGAAAATATTCACACTTCGCAAAGAGGGCAAAAATGAACGAGCCTTTGAACTTTTTGAAAAGGTGATGCCGCAAATATTCTTTTCACTTCAAAATATGGAGTTGTTTCATTATGCCGAAAAGGAGTTGCTGATGGCGAGAGGCATACTAAAAAACAGTGTGTCCCGTAAAGCAGCTTACATTCCGGATGCCTCTTCCGTTGGCTATATCAAAGAGTTGAATGAACGGATTTTGAAGTTGGTGGAAGAGATCAAAGAGCCCGTTGCGGGAACCTAGGTGCGTTTTCCTTCTGTTTTAATGATAATGTTGATTTGAAATATTGGCTTTTAAAAAAGTGTAGGCTGTACAATTTTTGATTTTAAACGGATAATTATGAGCTTTAAAGGAAAAGTGGCCGTTATTACAGGAGCCGCATCTGGTATTGGTTTGGCGGTAGCCCAAAGGCTGCTACAGCGGGAAGCTTTTGTGGTTTTGTTAGACATCAACAAAGAAGCGTTAGAAAAAGAGTTTAAGGATTCGCAGCAACTGGTTATGCTTTTTGGAGTTGATATCACAGATCAATTAGCAGTAAAGAACGCGGTTGATATGGCAGCAGGTAAATGGGGGCGTATAGATATTTTAGTGAATTGTGCCGGCATTACTGGTGCTACTAATATAAAATCTCACGAAGTAGATACGGAAAATTTACAGAAGGTTTTCAACATTAATTTCATGGCCAGTTTCTATACATCCCATGCTGTGTTGCCTTACATGATAAAGCAGCAGTATGGAAGAATTCTGCACCTCGCTTCCATTGCCGGTAAAGAAGGCAATGCAGGTATGCTGGCATACTCTGCCTCGAAAGCTGCCGTTATCGGCATGACTAAAGTACAGGGAAAAGAATATGGCGAAATGGGCATTACGGTAAATGCCTTGGCGCCGGCAGTTATAAGAACCCCGCTTGTAGATGCGATGCCGGATGAACAGGTAAAATACATGACCGATAAAATTCCCATGAAGCGCTGCGGCACGTTAGAGGAAGTGGTGAATATGATACTCTATATTGTATCACCGGCAAATAGTTTTACCACAGGATTCACTTTTGACCTGTCCGGTGGAAGGGCTACCTATTAAGGAGAAGCCTTGGTTTTTATAAGAACTTATAGGATTAAGCAACTTGAATATAATGCTAATATATTTTAACGTTGTTGCGCAGCAGTATAATGTATATTAATGTCTTTCAAGTGTCTTACACGATTGCGATACATCTTTTTCCTCAGGTATTGAAAAAGTAAATTATAATGCATTTAACCATGCCACAATTTGATATAGAACTGGAGAATAAAGTTCCTAAATATTTACAGGTTGTTAATGCTATTACTGATGCCATACGAACAGGCAGATATAAAAAGGGACAAAAAATCTTATCCATTAATGAGCTAAGCGATCAGTACTTTATTTCAAGAGTAACAGTTGAAAAAGCTTATATGTTACTAAGAGAAAAAGGAACCATCATTCCCATAAAAGGCAAAGGGTTTTATATAAACAACGTAGATGCAGTTGGCCATTTAAAAATTTTACTCCTTTTTAATAAAATAAGTAATTATAAAAAACAAATTTATCAGGGCTTTATAGAAAAATTAGGGACGAGAGCTTCTGTTGATCTTAAAATTCATCATTTTGATGTGAAGGTTTTAAAAAACCAGGTGGAAAACCATCTGAATGAGTATAACTATTTTGTTGTGATGCCCTACTTCTATGAAAATAGTGAGGAAGCAAATAATATACTTAAAACCATCCCCCGCGATAAGCTGATCATACTAGATAAAAAGGTTCCTGAAATAGATTTTAAGTGCGGGGTTGTTTACCAGGATTTTGAAAACGATATTATTGATGCATTGGAACAGGGGCTTGATCTTTTAGAGAAATATTCAAAACTATACCTGGTATATTCCAGCATTATTCCTTATCCAAAGGAAATAACCTGGGGCTTTAAAAAGTTTTGCATGCGAAACTGTTTTAAAAATGAAGTTATTAGAGAAACCACTATGAATACGCCCATCCATAAAGGAGATGTATTTATCGTGACTGAAGAAACCGACCTGGTTAACATTATAAAAATTTGTGCTGAGAAAAAGTTGAAGGTGGGTGAAGATGTGGGCATCATTTCTTATAATGAAACTCCGTTGAAAGAAGTATTGTTGGATGGGATTACCGTAATCTCGACCGACCATATTAAAATGGGAGAATCAGCTGCTGAATTAATTTTGCAAAACAGTAAAGAGAATATTAAAAACCCCTTCGTTTTAATCCGGCGGAAATCCCTGTAGTATTCTTTCATCTCGGAATGCCGTGTCGTATTAGCTTTAAGGTATAAATAAATAGTACCGCATCCTTTCCTGACCTGCCTTTAAATCAAAAAAAATTATAAACTACATGGCAAAGAAGCGGTTGCAAAGGCCGGCAGCAAACAGCGCTTAAGCCTCAGTAGTAGTGGAAGCTTCATTAAGCTTTGTTGATTTTGGAAGAGCACTGGGTTGTTCACAAATTGCGAACTTTACGCTTAAAGCATATTCGAAAATAATTATTAGAAATGAAGTTTGTATGATTGGCCTTTTTATCTTTTTTGCTTGCATCATCCAAGCAATCTTTTATTTTATTTAAAAATTTAATCATCGCATATCACCAATAGAAAGGGCATAACAAGAAAAGCGGATGCTCGTCTATTTAATACTTCAATAGTAAAAACCAAATAGCAACAATAAATTTTAAATCATCTATATGGCAGGTAGGAAAAGTTTCTTTTATTCATTGAATTATGTTTTATGGGTTATCATTCTTCAATTTTCGCTTAATGTTTCATTGCATGCACAATCTGCCGCTTATCGTGAGCCGGCGGGGTTAAGGGCATCTGAAGAGTATGAAGTAATGGTAAACGGAAAGAAACATTTTGTCTATCAATCTCCTGTGCCGGCTGCTTACTGTTCTTTTGATTTGAGCGGTCCGGCAGACATTGTTATCAAAACAGCGAGGGATGTAAAATGGGTAGACGTAAGGCCGCTATCTGCTAATATTAAAGCTAGTTTTAAAGACAATATAATACGCCTGCGTATAACAAAGCCACAGCAATTAAGCATTGAGCTTAATGGCAGTATTAAAACACCGCTCTTTCTTTTTGCCAATGCGCCTGAAGTGGCCCGTCCTCAAAAAAGTGATAAAGATGTTATTTATTTTGAAGGGGGTAAAATACACTACCCAGGTATTATAGAAGTAAAAAGCAATCAAACCGTATATATTGAAGGAGGTGCGGTAGTAGTTGGTGTAATAAAAGCAAAGGGCGCTAATAACGTGAAAGTTATGGGACGTGGTGTGCTGGACGGTACTTATAATAACCGCTTCAATGATTCGCTTATAAAAAATCTTAATAATGATACTGCGTTACTGCGTTCTATGAAAGGAAGGTATCAACGTTTTGTAGAATTTATTGATTGCAGGGATGTGACACTCGAAGGCGTGACCCTGCATAACAGCACTACATGGCAGGTAGTGCCCATCAATTGCACCAATGTTCGCATCAATAATATTAAAATTATAAGCGACCAGGCCAGTGATGACGGTATTGATATCGTACGTACAAAAAACATAACCATTGAAAATTGCTTTATCCGTACGAAAGATGATAATGTAGTTATTAAAGCCCATCTTAACTATCCCAGGGATGTAGCTGTAGATGGAGTAATGGTTAGAAACTGCATTTTATGGAATGCCTTGTGGGGTAATTCTATCGAAATAGGCTTTGAGCTAAATGCTGCTGAAATTAAAAATATTATTTTCCGGGATATTGATATCATTCATGTGGAAGCTGGTGCTGCTATCAGTATTCATAATGCCGGCTCAGGACACGTAAAGAATGTAGTTTTTGAAGACATCCGTATAGAAGATGCCCGACATAAACTTTTCGATTTTGCTATTTTCAGATCAGTGTATTCAGAAGATGGTAGCCGTGATCCTGAAGTGCGAAAACGATTTTACTTAAATGGTGCCTGGGATGGTGTATTAATGGTACCTGATGATAAAAAAGATCATCACGCACAATACCGTGGTCAAATCAGCGATATCTTGCTTAAGAATATAAAAGTAATTGATGGCATTTTTCCCTTTTCTGTTTTTTATGGTTTTGATGCGCAACACACTGTAAAGAATATAACTATAGAAAATCTGGTGGTGCATGGTAAAAAAGTAACCAGCCTTTCGGGGGCTAAACTGTACCAGGAAAATACTCAAAGCATCTTAGTCCGATAAACCTTTTAAATCTTATCATGACACGAATTTTTGCTATTTTATCTTCACTTAATGTTTGCAATCTTTTGCCGGTTTTGGTAAGACCTGGCTCACCCGGACGAATAAAGGATTACGTATGACTGTGAAAGTAATATGATCATACATAACATCTGCCACCTATGCTTACTGTTCATTTTAAATTTTATCGTACTTTAATAAATATTATTAAAAGAATTCCTGAACAACTTTGTTTGAATGCAAGGTTTTTCTTTTAATAAAATGTTGCCGGTATATAAATTTCTTCTAAGTTTTTTTGCGGGTATGGAATTATATTCCCCTACCTTTAAAATTGTTTAGAATAATAAGGACACTGTAGGACACTTGTTCTATTCCATTACTCTAAATTTAATTTTAAATGGCCAGACTAGGATGTAGTGGCCAATTTCTTCTAACAAAAACAATTGCTATGCTATTAAAATCTAAACGATTTTTTCCTACAGGAAAGACAGCAGCTGCTTTCCTATCTTTTCTTCTTCTTTTTATTGTTACTGCACTACAAGCTCAAACGGGCCAGATTTCCGGTCGTATTGTAGATAATGCAAGTAGCCTTGGTGTACCCAGGGTGAGTGTTCTTGTAAAGGGCACTAACCGCGGCACAGTGACAGATGAAAATGGGTATTATAAAATTGATGCCGCCCAGGGAGATGTTTTGGTATTTACCAGCCAGGGTTACACAATGCAGGAAGCAACCGTTTCAGGTTCTAGTGCTAACATCAGTTTTGTGCCGGATAACCGCCAGCTTTCTGAAGTGGTGGTAATTGGTTATGGCCAAAAAAGTCGCAGGCTGTTAACTGAATCTATTGGAACCGTTACTTCAAAAGAAATTCAGAAACTTCCCGTAGCCAGTGCGGATGCTGCAATACAGGGTCGTATTTCTGGTGTTCAAATTACTAATGTAGATGGTTCGCCAGGTTCACCGGTAGCAGTAAGGATTCGGGGAGTAGGAACAGTTGGACCAACTCAGCCACTTTTTGTTATTGATGGTGTTCAGGTAGGAGACAATGCAGAAGATGGAAACGTAAACCCGCTTTCTACTATTAATCCTGCGGATATTGAAAGTATATCTGTATTAAAAGATGCCTCTTCAGCAGCAATATATGGCATGCGTGCTGCTAATGGGGTTGTATTAATTACCACTAAAAGAGGCAGAGCAGGTAGGCCAAAAGTTAGTCTTGATGCTTATTATGGTGTTCAGCAGTGGCCAAAGAAATTACAGGTAAATAACACGGCTCAATATGTTGCCTTGGCGCAGGAAGCAATTAACAACCGTAATGCGCAAGACGGCCTAAGTGCTGGTCAAACAGGTTTTAGAGTTTTGCATCCGGATCTTATGCCCGGCACTCCCAAAAGCGTGTTAGGTATCAATACCGACTGGCAGGAAGCCTCTATTAACAAAAATGCACCGGTATCTAATTATAATGTAGGTGTTTCCGGTGGTACAGATAATTCTAATTTCTTTCTTTCTTTTGGTTATTTTAAACAGGAGGCTGTTACCAAGAGATGGGACCTTGAGCGTTATACTATCAGGGCAAATTCCGATTATAAAATCGGAAGCCGTTTGAAAATCGGGCAGACTTTAGGTATATCATTCCAGGAATCAAACAGGGGCATGAATGGTGGGGGAGACGGATTTTATGTAGCCAACAATTTGAGTATGCCGCCTTTTTTCAAAATTTATGATGACATGAATACCATACCGGGTAACCGCTATGGGTATAACGGCAATTCAGATGTTGCGGGTTTTACTATAGGAAACCAGTTTGCGCTGAATGAATTGGTGCTTACGAAAGAGCATAATTATCGTTTGATAGGTGGTGTATATGGCGAACTCGAAATTATAAAAGACCTTCGCTTTAAGTCTGCTGCCTCAATAGATTTGAATTTTGGCAGAAGTACCGGCTTTCAACCCGGTTTTACTGCAGCGGAAATAGGTTATGGAAGAGAAGCCAACAATGCGAGTGACAGTAGGAACCAACGGTACACCCAGGTATTTACCAATACCTTGAATTATGATAAAATGTTTGGTGACCATTCTTTTAATATCCTGGGCGGTATTGAGTACCAGAAATTAAGGGGTAATAGTTTAAGTTATACTGGAACCAATTTCCAAAGTACCGATCCTTTATTTTACCAGGTTGTTTCTAACGGTACTGCCGGTACTGCCGGATTTGCCAATGCAGGTGCAGGTGCATCTCAACGGGCTTATGCGAGTTATTTTGGCCGCTTGAGCTACAATTTTAAAGAAAGATATTTACTAACTGCCACAGTAAGACGAGATGGAACTTCAAGATTTGCAGAAGAGAATCGCTGGGGTACTTTCCCGGCTATATCTGCAGCATGGAGAATAAGTGAGGAGTCTTTTTTCAAAGGCGTACCTTTTATTTCTGATTTAAAATTAAGGGGTAGCTATGGGCACCTTGGTAATGCAGAGACATCAGATTTTGAGTATATTTCTAGGGTTTCCTTTACACCACAATATTCGATAGGTGGTGTGCCATCACAAGCCCCTATAGCATCTAACTTAGCCAATGCAAGCCTGGAATGGGAAACTGTAAAATCAACAGATTTTGGATTTGATGCCTCATTGTTCAATAATAAGGTGAACCTTCTCGCCACTTACTACAAAAGAAACACAACTAAGTTTTTATTAGGGTTACCTATACCCTATACCAGCGGATATAGTAGTACGGATGTAAACGTTGGTTTGGTAAGAAATTCAGGCTTCGAGTTTGAACTGGGCTATAACACCAGTATTTTAAAGAAAGTAAATCTTAACGTATCAGGTAATTTTACTACCGTAAAAAACCGCCTTGTTTCACTTACAAAAGGAGTGGAAGAGTATAGCAGTGGTGATTACAGAACAGCAGTAGGTTTCCCGATCGGCTACTTTTATGGGTATAAGACAGCCGGTATTTACCAAAATACTACTCAATCTGCTGCTGCTTTGCCAGATGACGTTGCCGGGCAAAATGCAAGTAACAGACCAAGACCGGGAGATATAATTTTTGTAGATAATAACTCCCCCGCTGCTGATAACCCTAATGGAAAACAATATTCCGATACTGCGGATGGGAAAATAACTTCTGCTGATAGAAGCTACCTTGGCAAAACGATTCCTGATTTCTTTTACGGCCTCAATTTGAATGCTAACTACAGTAATTTCGACTTATCTGTTCTTTTTCAGGGTGTGGGTGGAATACAGGTATATAATAGTTTAAGAAGAAATCTTGAAAATTTGGGAGGTCCTGGAAGAAACCAATCTGTTACAACACAAAACAGATGGAAAGGCGAAGGTACAAGCAATACAATGCCAAGAGCTATAGACGGCGACCCTTATAGTAACAACCGTTTTTCTGACCGTTGGGTTGAAGATGCAGGTTTTTTCCGTCTTAAAAATATACAGATAGGATACTCAATACCTCAAACATTATTAGCTAAAACCAAGGCTTTCAAATCAGCCAGAATTTATGTAGGAGCTACTAATTTGTTTGTAATAACAGACTATACAGGTTTTGACCCAGAAGTAATGACTTTTGGTAATGTTCGTACTGCCGGATCAGCTGGTACTGATCAGGGTAGTACCCCACAACCACGCACTTACCAGGCAGGTATTCAGTTCAATTTTTAGTAAAGACAATTATTTAATATAATTAATGATTATGAAAAAGATTTTAATAACAACAATGCTCACCGTGTTTTTTGCATTCAGCTTTACTATGTGTAAAAAGCAATTAGCCTTATCGCCAATAGGCGGGCTAACCCAGGATACATTCTATCAGAATGAAAAGGATTTTGATGCAGCTTCATTATCTCCTTATGCCACTATGCTTACCTATTATTTTGACCAGTCAGGCGGCGGCTGGTATAATGCTATGCTTTTTGAAGATGATGATGTTACAGTACGTAGTAATGGTACAAATGGCGTAGAGGATTTTAACTGGCTTGCGGACAACGGCGACTTTCGTTCTGTTTGGGAAACCACTTATAAAGGAATTCAGCGGGCCAATGTTATTATAGAACAATTGCCAAAAGCCACAGGATTTGTTGATGAAACTAAAAAACCTCGTTACGAAGCTGAGGCTAAGTTTATGAGGGCTTATTTTAATTTCATTTTGGCAATCAATTGGGGCACTGCGCCTCTTGCAAATAGCACCGTTAAATCGTTAGATGAAACCCGTATGCCAAACTCAAAACCAGGGGAGCTTTGGGATGCAATCGTTTCCGATTTAACCTTTGCCAAACAAAACTTACCTGCTTCATGGAACACAGAAAACACGGGACGGGCTACAAGTGGTGCTGCAAGTGGTATGTTGGGCAGGGCATTGTTATATCGTGCACAGTGGGAAAATAAACCCGCCTTATATGCTGCAGCAGATGCCGAGTTTACCAGCATTATTTCATCAGGAAAATATTCCTTGGTGTCTAATTTTGCCGATAATTTTGCTTTATCCAAGGAAAATAATGCTGAATCATTATTTGAAATTCAATTTGCATATGGACGTGATAATAACTGGTATCCTAACGAAGATGGCGGTGGTTCAGGAACCGGCAGATATATAATGTGGCGTGCGGGTTGTGAGCAGGGTATTTGTGCCGATGGGGCCAATGCAGAAGGCTACGGATTAGTTCATATTGTAAAGCCTTTACAGGATGCTTTTGAGCCTAATGACCCACGGCGACCAAAAACTATTTTTAGAGACGGAGATCCTTTTCCTCCCTCATCAAAAACTCCTGTATTTAAAGCTGCCTGGTCTGTTACAGGGTCCACTCCTGCTAAATATATAATCGAAGATAAAAGTGGTACACAAATTACAGGATGGCAGCCAAACATGGGAACTAACAATGAGCGTATTCTTCGTTATGCTGATATTCTTTTAATGTCTGCAGAATGCAAAATCCTTGGTTCTTCTCCTGATCTTGCTGGGGCTGCTACTTTGATTAATAGGGTTAGAAGAAGAGCCGATCCGGGCGGTGCTATTTTAGCTGATCGCCCTGCTAGTGCTACTAAAGACCAGATGTTTAAATTTTTGATGCGGGAAAGAAGGGTTGAATTAGCGCTTGAAGGAAACCGATATAACGATTTGGTAAGATGGCATAGGGCTGGACTAATCAATATCAAAACGGATATAGATTTTGGCAGAACTCCTGCAAACAACAATTGGAATGTAAGAAATCTATTAAAACCTATTCCTCAAAGAGAGCTTGATTTAAATAGCAATCTTATACCCAATCCTGGTTATTAATAATTTCCTTTGGAGACTATAAGATCGTTATTTTCTCCAAAGCATGTTTTGTTTAAACTGGAAACTCCCCACTTAGGGGAGTTTCCAGTTTAAGATCTTTTATATAAAAGTGTATAGCAGAATGATGGATGCAAAAGCTCAACAGAAGTAGGCTTTGCTAGAGAGCAACTTGCCATAATAAGCTTGTGAACTCCATTGGATATTCCGATCCAGATAGCTGTGCAAGATAAAAGAGCCTGGTAGATTTGTTAAGCTTTTATGAACGTATCTGTTCTTTCCGCTTGCATCTGGTACGTGATATTTTTACAAATTTCTTTCCCAATAGAAGAGTGACAAAAAATGTCAAAAAAGCAACTTCCGCTAACTTACACTTTTAGCTATTAATTCAACATGTAAATCCTAATCAGGATTATCGCCAAACATGTAACTTATTTCAGGACACTATAAAAATTCGGCATTGAAAGCAAGCTGAAGATTAAGTAACGAAGTATAGGGTACTAGTCCAACGTCTTTATCTACTTTTCATTATTCCAACAACAAGCAAAAAAAATGATAAAATCCTTTTTACCGGCTATCATGATTTGCACTTTTTGCTGCCCTGTCCTTTGTCAATCAAATATGGTGCAGCCAGTTATTGGCAAAGGGAATGCAAGGGCTTTAGCAATAGCAAAAAAATCACCATTGATCCAATCAAATTTTTTATTGCTTAAAACCAATGTGCTTAAAATAAAAAATAAAGAGTTGCGGAAAACCACAATGGATGCCATTAATAATCCTCGTACGATTCTTAAGCACAGAGCCGGATTATCTCTGATTGATAAAATCAGCATCATACAAGAACTTATTAGAAATAATTTGGTGGATACAGCTGATGAAAAACTTTTTCCCGGTGGCCTGATGGCCGGAATATTTCCACCTGTGTTGAACGATGGAACTTCCTCAGCTTCAGTGCCGCAGCCTTTTGAAGCAGCGCCAGGCAGTATTTGGGGCGATCACCATTCTTACCCCGGGGGACTGGTGATGCATGAAAGCTTTACACAGGTAGCTGCTATAAGTTTAGGCCAGGGTTATAAAAGGGTGTACGGATCAACAGGAAACGACGGGTTACCTGTATATAAAACAAATGCTGATGAAGCCGGCCTGATGGATATTGATCTATTGATAGCAGCTTCTGTATGGCATGACTGGGCCAAGATCTTTGTATCGCAATGGAATGAAGATGGCAGCATCTTTAAAGAATTTAATTTTGGAGGCAACGGAAGCACTGACAGGTACGGAAGGCGTGGAAGTTCAAAAGAGCAGGGGCATCATATATTAGGCATTGCAGAAATGATGAGCAGAAATATTGCTCCTGATGTCATTATAGCTGTAGCTGCCTGTCATGGAGTGCCTACTGCTTATAACGAATTTATGGTAGTGAACTGGTTAAGAACGGCTGCTATTATAAGCCGAATTGATCCGGTACAAAAAGGGTTTCTTTATATGGATTCTTTAGGGCATTACCGAATGAAGCCGCTAAGGTCTGCTAATAATCTTCATACTACCGGTAATTTGCAAAACCATAGCCAGATGCTTGCAGAATATGCTTTGCAGCAATTAGGAGATGGTGACTGGATGTTTACCAATCCTGCAGCACACGAAACAGATTTTCTTTTAGAAAAGCTGGCTACTGAATATGGCTATTCTGTTGCTGATACCGCCACATATAACTGGAAGTTTAGAAACGTAATTCTAGGTTTTTTATCAAGCGAACGCATTTCGCTTATTTACGGCAATAAAGGAATTGATGGCGTGCTGACGGAACTGAATAAGTTAAGGAAGAAGAAAATTATATAAAGGGCCTTGTATTTCAACCTTTCAATTTGGCTGGTATTGCAATGGCAGAATTAACTGTGCTCAATATTGGAAAATTATCAACTAATACAAATAAGAACCTCAGTTGCTTTTACAGGCTAAGCCTTTTAATCATGGCTGATCTCACTGTTATTTCTTTAGTTTGCACCCTTTTATGACAAAAATTCGTATTACATCTACTCCTACTCCGCCTTAATCTTTAGTGTAAAATGGCTTTTGCTATTGGGTTAATGTACCGGTGCTATCAGGCTGTGTGCCTGTATTTATTATTATCTCTTTATTATTTTTTACTATGACGTTTGTAGATAATTACCTAAGCGAAAATTTAATCCTAAGGACGAAATTTTATCTGGTTTAACGGTAGCCCTTGCCTTAGTTCCTAAAGCAGTTGCCTTTACTTTAATTGCACATGTTACCCCGTTAATAGGTCTTTACATGGCATTTATTATTGGTTTGATAACAGCTTTACTTGGGGGCAGGCCAGGCATGATTTCATGAGCGACAGGCCCTATTGGATAGTAGCAGTTAGTCTTGTGGCAACACAAGGCGTTGAATACCTTTTTGCAGCAGTAATATTAATGGGCATTATTCAAATAACGATTGGTTTTCTAAAACTGGGCAAGTTTATTCGTCTTGTACCACACCCGGTGATCTTTTGCTTTGTTAATGGCCTGGCCATAGTCATTTTCATGGCGCAGCTCGACCAGTTAAAAACAGTTGATGCAGCAGGGGTATTACATTGGCTCACTGGGATACCTTTATTCATTATGCTTGGGTTCATTCTCCTTAAAATGGCTATTATTTATTTCCTTCCAAAAATTACCAAAGTAGTTCCTTCATCATTAGCAGCTATTGTTGTTGTATCAGCTATCATTATTGGTTTGGGTATTCAAACAAAATCTGTAGGTGATATTGCATCAATTGGGGGGGCTTACTGAAATTTCACTTACCGCAAATACCCATCAGTTTTGAAGTATTGAAAATTATTTTTCCTTACGCCCTTATCATGGCCTTAGTAGGATTAATAGAAAGTTTATTAACCTTAACTGTTGTAGATGAAATGACAGAAACAAGGGGCAGAGGCAATAAAGAATGTGTGGCACAAGGCCTGGCAAATGTAACCACTGGCTTTTTTGGTGGCATGGGTGGATGTGCTATGATTGGCCAAAGCATTATTAATGTTAGCTCTGGTGGCAGAACAATAATATCAGGTACAGTAGCTGGAGTAGCATTATTGTTATTTGTTTTATTTGGTTCTTCCCTAATTGAGAAAGTACCAATGGCGGCATTAGTCGGTTTAATGTTTATGGTAGCAATAGGAACATTTGAATGGGCAAGTTTAAAAGTGTTCAAAAAACTACCTCGTACAGACGTTATTGTAATGATATTGGTAACACTGGTAACCGCTATCTTTCATAACCTTGCGGTAGCTGTAATTATTGGTGTAGTTTTTTCATCCTTGGCATTTGCGTGGGAAAGTGCCATCCGCATTCCTGCAAGAAAATTCATTGACCAGAACGGCGTTAAAGGCTACGAAATCTTCGGTCCGGTTTTCTTTGGTTCTGTGGCAGCTTTCCATGAAAAGTTTGATGTATTGAATGACCCTGATGAAATAATTATTGACTTCAAAGAAAGCAAGGTTGTGGATCATTCAGCCATTGGTGCAGTAAACAAGGTTACTGAACGCTATAGAAAAGTAGGTAAGAAAGTACATCTAAGACATTTGAGTGAAGATTGTAAGTTATTATTAGATAATGCTTCTGAAATTATAGAGGTGAACTATTGGGAAGATCCGCATTACCAGTTAGTTGTTGATAAATTAGAGTAATAATAAAAGTTAT
Source organism: Chitinophagaceae bacterium (assembly GCA_043763635.1). GTDB lineage: Bacteria > Bacteroidota > Bacteroidia > Chitinophagales > Chitinophagaceae > Flavisolibacter. The sequence continues at coordinate 84,251 of JAYULK010000090.1, forward strand.
CAAAACAATAAAAGAAAACACAGCAGATAAAAGATTTAGTTTAAAATAATCCAGGGTTCTTTTCCATAACAGCGGAAGGCATTTTCGTCACATCTATTTTTCATTCATAGAAAGCCGTGTTATTCTTGCAGAAACATTGAGGTAATGAAAATAAGATGGCGGCAATACGAAACAGTTTTTATAATCATCACCTTTCTTATTCTCCTTGTAGACCAGATAACCCACTTAGGAGCCGGAGCTGCTCAATCCACACGATTTGAAGAACAAGGCGTTTCTTTTGATCCTTTCTGGCAACAGCTTATCCCATTTATTTTAAGCATAGGAGTTCCTTCCGCATTACTCATTACTATCAACCTGGCACTACGCAAATGGGATCTTAGCCTCCGATATTTAGTTGTCCCGGTAATTTGTTGGCTAATCTTATCCATCTCGTTTGCTATTGCCTCTTATCTGCGTTTTTATTATTTGCACAAAACCTGGGGTGAGTCGCGCCTACAAGATTATGTAAGATTATCCGGTATCATCGATGCCGGCGTGGTTGTTCTTCTCTTTAGTATTTACTTATTTATTCGCGAAACTATTATTGGATGGCTCAATAAAGAACACCCTCTGCGCTCCTTCCGGATCATGGTAAGTAATCATGTAGTACTAATCCTATTACTGTTTGCATTGGCTACAATTTTCTTCGTGTCTCGTTCCGATGGACGTGCAATAATTTTTGTCTGTATTTTCTTTCCTTCAATTATCATTACACTGGTCAATGTGTATGTTATATTCCCGCATATTGCAAAACATAATTTAAGCTGGCGTAGTGCATCCGTGCGCTTAGTTGCTGTGCCTGTTTTTTTTATAGCAACAGCAGTTCTGGTCTTTGTCATGTTGGTTGGCGCTCATCAATTGGAGTTTTATTTTGTCAAGTTTTTAGTATTTGGATTGCTCATTATACCTCTCTCCTGGGTCATTTTTCGGTTTCAAAGAGAACGCCTTTCCTCTTTATCAGCTTTAAAAAAAGACCTTGGCAAGAAAACAGCTGATCTCCAATTTCTCCGCTCACAGATCAATCCACATTTTCTTTTTAACAGTCTTAATACACTTTACGGCCTTGCCTTACGGGAGGCTGCACCTGATACAGCTAGTGGTATTCAGCAACTGGGAGGCATGATGCGCTTTATGCTTCATGAAAATCAGCGTGATTACATTCCTTTAAAAAGAGAGATTGAGTATATGCGTCATTATATTACGCTGCAAGAGATGCGTATTGCAAAGGTGGACGGCATCAGGATAGAGACCTCTATTGATGAAGGCAACTGTGATCATTTCATAGCCCCAATGCTACTTATTCCTTTTGTTGAAAATGCGTTTAAACATGGTATTCGTTTAAACACTGCATCGTTTATAAAAATCAGATTATACTGCAATCCAACACACGTTTATTTTGATGTTGTTAACAGCCTTCATGCATTATCAGGTAGCCAGGCAGAAGAATCCGGAGCTTCCGGAATTGGCCTTGATAATGTAAAGAAGCGATTGGAATTATTATATAATAAGCGTTATTCACTCCACATTCATAAAGATGACAGTGCTTTCCATGTACAACTTCAGATTCGTTTAAACGAGCATTCAACTTCATCTTTAAAACCATTACAATGAAAAAAAATTATTTTGTTTTCCTTCTCTTTTTACTTTACCTCAATACAGAAGCGCAGCACTGCCACTTGAGAGGCTTCTTCAAAGCCGCCGCAGGGCAGAAATTGAAACTCCTTCTACTTTCCTCTGATGGACATTACGATGTGTTTTCTGAAAACCTCACTGTATCTCCACAAGGAAGATTTGATACAACTATCAGGCTGGTCAACTCCCGGCTGGTATTGCTAAAAACAAAAGACTGGCAACAATACCTGCTACTTAGTCCCCGTCGTGATCTTTTTGTCTCTATCGATACACTGAAAAAAACTACAGTATCGTTCAGTGGAAAAGCCGCACCCGAAAACCGAATTGTACAAAACAGTGTTTTATCGCGGCGACCTTTTTTCATGGTAGACTCCTACGAATTGAATCGTTATGTAAAAATGAATGTTGCAGACTGGCGGAAATACGTTCTTCAACCTGTGGAGAGTGAACTAGCGCAGTTGCGACAAAATACCGAGGCGACTTCATTACCTGACTCGCTGAAAAAGTTACTGCAATCAGAAGCGTCGTTTATCTATCAAAGTTACCTGCGCGACTTTGCAAATAATTACCTCAGTTGGAGTAAAAACCCGGCACGTGATACCTTAATGGATATTGTGATGAAGTGGCAACCTATGCCGGACAGCATTCAACTAATTAGCGGATTTTATGACAACATGATGCTGAAAAATCACTCCCATTACCAGGTTAATCGATTAAGACGAAAAATCCCTGGTGACACGACCTCCTTACAAACCCGGGCCAGTAATTTTCTCGGAATGCCTTTCTCTCATATCGATAGTCTTATACGCAAGTATGGTGAAGATTATTTTCTAGCATGGTTGTATGCCCGCCGCCACCTGCCTAACAGTCTGAAAGAAAAAATGTTAGTTAACAGTGATGAATGCAATTGATAACGGAGATTTTGACGCGGCTTTGGCCTTAAGCGATACTTTACGGGATCGTTTCCCTGGAAGCCGTTACAAGGGCTGGGTAGAGGAAGTTATAGCAGGTGTAAATTGCCGGTTAAAAAAGCGAAGTTCTCCAGACATTCGCTATCGTCAACCGGGAACTATCCATAACCTTGACGAATTAGTGGCACCTTATAAAGACAAGGTGGTTTATATTGATATCTGGGGCAGCAGGTGTGGGCCTTGTAAAGCGGAAATGGTATACGTGCCTGAACTGAAAAAACAATTTAAAGGCAAGGATGTTGTTTTCTTTTATCCTGATATGGATAAACCGGAAAGAATAAAGACATGGAAGAATTATGTTGCCTATACTGAGATAATTGGAGAACATTACCATATGACCAGCAAAGAAATAGAGCCCATCTGGAAAGTAGTTCATGAGGCAGGAGGAAATAAAGACCTTTATCCAAGTTATTTACTGATCGATCGGCAGGGTAAACTTATACATGCAGATGCAAAACGACCAAGCGAAGGCGAAGCTATATCAGCAGATTGAGGCATTGTTGAATTAACCGCACCAATATGTCCATTAAATTACAAGCAATTGCAGTTGACGATGAACCCCTCGCATTGGAAGTGGTTTCGAAATTATGCGAAGCAGTTCCGTTTCTGCAGCTTCGGGGTTGCTTTCACAATCCTACCGCTGCACTGAATATGCTTCAATCTGAAAAGGTTGATCTGCTCTTCCTTGATATCCGAATGCCGGATATATCAGGATTGGATTTTCTCAAGCAATTGAATCCAGCACCCTTGACTATATTCACAACTGCGCATAGTGAACATGCTGTTCAGAGCTTTGAACTTGATGCAATTGATTACCTGCTAAAGCCATTTTCTGCAGAACGTTTTTTGAAGGCTTGTTTAAAAGCGCAGGAGCTATTTGAATTAAAATCACAGTTAGTACAGCAAAACCATATCATTATAAAACAAAGTTACGAGCAGGTTAAAGTGCTGCTTGATGAAATCCGATTTATACAAAGTGCCGGTAATTACGTTCAGTTTATTCTAGATCAAAACAAAATTCTTTCCCGCCTTACCATGGCAGAAGCAGAAGCTCTCTTGCCACGCTCTATGTTTGTGCGCATACATCGCTCTTACATTGTTTCCAGAAAATATATAAATAGTTGGAACCGTAATTCTGTTCATCTTCATGGACGAGTTATTCCTATAGGTAATGGTTATGCTCACGTGGCTGATTTGCTTATTGGAGGCCCTAGTAAGCAAGATATGGAGTAGTAGTCCTATTATTGGTACGCAGGTTCAAGTTTGTGCCCTTAATAAATAGAAGATATATTGGATTGAGAAACTTGAAATATCGTTGAATAAACAAATTGAAACTGTGGTGATAAACTTATAGCTTACCATGCAAACCTTTTTGTATCGGCGGATTCTCTATTGGTAGTGCCCGGGACTGGAATCGAACCAGCACATCCTTTCGAACGCTGCCACCTGAAGGCAGTGCGTCTACCAATTTCGCCACCCGGGCATTAAGTTCAAGGCTAAATTATTTTTATTTTTTTAAAAGGATCCGAAAAGTTGTTCCCTTACCAATTTCTGAATTTTTTACACTGATTATTCCTTTGTGGTACTGCTCAATTATTCTTTTTGAAAGGCTTAAGCCAAGCCCCCAGCCACGACGTTTGGTAGTAAAGCCCGGTTTAAAAACCTTGTTTATATTTTGTTTGTTAATTCCTTTGCCGGTATCTGTAACATCAATAGTTAAGGTCTCTGCCTGGTTTATAATATCAACATAAATAGATCCCTTGCCTTCCATGGCATCCAATGCATTTTTTAAAAGATTTTCAATAACCCAATCAAACAACGGTCCCGAAAGCGGAACTAAAATATTGGTGTGCCCATGCGTATTCATTTCAAAACCTATTCTATCAGGAGCCCTCTTTCTTACATATTCTACTACGCTGCTAATCTGTTCAATAATATTCAGCTTTTCCAATTGAGGAGTGCTACCAATTTTTCCAAATCTGTCTGATACCAACCGTAAACGGGTAACATCTTTTTCCATTTCGGGAATAAATTTTTCATTACCAGGATTGTCCTTCAAAATTTCTACCCAGCCTTCCAGCGATGATACAGGCGTGCCTAACTGGTGTGCCGTTTCTTTAGCCATGCCTGCCCATACCTGGTTTTGTACTGAACGATAACTGCTGCGTAGAGCAATCAGGGTTACAATAATGAACAAGGATACAATAAGCAGTTGAACGATGGGGTAATAGCGTACTTCACGCAGTAGCTTGCTATGGCCATAATAATAACGATTGAAGTGGCTAGGTTCCAATGGGTCTTTCCATGTGATAGCTACATTTTCAGATTTATAATTTTCCAGGGCTTTATATACATAATTTTTATTGCCCGCAACTTTTAGGGAGTCAAGATTTTTAAAATCTATAATGCTGTCCTTTTCATTGGTAACAATAATGGGTATATCATCATTATTTTGTAAAATAATAAAGGGCAATTTTATATCGGTATTGTCAGGGTTTAATAGTGCATTACTGGCTTCTACCCATTCTTCCACTTTTTGTTTTTCTTCTTTTTCAATTTTATGAGCCAGGTAAGAAGAATACCAGATAGTGCCGCTAACAATTAGTATGGCTACTGCTGCCAGTAGTATACGCCAGTTCAGTAATTGACGAAACATAATCCGAAAATAATAAGTATACCACCGCTTCTCTTATTTTTGATGAAATTATTTGTTCAGTTGGTCCCTTCTCCATCGGTAGCCATAGTTATTTTAAATTGGAATGGCAGGCATTATTTGCAGCAATTTCTTCCTTCTGTATTGTCCACTTACTATGATAACTACAGGATTATTGTTGCAGACAATGCATCAACCGATGAGTCGATTTCTTTTATTAAAAATAATTTTCCTTTAATAGAAATTATCCGCCTTAAGAAAAACTTCGGTTTTGCAAAAGGATATAACGAAGCTTTGAAGGAAGTAGAAGCGGACTATTACGTGTTATTGAATTCTGATGTTGAAATTACGCCTGGCTGGTTAGGGCCAATGATTAACTTGTTGGAACAAGATATTGATCATGCAGCATGCCAGCCAAAAATCCTGACGTTTAAAAACAAAAAGCAATTTGAATATGCAGGCGCAGCAGGAGGGTGGCTTGATGCTTATGGCTACCCGTTTGCCCGTGGCAGAGTGTTTGACATTTGTGAAGAAGATAGGGGACAATATGATGATGTTTCAGAAGTTTTTTGGGCCAGTGGTGCGGCCTTTGTTATCAGAAGTAAAGTGTTTCACCAGCTAGGTGGGTTTGATGAATATTTTTTTGCGCACCAGGAAGAAATTGATCTTTGCTGGCGCTTACAATTAAATGGGTATAAAATCTTTTGCTGTCCTCAGTCTGTTGTTTACCATGTAGGCGGTGGAACTTTGCCAAGAGGAAACTCAAAAAAAACTTTTTTAAACTTCCGGAATAACCAGATCATGCTGGCAAAAAATTTACCTTCCAATGAAAGGTGGTGGAAAATTCCTCTTAGAATTTTGTTGGATAATGTATCTGCTTTTAAGGGTTTGCTTTCCGGTGATCCGGGGTATTTTTTAGCAATTATGAATGCCCATTTTTCATTTTTTTACTGGCTTTTATTTAAGCGAAAACAAAACAGAAACTTTAAAGAACAAAAGCTGGTGCACTTTAAAGGGCTTTATAAAGGCAATATAGCATGGCAACATTTTGTCAAAAAGAAAATAAGGTTCTCACAAATTGTAAGGGAGAATGAATAGTTTTTTATATCGTGTTTCATTTCCATCCTTTATTTTTGCAGCACAAACAGGATTATGGAACATCACCAAGAATACCAGGAAGAATTAGAGAAAGTTCAGGATCGCGATTTCACCCACAACTGGGTCTCTTCATCTGCATTTCTTTTTTACTTATCGGTTTTTTGTATCGTAGCTTTTTCGTTAGGAAGTTGCTATAAAATATACGAGCATAGATATAAAGGCAAGCCCGATGTTGCAGTTCCCGAAAGCAGTTTGTATACTCCAAAGTATAAATAGGCAAGAGCGTAATATTTTTTGTTGCATTGAGGTCAATCCTTATTTTTGCAACCCCAAAGTTCTTTTAGATGCGGAAGTAGCTCATTTGGTAGAGCACGACCTTGCCAAGGTCGGGGTAGCCGGTTCGAGCCCGGTCTTCCGCTCTGATTTCTCTCTCGCTCGAAAGTGGGAGAGATTTTTTTTGGAGCCCTGGTGGTGAAATTGGTAGACACGCAGGACTTAAAATCCTGTGACCCGCAACGGTCGTAACGGTTCAAGTCCGTTCCGGGGCACTATTAAAAGCCTCAATTTGTTGTTCTCAACTGATTGAGGCTTTTTTTGTACCAACTTTTCTGATTCGCTATTTTGCAAAGGTCTTAGTACCTAACTCTTTGGTAAAATTTCATGCTTTATACTTAACACATCACTGCCTTTCTTTTTAAGTTTATAATTCCTTATTTGGTAGATATACTGCATATTAATTTTCGGGCTGTAGTTTTTTTCATTGATTTTCCCATAGTAATCTGTATTGCTGTCTTTATTACAAATTATATTGAAATGCCCCTAAGCAAAAAAATAAAAGAAAAACTACAAGCAGGCGATACTACATTTAACAGAGTCATTTTATAAAAGGGCTTTTAATCTTTGGGATGGTTTGAGAAAGAAATACCAATTTAACCTTCAACTTTTAAGGTCTGATGCGGCGCCCCAACACACTAGCCTTAAATGTTTATAAAGGGGTTTTAATTTTTTAATAAACATCGGATCTCTATATTCAAGATATAGGATTGCTACTTCCAAAAGCTTGTTACAGCATTTAATATAAAATCATACATTGAAAGCTATGACCTTTGCATGATGAACGACCTATTTGATTTACCAGTTAGCTATAAAGGAGAAAGGCTACTTTTTAAAGCTCAATTATTGCAGGAAGGATATATACATAAATTCCGGGTATTGATTGAAGACAATGAAGTGATTTTTGAACCGGATGAAGAAAGTAATTATAGGGCAATGGTTGATCCTGCTCAATTTGATAATATGAAGATTGATATGGAACTGGTTAAAAAAATTGCGGAAACCTTATCAGAATTATAAAGAGTTTTACTGTTTCCAATGCAAGCAGATATTCTTATAAATGATATTGAACAGCTATTTACAATGGTCTAACATTCTGGAGGCTAATGAAACCAACACATTAAAGTCTGTTGGCTTGGTAATATATTCTACATTCTTGCCTTCAAAAAACAACTTATCTAATTTACTATTGGATGTACTGAAAATGATCATTGGGATACCTGCTAGTGCATTATCCTTTTTTATCTGTAAACATGCATCACGGCCGTTTACTTTTGGCATATTTATATCAAGAACAATCAAGCAAGGCAAATCATTTTTATCCTTCATTATTTTTAATCGCTCCATGCCATCTGCACCATCACTTGCCTCAATAATTTCAGATGCACTGTCAATGCTGTAAATCGCTTTCCTTAATAACTCCTGGTCATCAGCATCATCATCAATGTGTAGTATTTTTCGTGTAGTAGTTGTTTTCATCTTTAGTAATTGGGTGGTGCAAAGGTGTGCAAAAGAGGCCAGCATCCAATTATGTTTAAACGATGAAAAGCTTTGTTTGATCGAAAAAAAAGATACGGATAACTCTAAATTTTATTACCAGCGGGCTACTATTTTAAAATTCAATAACCTTGGCGTTAAACGATTTGGAAGAGCAAATGTATTATTTGCATAATCTTTCAGCAGCAGATAGGAAATAGTGTTAGGACGGTCAATCAGATTAAAGACTTCTAAGCTTGCCCAAATATTTTCAAAATCTTTGAAAGGTCCATGACTTCTTCGGTTCGATTTTTCAGTATCTAAAAGCAAAGCACTGAAGCCAATATCAGCCCTTATGTAAGGTTGAATAGTAAGTGCATTTCTATACTTAACACTGCCCGGAATATTGTAAGGCAAATTAGATCCATAGATAGCGCTTAGATAAACTTTAAAATTTTTATTGGTTGATAAATAATCCTGGAAGAACATACCGAATGTTATCAGCCTGTCTGTTGGTCTTCTAAGCCAACCGCCTTCTATTGTAGTACTGTCAAGAGGCTTTCCGCTGGAATCAATAGTGTAGTTTTTATAAAAATCATTTTCAATATTTTCTCTTGTTCGCATAAAACCAAGGCTAATCCAGCTTTCCGCATCTTTTACTACTTCGCCAAACAAACGCATTTCCAAACCTGCTGCATAAGCTTTAGCATTATTCTCGCCAAAATAACGGATGCGTACGTTGTCAATGTCATAAGGTACAACATTAGTTAAACGCTTATAATAGGCCTCTGCAGTAAATCGTAAAGGACGTTTAATGCCAATGAAATTGTAGTCAAATCCTCCTACGGCCTGCAAACTTTTTTGGGCTTTTAATGCTGTATTTAAACTGCCATCATAGCGGCGCATTTCTCTATAAAAAGGAGGCTGATTATAAGCACCAATGGCAGCTTTAAAAACAATATCTTTTCTCCAGTCTGGTTTCCATGAGGCACCCACACGGGGCGATAACAACAATTCATTATTCAAATCATTATAGTTGAACCGCATCCCAAACTGCAAAGTGAAAGCATTGGCGCTATCACTAAATGCAAGGTTATCCTGTATGTATCCGTTAAACTTATTAATATTTAAATCGGCAGAAGATTTTGTTATCCTGTTCAACTCTAAAACATTGGCAGAATAAGGTATGGAGTAGCCGGCTGAGTCTTTATATTCCCACTCATTTAATACATCTTCAATCAAAGTTTTATCATAACCCAATCCCCATTGAAACAGGTGCTTTCCTTTGTCAAGTGTGCCCTTGTGTGAAAAGTTATAGTCTATAATATTTAAAGAATTGCGGGCATAATTCTGGTATAGTCCTGCTCCAAGTGGATTAGCTATTTGACCTGTGCCGGCAAGCGATCCATTAGGGTCCACCTCTCCAAATAAATAGAAGCCGGTTACATCTATATTCTCCCGTTCATCATTTTCAAACCGTGATGCCAGCCATTTTAAGCGAAGATTTTTAGTGGGCTGAAAACTTACTGATGCCCCGCCCATTGCGGTGGTATAAGCGGATTTTTCCCTGCCTATGAAATTTATTTCAGCACTTATGTTTTGAGTGTAAAAAGGAGAGAAGACGGAAGAAGTTAGTTTAGTGAACTCAGGCTCCAGTGCAAACTTTGTTTTGGATATGTTTGTTAATAGCTCGGCCCGCCACTTGGGAGAAAGCTGGTAAGTAATTAATGCCTGCACATCGGCAGACGAGGGTACATAATTACCGGTAGTTTCCTGCCGGCTTAGCAGGTTTTTATTGGTTCGGTTACGTACACCAATTAAATACGATAAACGGTTTTTTGCACTCGTTCCTTCTACATGAAAGCCCTGTTCCAACACACCAATATAGGCTGAGCCACCAAAAGCTTTTGGTTTATTATATTGAATGTCCAGCACACTACTCATTTTATCGCCATACCTTGCCTGGAAGCCACCATTGTAAAAATTGATATTGCGCACCAGGGCTGGGTTAATAAAACTTAGTCCCTCCTGTTGACCACTGCGTACTAAATAAGGGCGAAAAATTTCAAAATCATTTACGTAAATAAGGTTCTCATCATAGCTGCCGCCACGTACATTATATTGCGAGGTCAGTTCATTGTTTGAACCAACAAATACTTTAATAAGGCTCTCTACTCCGGTAACGGGTGAAGGCAGGTTAATAACAGATTTTGGATTGGGTTTAAGAAGACCAATCTCTTTTCTATCCCGCTTATCTGTCACCACTACTTCTTCTAATATGGTAGCACCTCTTTCCATGTATATCATCACCACTTCTTCTTCACCCTCATTCATTAAGAAATTTTGTTGCGTTGTTTTATAACCCGTGTAGGAAAACACTAAAGCAAATGCCTTATCTGCCGGCACTTTTATATTAAAAAAACCAGAGTCGTTGGCAGTAATGCCTTGTTGCTGCCCTAAAATTAAAATAGAAACATTCGGTAGCGGAGCGTTATTTTCATCCATTACCTGGCCACGTATAATGGCCGATTTTTTTTGAGCCTGGGCAGAAATAAAAATGATTGTAAAAGCAGTAATAAATAGTTGGCGTAAAAAGCTTTTCATATAGATGCAGCCAAGATACTAATTGTTTTTTTGTATTGCTATACCTCTTCAACTCATAGGTTCTTTTACTAAATCGTCGTTGCCCTGTTGCCTCGTTGTCTCTCTAAATCTTTCACTTCTTTTGCCCATTGCCTTGTCCCTTGCCGATTGCCACGTTGCCCTTGTGCCTTCTTTTTATTCTTTCAAAAATCTTACCCTTTCAAAATCTATCTTTGCCGGCTCATGCAAAAACAGCGCACCGTTGCTTTTCACACCTTAGGCTGCAAGCTAAATTTTTCAGAAACTTCCATGCTTATGCGGCAATTGGAAGCGGAAGGATTTCTAAAAACTTCGTTTGAAGAAGAGGCGGATGTTTATGTGATCAATACATGTTCTGTAACTGATAATGCTGATAAAGAATGCCGTCATCTGGTGCGGCGTATTCAACGCAAAGCGCCCAAAAGTTTTGTGGTGATAACGGGCTGTTATGCGCAACTGAAGCCTAAAGAAATTGCTCAAATTCCGGGCGTTGATTTAGTGCTGGGTGCGGCAGAAAAATTTAATCTTGCCAGTCATTTGAAAGAATTTGCAAAAGGCGATTCAGCCAGGATAAGTAGTTGCGATATTGAAGATGTTACGGGTTTTAATGCCTCTTATTCATTGAATGATAGAACAAGGAGTTTTCTAAAAGTTCAGGATGGCTGCGATTATACTTGCTCTTTCTGCACTATACCTATGGCACGGGGTAAAAGCCGTAGTGATACGATTTTGAATGTTATTCGAAACGCAGAAGAGTTGGCACAAACAGGAGTGAAAGAAATTGTATTAACCGGGGTTAACCTTGGCGATTTTGGCAAAGGTCCGGACGGCGCTAAGAGAGGCGTGGAAAGCTTTTACGAACTTATCAGGCAATTAGAGGAAGTTGAAGGAATAGAACGATACAGAATATCCTCTATCGAACCAAATTTATTATCTGAAGACATCATCCGTTTTGTAGCAGGCAGCAAAAAAATTATGCCCCATTTTCATATTCCCCTGCAAAGCGGAAGCAACGAAATTTTATCAATCATGCGCCGGAGGTATAAAAGAGAACTATACAAAGAGCGGGTTGATTTAGTAAAGTTATTGATGCCATATTGTGCTATTGGTGTAGATGTTATTGTTGGCTTTCCGGGTGAAACAGAGGAACACTTTACGGAGACTTATGATTTTCTTCACTTGCTCCATGTTTCTTATCTGCATGTATTTACATACTCAGAAAGAGCTGGCACAAAGGCGTTGGAGATAACTCCGGTTGTGCCCATTCATATTCGTAATGAAAGAAACAAAGTGCTGAGAAATCTTAGTTATAGGAAGATGCAGGATTTTACACTGAATCATGCGGGGCAAAACCGAAAGGTTTTATTTGAAGGGTATAACAAAAACGGAATGATGGAAGGGTATACTGATAATTATATTCGCATTACCACATCGTACCGTGCAGAATGGGCAAATGAGGTTGTTGACTGGTATCTTTAAACTTTTTCTTGAAAATTTTTTTGCAATAATGGATGCCCCTATATTTGCACTCCCGTAAGGGAATTTAGTTCTTAAAAATTATTGGGAGCATAGCTCAGCTGGTTCAGAGCATCTGCCTTACAAGCAGAGGGTCCGCGGTTCGAACCCGTGTGCTCCCACTCAATACAGGAAAGGGTTTCAAGAAATTGGAATCCTTTTTTGTTTTACCATTCTATAACTCTTTCTGATACATTCCTTCAGAATTAACCTTTATTGTATTTTAATATAGGTGGGCAAATAATAGGCATAGACATGCAAATAAAATCTTCAGCAGCTTTACGTGCCTGGCTTAGGTAGGAAGGCTTTATAGGTCTTTTCAGCAAATAGAAATTCAAAGGCGGGATGGCTTGGGCAACACAATCTTAAGGATCAATGTATTTATACAAATCATTGGTTAACTCTCGCAGCCTTGCCCCATCCCCTGAAGGGGTGGTAGAAAGGGCTTGACGCCTGGCTATCCTGCATTTTTGCAGCTCAATAAGCTTACCACCGGTATTTTGTTTAACGTTGGCCGTGAGGTAAGCGGAGGCTAACCCCTTCGTCAGATTCAAAAATATCCAATGCTTTCAGCCAGAACGATTGCCATGTGACGAATGTTGCAGGGCAGCGCGGGGAGGAAAAGGACAAGATGACGAGTGTTTACTTTTAATTTGCAGAACTCAACTTTTAAATATGGATCTCGAAAAAATTTCAAATCTTTTCGGTGCAGATTTAGCAAAGCAAGCGTATGATGATGCCGTGTCACCTGCCGCGAAAGAAGTTGGTAAAACAGGTGGTGACTTGGTAAAAGCTTTGAGATTATTTACTGCCCCTTTACAGTTAATGGCTGCATGGCAGGATCGGTTGACTGCATACTTAGAAAAAGTGCGACTATCTGTACCGGAGCGAAATCAGATAGAAGCGCCGGCATCTATCGCCGGCCCAATACTGGAAAGATTAAAATATTTAGAGGAAGACAATCATTTGACCGCCCTATACCTTGAGCTGCTTTCTCGTGCAATTGATAAGGAGCGAATTGAAGAAGCCCACCCTGCTTTTTTATCGATTATTGAGCAATTATCTCCTGACGAAGCATTAATTATCTACCATTTAAGCGATACATGGTCTGATTGGGAATTTGGAAGGCCGGCCTGGCCAGATGTAAATGGAGAGCTGCCTTGGACTCCTATTAAAGAGCCGCCATTTTATTCTGCGCTGCACTTCAAAAGACATGTTTTTATGTATGCTGAACATCTGGAGGCCTTAAACGTCATTGATGCCAGTTTTGGGGGCTCACGCGATGAAATGATAAACTTGGAAACTAATGATTACAGAATGTGTCTAACGAAGTTTGGAGAATTATTTAAGAAAGCTTGTATCCCGGCGGGTGGATTGAAACTGTAACCAGCCAGAGCCAGAAGAAGGATTGAAAGCCTTTAAAATTGTCTTGACAAAAAACTGTCCACAAGTGTCAACAATTCTGTTTCTTTACTGGAAGAAAATATGGAGGCCGAGGGAATCGAACCCTAGTGTTCAAGATGGCAACCCTGGACTGGAACCTTTCCGTAACGACCCCCTATTATTTTTCTTAGGTCGCAATATTTGCGGCCTTTTTTATGCTTTAAAGTGGTGGTGACGAAACTAGTGATTTTTAAAACATCTAATGCCTGGGTTGGCAATAAGTGGATTAATAGTTAAAAAGCCTGACTTAGCAAAACTTTAAAAACTTCTACGTCGGTAACTTAGCCCAATGAAAAAATTATTATCTGTTGTTTGCTTCACCTGGCTATTTATAGATTTACAAGCACAGGTTTATCCGACTGCGGAATACATTGCCTACACGTTTATGATTAGCCAGGAACAACGAATGGCTACGAGTTTTGCGATAAAATATAAGGGAAAAAAATATCTGGTGACAGCTAGGCACTTGTTTGATTCCAAAATAAAAAGCGGTGATCAAATTTTGGCGCCATTTTACTTTTACAACAGAGAAAGCAAAATTGAATCGAAGATTTTTTTTCATGAAAACCCTGAGATTGATTTAGCGGTATTGAATTTTTCAGATTCATTGCCTGGTCTAAGCTTTGCTGAAATTTCCAAAACGTATGATCAACCAACGTTGGGGCAGGAACTTATATTTTTGGGATTTCCATTGGGATTTTCTTCCAAAGCAGTTGGTAATGGCCTTCTCCCCCTACTGAAAAAAGCATCGTTAGCTGGTGTACTCAGCCTTTCTAAGAGTACAATGTTTCTTCTGGACGGACATAATAATAGCGGCTTTTCAGGTGGGCCTGTACTGGTGAAAGATCCAGACACAAATAAATTATCTCTATTGGGAGTGGTAACATCTTACATCAACGAGCCAAAAAGAATTGGGGCAGTTGGGAGTGAGTTTATATTTAATGAGAACTCGGGAATTATCGTATGCGTGCCATCAAACTACATTCGTGAATTAATTGATCAAATAAAAAAATAACTACAACGTCCACTATTTTTCTTTACTACTTTCTTTTTGCGAACGAAGGGATGGAGTGTGTAGAGGGTGAGCAAAAAGAAAGTAGTCGCCACATTGGGCGTCTACTTCTGGCTTACATTACTCCATCGTCAGCCAGAGGCTCACATATTAATGGAACAATAAGCCCTAATTAATATTTAAGGTACGCTTATGGAACAATTAAGGAGGTATTGCGGAGCGGTTCAAAAACATTAGGATGCAATGGGAAGTCTAATATGAATTTATCCAATCCCTTAGATCTGCTTCATGCTCGTTCACAAGAATTTTACTTTTATCGATTAGAGTAAGAACTGTTACTTCGACATCGGCAATATTTTTAACTGCTTCAAAAAATAAAATATTTGAAACAATTACGGACAATTGTCTATTTGTGCCCTGTTCTGTTACCTCAATTACGTGAGCCATAAGTATCTATTTTTTGGTAAATGAAAATTCTGAGTATGCTCTTAAAGGCCATGGAATTTATATGTTAATCAACTGCCCCCAAGTTGGCAAATACTCACCCTGTATTGTCTGTTTAGACAATACAGGGTTTAAGGTGCTGCAGTCTTTGTTGCGTTACTCCTATTGTAGCGGAATGAAAACCCATTAACGATCTCTAAATTTAACGTAGTTGATGGCTACCGAAGGAATTCCAGCAGTAAAATCAATAGCTTGTGAAAAGAAACTAGATAATTCATTTTTGTCTTTGATGTATAACAACTCACGTAACTCCTGTTCCTGTAAAAGATCAGCAATGGCACTTGCTAAATAGAAGGCTCTCTTTCCTCTTTCCGTAACCACAAATGTTTGATGCCTGGCTTTAATGGCTTCCAATTCCTCCGGCTTGATGACAAATTCGCCATTCGGTTGGATAAAAAAGAAACGCAGATAGCCCTTGACAGTTTCACCCAGGCCCCTGCTCTCTATCCGTCTCTCTATTATCTTTTTGAAAGTTTCCAGCTCATTTAATAACTTATGGTAGCCCATCGGCTTTTCTAAATAGTCATCATAAAATTTTCTTTTATTCACCTTCATACCGGAGAATACCGCTGGCTTATCTTGCATGCTTTTTTCAAAGATGAATGTTTCGGTATCAAAAAATAAACTATTAAACTCTTTAGGTTCAAAGCTTCCCAGATCTAAATCATTATATGTTTCCACTATAGATTTAATCTGTCCTAAAGTACTCGTTAGAGTATAGATGTCAGAATCGTACCCTTGTTGATTAAAGTTGATTAATAATTTTTCCATGCTGTTTATGTATTTAATTTTAATGACTAATTAATTTCTCTGTTGTGAGCTGAGATGCTTTTTACTATCCACTCAAATCTTAAATCTGCGGTTTCGTATAACTTAAATCCTTTTTCTTGAAGCCAAATCGCTACATCTTCAGCGGTATATGATTTGCCGGGTAGAATAGTTTGGAAGGATTGAAAAATATCAAATGTGCGCATGAAATGGGTTGAATCAGATGGGGTGTTAGCAGGCATATAGTAGGAGAAAAAAATTTTTTTGATTTCCTCTAGGGTTTCGTCTGCTCCGGGTGTTATGTTTTTAGATTTACTCATTACTTTCTAAAACCAATTAATTTATAACCAGTCACAAATCTTCTATTTTACTTTGGTAGCGAAAAGGACAAATTAGGATTGCTCTAGTCCTTGTTATGAAACGAATTATTGAGTAAGGCCGCTTGCTTTTTTGGAGGCATCATAGAGGGCTTCCGTTTCGCGGTATTCTTTGATCGAAACAACAGCATGCAATTTGGTTTTCATGTTTTTTAATTCTTCTGTATTTTCTTCCTGCTTTGCAATAAGCGTTGAAACAAGAGTCTCAAGGTTTTCGGTATTGGTGGCAGTAGGTACACCATCTATGGGTCTAAATACACCACCCTGTTCCATGATCCTTGGCAGGTTTGGATTGATGGATGAAGGTTTAGCGCTACGCCACTGCGCCATCTCAATTACGGCACCTCCAGCCCAGGATACACCACCGGCTTTTTTGTTTAAGGCACTTGTAATTTGTGCCGTGGTACCTGTGGCTTTATAAACATTTTTATCGGTCATAGCATCGGCCTTCATCACGGCTTCATCACGTTCAATTAATACCGGAATGCCTTTTTCTTTATCGGTATGCTTTGCACCTTTGCGGATCCAGTCACCATCGCCAAATTCGGGTAAGGGTGCTTTTTTGATTGCTGCTATCTGCAACCCTCCAACCAGGGCCGCTACACCCATCATCACAAGGTTTGGGATGGCCTTAGCTATACCAGCAGCTGTATTTATGATAGCATCAAAAATTCGCAGACTCTTCTCTCGTTTTGCCTGCCTTATTTTAATTTCCCGCTCCTTGGCATCTTGTTGCTCATTAAGCTGATTTGTCTTAAGATCGAATTGAGCCTGGCTAATAAGTTTGTTATCCAACTGTTTTTTGTAGCCAGTGCGCTTAACATCATTACGTTTTTTATCGTCGGCCAGCTCCTTGTTTTCTTTAGCCGTTTTAAGGTTATTAAATCCTTCTAGCACTGCCTGCGCAGCACGGGCATAGTCAACTACCACTTCCAGAGCCTGCTGCCAAAATTCTGCTACGGCGCTCTTACGTTTTTCTTTAAATGCTTCATGAACGCCTTCTTCTTTTTCTCCACGGCTCAGGGCAGCTTCAACGG
>JAYULK010000091.1:0-34167 GCA_043763635.1 Chitinophagaceae bacterium
TTACCAACTTTTAGGGCGTCAACAACCGGTTTTTGAAGTAACATTTTTAGGGGGTCAATTTGAAATGGCGGAAGGGGATCAGTTTGTGTGGTATTTACAATTGATACATCAAGAATTGCTAATCCTGCTGAAACAATAATTCCTACAGAAACAGTTTCAGAAATTGAAAAAGCAGCCGAAGAACAGGTACAGGAATTTGAAAGAACCGTTGCAGCATTAGAAACGGCTGGCGAAACAGCACTACCAACCGAAATACAACAACTTGTGAAAACATACCCCATAAAAGACGTTTTCAAAGAGCAGGCAGAAAAAATAAACCTGCCGCAGTTCTATCTGAAAGTTCCTGCTTCGCAGTTCAACTTTAGCAACGATGAAGAGTATAGCAGCGAACCTTTGGAAAAAGAAGATTTGCTAAAAGGTTTTGAGTTGAGCAAGTCTGACATCAACATAGCTTTTGACAGCATTACATCAGAATTATACAGGGTTGATTTAGATGAAACCAAAAAAGAACACACACCAACATTTGTACGTCTTGACGGTCAGATTAAGAAAAGCATCATGGCTTACATTCTTGACCCTGCCCGTAAAGCCAGCAGGGTGAAAAACATATCAAGCCGGATTATTGATATGTTGGGCAAAATGGACCCTATACCGCAAGGAGAAGTTAACAAATATGTGAAACGGATAATTGAAGGGTTTGATGATGAAAGATTTTCAGATTTTGCCGCAAATGAGTACACATATATTAGAAAAATTAAGGATAAAATCAACGAGCATCCCGAAGGCTTTGCAGAAAGGAAATTCAAAGACTTTTTAGATACTGACAAAGTATTTATTAACCCTTCATTTAAACTTCCAAGGTCTATTGCTCCCGGTGAAACCGGTAAAAACATTCCTAAATCTCTTTATGAGAAAGAAGGCAAAATGAACTCTTTTGAAGAGAGGATAATTAATGAAATTGGCAACATGCAAAACGTTGCTTTCTGGACAAGAAACACATCAAGAACAGGCTTTAGAATAAATGGTTTCATTAATCACTATCCTGACTTTATCATTTACACCAAAAGCGGTAAGACAGTTGTTTTAGAAACGAAAGGCGACCACTTAGATGCAGAACAAAAAATAAGGCTTGGCAACTTATGGGCAAGCAAGGCAGGAAACCACTACCGTTATTTTATTGTTTATGAAAGACGCACCGTGGATGGGGCATATAGGTTGGAAGACTTTTTGAACATCATTAAGGAGATATAGTATAGTGTTTAAAATAGCATAATTAGAAACTTACTAATGTCAGCAGAAGAAGATTTGAAAACGCTAAGAAAGAAATGACCAATAAAATGAAAAAAATTCCTGTAAGGCAAATCACTGAAACCTCAAAGCTGCCTGCTTCTTCTGAACGCTTTAAAATTAGAACGGTTCAGGAAATTCTTTCCGGCAATGTCTTAAAGCAGGACTTGCACAGGCATGATTTCTTTTTTATCCTGCTTTTAGAAAATGGCGGTGGCAACCATGAGATTGATTTTACACCTTATCAGGTTCTCGACAATTCTATTTTCTTTTTACGTCCTGGTCAGGTACACCAGCTTGAACTAAATGCAGATAGTGCCGGTTACTTAATGGAGTTCAACAACGAGTTCTATCATCCTAAAGAAAAATCAGCAAGTCAGCGGTTAAGAAAAGCAAGCAATAAAAATTATTGTAAACCGGAAGTAAGCAGGTTTGATAAATTACGAGATATTTTATCTCATATTTATCAGGAATACATAAGTAGGGAAGAAGGTTACCTACCTATTATAAAAGCCAACCTGGAAATATTCTTTATAGAATTTGTAAGACAAAGTCCAAATCCAAATAGCTTATTACCCGATGTTAGTTCATATACTCAGGAACGCTTTGAGGAATTTTTGGAGCTTTTAGAAAAGAATATTACGACCTGCAAGCAGGTATCGCAATACATAGACATGATGAGCATTTCTACCTATCAGCTTAATGAAATTACAAAGACTTCTATAGGTAAAACCCCTTCAGAACTGATTAATGAACAAATTCTTTTAGAAGCAAAAAGATATCTGTTAGCAACGCCTAACCAGATTAAGGATATAGCCGACCATCTTGGCTATGAAGATGTATCCTATTTTATCCGGTTCTTCAAGAAGCACACGGGGCATTCTCCCGAAGCATTCAGACAAAATCCTGTATAAGTGCTGTACAACTGCATCGTTGTCCTATAATGCTGCCTGTTAATGAAAGTAGTTTTGTGTAAATAAAATTTAAAAATTTACACAGTATGAAAATTATCATCGTAGGTGCATCAGGCACTATGGGAAAGCACTTAACAAGTGCATTTGAAAAAGAACATGAAGTAGTTACCGCTGCTTCCCAAGGCTGCTCTATTCAGGTAGACATTACCTCTACAAGTTCTATCGAAAACATGTACAAGCAAATCGGCGCTTTTGATGCCCTCATTTCTACAGCCGGTCCTACTTATGTGGGTCCTTGGAAAAAACTTACTGATACTGAGTTTAGAAAAGGCGTTGATGGAAAAATGATGGGACAGATTAACCTGGTACTAATTGGTCAACATTACATTAATTCTAAAGGTTCCTTTACATTAATTACCGGCGCTCTAACTCACGAGCCGCAAAAGAACTTTGCCAATGCATCCGCAACCAATGGAGCTGTAGAAGGATTTGTAAGGGCTGCAGCCATTGAGTTAGAAAATGGCATTCGCATCAATGCAGTAAGCCCCACGGTTATTGAAAATTCACCGCAGTACTTTCCGTACTTCCCCGGCGATATCCCTGTAACCATGCAGCAATTAGAATACGGCTTTCGCAAAAGCATGTTTGGGGCAAACACCGGGCAGATTATCAAACCCTATTAAAGTATTTGCCGACGGTATGGCAAATGCTCACCTCCAATAAAGCCTTAGCAATACAAAAGGGATAATTTTAAATTATCCCTTTTGTATTGCTGTATGTCTTTTTCTCTTCGGTTGGCTAACCAGGCAAAGATTTAAATGTAAGATGTATTTAATAAAATTGCTTGACGGGTTACAGGTGAACAATGCGTCGTAACATTCCCAACTATTACTTTCGCCAAATCGTAAAAAAAATGTTGGTAAAAACAGTATTAAACATTATTTAGAAAAGAAAACTAAAATTCGTTTTTTAAGAGGAAGTCACATCCCTCGACCTTACCATCATTAAAGCGACGGTGCAAAAAAGGGAGGTATATTATTTTTCAGGAAAGGCTTAACTATTTTATGTTCTTTATATAATTGCCCGACAAATAAAATTGCTGCAATAGAACACAATAATAATGCTTGGATTGAACCTTCTGGTCCAAATAGTCCTCCTGTTAATAATTCAGGTCCTTTGATTGTAGATGTGAAAAGACTGCTCGTCTTTTCGTTGCCGGATGTAATTGCTCCTAAAATTCTGTTTTGCGTAAAGTTCCAGGCGAAATGGATAACGATAGGAACCCACAGACTTCTGTAGTACATGTACGCTGCTGCAAGCAACGCACCTACTGCTATAATACATAAAATGATACCGCGGTTACATGTGGATTAACAAGATGTAGTCCCGCAAAAATGACACAGGAAATAATGATGGCGATCACACTGCCCAATTTTTCTTCCGCAATCCTGAAGATAATTCCCCTGATTAGTACTTCCTCTAAAATAGCAACTGTAAATGCAACGGTGAATGGTATAATTAATGTGTTTACCGCAACAACTTCAAAATTTGCAAAGAAATAAATCACCAAAATAGTCAGTACTTGTAATCCGATGCCAATCACTATACCGGAAAACAAATGCCTGCCAAGTGATTTGGTTGATAACTCCGTTACTTTTCGCTTTTCATTCTTACTATAAAATACCCAGTAACTACCTAAAACCAATGCGGATACAAAGATGCCTTTAATAAGATTTCTTACATCGGCATTGAGTTTACTCACGCCAGGTATTGCAGTAAATATTTGCTGCCCGATAATTAACGAAGCAAAGCAAATTACCAATCCGAAGATTATTCTGGCTAATGCAGAATGGAGTAACTTTTTTAAACTGTTCATCATAATTTCTTTTTAATGGTGATAGTATATGTCTCGTTCTATTTTTATTTCATTTTAGTCAGTTTGATAAGGCTAAAACCAATGAAAGCAGGGTTAGTAGTACTGTAATTGGTGTTAAAAGCAAGCGTTCAATTTTGTTTGTTGAAATTGAATTTCCAATAGTGTTTACAAGGAATAAGCCTGTCATCGCCCATAAGGCATAGGTGATTATAGTGCCGGGAATATCAATCTTTATAAAACCTGCATGTTTCATAATTATTATAAGAAATATTGTAGTTATCAAGAGAGAAAAAATTTCGAAACGATACATATCATTATCCGACTTAAGCCTATTGCCCCAAACAATATTGTATGGAATTACCTTCAGCAAAACAAGAACATGCAACAAAAGAAGCAATGTGAGTAAAATCAGAAGCCCATATTGAGCGGTACATCTCATAGTTTCAATTAATTGTCTGTTAACAGCATTCATATATTTCACTAACCGATAGCGTTGATTTGATAGTTGAGTTTACTTGTTCGGTCTTTTTTCTTCGATAAAAACACTCCCGTCATTCACCAAAATTTCCACATTGGTATAACGTCCTTGATCATCTTTGTTAAATTGTATTTGGGCTTGATTATCCAATTTAAAAAGATTGTTCGCTATATGTTTCAGTTCTGAAACAGCACCTCCATTATTGTCATTCTTACAAAAGAGTTTGCTATCTTCTAAATAAATTGTCAATCCTCCATAGCAGCCTGCCATCCGCAACAATTGGCTTTTAGATAGCCTCTCCTGATTGCTTTCTACCATTAACGCATTTATATAATACAAATACATACGTCTGTCTTTATCATCGGTTGCCGCCAATAGCTGCCTATTGAAGAAATGTTCCTGTGCTTTAACCAGCGCTTGTTTTGCATCTGTTTGTACTTCTGGCACTACACCTGTTCCTTCCCAATCTGTTCCGGTTATTTCATTAATAGACCGTGCAAATGGAATGTAAATGACAAAGCCCTGCCCAACAGAGAAAGGCATTTGTGGATGTGCTCCGCCACCGGATGTTTCACCCACTATAACCGCTCTCTTTGCCACTTGCAATCCGTAACTAAAATCTTCTGCACCTGAAAAAGTATGTTGGCTGGTCAAAATATAAACCGGCATTGATAGGTGCATACTGTCAGATTTCGCCGGGTCTGCGTACAAGAAAGTAGTGTCCATCTTCAACCTGTCTATCAGGTCATTCATGTGCGTTCTTTCTTTAAAAAAATAACTTTCAAATTGGCTCACCATTTCCGGGCTTCCACCCATGTTTTCCCTTAGGTCAATAATCAATGCGTTAGTGTTAATAACAAATTGCAAGGCAGCTTTTATTGTAGCCTTGGCACCTTCAATGTCAGGTACAAATAAATTAAAGGCGAGATACCCTATATTTCCAGCAAGAATTTCAACTTTGTTAAACATGTAGTTGTGTTCTTTCCAGTATTTTTTTTCACGTTGGATGTCTTCTGCTGTAGGCTGATTAGTTGGTTGACTGGCAAAGCCAGGGTCATACTTCACACGCATGTGCGGGTCGTGCTGTGCCTCCTGTATGTCAACCCCTATTTGGTCAGCAAGTCTTTCGGGGTTATTCTCAAAGCTCTATAAGCACCATTTTTTAGCTTAGCCTGTAGATGGGCACAAATCGTTTCCGCTTTTTCGGGAAATACATAGCTGCTTTTCAAGCTGTCGCAGATAGTATGGATAAGCTCCTTTGAGTTTATAATTTTCGCCGGATTGGTTTGTGATTGAACCATATAAGGCATGAATAAAGTAAGTAGCATTAACTGCATGCTATTAACAAGTATTTTCATCTCATTTTGTTGATGGTATAAGTAGATTATTGTAGCTGTCAATTACTGAGGACTTTTGAATTTTTAAAACCCTTGACAACGAGGTAAAGACCCAACGAAAATTCAAAAACCGCAACGGGGACTGCTGACAAACCAGCCAAGGGTGAAATTCTATCGATAACACCAAACATTACAGCAAGGTAGCCTGCAAATAGTGGTAATGCTCCGGCAATTCCAATCACTGAAAGGGCACGGGGCACAAGGCGTGTTTTGTAAAGTACAAAGCCAAGTAACAAGTCATTGATGCCCGGTATGAACCCTTGCCCAAGCAAAAAGATGCGATCATAAAGGGCAACGAGTGCATGGCTGGCAGCTAAAGCGTCTTCTCCGGCTCCAGCCTGCTTCAAGGTTACAATGGCAAGAAGAAAGGCTACACCGATGAACATAGTACCTGCTTCCAGAACACGGGAGATTACGAGACCTAATGCCATCCCTTCGTGCTGCTTTTTTAGCACCGGAAACAGCACAACCGCAGTACCGATACCGGCGAAGGCAACTATTATCTCCAATAGTCCGCCAAGGATAACAGCGCTGTCTGAACCTGTTCCAAGTATATAACCGGGTTTGTGTATAGCACCGTAAAGTGAAAGCGTAGGGATAGAAACAAAGGTTAGCAAATACAACCACCCAGCAAGTTTTGAAATCTTACGCTGCGAGTTCACTATAAAATTTTTGTTTGCTGCACCGGGGTTCTTTGCAGCTTCTACACTTGTATACATATTATTACATTTTGTTTGTGGTTGATTTTATTTTCTGCCGAATGGATTTGTCTTCCAGGCTCTTGATATGTGAACACTTGCTATAAAGCTCCTGTTATACATTTCTTTCTCATTTGAAACATTGGTCAGTCCATAATTATATCTCAGGTCTAATGCAATCCGCTTGTTCCTCCATGGAAACATATATCCTCCACCTGCCTGAACCCCTGCGCTAAAACGATTAAAGCCTTCGTATGAGTTATTAAATAACATCGATTTAGATTTGTCATTGGTTTTGTTAGTGCCGCTCAATGTATAACTAATAGAAGGTCCTGCGTTTAAATAAAGATTTCTTAAATGAATACGAGCTAAGACAGGTAGTTCCAAAGAATAAAAACGAAGCGTAGTCTCTTCAATAGTTAAAGGGTTATTTTCTTTTAGCTTGCCGCCATTCATCATAAAATAAAATTCCGGTACAATAGAGAACATAGGGGTGATGCCTGCTTGAAATGATAATCCCACCTGCACACCATTTACAGATTTCTTGTAATCTTTCAAAGCAGTGTTCGAGTTTCCATAGTTCAGGTTAGAACTTACCAGGTTAAGGATTGGATCTAAGTAAGTGTGTGCAGAACCTTTTTGAACTTCAGTCTTTTCATTAGGTAGTCCTGTTATTTGACCAAAAGCAGTTGATAATAAGAAAAGCGCAACAACTACTGTCTGTAATTTTTTCATGATGATTATTTTAAAGTTTTTAATAATAAACAAATGTATCTGCACTATAAAGTGGTCTGATAGGACGGTAGAGCAGTATAATGGGACAATTGTGAAGTTCTATTGTCGAAGCGAAAACGTTTAGAATAAGTGCTACCAAACTGCATTACTGTCCTACTATGAGGGTGTGCAATGATGGTATTTTTGTGTTGAATTAAGTAAAAGAAAAATCATGAAAATAAAAATGAAACTGATTGCTTCTCTAAAAATTTGGGTTGTAATCTATCCATCCATCACAGTGTTTTACTACTTCTTTGGCGAACAATTATCTGTTCTGCCATTGTATGCAAGAACATTCTTGTTAACTATTTCTCTTGTTCCCTGGATCATGTTCGTGGGTGTGCCATTAGTTGATGCTATAGCACGTCAGTTTTCAGTAAAGAAGAATAAACAATAATACTTATGTCAAACCATGTAAAAACCATATTAGTTGGTGTTGGAGCAACGGTGACTATGGATTGCTGGTCGTTTTTATTGAGCCTACTTTGTATTAAATCACAGGGTTTACTTTTTTTAGGTCGCTGGTTAGCCTGTATGCCTAAACGAAAGTTCTTCCATCATACTATAATTCAAACACTGGCTATTGATGAAGAAGTAATGATTGGAGGGATAGCTCATTATTGTATTGGGATCGCATTTGCATTTTTGATGGTATGGATGTTCGGGAAAGAATGGCTTGTAAAGCCAGGTTTGATAGCAGCAACCAGTACAGCTTTAGTTACCCTTGTTGCTCCAATTTTCATTTTTCAACCTGCTATTGGTTTTGGAATAGCCTTCTCCAATTTGCCACAACAAAGCATCTTATGAATAAAAATTATTCTTATTCATATAATTTATGGTGCTGGACTATACCTAACAGCAAAGCTAATCAACAGCTTTGGAAGAATATCATTAAAATATAGGAACAATTATGAAAGCCAACGATAATGAAAACAATTGAAAATTTCCCAAGGCGAAACTTCCTGAAACAAGCAGGGGTAGGTTTAGCATCACTGGCTTTCCCGTATCCTTTTTTTGAATATACAAGTGATAAGAAAATGAGCAACAATAATCAATTTGATGTAATAATAGTAGGCGGTAGTTATTCCGGTCTTGCTGCCGGTATGGCATTAGGTAGGGCGTTAAAGAAAGTATTAATCATTGATAATGGACAACCGTGTAACAGGCAAACCCCATTTTCGCACAACTTCCTTTCGAATGACGGCAAATCTCCAACAGAAATATCTGCATTGGCTAATCTTCAAGTCAGAGTATACGACACCATTGAGTTTTTTGACGGGTTAGTGCAAAGAGGGGCAAAAACTGAAAATGGTTATGAAATTCAGGTAGCATCAGGTGAAAAATTTGAAACTAAGAAATTGATTTTTGCTACAGGCATTAAAGATATTTTGCCTGATATTGAAGGCTTAGCAGCCTGTTGGGGAATTTCGGTTATTCATTGTCCCTACTGTCATGGTTACGAAGTGCGAAATGAAAAAACCGGCATTTTGGGAAATGGCGACAACGCTTATGATTTCTCAAGGCTTATTTCAAATTGGACGAAAGAATTAACCCTTTTTACTAATGGTAAATCCACATTAACAATTGAACAAACAGAACACCTTAGGTCACACAATATTAGGATTGAAGAAAAAGAAATAGAAAAACTGCTACACATTAACGGACATCTTCAAAACATAATTTTTAACAACGGATCAAAAGGTTTTGTCAAAGCATTATATGCTCCTGCTCCATTTGAACAACATTGTCATATCCCTAAATCTTTGGGCTGTGCACTAACCGAAGACGGTTATATTAAGGTTGATGCTTTTCAGGAAACAACAGTGAAAGGTGTTTTTGCCTGTGGCGATAATGCAACCCGAATGCGTACCGTAGCAAATGCAGTATCAATGGGTACAACCGCAGGTATGTCATTGAGTAAGAAAATGATTTTGGAAGAGTTCTAACATCTCTACCAAAGAGTAATATCCCAACGCCCAAAGTTATTTAACCAACAACTTATTACAGGCATTCATTAATCAAACATTAGTTGATTATACAATTAACTATTAATACAGTCATGCAAAAAAAATCAGGATTACTTTACATTATCACTATTGTCTTTACAATATCTGCAATCACAGTTACAGCCCAGAATAAGATCAGCCTTTTACGTTATGATGATGACTTTACACATATAAGAAATGATAGCTTGAAAAAAGGGTTTGAACACCTGAAAAAGATTTCCTTAGGTAAGAAAAATTACATCTCTTTTGGCGGCGAATTGCGAGAACAATTTCAAGTATATAAGAATATAAATTTTGGTGATGTACCGCCAACCTTTAAAAATATCTCGACCAATCAACTTAATCATCGGTTAATGCTTCATTCCAATATTGAAGTAGGTAATCATTTACGGTTTTTTGTTCAGATCAATAACACACTTCGTTTTTTAAATGATAATCCGGTTGTACCGGAAATAGATGAGAACCAATTGAGTTTGCATCAAGCATTTGCAGAAGTAAAATTGAAAGAATGGATATTCAGAGCAGGCAGGCAGGAAATGTTTTATGGCAATCATCGTTTGATTACAGTCAGGGAAGGACCAAACACCAGGAAGACTTTTGACGGTATAGTGATAAAGCGAATATTACCAAACGGACGAATTGATTTTTTTGCGACTTCACCAACGGTATCCAGACAATATGTTTTTGATGATGAAAGTTTCAAAGAAGGACTGATCGGTATGTATGGTACGCAATATTTTTCTCATCGTAAAATAGGGCTCGACTATTCTGTAATTAATTTTCAATCTAAAATGAGGAACTACAATTATCAATCTGGATTTGAGAATAGACAAACGTATGGTATTCGTTTGTTTTCAAACTATAAGACGATCAATTTTGAAATGGAAGGAGCTTATCAATCAGGCAAATTTAATGACTTAACTATTGCAGCCTATAATGTTTTAGCTGATTTAAATACTATGGTGCTTCCTGCAAAAAAAGGAATAATTGGTTTTGCAGTTAATGCAGCTTCGGGTGATAAAAATAGCAAGGACAATCAACTAAATACTTACAACTTACTCTTTGCTAAACCTGCTTATGGTTTGGCAATCCCTGTTGGTTCTACAAACATCATAAGTCTAAGTCCATACATAAAGATTAGCCCTATTCCAAAGTTGAACTTATTAGCACATGTATTTTTTCTTGAGAGGAATAGTAATCAGGACGGAACTTACTCCCCAGGCATGATACAAAATAGACCAAGACCAGGCTTAGCTCTTAGCCCGGAAAAAACAATAGGAGATTTTTATTTAGTCGAAACGAATTATCAGCAATCTAAAAATCTATCCTTTTCTTTTGATGCATCTTATTTCAAAGCCGGCAGCTATCCAAAAGCAACTGGTGGTGGAAAAGACATCACGTACGTTTCTTTTAGATCAACATTTAAATTCTAAACTTTAAGAGTAAACTTTAATTATAGTTACATCTAAAAGATGGCTGAAACTTCTTCTAAATATGTAATGTGCCCGGCAGCACCTTATCATTTAACTTCCGTTGTGTCCTCACTTGTACGTTCGGTATTCTTTTAAACAACTTATCCTCAGCCTGCGGTAGCTAAACCGCCACACAAGGCTTAATATTAGCCACCTTCGGCTTCCCACAACAAGAGCCACTCGTACCTCATGGCACTTGCTTTCTGCCAACGCTTCTTTTTCAGCTTCAGAATAAATCCAGGCAACAGTAATTCTCACATCAGCATGACCCGCGCTGCAAGGTAATATGGTCTCACTACGGCTTTGTCGGCAAGTAGATGCGCCAAACCATTGCAGCATTGCCAATAAAGCTGCTTATGAAACTTTTATGGTTATTGGCAAAGCTGACAATGCCCTTCGGGTGCTTCGCTCGCTTCGCAGTTTGTCACACTCCTTGCTGCTCCTACAGCCTTCGTTCGGGCAGCTACCTGTGTCCTTCATGCCACTTCATTCATTTCGTCCTCCGTTCCGCTACATTACACCACGTTCGCAGCCTAACCATTTGCTGCAAGGCATGGCACACTATCCAACTCACAAAGCAAAGCACAGGTGATGCACATGCCTTTTCGCAAACCAACACTACATACTCACTGGGTTTTATTCCGCTACACTACGTCCTACATTCATTTCAGTCGCATTCAGTCCACCCGCCGCCAATAATTTTGCTCGCCTTGCTTGCCTGCTGCGGCTGCGGGTTTGTCATGGTTTTTGACCAACGTCACAATACCTGAAAAACAAAAACACACGCCAAACCCTTGCGTTTCACTGTTGCTGTCTATCGCCGTTTCACGGCTCTTTATCCAGCACCTTGCAGGCACTCGCAGCCACCTTCGTTCGTACCTTTCTTCGGTGTCTTTGTTGGCTCGCTATGCTTCCACGCCTCACTGCGGACAAGTGTGCCGCAGGGCTAACGCTTCTTTTTGCCGCAGGCGCTATTACCTTTTTGCCAACGCACAGGATTAATTCCTTGCAATTAATCTGCATTCGTCCTTTGAAGTTTTTAGTGGTTCAAATTTATTTTGACTATGGGTCCAATTAAGTATAGGAGAATATTTAGCGATTAGTGTTTCTTCAAATGAATTTATCATTTCCGATTCTATAAAATTGACTTCAAGATTACCATCAATCCATAAGATTATAGCATTCGTGTCGTGTTTTGAGAATTTATAGTTATTCTGATTCCTTTTCCCAATTAAACTCCCTTTCATTGGTCGGTAACCAAGGACTGCTCCCAAACTTCTGAAGAAAGTTGCAGGATTTTTATGTTGCAATTCTTGTTTTAATAATCTTGTAAGCAATGAATCTTTTGCTCTTCCGATATATAGTAAATGAGTTTCTCTTTTACTGAGTTCTTCGTTAAACCTTGGAGATAGCTTAGATCCTTGTTTAAGCCATATCGCATAAAAGCCAGCTTTAGCTTTAGGCTTACAATTTTTAATAGGATTGCAAATCTTTGGTCCATTAAGTAGCTCTTGCTCCATTAATTTATCTATCATACTGAAAAATAAAAAAACTTCAGCAAGTTAGTCGGCTACCACAGCCCTTTAAAGTTGTCTGCAAAGAAATTCCGCCATAAACACAAAGCCTGCACACAAAGCCTTCATTTATTGCGTTGCTTCTTTGCAGCCAGCCACGCCGCCTGATTTAGATGCTTTCTTTTTTTCTTTTTTTTCTTTTAAAATATATTTTATTAAGATGAAAAATGCAAATCACTACTTCGGATGCAGCAATGGTTCAGAAAAGTTTTACCGTCGCAACATTTCTAAAATATTATACACGGATGGGGTAAAGGAAATGGCTGATGATTGCGGAGCTTATTGGCTGATTGATTTAATTATTAGTCATCAAACAAACAAAGCAGTAAGGGAAGAACCTTTTCAGGTGTGGGATTTAAAGCGGGTAAAGGATAACCAGTTTTCAATTCTTTGTACAGATGGAAACCACAACAAGGTAACAAACCAGGAGATACCATTTAGTGACTTTCCTCATGACCTTGCCACCGTTTGGTTAGTTGATGGATGCCTGATGTTGCCGAAAGAATACTAAAGAACGAAAGCAGTCTGCAATGGCTGCTTTTTGCATAACTACCACAACTGGATAACTGCAATGCTTTTGCGGATATGTTTTTTATACAGCAAAAATAGCTACGGCAGCCCGACACACAGAGCCTACGAAAAAAACAAAAAGACTACGGCATAAACACAAGACCTTTCACACAGAGCCATCTTTTATTCCGTTTCCTTTTGGTTTTTTATCTGCCTTTGCTGGTGAGATGCTTATAAAAAATCATAGTTATGCAAAAGCAGCTCCGCATTATCACCAGTCGTCGTTTGGCAGTTTGCCCTGTCAACAGTTCTTTATTTCCTGTTCCTTCTGTTCCCCGTTTGGTCTTCCTCAGGCATCTTCGCAGGCTTTCCGTTTGTTACCATCCTTTGCCAGGCATTAGCGTATATAGGCTTCCTTGCACAGGTTGGTTTATTTGGTGTTTTCCTTCAGGGCGCCGCCAGCTTGCAGCATTGCCCTTTTAAAGGCATTGCTTTTTTTAATTTTTTTTTTAAAAATTTCGACGCAAAATTTATTAAGATGAACAATAGACATAAGTACCTCTTAACCCCACCCCCGGAGTTATTATCTTTGCCCCGGGGTAGTCCCTATGTCTATAATAATATAATAGCATTAATCCCAGATAAAGAAAGTTCTTTGAGAATATAAACCGTCATAGGAAGTCTGTATGTACCAAATAAAAAGCAGCTATGATGTTAATCATAACTGCCTGATTTTCAGCTCCCCCTTCAGGACTTGAACCTGAGACCCTCTGATTAACAGTCAGATGCTCTAACCAACTGAGCTAAGGAGGAATTTTGGACGGCAAAAATAGGGTTTTTCATTTTCAACATCATAATTATCCTTGAAATGCTTTAAACTTTTACAAATGAGGTGTTGATCTTTAAGAAAAACACTTAAACTAAAAAATTACAGTAATTTATATTTGCACAAGCTCTTCTGTTTAACGATTTTTATAGCACTCATTATCCTTTTCTATGAAATACTTTAGTTTGAAAGAGGTTTCTATCCCTTACAACAAAGCAATAATTTCTTTCCTGTATCATCCTTTAAACCTCTTATTAACAAATAACTTTTTGCTTTTCTCAAGACGTGCAAAGCTGAATGTACCCGCCAGGATGCTGCAAAAAAATACATGCATCCTATGAAACAAATAAAAAAAATTGATAGCGCCGGCCCTTCTTTTAAACTCCAGGAATTGATTCATGAAAGCCTGGCGGTTTTTAAGAATAATGAAAAGTTTAAAAAAGTAAGTCTTCATTTAATTGATGACCTTGTGTCGCCGCTTTCGATAAAAGGTAATAGGAAGCGCCTAAAAGAAGTTTTAGGATTGTTGTTAGGTAACGCAGTGGAATTGGTAAGAGCATCAAAGGTTATTATCTCCCTGAGGCAATTATTAAAAACCGATGAAGATGTGTTGTTAGAATTTACTGTGGAAGATGATGGGTTAAAAAAACAGACCGATTTTAAAGACCACCATTTTTCCTATAAAAGAAGCCTTGTAACCGTTCGGTCAATAATAAAAGAGTTTGGCGGCAGCGCCGAAATTTCAAGTTTGGAGGGTATTGGCACTACCATAAAGTTTTTGGCGAAATTTAATTGGGTGGCGGTAGAAGAGGAAAAAACCAACCCGAGCAAATACCATCGTCTTATTGGGAAAAAAATATTAGTTGTTGAAGACAATGAGATCAACCAAAAAATAATTGCTCATTTACTTAGAAAAGAAAAGATACTGGTAGATATGGCTAATGATGGAAAGCAGGCAATCGATTTATTTGAAAAAGAAAAGTATGATCTGATACTGCTTGATTTACAAATGCCTTTTATGGATGGCTTTCAAACCGCTAATTATATTCGTAAAAAATTGAAAAGCAATGTGCCAATAGTAGCCATGACAGCCAGCGCTTTTGCAAATGAACAAACAAGATGTTTCGAGGTGGGCATTAATCAATATTTAAGCAAGCCCTTTACTCCCGACGACCTGTTTAAAAGGTTGCGGTACTTTCTTTTAAACGAACATGTGGTATCTATCCCAAAACCATTGAGGGATGTGGTTACAAAAGATTTATTTAGTCTGCAATTCTTACGTCAAACAAACGAGGAAGAACAAATCTTAGAAATTCTGGAACTGTTTATTGATGACACTCCAGGCTTATTGGACCAGATAAAAAAAGATGTGGAGCGAAAGGACACAGACTCCATCTTTAAAAATACAGCCAAGTTTAAGGGCAGCCTCGGCAGCTTAAAAATGCAGTCTTTGATGCGTGTAGTAAACCAGCTAGAGCTATTTATACGTTCAGAAGATTTAGCCCACGTACCCTCAACACTTAACGAATTATATAGGGAACATGCGCTTGTGGCTCCTTTGATAAAATTGGAAATGCAGGCGTTAAAGAGAAAAACAAAAGTTATATAAAATCAAACATGCTTTTCTGCAACCCGACATATACGCCATCTTCTCTTATTTCCACAGGCCAGTTCTTTAGAAAATATCCTTCCCCGGTTATGTTCTTACCACTACTCATACAAAATTTATAACGGTGAACAGGGCATACAACATTGCCCATTGCATCAATATAACTATTTACAAAAAGCCCGCTTGCATGAGGACATTTATTAGCAAAGGCAAAAATTTTTCCTTCAAATCTGCCCAGACAGATGGTTCTTTCATTTGCCACTAATTCTGCAAGGTTGTTTTCATTAAAAACTATTTCGCTTTCAGAGCCTGCAATTTTTATCCAGTTCAATTCATCTTTCGCCATCACTTTCAATTAATAAAAGAAATCTGTTTTATAAGGAAAGCGTATCCGATATAGTTCTCTCACTTTTTCGAGTATGGTTGTGCGCAAAACATCAATATTGCTTCGCTCCAGTGCAGAAATAAAAATGGCATTGCCCCCTGTTTGTTCTGTCCAGCGCTGCTTTAAATCATTAAGCATTTCTTCTTTTGTGCCTTCTTCCAACCATTCATCAAATGTTTGTTTTACATATAGATCCATTTTATTAAAAATGGTAATAATGGGCTTTTCAAAAGATTTTAATTCCTGGAGCGTTTTATTTACTACGCCTAATTGTTCCTCAAAGTTTGGGTGAGAAATATCTACAACGTGCATCAAAATATCAGCTTCCCTTACCTCATCTAATGTGCTTTTAAAACTTTCTACAAGATGATGGGGCAACTTCCGGATAAAACCTACTGTGTCACTAAGAAGAAAGGGCGTGCCTTCGTAAACGATTTTACGGGTGGTAGTATCCAACGTAGCAAATAATTTATTTTCTGCAAGCACGTCGCTTTTACTAAGCAAGTTCATTAAAGTTGATTTCCCCACATTTGTATATCCTACCAGCGATACTCTGATAAACTCTCCCCTTTCTTTTCTTTGGGTCAGGGCCTGTTTATCTATTTCCGTTAAGCGCTTTCTTAATAAAGAAATTTTATCCCGTACAATACGGCGGTCAGTTTCGATTTCTGTTTCACCCGGCCCCCTTGTACCTATACCACCACCCAGCCGCTCAAGATGTTTCCACATACCACGTAAGCGGGGGAGTATATATTGGTATTGGGCCAGCTCAACCTGCGCTTTTGCTTGCGCAGTTTTAGCCCTTCTTGCAAAAATGTCCAGTATAAGATCAGACCTGTCAATGGCTTTTATGCCAACTACTTTTTCAATATTTGATATTTGAGCGCCGCTTAACTCATCATCAAAAATCAATAAATCAATTTCCTTGTCTTCTATATAACTTTTTATTTCTTCCAGCTTTCCTTTTCCCACAAAGGTTTTACTATCCGGTCTTCCCAGGCGTTGGGTAAAACGTTTCACAGCAATAGCGCCGGCTGTTTCTGCAAGAAATGCAAGTTCTGCCAGGTATTCCTGCACTTCATGTTCTTTTTGCTCTTTTTGTATAACCCCTACCAGCACTGCCTTCTCTTCTTCTTTAATTCTTTTTTGTTTGTCTAACATATATTTTAATATGGAGATAAAAATAAAAAGCGAACCACTATGTGTTCGCTTGTACAAGTTCTATGCAAGAAAATTATAAGCCACTTATAGTAAGCCCAATTGTCAACGGTCTAATAACAGGGCCTTGTCCTTCTTTAAACAAAGGCGTTAATTGATAAGAGCTAAACAGGCTGAAATGTCCGTAGCCCACCCTGGCAGCGAGAGAAATTCTATTCTTATTAAAAAACATTTTGCTGTTGAGCTTTTCAGTGTAGCCACCAATATTATTACCGGCTGCATTTTGGAGGTTTTTGCCTTTTGTATGAGCATTTACAAGAAGACCTACTTTAGCGCCCACCACTACTTTAAAACTTTTATTATCATTATCGGGGTTAGAACGATAACGCAATTCAACAGGTGCTTCTAAATAAGCAGTAGCTAACTTGTATTTTTTGAAATGAGTGGTATCGCTAACATCTTTAAATGATATGGTTGATGTGTTTTCCTTGATACCTATAGAAGTTTTATTGAAAAATATATTATCGGTTGCAATGCCGCCACCCACTGCGGTACTCCAGTGCGGGTTGGTTTTAAATGGAAAATCCAGCATAAAGTACATATTAAAAGTTCTGGGCAGGCCGCCTGTGTTAATAGTATCGGGTTGCCCTTGCCAGGTGGTATATCCTAACTGAATAACAAAATGGTCGCTGGTACGGGGTAGAGTTACAGAAGGGCCTTTTTTAATAACGTTAGCAGAATCAGTTTGGGCAGAAACACTAAATCCGGTCAAAACAACAAATGCACTTAAAAGAAATCGTCTCATAACTATGGTTAATTAAACAAATGTATTGGCGTATCAGTTAATGAAAGGTTAATCAGACCTCTTAAAAAATTGAATGATGCCTGTGAAAAAATACCGCCGCAAAATTAGCGGTTTTTGTTTACCCTCTTATAATGCGTTATAGGCCCCTGTTAGGGGTTAAGTTGCTTCCTACTTTATATTATCTTGCAATCTATCACACAGAGATTATAAATGAAAATCTTCAATATCATATTTGTTGTTCTTTTTATTATTTCAGCAGCTCTTCAATATAATGATCCTGACCCTTATATATGGGTGCCGGTTTATTTATATGGCGCTTACTTATGCTGGCAAGCCATTAAGAAAAAATACAATCCTGCTTTATACATGGTTGGATTAACTATTTATACTGCTTATGCTGTGTATTTATTTTTTGACAAGCAAGGAGTGCTACACTGGATGAATGAGCATAACAGTGAAAGCATTGCAGAATCCATGAAAGCCACCAAACCCTGGATAGAAGAAACCCGGGAGTTTGGCGGCCTGTTCATTTTGATCTTTGTTTTGGTCAGTAACATGATTTGGTTACGGAAAAATCGTGATCGCACTGCTTCATAATAATTTTCATTACATGGTGTTTATATACACAATAACTTGCGGTTTTTAATAAAGACCAGATATGAAAAATTCCTTTTTTTGTTTTTTGATTTGTGTGTGTTCCTTTGGTTCTATAGCTCAAAGCGTACGTTTATCGGGTAAAATAACCAATGAAAATTCTTCACCTGTTCAAGGGGCTTCTATTATTTTATTAAATACAAATGTGGCTGCTATTACAGATGCTACAGGAGCATTTATTATAAATGCTCTTCCGGGTAATTATTTATTGCAGGTTTCGGCTATTGGGTTTGCCGCCATTACCCGGGAACTACAGGTAAATAAAGAAAGCTCTGATATTACAATTCTATTGCAACCTGTTTCCACCCGTCTTGATGAAGTAATAGTAAGTGCCCAAAAGAGAGAAGAGCTGCTGCAACGTTTGCCTTTAAGTGTTACAGCTATATCATCAAGGCAAGTGCGTGAACTTCGTTTATGGAACATCCGTGATTTAACCGCCATTGCTCCAACATTTTATAGTGCTGACCCAGGCGATAAAAGAAATGTAAGTTCTGTGCGGGGCATTACTACAACTTCTTACGACCCGGCTATTGCTACTTATGTAGATGGTGTAAACCAGTTTACACTTGATACTTATATACCTCAGCTTTTTGACGTAGAGCGTGTAGAAATTTTAAGAGGCCCGCAAGGAACTTTGTATGGCAGAAATGCAATGGGCGGCGTTATTAATATCATTACAAAGAAACCAACAAATGCTACCACGGGTTTTGCTGAAATAAATGTAGGGAACTTTAACCTGCAACGTTATACTGCCGGCATTCGCACTCCTATTATTAAAGACAAATTGTTTTTTGGCGCTGCCGGTATGTACGAAGGTTTTAACGGGTATTATACCAATGACTTTAATAACACTGACTTCGACAAGCAAAGTAGCGTAGCAGGTAATTACTACTTAAAGTTTTTGCCTTCTGCTAACTGGACTTTTAGTTTAAATGCCAAACACGTAATGAACAGGAACAACGGTCCTTTCAGTTTGGTATTTGGTAAAGAAGAAGCATTTGGCAATGCCTATCATTTAAATCAAAATGCAATTACAAAGCTTGTTGATAATGTTTTGAACACTTCCCTCTCTATCAATCATACGGGGCAAATGGTAAACTTTAGTTCGCAGACAGCGTATCAATCTAATTACAGATACTATAAGGCGCCGATAGATGGAGATTTTTCACCCATTGACGGCGTTACTGTTATTAATAATTATGGAAAGGATTGGAATAATGTAAAAGCCTGGACACAGGAATTTAAGTTTTCTTCTCCTGCATCTACAACATCACCTATCCAATGGACTGCCGGCACTTACCTTTTTTACCAAAACAGTCCAAACAAACAAGCTACACGTTTTGGAGAAGATGCTGCATTGGTAAATCCTAATATTATGGGCAAAAATTTCTCTTTGATTAATACTACCGAGGGAAAAAGTAAAGGTGTTGCCTTTTACGGGCAGGCAACATATTCTATAAATAATAAGCTTGATGTAACAGGCGGGCTTCGTTACGATCATGAGCAAAAAGAGCAAAGCATTTTAGGCGAATACCAGCAAGACCCTGATCCAAATCCTCAATTTGCTTACCAGGCTGATACATCTGCAAAAGCAAATTTTAATGCATTCTCTCCAAAGCTTAGTATAGCTTATCATGCAACAAAAAACAATACGCTTTATGCTGTGTACAGCAGAGGGTATAGAGCAGGAGGCTTAACGCCATTGTCTTCAGATCCTATGTCCAATCCACCACTTTTTTCATTCGAGCCAGAGTACAGCAATAACTACGAAATAGGTTTTAAAAGTTTACTGTTAGATAACCGTCTTCGCATTAACATCGCTGCTTTCTATTCAACAATTAATAATGCACAGGTACCTACTTTGGTGTTACCCGATGCTGTTACAATTACAAAAAATGCTGGTGAACTAAACAGCAAAGGATTTGAATTGGAATTGGCTGCCAACCCGGTTAAAGGGCTGGAATTTAGTTATGGGTTTGGGTATACAAACGCGGAATATAAATCTCTTAAGCTTTCGCAGTCTGGAACTGAGGCTAATCTTAAAGGAAAAAAACAAATATTTACACCTGACGTAACCTCTATGCTAACAGCGCAGTATGGTTATTCTTTAGGGGGTAAGCAAAATTTGCAATTAATGTTTCGTGGGGAATGGAAATATTTGGGAACTCAGTTTTTTGATCTCGCCAACAAGATCAGGCAATCTTCTTATAATTTATTAAACACGAGGATTGGTGTAGCGGGTAAAAATTTTGAATTAATGTTTTGGGGAAGAAACCTTGGCGATAAAAAATATATAAGCTATGCTTATGATTTTGGCGCTATTCATTTAGGCGAACCAAAAACTTATGGTGGTACGCTCATGTTTTCATTTTAAGAATTACAGCACATTAAAATAGTTGTATTAATAAGTAGCAACGCTTATAAACATTATAAATAAAATATAGTTCCTTTTTTGAATGAGGTAGGCTAGCACATTTTTGGGGCATTATTGGTTACTGATATTTCTGATTTTGTTGCGCTTTTGCCAAACCAAATTTTCCAGCAGCAATGCATCATTATAAGCGGGGCAATAATAGTAAAATTTTGCTATTTTAATTTTGTCTATAAACTTAAATACCGGGCTGGGAAGCACTGAAAACATGCCGGCTACAAAAAAAACAAAATTCTTTTCTTTTGTTCCACTATAATTTTTCTTTTGTTGCTCATTAGCTATAGGCACGCCCCAGCGCAATAGAGATGTCGATAAAAGGAGCCTGTCTTCATAATTTTTTGCAAGAGCGTACTGTTCTTTTGCATCCTCAATCAATTGATTTTTATATGGCTCTAATTCGTCCAATATACTTTCTTCCATCAGCCGGGAAAGATGATAAAGAATGATAGGCGTTCTGTAATAATGGGGTGATATAATTTCAGGCTTTGTTATGTATTGCCTTTCTTTTACCACCTGGCTAATAATCTTGAGTGATGCGGAATCGGCTTGGGAGTAAGTAATTTGATAATGGTGTAACATATAAAGAATGTTGGCGAGCACACACACATCTAACTGCGCCGGAACTTTATTGCCAAACCATGTTGAATAAGCTGGTATATTAGGGAAACCCGAAAAATTGGTTTTATACTTATAGTGATTAGTGTTTGTATAGCCTTGCATCAAGTGGTGTACTTTCTGCGCTATAGAATCTGGCGCATTCATAGCCAGTAACAAAATAGCGGTATCATCCATATCATCAGGAAGCGATTGCGTTTTGTTGAAAATATTTAACCACCCTGCATTTGGAAAAATGCGTGGTGGCGATGTTTTCCAAAAATTATAAGTAGGCCTTCCTTTAGTATTTTTAAATGAATCATATACCTCATCAGCTGCTTTAAATATGGAATCGCTGGTGGCTTGGGAGGGTTTATCTAAATATGGATATACAGACCTTAAAGTAAGAACTACCAGGCCTGTAAAAAATATATTGTCGTCATCTTTTAGTCTGCCTTTGTTAAAATGATATTCGCGATAAGATGGAAACATGCCCGAAGAATAATGTTTATGGTGCTTCACCTGTTGGTCGCGAATTTTCTTAATCAATTGGGAAGTAAGTGAATCCTGTGCTGCAACATAAAAACATTTGGTTGACAGCAACAATATAAAGGTGGAAAGAATCACTATTTTTCTAAACCTCATGCTACAAGGTAAAGGATATCCGAACGGTGGTTTGTGGTATATAAATTCGCTTTTAGTATTTGAGAAATACAATCTTGAATGCTCTTGGTGAATCAGAAAGGTTGCACTGTATGTCAGTAAAATACCTACACAGTAATAAGATCAAAAATACAAAGCACAAATAACTATGGGTCTAAGAAAAATTATCTTGTAAAAAAATAAAATAGATTTGTCCAGGTTCTTTATAGGTTATTGAATCCAAATGGGCTGGATTTTTTCCTGGCCCTTTTTTTTGTGTAATACTTGTATGGATAAAAAACCTGTAAGCTCTGCCGTGGTCGCGGCCTCTATTTTTTTAGCTTGTGCAGTAGTCCTTGGCTCGTGGATCAGAAAGCTATAAGTTCGTTTTAGTTGAGGAGCTGTTTGTGTAACCCGTTAAATTGGTCATGAAATAATTGACTAAACCTGTTAAAAGTTAAAAGAGGACTCATTAGCTGAAATCCTCTTTTACTTGTGGACCCTGTAGGATTTGAACCTTCGACCCTCTGATTGTGAGTCATAAAAACTTCTTTTCTTTTTGTTTACTTTGCTTTCCGATAATTTCATAACTCGCTTATTAACAGTATTAGCATACGTTTTTCTTGCCAATGGTTATTCATCATTTTTTTTACCTCAGTTGTGGCAAATTTTGGGGCAAATTTTAAAACATGGGAACTATAAATGCAACAGTAACACTTCAACTTTATCAAAGAAGAAGAAGAACAATTCAACGTATCCGGTAAAACTGATTATCTATTTTGAGGGGCGTAAAGGAACGCTATGCTATAGACATAGATATGATAGTTCAGGATTGGGAAAGGTAGCAAAGACTAACCTGCGGGACGAGGACCTAATGGGATAGTGTCATTCCTAAACCAAAAAAAGGATTTATCTTATAGTTCATTTATGAAAGCAGCTGATTCTTTTAATGGCCAGGTGGTTTGGATTACAGGAGCTTCATCCGGGATTGGCGAAGCATTGGTTTATGCGTTTGCTGAAAGAGGAGCACAGCTGATTATTTCTTCCCGAAACAAACCGGACCTGGAAAAGGTTAAATCCAATTGTAAGGTACCAGCTGAAAAAATTCTTGTCCTCGCTTTTGATCTCAGCGAACCTGAGACGATTGCTGCAAAATCCCGAGAGGCCATGGCGGCATGTGGCCGCATCGATTATCTTATTCATAATGCTGGCATTGCTTCCCGTTCACTTGTTCAGGAAACAGATATGAAAGTATTTCGAATGGTCATGGAAACAAATTATTTCGGCACAGTAGCAATAACAAGGGCAGTTCTTCCTTCGATGCTCGTGAACAAAAAAGGACACTTTGTAGTGATCAGCAGTCTTTCCGGGAAATTTGGAGTTCCAAAGCTTTCAGCCTATGCCGCTTCCAAGCATGCGCTACATGGTTTCTTCGACTCCCTGCGGACGGAAGTACAGGATCAAGGAGTTGACATTAGTATTATAATACCGGGCTTTATTAACACGCAAATAATAACAAGATCTGTGGATGGCCATGGCAATATCAGGGGCAGGAATCTTGACATAAATGAAAAAGGAATGTCAGCAGAACATTGTGCCCAAAAGATTATTGCCGCTGTTGAAAAGAAAAAACAGGAGGTAGTTATTGGAGGCTCAGAGATTTGGAGTGTATACATCAATCGCTATTTTCCCCGGGGGTTCAATAGGCTAATGGGCCGCCACCCAATCAAAAATTTAAAGAAAATACTTTTTCGGAAATAAGGTAAACCGATTATAGTTCTGCTCCGTTTACAAGCACTAAACTTCCAAAAAATGGACTTCCTATCACCACTAGATATGCTTTATTACTGGGAAGAGACTTCACCGGATAAAGTTTATCTGCAACAGCCTTTTAATGACAACTGGAAAACCTGGACATGGAAAGAGGCGGGCTATGAGGTGCGGGCTATGGCAGGTGTAATTGCTCAAATAGATCTCCCTCCAAATAGCCATATAGCGCTCATCTCAAAAAATTGTGCACATTGGATTCTTTGCGATCTTGCCATCATGATGGCCGGCCATGTTTCTGTTCCGCTTTATCCCAATATTGCTGCTAACACCTTGAAACAAATACTGGAGCATAGCGATTCTAAATTGCTGTTCGTAGGTAAGCTGGATCAATGGGATACAATTAAGGGGAGTGTTCCTAAAAACATAAACTGTATTTCGTTGCCCTTTTGTTCTCATACTGAGTATGATACCTGGTATGACCTTGTGAAAGAAGCCAAACCAATCCAGGAAAGGGTACACAGATCAAAAGAAGAAACCGGAACTATTATTTATACATCAGGTACGACAGGCATCTCAAAAGGTGTGGTGCACCGTTTCAGCAGCTTCAGCTTTACTTCCCAACATGC
The DNA here is from genome assembly GCA_043763635.1 of Chitinophagaceae bacterium. Taxonomy (GTDB): domain Bacteria; phylum Bacteroidota; class Bacteroidia; order Chitinophagales; family Chitinophagaceae; genus Flavisolibacter. Next base: position 24,487 of record JAYULK010000091.1, read on the forward strand.
AATCCCTACATTAAAGATTTGCTCAAACTCTCGATTTTTTTCTTATTTACCTTTGTCCCATAGCGCTGAAAGAAGCCTTGTGGAAATGTGTAGTATTTACAGTGGTGGAGAAGTATTTTTTGTTGAATCAATAGAACGCTTTTCTCAAAACATTGCTTATGCAAAGCCCACCGAATTTCTTGCAGTCGATCATATATGGAAAAAATTTCAGGAACGTATTCTCCAAAAGTTACCACAACATAGAATAGACCTGCTTCTATCCTTGCCTTTAATTTCAGGCTGGCTAAAAATGAAAGTGAAAAGACAGCTTGGACTTCAGTTTGCCCGTAACATCTTTACGGGGGCCTCACCAACCCCAGTAACACTGATCAACTGGTTTGCTGCCTTGGGCATTAAAATACAGGAAGGATATGGCCTGACAGAAAACTGGAGTTACTCTCATATAAACAGGAACAAAGGAATAAGGGTTGGTTTTGTAGGGCCGCCTTTACCAGGTGTGGAGGTAAAACTAGCTGAAAATGATGAAATCCAGGTAAAGCATGAAGCTTTGATGAGTGGGTATTATAAGGAGCAACAAAAAACTTCTGAAGCTTTTACCGATGATGGGTTTTTACGGACAGGCGATTCGGGATTAATTAGTAAAGATGGGTACCTAAAAATAACAGGAAGGATAAAGGACATTTTTAAGACAAGTAAAGGGAATTACGTGGCTCCTGTACCGATTGAGCTAAAACTGTCTTCCCATGAAAATTTTGAGTTTGTCTGTGTGGTAGGCAGCGGGTTACCGCAACCTATTGCCTTGGTGGTTTTGTCGGCCATCGGGAAATTGCAGGAGCTACAACCCCTAACAAGCTTGCTTACTAACCTAGTACATGCGCTAAATCCAACCCTGAATTCCTGCGAGAAACTATCGAAAATAGTTGTTTTAAGGGATGAATGGACCGTTGAAAATAATATGCTCACCCCTACTTTTAAGATCAGGCGCAAAGAAGTTGAAGCACGTTATTCGCCATACTACCGGCAATGGATGAACGTTGATAAAATGGTCCTATTTGGCTAAACAGCTAAAGAATTTAATCTGCATTTTAAGTTTGATAAAAAGTAATACTAGTGTTAACCTTCAATTGAATTTATAAAATGGAAGGCTTTTCAAATTTTTATAAAAAACGAGAAAACTTGTGAAAGAACTGCCTTGTTGGAAAACGTTTGTTGCTTGGATGACAGAGAATACAAGTTTTGATGAAGCTCAAAAATAACAAAGCTAGTATGTGCCGGTCAGGCACAAATAAGTTTTTAACATTAAAAAAAACGATGCTGGTAAATACTGGGAATGCTGATTCTGTACGCACTAAGTATTTAAAAGAGTGCTTTAAAAAAAAATTAAATTTTAAGATAGAGGGTGTTAAACAGGGTCTCAATCTATCTAAAACGGCGAAGAATATGGACTCAGCCAGCGAAAGTCCAACCAAATATGTTTGCTTTTGGAAGCTACTTACACGTTGAAGGCAGTGACCATTTGGCAGAGTAAAATTTATTATCCTGGTAGCAATACCTTGAAAGTTGACCCTTCATCCGGCGTGCTTTCGAGATAAATTAATCCATTCTGATTTCTACCACTTTCTTTACGATAGGCAAGCACCATGTACTGCTGTACTCTGCTTTTCCATGCAATCGTGTAAGCGAAATAGTTTGGAGTTTCTGGCAAGATGCTTTTGAACTATATAGTGAAAAAGCATAAGGAAAAAGAATGGCTTATTCAGGCACTTCCACATTTATATAAAAATATCATAAAGCTTCAGGAAGAGATGGTGAATATTATTAAAAAAATCTCCGCCATATTTCAAATTTTACTCAATGCCTTCTGCAGTAAATGTCTAATCCGGTTTGACTGCTAAAAGAATTAATGGACGGACGGTATTATTAATTCCCGGAAACGGTGTGTTGCAAATTTTTGGGCAAATAAAAAGGGTCGGAAGGAAAAGCTTCGTAACCCTTTGTTTCTTAAGTGGACCCTGTAGGATTTGAACCTACGACCCTCTGATTATGAGTCAGATGCTCTAACCAACTGAGCTAAGAGTCCTGCCGTTGGGCGAGCCGCGAAAATAGGATAAAAGGGCAATGCTCAAAAATAAATTACTTCTTGCCAGCTTAAAAAGCCTGTAATCATTAATACCTAAAAGAGAATAAAAAAGCCTGTAGAAGATGAATCTTATCTTCTTCATCCCTTTAATCTTTATTCTCAATCAGCACGAGACATAGTTGTTGTATGGTACAAAAATAAACCCCGCAATTGCAGGGCCCATTTTACGATAAGAGTAAGGATTAAGGGTAAAATTAAAACGGAAGTTTCACGGTCGGTATGCAATAGACATGAGGATTAAACTAAAGTTTAATCATTCGAAAAAATTAATTTGAGCTAATCTTTTACTTCTTCAAAATCTATATAATCGCCAACCTTGCCCGTAGCCTTTGTTTTAGAAGAATTTTCTGAGGCCTTTTGTGATGGATGCCCGGTTTGCTGCTGCATATTTTCCTGCATTTCCCGAAAGCTTTTTTTTACCTGCTTAGTAGTACGGTACACAGGTAAGATGAAATTAAACAACAGCTTGTAGAATAAATAGGCGAGAAAACCGTAGAGTAAAATATAAAATAACATCGGTTCAAAATTATAATAACGATTTGATCTATTTATAATTTGGAATGTATTTAAGGTTTCTCTTAACTTTGCTGCCGGCAATGAACAACAGAAGGGAACGATGACCGTTCCCTTCTTCTTTTTTCGATTATGGATAATGTAACGCTGATAGAGTTAGTAGAACAAAAACTTAAGGGCTTGTTGGAGGGTAACCCTACCCATTTTTTAGTGGAAATCAGGATAAAGCCTACGAACAATTTTAAGATTTTTATTGATGCAGATGAAGGCATTATATTATCTACCTTAATTGATTATAACCGTAAACTTTACAAGCTCCTTGAAGAAAGTAATCTTTTTCCCGAAGGCGATTTTTCACTTGAATTATCATCGCCAGGCCTGGACGAACCTCTTAAAGTAGCCAGGCAGTACAGAAAAAATGTAGGCCGTTACATAGAACTGTTACTTAACGATAGTTTAAAGAAAGAAGGAAAATTAATAGAAGCATCAGAAGATGGCCTTATAATAGAAACGGAAGCAGGAAAGGGAAAAAAGAGAGAAATTAAGCAAGAGACAATTTTATTTACAGATATAAAAAGCACAAAAATTCAAGTTAAGTTCTGATTTGTGAATGGTGAATGGTGAATGGTAAAAGAGTTCATTCACTATTCACCATTGACAAAAAAACAATCATATATGGCAAGTATCAACCTGATAGAGGCGTTCCAGGAGTTTAAGGATGCCGAAAATATTGACCGACCAACCATGATGCGTGTGGTTGAAGATGTTTTTAAAACCTTATTGCGTAAGAAATATGGTAGCGATGAAAATTTTGACGTTATCGTAAACGCAGAAAAAGGTGACCTTGAAATTATTCGACGCCGGATGATTGTAGAGGATGGTGAAGTAATGGACCCTAACGCTGAGATTGGCTATAGCGACTCTTTAAAAATTGAACCTGACTTTGAGGTAGGCGAAGAATTATACGAAGGAATTGATCTGTACGATTTTGGCCGACGTGCTATTTTAGCTGCAAAGCAAACATTAGCCAGCCGTATATCAGATTTAAAGAAAAATGTGCTGGCTAAAAAATATCAGGATCGTGTTGGCGAAATTATCAGTGCAGAAGTTTACCAGGTTTGGAAAAAAGAAATTTTGTTACTTGATGAAGAAGGTAATGAACTGATTCTTCCTAAAAGTGAGCAAATACCTCAGGATTATTTTAAAAAAGGTGAAAGCATACGTGCAGTAGTTAGAAAAGTAGATTTAAAAAATAACAATCCGGTAATTGTACTCTCCCGTACTTCGCCGGAGTTTCTGGCAAAATTGTTGGAAATAGAAGTGCCTGAAATATTTGACGGACTGATTGTAATCAAGAAAATTGTTCGTGATCCGGGCGAGAGAGCTAAAGTAGCCGTTGAATCTTATGATGACCGTATTGATCCTGTAGGTGCTTGTGTGGGTATGAAGGGCAGCCGTATTCATGGCATTGTGCGTGAATTGAAAAACGAGAATATTGATGTTATAAACTGGACAAGCAATATTCAACTATTAATACAGCGCTCATTGACACCAGCAAAAATTACTTCGATGGAGATAGACCAGGAAGCTAAGCATGCAAGTGTATATCTAAAACCCGACCAGGTTTCTTTGGCTATTGGCCGCCGTGGCGTAAATATTAAGTTAGCTTGCGACCTTACAGGGTTTGATCTTGATGTATTCCGTGATAATGAAGGAGAAGCAGAGGGCTTTGATATTGACTTGGAAGAATTTAGCGATGAAATTGAAACATGGGTAATTGATGAATTGAAGCGTGTGGGATGTGATACTGCCAGAAGTGTGTTAGACCTGAGTGCTGAGGAGTTAGAACGTAGAACAGATCTTGAAAAAGAAACAATTGCCGATATACGTAAAGTATTACAAGCAGAATTTGAGAAAGAATAAATGGTGAATTTGAAATAGTGAGTTAGTAAAGCATCAGAATAGAATAGTCAATTGTCTACTTGCAAATCTTATTAACTATTCACCATTGACAAGTAAAAAATTGAACAACATCCTTCTACAAAAATTAGAGAAGGAATAATTGATATTAAAAGTTTTTAATGGCAGAAACAATAACACCAAGGTTAATGGCCGCAGCTAAAGAGTTCAACATCGGTAAAGAAACCCTTGTGGATTTTTTAGTTGGGAAAGGATTTAGTAAGGATGATTTAAAGCCTACATCCAAGCTTTCTGATGGAATGTACCGTGCTTTGGTTGCAGAATTTCAAAGTGATAAGGTAGCGAAGTTAAAAAGCGAACAGATTGATTTGCCTAAAGGTGCAGCAGCAGAAGCCAAACGTAAAAGAGATGAAGAAGATCTTTCTTTCCGAAAAGATGAAAAGAAAATTATAGTAAAGAAGGAAGAACCGGCAGTAGTTGAGCAAGTGGCAGAACAGTCTGCGCCTGTTGCTGTGCCGGAACCAGTTATAGAAACTCCTCCCGCTCCTGTGGCCGCCATCGAACCAGAAATTACTAAAGTTGAAGCTCCTGAACTAGAAGCTCCTAAAGTTCTTGATAAAATAGATTTATCTGCAATTGATTCCTCTACCCGTCCGAAAAAAACAACAAAGAAGCCAAAAGCAGCACCTGCTCCTGTAGAACCCCTGCAAGTTGTAGCATCAACAGAAGAAAGCGATATAGCAGCACCTCAAATTGGAGCTGAGCCTCAAGTAGTACATGAAGTGGTAGTTGAAGCTCCGGCAATGCAGGTGGAATCATTTGAACCTCAAACAGAAGAAGTAGAAACTGCGGAGGAAAATGAAGAATCTTTAGTAATTGAAAATATTAAGGCAGACAAAATAGAAGGTCCCAAAGTCCTGGGCAAAATTGACTTACCAGTTGATAATGACACCCGTCCAAAAGTTGATGAAAAGCGTAAACGCCAGCGCATACCAATCAAAAAACAAGAAGGCAGTCAACCACAGGGTTTTCAAAGAGCACAAAGTGGGCAGCAAGCGCAGGGTGGTGGTGGATTTGGTCCAAGCCGGCCAGGCGGCGGCGGCGGTACAATCCAGATAAAGCCAAATATTGGTGGACAAGCCCAAGGGGGCAGCAAGCCAGGTGGCCGCGGAGGTACAAAACCCGGGCAAGGCGGCGGGGGCAGATTTACGCCAACTCCGGGCGGCAATCGTTTTGCTCCACGGGAAGATAAACAAATTGACGAAAAAGAAATACAGCGTAAAATACAGGAAACCCAGGCCAAACTTTCGGGTGGCTCGGGAAGAGGCGGTAGGAATATTAAAGCCAAATTGCGTAGGGAAAAGCGCCAGGAAATGGCAGATGCCATGGATGGCGCTGAAGACAACAAGCTACAGGTAACAGAATTTATTTCTGTTAGTGAGTTGGCTAATCTGATGGATGTGAGTTTTGCAGAGGTAATTAGTAAATGTATGAGCCTTGGTATAATGGTATCTATTAACCAGCGTCTTGATGCAGAGGTAATTGAGCTTGTAGCCTCCGAGTTTGGTTACGATGTGGAGTTCATTGATATGGAAAAGCAGATGGAAATGGAAGAAGTGGAGGAAGAAGATGACTCCGAGGAACTTCAATTCCGTTCTCCTATTGTTACCATTATGGGGCACGTTGATCACGGTAAAACCTCATTACTTGATTATATTCGTAATACTACCGTGGTAGCAGGTGAAGCAGGTGGAATTACACAGCATATTGGCGCCTACCAGGTTCATTTACCGGCAGGAAAAGACATTACCTTCCTTGATACTCCCGGTCATGAAGCATTTACAGCCATGCGGGCCCGTGGTGCAAAGGTTACCGACATTGCTGTTATAGTAATTGCGGCGGATGATGCCATCATGCCTCAAACCCGTGAGGCCATCAGTCACGCACAGGCCGCTACCGTACCAATGATATTTGCCATCAACAAAATTGATAAGGAAGGGGCAAATCCTGCTAAAATTTATGAGCAATTGGCCAGCATGAATATTCTTGTAGAAGAATGGGGTGGAAAGTTTCAAAGCCAGCAAATCTCAGCAAAACAAGGGTTAAATATTGACCTGTTATTAGAAAAAATATTGTTAGAATCTGAGTTGCTTGATCTAAAAGCCAATCCTGATAAGGAATCAAGCGGAACTATTATAGAGGCCACTTTAGATAAAGGCCGTGGGTATGTTGCTACTATCTTAGTTCAAAATGGAACACTTCAAAATGGAGATCTTGTGGTAAGCGGCCAGCACTATGGTCGTGTAAAAGCAATGTTTAATGAGCGTAATAAAAAAGTAAACAATGCTCCGCCATCTACCCCGGTTTTAATACTTGGCTTAAATGGTGCACCGCAAGCCGGAGAAAAGTTTAAAGTGTATCAGGATGAATCCGAGGCAAAAGATATTGCCAACAGGCGTGCCCAAATCCTTCGTGAGCAGGGAATGCGTGCTAAAAAGCACATTACACTTGATGAAATAGGCCGTCGTTTGGCACTAGGTAATTTCAAGGAATTAAAAGTTATTATCAAAGGTGATGTGGACGGATCAGTAGAGGCATTAAGCGATTCCTTACAAAAACTTTCTACACAGGAAATTCTTATATCAGTTATACATAAAGGTGTTGGGCAAATCAATGAAAGCGATGTGGTATTAGCAGAAGCTTCAGATGCAATTATCATTGGCTTTAACGTTCGCCCTTCAATACAGGCAAACAGGCTTGCTGAAAATGCCGGTATCCAAATTAAATTATACTCTATCATCTACACAGCTATTGATGAAATTAAGAGTGCCATGGAAGGAATGATGGAGCCGAAAATGCAGGAGAAGATTGTTGCCAATGTAGAAATAAGAGATGTATTCAAATTTGATAAAGTAACGGTTGCGGGATGTTATGTTATTGAAGGAAGAATTAAAAGAGACAATAAGATCCGCCTTATCCGGGATGGTATTGTTGTATATCCTTCCGGCGAGGGAGCATCCGCAGAACTTGGTTCATTGAAACGCTTTAAAGATGATGTGAAAGACGTGCAAATGGGAATGGAATGCGGCCTTTCAATTAAGAATTATAGTGACATGAAGGTTGGCGATGTGATAGAGGCTTATGAAGTAGAAGAAATCAAGCGGACGTTGTGAGGTATGAGGTACGAGGCAAAACCTGATACCTCATACCTTTCTCCCCGTTTCAAACTTTTGTTAAATACCCTATCCCCTCCCTGCCTCGGTATTCATTAGGCTACATTTGTTATTATACATTTTATGAAACAAGCGCTTTTATTTTCATTTTTCATTTTTCATTTTTTTATAAGCTTCTCTCAAACAAAAAAAATTGTTGCGGATAAAATAGTGGGCATTGTTGGCGACCGAATTATTCTTCATTCAGATATTAAAAATTCTATTGCTGATATGCAACGCCAGGGTGGTCAGGTTCCTCAGGATGCGGAGTGCATGCTTTTAGAACAGGCGCTTGTTTCAAAAGTATTAATGTTACAGGCAGAAAAAGATTCTTTGCCCGTTACCGAAGAAGAAATTGAGGCAGAATTAGATCAGCGGATCCGTTATTTTATAAACACTTATGGCACGCAGGAAGCATTGGAAACAATAGCAGGAAAAACGGTATATCAGATTAAAGATGATGCCCGCGAGTCAGTAAAAGAAAATAAGCTTGCCCAATCTATGCAACGCAAGATTGTGGAAGCTATAAAAATGACACCCACAGAAGTAAAAGGCTTTTTCGATAAAATTCCTACAGATAGTCTTCCATTTTATGAATCAGAGTTTGAAATAGGTCAAATAATCGTCTATCCCAAAGCAGCCCGTGACCTTGAAGTATATGTAATGGATGAAATGAATAATTACAAAAAGCAGGTTGAAACCGGCATCACTACTTTCGAGGCCCTGGCTAAAAGAGTAACGGAAGATCCAGGCTCTAAGGAAAGGGGTGGTCAATATCAAATAAACAGAAACGAAAAAACCTGGGATCCGGCTTTTCTTTCAGGAGCCTTTCGTTTAAAAGACGGAGAAATTTCACCGGTAATCAAATCAAAATTCGGGTATCATATTATTCAAATGGTACAACGTAATGGTGATGATGCTGTTGTCAGACATATTTTAAGGATACCTCCCATTACGGAAACAGAGGTAGCTTCTTCTATATCCAAGCTGGATTCTATTCGTTCAAAAATAATTGCCGGAATTATTACTTTCCCGGTAGCTGCAGGAAAATATAGCGAAGATGAAGCTGCTAAATATTCTGGTCCGTTCATTCAAAGCCGAGATGGTGATTCGTATGTAACAATTGATGAGCTTGACAAAGAAATTGTGGCTACACTTAATAAATTAAAAATCGGTGAAATTTCTCAGCCCCTTGCTTTCACAGATGAACGTGCAAAAAAGGGTGTTCGGATATTATTCCTTAAGTCACGCTCAGAGCCTCATCGTATGAATTTAAAAGATGATTACGATAAGATAGCAAACTATGCTTTGGAAGAAAAGAAAAATGCGGTCCTGCAAAAATGGATTGTGACCAAAATGCCAACCTATTATATTATGGTTGATCCTGTAAGTTCTTCTAGCTGTTCACAATTACAAAAGTGGACAGTTGTTCAAAGTCCGGTTACTGCTACTAAGTAGTAGACCGCTCTTTGTATAAAGGTTTTTGTGTAATTGAGTCTCGTAATTACACAAAAGCTTTTTTTAATGCCATTAACTAAATACTTTTAAGGATAGCTGAACGTAAGAGCCTCGTGTACAATCCACCAACCTTTTTCTTATTGTCCTTATTTTTTACAGGCTCACATGCCTGTAGCGTAATTTAATTGCCCGAATTCCAGAATTCTTTAGCATACATTTGCGGCTTCTTTTTTCTCCAATGAGTGATGAAATAAAACATGAATGCGGGCTTGCATTTTTAAGATTACGTAAGTCTTTCTCTTATTACCAACAGAAATATGGTACCGTATTGTGGGGCTTAAATAAGATGTACCTGCTTATGGAGAAACAACATAACAGGGGGCAAGACGGTGCAGGACTATCAGCAGTTAAATTAAATGTAGAACCAGGCTATCCTTT
>JAYULK010000092.1:0-2328 GCA_043763635.1 Chitinophagaceae bacterium
CGATCTCAGCCCTGTTATCAAAAAAGGGGATGCAGGTACTGAGGACAATCTATTTGGTTTTGAAGGTGGAACCTGTAGAAAAATAAACGGCGTTTATTACCTGTTTGTAACAGAGGTATTTGATTTACCAAAAACTGCTGCTACCAGATTAGCCATCTGGAAAAGTAGCAACGGACTAAAATTTGAAAAAATTGGAATCATTGCACAGACCAATCGCAATTGGAATGATACTACCAATCACATGTCGCCTTGGTCACCAAATGCCGTATATGATGATGCAAGAAAATTATGGACTGTTTTTAATGTGGGTTACAGAAGAAAGGCAAATTCCTCTACTGTGTACAATATGAGCGGAAGAATACTAAGACATGATTCAAAAGTTAAAGGTATAAACGGCATTGCCGGCCCCTATAAAGAAGCCGGTTGGTTGAATATTGACAAAAAACCAGAGTGGTGGGAAGGCCCTGGAGAAATGGTGTCCTTTTATCCATACAAAGTTGGGAAGTATTGGTGGGCTTTTTATGGTGGAAACTCAGTACCCGAAACGGTAGATGCCACGGGCGCCACAGATCCAAATGCAAAAAATATATTCTATGCAGGTTTATTAAAAGCAACCGGTGGATTAACGAGTAAATGGGTGAGGCAAACAGCATTGAACCCTGTACAAATGGATAGTCAGTTTGTGGAAAATTCTGTAGTTACCAAAATAGCTACAAATCTCTACATTAACCTCTATGATGGAGCCAATGAACATGAATTATCTTATGCTTGTTCTAAAGATGGTATCCATTGGGAAAAAGAGCAATTATTAAAAATACCCAATGCACCTAAATGGATTAAAAACACCAGAACACCAATTTGCCTTATTAATGAAGGCAAGGGTATCTACACCATTTATTTTACTGCATTTGATGGCAATAATCCTGAAAAAATAGAGCCGACCTGGCATGATGGATATGGTAATGTAGGAAAACTTCAGGTTAAAATTGTAACAAACAAATAGTAATAATATACCCCGTAGTATGCGGAATTATTCATTAAAAAAAATTTAGGAATAGTATGTTGAACACCTTCATAAAATACTCCAAAAGTTTTATCTGCACTCTGGCAGGTTTTTTCATTTTTGGTATTGGCTTTTGTCAGCAAAGGCCTATGGTAATGTGGTTTAGTAAACCTGCTTATCAACCACAAGTATTTAGTTACAATACAAAAGAATTTAAAGAAACTTTTCATTTTGAGGAAAAAGGCTGGAATGAAGCATTGCCTATCGGGAACGGCAAGTTAGGGGCGATGGTTTTTGGGGGTGTATTTAATGAGCGCATTCAACTAAACGAGGAAAGCCTTTGGGATGGTTACGCAAGAAATGCAGTAAACCCTAAGGCCTTAAAAGCATTGCCCCATATTCAGCAGTTAATGTTTGATGGCAGGATTGACTCGGCAGATAAATTAGCAGCGCAAACCATGCTTGCTGTGCCTGCTACCATCAAGCCATATCAATCGTTGGGAGATTTATTTATTGAGCAAATGCATAACAAAGCTGATACCTTCTATACCAATTACCGTCGTTGGTTAAGCCTTGATTCTGCCTTAACAATTACACAGTTTACCCATAATGGAATCAATTATAAAAGAGAAGTATTTGCATCGCACCCAGACAACATTATTGTCGTAAAATTTACTTGCGATAAACCCAATGCACTCAACCTTCGTATCCAGCTTACCAGGGAAAAAGATGCCAATACAAAAGCGGCTTTTCAAATACCTAATTGCATTGCAATGCAAGGGCAAATTAATTGTATTAATGATGATACAAAACTGCCTGTAGGAATGCGGTTTGCGTCTTACATAAAAGCTATCACATCTACAGGAAAAGTAACAGTAGGTACTGATGGAATGATGCTTGTAAACAACGCTACCGAATTGGTGTTACACATAACTGCGGCTACAAGCTTTGCAGGAAAAAATGAAATCAACACTTGTGAAAAAATTATTAATAGGGTAGCAACTCAGTCCGTTGTTTCCTTATTCAACAAACACTTAAAAGATTACAAAAGTTTATATAGCAGGGTAAATATTAATTTATCTCCCAATGAAAATCCTTACGAATTGCCGCAGGATGAAAGAATACAAAGGGTAAAAGAAAAAGACTTTCAAGACCCTTACCTATCCGAATTATTATTTCAATATGGCCGTTATTTGTTAATTGCTTGTAGCCGAAAGGGTGATTTGGCAGCAAATTTACAAGGTATATGGAATCAAAAAATGAGCCCACCATGGAGTTCAGATTACCATAGCAATATCAACCTGCAAATGAATTATATGGCTGCC
>JAYULK010000093.1:0-33729 GCA_043763635.1 Chitinophagaceae bacterium
GTGTACGTAAAAAATCCTTTCCCGTATTTAGACACAATTAAACTTCCGTTATCGGAGGTTTCCCCGGGATCATTCATACCCAAAATAGATTCAAACTTATCGCCGGTAGCCGTAGCATGATAGATGCTTCTTTCCTGCACCCAACCTTTAAAATCATCTTCATTAATTTTATTAGGGAAATTTAATACAGAATGTTGCGGCTTTAGTAAAGTAACAACAGCGTTTTCATTGGTAACTCTGTTGCGGCTTATAGTAAAAGGATAAGGGCCAATCTTTGCTCTTACAGGGCCAATTTGATTGCTGGTATTATACTGCACTATGAGATTCCCTCCCTCTTCTACATACTTCATAAGCTTATCGTAGTAACTATTCATCCACTCGTTGATATTATAAGCTCTAATACCTGTAATAATTGCATTGAACTGATTAAGATTGTTACGTGCAAGTTCTTTACTATCCAGCAATGTTACTTCATAACCCATCTGTTCTAAAGCTTCAGGCACTCTATCACCTGCACCAACAATATATCCGATCTTTTTTCCCAATGTTTTTAAGTCCATGCTAATCGCCTTCACGTTATCAGAAAAAAAATATTGAATATCTGGTATATGGTCGTATTGAATTTTTATCATTCCAGTTGCAGCTACCTCGTCGTCTTTTCCGATATTAAACTTTGCAACACCTTTCAGGAATTCTACATCAGTTTTTATTTCATTGCTTCTAACAGGAAATACATAATTTTTTTTTGTTCCTGATGCAAGAGATGTAGCCGAATCATTCTTTGAATAATAATTATTTTGAGATCGCAATTCGACGGATAAAGCTGAATTCATTTTCTTATTAGCAAATAATTGTACGGCAACTTCTTTTGCAGATGACTCTCCTTTTTTAAAGATCATAAGATCAGGATTACTGGCAATGGTTACCTGCGGCATTACAGATAAAGGTTGATAAATTTCTCCATTTACCGGATGCGTATATTTATACTGAACCGGTTTTGATAAAGTAATATCTACTCCATTAAAATTGAAAGAAAACCGCGCTGTATAAGGAGGAATCACATCTGGCCGGCCAACTAATTGTTGGTCATTGATGGTAAACATCCCCTCTTCCATTTTTGCTGTTAACCAATAAGGCTGGCTAACAGGTTTATCTGTTGGCACTAAAATAGTTTTGCTTAAAAGAAAATTTTTATTTGCTTGTAATGAAACGTGTATACCAGTATCAAAATAACCTACGGATATTCCTGATAATTTTACATTGCTGCCCAACCTGTTATTCAAGTTAAAATTTATGCGCAACGAATCTCCTTGTACAGCGTTTTGAACACTGGCTGTTGCTTCCATCCAAAGACCGCTGCATAATGCAATTAAGCCGTTTACTTCTTCTATCTTTTTATCACGCCAATAATTGCCAGGCATTTCTTTCAATACAGTATAAATCTGTAATAACTGTGGAATAGATTTTTCTGGCTTTAGGAAATCATAAGTTTGAATAGTTTTTTCAATCAGAGCCGTAACTTTTACTCCACCTGTTACTCTTTTCCACGAAATTTCTATCTCATCAAAGAGATCATTAACTGGTGCAGCACCTCCTATTGTCATAAACGATTCAACTGCGTCGCCTCTGCTTGCCGCTGCACCAAAGCCCTGACTTTTATGCTGGCTGCGGCTTTCAGAAGAAATTTCACCATAGCTTTTTCCTAGTACAGCATTATAACCGCCAACATCCACTTTAAAAAGCCCTGGCCCAGTAGTTGTATTTCCACCAAAATTAAATCCATTCCAAAGAATTCTTTTAGCACTCCATGCCTGCACATATTTTAATTGATCCGGAAAACGTGTTGGGTCTGCTGCTGCTGTGAAAGCTTCCTTGGCCAAAATTGCAGAAGCAGTATGATGACCATGCCCGCCTTCGCCCGTTATAGGAAAACGGGTAATGATAACATCCGGTTGAAACTTTCTAATGATCCAAACTACATCCGCCAATATTTTTTCTTTATCCCATTTTGTAAACGTTTCTTCCGGATTTTTAGAAAAACCAAAATCATAAGCACGGGTGAAAAATTGTTCTGCACCATCAATTTTTCTTGCCGATAATAATTCCTGTGTACGTATCAAACCAAGAGCAATGCCCTGTTCGTCACCTATTAAGTTTTGGCCACCATCCCCTCTGGTCATAGAAAGGTAACCTGTTTGATAGAGCTTGTCTTTAGAAAAATACGTAAGCAGCCTGGTGTTCTCATCATCGGGATGAGCTGCTACATATAGCACACTTCCCAAAACAGCAAGCTTTTTGATACCTAAATATATATCGCCGGAAGTATTTGTTTGCGCCATAATGGAGCAATAAAAAAAGGACATTGAAAAAAGCAATACAAATCTTTTCATGCTATTAAAATCTAAGAGAGGCAGAATTATTAACCTTCAAATAAAATAAAAGCGTGAAGATAACTTCGCCTGACTGATAACAATTACAAAAACTTTACGCTTTAATGTCAAAAAATAAAACATACCCATTAAATGAAAAACCAGCATAAATGAAAGCAGCATTACTATAACCCGGATTAATGTCTTACAAGCAACTGGGTGTAAAACTTTATTATGAAAAGAAATCGTACAGCCATTGATAACTTCTCTCCTATCTTAACAAGCAGATGTAGTTAATTGCACCCTGACAGCGCTTTTATAAGACTGGATGAAGAAGGCATTAGGAATAAACAATTGATTTTAAATTCTTACTTTTATCGCCAATCATGAAAATAACACTTTCGAAAGGCCTTTTGTGCGGCCTTATTTTTTTTATATACCAGTCGGCAGAAGCACAAAAACCAATTTATGGTGTTTTCGCGGGCCCGCAAACAACTTCAGCCAAATTTAAAATTGAGGAAGAAGAACAACCTAACGATTATGTAGCAGGTTTTCAAAAAGGCATTACCGTTAAGGTGCGATTTGAGAACAACCTATACTTTAGTCCGGCGTTGTATTATAGCCATAAAGGGTATAAAGTAAAATTAAACAGACCGTCTTTGCTTCCTTCAGAATTGGCTAAAAATACCCGCACTTCTTTGCATACAATTGAATTAGCACCTTTATTACAATATGACTTTAGTAAAAAACCAAGTCATTTTTTTGTAAAGCTTGGGCCAGCTATAGACTATGCTTTTTTCGGCTGGGAAAAATTTGACACTCAAGATGGCAAACAAATTAGCCGGAAAATGAAATTTAGTGTAGAGAGTGATTATGGTCCATTTACAGCTCAAGGCATCCTCCATTTTGGCTACGAATCTGCTAAAGGGCTTATTGTATTTGCTCATTTTGCAGAAGGCATGGGAGGTTTGAGTAATACTGACGGGGGGCCAACAATTAAACATCGCGTCGCAGGTTTATCACTAGGCTGGTATTTTGGCAAAAAGTCGCAAGGAGCTGATGCGAAAGTTAAAGGCTAAAGAAATTTAAGATTACAATAATTGTTAGTTGTTCTTCGTCAATCCCCTTTATATATTTTCACTACTGTCTTGCCGTCACTTTTTATATAGCCTCTATACATACCTGCCGTATTAAAGGGCATAGTGATGTTTCCCTTTTTATCTACCGCAATAAAACCACCGTCACCACCTAAAGCCGGCAATTTCTTCATTATTATTTCTGAGGCTGCTTTTTCAACAGAAAAGTTTTTGAATTCCATCAAATCGCTTACAGTTTTTGCTATTACTAAACCAATAAAATATTCCCCCCAACCAGTACAACTAATAGCGCAGGTATTATTATCAGCATACGTGCCTGCACCAATAATAGGTGTATCTCCAACCCTGCCAAATTTTTTGTTGCTCATGCCGCCTGTGCTAGTGGCCGCAGCCAGGTTACCATTCATATCAAGAGCAACAGCGCCTACTGTTCCGTATTTTGAATCTTTATTTTCTGTCTGTTTCAACATTGATTGAGTACTATCATGGTCTAATTGAATTTTGTCCGGGGTTTTTTTCAATAATTTTTGAAGGCCGTTCCAACGGTCATCTGTGTAAAAATATTTCGGATCTACAATTTCTAATCCTTGCTCTTCGGCAAATGCTTCTGCTCCTTTACCCATCAACATTACATGTTCGCTTTTTTCCATTACTGCACGTGCGGCGCTTACCGGGTTTTTTATGGTAGTAACCCCAGCTACGGAGCCCGCCTGTAAAGTTTTTCCATTCATGATAGATGCATCCAGCTCATTTTTTCCTTCATGCGTGAATACCGCTCCTTTGTCGGCATTGAAGAGTGGAGAGTTTTCAAGTTCTTTCACCACTTCTTCAACAGCATCCATGGAACTACCGCCCCTACTAAGAATCTGATATCCTTTTTCTAATGCAGCTTCAATGCTTTTGGTATATGCCTTTTCTTTTTCCGGGGTCATGTTCTTCTTTAGAATGGTTCCTGCACCTCCGTGCAACACCAGTACAAAATTGCTATTGCTCTTTTGAGCGAATCCTTTGAACATACTCAACATCAATATTAATACATACAAATATCTCATGGTGCCTTGTTTATCTATCTGCCAAGTTTTAAATCTAAATCAAAGCAAATAAAATGCCTCTAACTACTGTATAAATTGTAATCCGGTTGCTATTTCACATTTATTTGCCATTCACTGAACAGTATTCAATTTGTGTAAAGGCCTCTAATGGCTATTTTTACAAGAATAAAATTTTCGTTCTGAAGAAAGCCGGCAAAATATTTCTTATCGTACTTGTTTCCCTTTTGTTACTGTTTACAATAACAGTAGTCTTCCTGCAAACACAATGGGGACAGAACTGGTTGGTTAAACAAGTAACGGCCAAATTGTCAAAAGACCTGCAAAGCCGCATCACCATTGATAATATAAACATCTCTTTTTTTAATAACCTTAATCTCCAGGGAGTTTTAATAGAAGATCAAAAAAAGGACACCCTGCTTGCAGCCGGGTTAATACAGGTTCGCATAACGGACTGGTTCTTTTTTAAAGATAAAGCCGATCTAAAATACATAGGGCTGGAGAATGCTGTGATCAAACTGCAACGGACAGATTCTGTCTGGAATTATCGTTTCCTTGAACAATATTTTTCTTCTCCCGGCTCAGGTAGCAAAAAAAAAGCGGGCATCACCTTTAATTTAAAACAGATAGCCTTAAAAAACCTAAGCTTTGTTCAAAAAGATGGCTGGATTGGAAATGATATGATCGTACGGGTTCAGTCCTTTGATATGGACGCCAACGATATTAGTGTTACCAACAGTGTTATTGATATACCAACCATAGATCTTGTAAAACCATATTTTGCAGTACATGATTATACGGGAAACAGACCTGATTCCCTAAAGCCAAAAGCTAAGCCTGATGAAAGCACTGATTCACTTCAATGGAATATTGCAGACTGGAATGTACATGTGGGCAAAATAAACGTAAAGGACGGGACATTTAAAAATGACAGGGGGGGCCTGGGTACTACATCAACTTATTTTGATGGCATGCACGTAGATTTTAATGCTATCAATGGGGCAATTAAAAATTTTCGCTGGCAAAAAGACACGATTCTTGCGGATATAAATTTATCAGCAAAAGAAAGGAGCGGCTTCTTAATAAACGATTTAAAAACAGCATTGAGGTTGCATCCAAAATTGATGGAGTTTAATGAGCTTTACCTAAAAACCAACCGTAGTGTCTTAACCAATTATCTGGCATTTAGTTACCCGGGCATTGCCAGCATGAGCGATTTTATTGATGCTGTAAAAATGGATGCACATTTTACCAACGCTGTTATTTCGAGTGATGATATAGCTTTCTTTGCTCCTGCTGCACAAACATGGAAAAAGAATTTTAAAGTCGACGGCCAGGTAAAAGGCACTGTTTCCGATCTTTCTGCAAAAGACCTTACTATAGAGGCAGGCAATAATACTTCTATTAACGGAGATGTTACTATTGTGGGATTGCCTGATATTAATTCAACATTCATCAATCTTAAAGCAAATACCTTCCGCACAACTTATAACGAGGCTGTAAGGCTGATACCTGCTATAAGAAAAGTTACCACACCTAATTTGCGTAGTCTTACCTACCTCCGTTTTAAAGGCAACTATACGGGTTTTCTTAGCGATTTTGTTGCTTATGGTACACTGGAAACTAATTTAGGAACTCTTGTTACAGACCTGAATATGAAGCTGCCTGCCAAAGGCATTCCTGTATACTCCGGTTCAATTGCCACAACAGGATTTCAATTAGGAAAGTTTATTGATAACCCCCAGTTGGGCATTGTTGATTTTAAGGGCAATCTTAAAGGAAAGGGCTTCGAATGGAACAACCAGCTTGATGTAAATATTGATGGCACAATCCGCCGGGTTCAATACGGCGATTATACTTATCAAAACATCACAACAAAGAGCCGTTTGAATAAAAGGATGTTTAACGGCGATTTTGTAATTAAAGATCCTAATGCAGATTTACAACTTACAGGTCTGATAGATTTAAGAGGCAGGCAACCGATATTTAATGCACATGCAGATATTACCAACGCAGACCTCAAGGCCTTACAATTAACCAAAGAAAATCTGGTATTGAAAGGCATCTTCGATCTTAATTTCACCGGCAGTACACCCTCAAACTTTTTGGGCACGGCACGTATTTATAACGCCAAACTATTACAAAATGGCAACCCGCTTTCTTTTGATTCTCTTGTTGTTGATTCGCGGTATGTAAATGGTATTAAAACACTACGTGCAACCTCTAATGAATTAGATGCCACCGTTAGCGGAAACTTCGATCTGGAAACCTTGCCTGATGCTTTTACTCTTTTCTTAAACCGTTATTATCCATCGTATATAAGAGCACCGCGGAAATCTGTACGGCCCCAATCTTTTTCTTTTGATGTTCGTACAGGTGTTGTAGAAGATTATATAAAGCTTGTTGACAAGCGGCTTTCAGGTTTCAACAACAGCCATATCAGGGGATCGCTGGACATAGCAACTAATTCATTGTTAGTTGATGCCGATGTACCTCAATTTGCATATGCACAATACGAGTTTTCAGATGTGCAGCTAAAAGCAGAAGGGAATTTTGAACGGCTAAAAATTAGAGGACAGATTAACAATGCCGTGGTAACAGACTCCATACGCTTTCCCTTAACTACGTTTAACATTGATGCAAAAAATGACATCTCTGATATATCCATTACTACCACTTCAAACCAAAGCATAAATGCGGCAACACTATCCACGCAGGTGCAAACATTTTATAATGGCTTTAAATTATTGCTTAACCCTTCCTCCTTTGTACTGAATGGAAAAACCTGGAACATTGAACAAGGCGGTGCGCTTGATTTTCGGCAAAACACTGTGGTTAGCGGCCAGGTGGTACTAAGAGAATCAGATCAGGAAATACGTTTAAATACAGAGCCCTCAGAGATTGGTAACTGGAATGATTTAAAAATAACTTTAAGCAAATTAAATCTTGGTGATTTAACACCACTGGTAGTAAAAAGCAATCGTATTGAAGGGTTGCTTTCGGGTGAAATACATATAGAAGATCCACGTAACCGCTTTAATGTAACAACTGATTTAAGGGCAGATCAATTGCGTATTGACAATGATTCAATCGGGCAGGTACGCACATCCCTGTTTTATGATAATAAGAGTGGCTTGTTAACAGGCGAGGGAAGCAATCTTGATCTGGAACATCAGGTATTATTTAACTTGTCGCTCGACTTTAAAGACAGCACAAATACACATCGGGATCGTATAACAGTAAAGCCGGTTAACTACCCTGTAAAAATATTAGAACGGTTTATTGGCAGTTTATTTTCCGATCTGCAGGGATTTGTAACCGGTGAACTAAGCATTTTAGGTGAAGGCATTAACCGCGATTATGTTGGGAAGGTTTCTTTACACAATGCGGGTCTTAAAGTAAACTTCACACAGGTTTCTTATAAAATAGATGATACAGAAATTGAGATGAAAGAAGATGGCATTTACTTCGGCACCATGAAGATGCGTGACCGTTTTGGAAATACAGCTACTGTTCATGGTGACATCAGGCACAAAAGCTTTAGTAATGTCTACTATGATGTTGCGGTAGATGTTGACTCAAGGCAAATGGAATTGATCAATACAAATTATAATGACAACCAGCAATTTTATGGCAGGGCTATGGGAAGCGGCAGGTTTGTATTGGTAGGTCCGCAAAGTGATATGTTGATGAACATTGACATCTTTGCATCCGCAACAGATAGTTCATATATTACCCTTCCCCCTTCGCGAAGCAGCCGCGAAAGTGGAACAGCAAGTTTCATGGTAGAAAAAAAATATGGTCGTGAAATGACGCCGGAAGAGTTGGGCAGCAATACTACCAACATGACCTATTTGATTAACCTGAATGCCAACCCAATGGTGAATGTGGATGTGGTATTGGATGAATTAACGGGTGATATTATTAAAGGCCGTGGTTCGGGCAACTTAAATATTAGCGCCGGCACAAGTGAGCCTTTATCTATACGGGGCAGGTATGAAATTGAAGAAGGCAGCTATTTATTTACATTTCAATCATTCTTTAAAAAACCATTTGTTTTAAGTAAAGGATCTAATAATTATATTGAGTGGAAAGGTGATCCGTATGGCGCTACCATTCATTTTGATGCAGCTTATACAGCAGAACAGGTAAACTTTGCTCCACTGGCACAATCAAATTTAGTAGATGCCAAGTACACTAACTATCGTGGAGACGTAAATGTTGTTGCCACTCTTTCCGGCCAACTTTTTAAGCCCAGCTTTACATTCAGGATCGAATTTCCGGCTAACAGCCAGCCAGCCAACGACCCCGGAATTGCTTTTGGATTACAGCAAATAGAACGAAATTCAAACGAACTAAACAGGCAGGTAACTTACCTTATTGTTTTTAACTCATTTGCACCTTATGAAAATACTGCAGGGGCCTCTTTTGTAGGTGAATTTGCCAGTAGTACCATATCAGGCTTGTTGTTTGGCGAAGTGAATAAACGGTTGAACCAGTTACTCTCAAAGGTTCTTCGTAACAATGAGCTAACAGTAAATTTTACAGGATCGTTATACAATAGAAATCTTATCACGCAGTCTGGTGGCTTTCAAATCAATCAAAGTAATTTAAACCTTACCGTAGGCCGCAATTTTTTTGATAATCGTTTCATCGTAACCGTTGGAAGCACTTTCGATATTCCGTTACAGGCAAATATTCAACAAACAATACAGTTTCTTCCTGATGTTACGGCTCAATGGCTTATCAACAAAACCGGTAGCATAAGCGCTACATTCTTTTACCGTCAAAATCTTGATTTTTTAAATGGATCATCGGCAGGTACCGGACTTGTTACCACAAGAACGGGAGCCAATGTGGCCTACCGCAAAGAGTTTAACAGCGCCGGTCAGTCAAGAAGCAAGAAAAAGAGAGTGGGTATACCCGTAGTACAGGATGCAACAAAATTAAATTAGCTGCAGGTGTTGTTTGCCAGAACAATTTATTCCAGGGCAGTACTATTTCACACGATGGATAAAAATTGAAAAATAAAATTTTTGTATGAACGGCCCAATTGATAACTTCATGGCCTAATAAAAAAAGTCCCCTGTAGAAACAGGGGACGACTAACGATTGCTTGCCATATGAAAGTCTTAAAAAGTAATCTTTATGTGCTGAATTAACAGCTAGTTATTTAGAACGATTCACTAACGATTTCTTGCCCTAACGATTGTCTGCCATTTCTAAACTCATTCTGAAACAAAGATAAACGGTGTTTTATTTCTCTTTAAATCAAATAAGAAGGCGGTTTATTATGCCAAAAAGAGAATGTTTTAAAAAAACCCTTGCTGCATCTGGTTATTAGGAAGTTTTTATTATTATGGCCAACAGATTTTTAGATACATTATTTCAGTTAATCCACTCCCTGTCGAAGTCGGAAAAAAGGCATTTTAAACTTTATATCAAAAGAAGTTCAGCAAAAGAAGACTTGAAAATCGTTCAATTATTTGATGCAGTGGATAAAATGAATGAGTATGATGAAAGGCTTCTTTTAAAAAAACTTGCCGGTATTGAAAAGCCTCAACTTGCTAATTTAAAAACCCATTTATATAAAGAAATACTTGCAAGCCTGCGCTTATTAAAACGCACAGAAAATTTAGACTTTGAGTTGAATGAGCAACTGGATTATGCACGTATACTTTACTACAAAGGTTTATACCTCCAGAGCCTTAAAATATTAGACAAGGTGAAGGAACAGGCCATGCACTATCACCAGGATACAATTTTAATTCAGGTTATTTCCTTAGAAAAAAAAATCCAAACCCTTCATATCACCCGCAGCTTACATGAAAAAGCAGACATTCTTTCTCTCGAAGCTAATGAAGTACATGACAGGCGGCAGATGATCACACATCTTTCTAATCTTGCACTGCAACTGTATAGCTGGTTCGTAAGAAGCGGCCATACCCGAAATGAAAAAGAGGAAACAGGCATTAAACAATTTTTTCAAGAGCATCTGCCTGTTGATGCCCATAAGCAAACAGGTTTTTATGAGCGCCTTTACCTATACCAAAGCTATTGCTGGTACGCATATATAAGACAAGACTTTTTATTGTATTATCGATACACACAAAAATGGGTAGATCTTTTTCACAACGAACCGCAAATGATCAATGTAGAAACAGGTCATTATATAAAAGGCGTACACAACCTTTTGAATGCACATTTCGATTTACGTAACTATAGGTTGTTCGAAAATACTTTAAAGAACTTTGAAACATTTGCCCAAACAGATATTGTGCAACATCATGAAAACTTTAGGGTGCAAACCTTTGTGTATATAGAGCAAGCAAAGATTAACCAGCATTTTATGTTAGGCACTTTTAAAGAAGGCCTTACACTTGTACCTCATCTGGAACAAAAGCTATCTGAGTATTCCCTATTTCTTGACCAGCACCGGATACTTGTATTCAACTATAAGATAGCAACGCTATATTTCGGCAGCGGTGATTATGAAACTTCTATTGACTACCTGCAACGGATCATAAATGATAATGTTGAAGTGCGGACTGATCTTCAGTCTTATGCACGCTTACTGCACCTGATGGCGCATTATGAAATGCACAATTTTGAGATCATTGACTCATTAACTAAATCTGTTTACAGATTTATGGCTAAAAGAGAAAACCTGACGGTTGTAGAAACTGAAATGTTTAAGTTTTTACGGGTATCTCTTCAAGTATCAAGGCATAAATTAAAACAGGAGCTGGAGCATTTTTTACAAAAAATAAAGCACCTTGAAAAAAACCGATTTGAAACAAGAGCTTTTGCTTACCTCGATATTATTTCCTGGGTAGAAAGCAAAGTATATGAAAAGCCAATGGGCGATATTATAGCTATGAAATATCTGAAGAGTAAGCGCAGCAAAAAAATGGCCTGATCAACTTACCATTTATGCTGATTTTTACTAAGAAAATTTACCCGATCCCCGCTTTCTATTAGCCTTTACAGGTACTATCATCTAAGCCTTTATACTTACCAACTATTTTAACCGTAATTACCACATTTGATAGTGATTATAGCTGACTTATTTTAGATTTCCCTGATATGTTCACGGGGCTATATCCTAAAAACAGCAAACACGATGGTCCTTGAAAACAAAATTATAAAAGCAAGTGGAGAACAGCTACAGCTAGCTTTGCAATGCTCCCCCATAGGAATGGCATTGGTTACATTAACTGGCGAATGGCACCGTGTGAACAGCCATCTATGTAATATGCTTGGATATAGTAACGAAGAATTATTGCAAACGAACTTTCAGTCAATTACTCATCCTGACGATATTCATATTAGCAACGCCCGGCTGGCCGAATTAGTTAAAGGAACTATACACTGTTTTCAACAAGAAAAAAGATATATCAGGAAGGACAAAGAAATAATATGGGTGATGCTTTTTGTTTCTATAGTTCATAACAATAAGGGGGCTCCGGATTTTTTTATTACACAAGTACAAGACGTTACTGAAAGCAAAAAAATAAAGCAAGAGCTTGAAAAAAGAGATCGTATTCTTCAAAATATCTCAGAACGGGTACCTGGAATGATCTACCAATTCAGGTTGTATCCTGATGGAAAAAACAGCTTTCCTTACTGTAGCAATGGAATAAAAGAAATATTTGAACTGGAGCCTGGAGAGCTTGAAACTAATGGCGCTCCGGCTTTTGAAAGAATTCATCCTGAAGACCTGGAAGCGTTGAATGAAAGCATTCTGTATTCAGCTAAAAATATGGTTTTGTGGCAATATGATTTTCGCACTGTATTACCGGAAAATGGCATCAAATGGGTACGTGGACAATCGCACCCTGAAAAATTAGAAGATGGCAGTATTCTATGGCATGGCTACCTGACAGACATAACTAAGAGCAAAGAAGTGGAAGAAACCTTAAGGAAAAAGGAACAACACTTACAACTCTTAATGGAAGTTACCCAACAGGCAATATGGGACTGGGATTTAAACGCAAACAAAAAAACCTACAGTGATCGTTGGTTTGAAATGCTAGGCTATGATGCACAACAAACATATAATCAGGAAGACTGGAAAGATAGAATTCATAAGGAAGACATTTCCCGCATTTATATGGATTCAGAAGCACATATAAATGGCCAAACAGAGTTTTATGAAACTGTTTTTCGTGTACAACACCAGAATGGTTCATGGCTTTATATTTTAGACCGGGGGAAAGTGGTAGAACGGGATAAAGAGTACAAACCTCTTCGCTTTTCAGGAACACATACCAACATTACCAAAGAAAAAATGGCTGAGCAAAAGGCCATTGAAGTATCTCATGCCAAATCTTTTTTTATGGCAAACATGAGCCATGAAATAAGAACCCCCGTACATGGAATAGCCGGTATGGCAAGCTTGCTTGCAGATACCTCTTTAACTGAGCAACAAAAAGAATATGTCAATACTATTAAAGAATCGGGCGATGGATTATTAGTTGTAATTAATGATATCCTTGACTTTTCAAAAATAGAAGCCGGCAAAATGGAGATCAGCGCCGAGAACTTTGATCTTCATGATTTTATAAAAGGTGTTGCCTCTTTATTTTACGAACGCATCATCCAGAAGCGTTTGTTGTTCAACGTAACTATAGAAGAAGGAACGCCAAAATTCATTCGTGCTGATAAAAACAGGCTAAGACAAATATTGTCAAACCTTTTAAATAATGCGCTGAAATTTACAGATAAAGGAAGTATTTCGTTTTGTGTAAAAGCATTCTACATTTCCACATTGAAACAACCTAAGATAATGTTCTCAGTTAGTGACACAGGCATTGGTATTAAAAGCGAAAACGTAGCAAAAATTTTTGACCGCTTTTCACAAGAGGATAATTCTATTTCCAGGAAATACGGGGGCACAGGTCTTGGTTTATCTATAAGCAAATCGCTGATAAACTTAATGGACGGAGATATGGAGTTAAATAGTGAACCTGGATCAGGATCTACTTTTAGTTTTTATATCGGATACCATCCTGTTATATTAAAACAAAAAATAACTGAGCCAATAAATTCAATTCCCCTAAAATCTCTTTCCATATTAGTTGCTGATGATAATATGGTAAACTGCATGGTCATTAAAAAAATGATTGAAACAATCGGTCATTCTCCCACCATAGTAAATAACGGCAAGCAAGCTTTAGTGCAAATGGAACACCAAACCTTCGACCTTATTTTTATGGATTTGCACATGCCCGTAATGGATGGCCTGGAAGCAACACAAAAAATAATTGAACAATACAAAACAGGCAGGCCTAAGATTATTGCAATAACTGCGGATGCTTACGAAGAAACTAAAGTGACTTGCCTTAAAATTGGTATGGACGATTTTCTTGCAAAACCGTTTGCAAAAAAAGATCTTGCAGATATTATTTTGAAAGCCAGTGCCTAGTCTATTTTTCTTCTAGTATAGATGTTCCTTCAGACATATCACCAGAGGTCCATTGCCATTTTTCGTGTAACCGGATTTTATTATCAGGTAAAATTTCTGGAGTAGAAAAACAAGTGCCGGTCATTAACTCACCTTTAGTATTAATTTGGTGATAACGCATGTGGAGAGATCCATCCTCATCAACAAGGGCTATCAAATGCCCTGTTATTATCTTATTGCCGGAGTAAGTACAACTAACAATATTCCCGGTTTGATGATAAACAAATTTTGTAGAAGCATCAACTTCCCCATTTGTAGTATTGGCGATAGAAAAAAATGTTTTATTGTTATAATCAATCATTAACTCTTAAATGTATGTACATCAAAGCTAATAATAAACACTGCAAATATTTACTTAACCCAGACAAGTGAATTTGATTGTTCTTTCTAAAAAGCATTGCAAGTTTCAGTTTATAATAATATTTTGTGCCCAATCCAAACCCACCCTATGAATTTGATAAAAAGATTCACACAAAGCCTGTATAGGCATAAGGTAAGCGATGAAACCCTTATTATCTTTATTGTTATCCTATCTGTAATTTTTAAGCTTCACAAGACCAATTATTTTAATCAACTTTAAACAATTCAACTTTTAATTAATGCTCATGGCGCTCAACAGCGCCATTTTTCCACATCTGCTAAATAATTTAGGAAAGACCCGTTATTTTGTAGAAAGAATACAGTAATGCCAACCAATATAAAATGCCCTAATTGTTCTAATATATTCGATGTAGAAGATGTGTTATCTGCAGATGTGGAACAAAAATTAAAGCTTCGGTACGATAAGCAATTGCAGCAATCACTAAGCCAGCTAAATGCTGACAAACAAAAACTGGAAATAGAACAACGATCATTCGAAGAAAAAAAGAAAAAAGAAAATGAATTGTTTCAGCAAAAGCTGCAACAGGAAAAGCAAAAGATGGAAGTTGATATTCAAATGCAACTTCGAAAATCTATTGCTGCTGATTACGAAAATGAACTTCGCTTGCTAAAACAAAATAGCCAGGAGAATGAAGAGCGCTTAAAAATTTCAAGACAGAAAGAATTTGAATTTTTAAAAAAAGAACAGGACCTAAAACATAAAGAACAAGAGCTGGAAATTTTATTGCAAAAAAAGATGTTGGAGGAGCGTACCATTTTAACGCAGCAAATAAGAAAGGAAGAAACAGAAAGAGGCAGCCTTAAAGAAACAGAATACCAGCTTAAATTAAAAGAGCTGGAGAAACAATTGGATGACCAGCGCAAACTTGCTGATGAAATGCGACGCAAAGCAGAGCAAGGCTCTATGCAATTGCAAGGAGAAGTACAGGAAATTTTACTCGAAGAAATATTAAGAGAACATTTCCCTTATGACTCCATTTCTGAAGTAGGAAAAGGCGTAGAAGGAGCAGATTGTATGCAAACAGTCCGCAATCAGTTAGGATCCGAATGTGGCAAAATTATTTTTGAAAGCAAACGCACCAAAGCTTTTAACAGCGCATGGATCACAAAGCTCAAAGCAGATATGCGAAACCGCCAGGCAGACGTTGCCATTTTGGTAACAGGGATTTATCCAAAAGAGATGAGTTGCTTTGGCGAAAAAGATGGAATATGGATTTGTTCATTTAGCGAAGTAGTTGCTTTGACTACCGCTTTGCGCCATACAATTATTCGGATTGCAGAAACTCAAAAAGCTGAAGAAAATAAAGGTGAAAAAATGCAGATGCTTTATAGCTACTTAACCGGCATTGAATTTCGCCAGCAAATAGAAACTATAGTTGAAGGCTTTCTTACACTAAAAAATTCTATTACGAGGGAAAGAGTGCAAATGGAAAAAACATGGAAGGAAAGAGAAAAACAATTGGAAAAAGTATTGATAAGTACAGCAGGTTTATATGGGTCTATTAAAGGAATTGCCGGAGCATCTATCGCTAACATCCCACTGCTTGAAGAAGAAATGGAGGAAGAAGATGAGAACCCTAAGCTGTTGTTTAAATGATGGGCAAGAGTTTGTTATTGACTGACTCATATAAACTTAGGCTCTGTTACAACCCACGCGAGTAAAAGCTTAGGAAAAAAATTATAGTACACAGGAAAAGAAACATCAACATCCCCTTTAATAAAGTTTGAACTTAATTGTCCTTGATCATTAGGCTGAGAGCCTGAAACCCTAAGCATATCACTAAAATCAACTTCCCCATTACCCCACCATTTAAACATAGCCTCTTTAGCGGACCAAAAAAGAGTTAAGAGGCGGCTTCTGTCACCCTCCTCCCAATCATCAATCATGAGGCGTTCGTCCGGATGCAAAAACTTATGTTCGATTTTTAAAATTTTACCAGTTGGTATTTCAATATCAATCCCAACCCGTTTACTCCGGCTTACTATAGCAGCGGCATAGTCACCACAATGAGAAATTGAAAAATGGTAGGCCTCGTTTTGTAAAAAAGGTTTTCTTGTATCAGCAATTCGAATAAGGCTAACCGGGAAATCAGTAAATAAATATTTTAATAGATACCTCCCGGCCAGGTGTTGTAGTTTTTTATGGGGATGAGATACATTGCGCTGAGCCATCACTTCCTTCAGAAAAAAATCTTCCTCTTCTTCAATCTTCCAAATACCTAGCTTCGTGTCATTGTCTATGTTCTGTTGATAAAAAATGGGCATGGTATAAAAAAATGAAGATTAATTTGCTTCATTCAAAATTCAAAATTTAAAATTTAAAATTCGAATTATTCATGATTCTTTCCGATACCCGCATCCTGGAAGAAATAGAAAAAGGCACTATAAAAGTTGTACCCTATCAGCGTGATTGTTTAGGCAGCAATAGTTACGATGTACACCTGGGCAAAACACTGGCCACCTACCGAGAACATATTTTGGATGCAAAAAAGCATAACCAGATTGAATATTTTGACATACCAGAAGAAGGCTTTGTGCTTTACCCACATATTTTTTACTTAGGCGTTACAGCAGAATATACTGAAACGCATGCTCATGTTCCATTCCTGGAGGGCAAATCGTCCACAGGCCGGCTGGGTATTGATATACATGCTACTGCGGGCAAAGGTGATGTTGGGTTTTGTGGCAACTGGACGTTGGAAATTTCGGTAAAGCAACCAGTACGTGTATACGCCAACATGCCTATTGGGCAGCTTATTTATTTTCCGGTTGATGGAGTTATAGAAGTTAGCTACAACAATAAAGCAAATGCTAAGTACAGCAACCAGGCAAACATACCCGTGGAAAGTATGATGTGGAAGAATAAATTTTAGTAGAAAATTTTGTTACCGGCTTTTGTAATTCCATTAAGATTGGGTTGCAAGTTTATCTTGAACGTGATCCATGGCACAATGCATCGTTCGGTAATGCTATTCATCATAAAATACTTCAAATAGCAATTTATCTATTCAACATCCAAATAGAATAATTCAACATTGCTGCAAAGCTTACCCAACTTATGTAAGGCACCAGTAACCATGCAGCCGTTCTATTGATTTTACCGAAAGCAAAAATTGTCATTAAAATAAGTAGCCATAAACAAATAATTGCAACCAGGGCCCAGCCAATCTGTTGTTGGTTAAAAAATATAAAGGTCCAAAAGAAGTTGAGCACCAATTGCATCAGCCATAAACTAACTGCTCCCTTTTTCTCTTTCGGTACTGAAGACTTCCAAATAAGATAAAATGAAATGCCCATTAAAATATAAAGAGTTGTCCACACCGGCCCAAAAAGCCAGCCAGGCGGGTTCCATGATGGCTTTTGAATAGTTTGATACCAGCTTCCCTCCCCGGTTTTCGTAAACATTACGCCACCCAAAGCCACCAGCTGCGGCAGGAGCAAAGAAATCACAAGTTTTACCCAATTCTTCATATTATATCTAACAAACAATAATGCGGCTAGATTGACTCTTTGCCATATTTTTTTTGATAAGCAATTAACCATGCAACTACCTCATTGTAAGTGAGCTTGCCATTCGGTTGGTTATTCATTCTTAAATACTCATCATAAAAAGAAGAAACAAAAGGTTCAATAAGGTTAGCGGAACGAACATGGTATTGCGTTAGCTCGTTATTGTCTTTTTTCACCTGTGGATGCAAGCGTTCTTTATATGCTTTAGCTAAAATTGTATCTCTTCTATACAGTTCCCTGCTGGCATAACGATACATTTCATAATAAGCTGAATACCTGAATTCAGATTCTTTCGAACTGCGGCAAGCAAGGAAACTTATAAAGTTGGCCTCGTTTTCCTTAGCATATCCAAGCTGGTGGCCTATTTCATGGGTTAATACGAAAGGCTTCAAAAAGAAGGGCACCGTAGTTTTTATTTGTGCCTCGCCACTAAAGGGATTATAGTATCCGGTAAACCCAAAAAAATGTCCAATATGGCTAAACAATGATGGCTTTACAGAAGGTTGCGTATAATTCAGGAAAGGAAGATCTTTTTCCACTTGTGCATAAGCCCCGACCCCTTCTTTAAATAAAACTTTATTCCTACTTAACGCCACACGTTTTGAAGAATCAACTAACAATGCTGCCCTATTTAGTTTTTGCTGAAGCAACCCGGAAATAGTATCTAAATCCTGAACAGTATAGGGCTGAACCTTTAAGCCCAATTGCACTGCTATACCCTCCCGGTTATAGTTTAAACCCCATAAAACATTAAAGAGCAAATACACAAAAAGTATCAGTCGTAGAAATTTTCTAAAAAATACTCGTGCTATATATTCTTTTAAACTGCGGTTTTTAATCTGCCGGCCGAACTTAAAAACTTTGACTAGCAAATAAACAACTGCAACTGCATACAAAAGGTCGCCAAAACTAAACGGCAGCCAACCGAATAGTATACGTAATACACGGGAAACAAAAGGGTAAATGCCATAAGTATAGAATTTCTCTACCCTGCTTTCGTTTAAAGAAAATATTTTTACCAAAAGAGCACCGGCTAACAAAGAGAGCAAAATCTTATCCCGCAACAAGCTCTTAAACATACACTACAGACAGATTCGTTAAATTATAAAATGAAACTAGTGGATTTAAGGCTATTTCCCATACTTTTGCACACCTGAAAATTTAGGTCATGAACCACCGCCGGGAATACGAAATTGCCTTTGTTGGATTAAAGCCGGGGATTCATGAATATGAGTATTCGGTTACAGATTCGTTCTTTGAAGAGTTCAACGAACAGGACTTCAAAAACTGCCAGGCACAGATAAAATTGTTATTGGAAAAGAGTTCCGGTAGTTTTTTAAGGTTGCGTTTTGAAATAGGCGGTAGTATAGAAACTTTGTGCGACCGCTGCAGCAATAACCTGCCTTTGCAGTTATTTGATGAATTTTCAATAACAGTAAAAATGGTTGAAAACCCTGAAGAGATGAATGACAATGAAGAAGATCCGGATGTTTATTATATTTCGAAAGGTGAGAGTCATATAGATGTAAAAGATTGGATATTTGAATTTATCAACCTGAGTATGCCGATGCAAAAAACCTGTGAGTTTGAGAACATGGATGGGCCTTACTGCAGTATAGAAGCAAGAGAGTTATTAATGCAGATGAAGCCACCAGAAGAAAAGATTGAAAATCCTATCTGGAAAGATTTAAATAAGTTTAAAGACCTTGGAAAGTAATTAATAAGAGAACCTGTTCATTTATACAGATAACAAAATACCAAGCTGGTAACATATTTTTAAAAACGCATTAATTTTAAGTTATGCCAAATCCGAAACGCAGACATTCGCAACAAAGAAGTGCTAAAAGAAGAACGCACTACAAAGCAACATCTGCCACGCTTTCTACAGATTCTACAACAGGCGAATTACATGTTCGCCACCGTGCACATGTTAGCGAGGGCAAATTGTATTACAAAGGCCAGGTAGTAGTTGAGAACAGTCCTATTAAATAGTTGTTGTACTTAATTCATAATCCATTGCCAGGTTGAAAAATCCGGCTTTGGATTTTTTATTTTTGGTTACCATGATGAAGATTGGCATTGATATGATGGGAGGCGATTATGCTCCTCTGGAAGCTATCAAGGGTGTCCATAAATATTTAGAAGACAACAGTTCCCCGGCACAGCTGGTTTTAATCGGAGATGAATCTAAAATAAAACCTCTTCTATCAGATTATTCTTTTGCCAGCACTGTGTATACCTTGGTGCATGCTCCGCAGGTAATCCACATGCATGATCATCCTACACGGGCATTAAAAGAAAAACCTCACTCTTCTATTTCTATTGGTTTCCATTTACTTTCTTCCGGCAAGATTGATGCTTTCATAAGCGCAGGTAATACAGGCGCTATGCTTGTAGGTGCATTGCATAACCTGAAAGCCATTGATGGTGTATTGCGCCCAACTATTTCTACTATTATTCCAAAAGAAAATGGTAGTACCGGCTTATTGCTGGATGTTGGCTTAAACTCAGATTGTAAGCCGGAGCAGTTAAACCAGTTTGCTACAATGGGATCGGTGTACGCCCAAAACATTTTAGGGATTGATATACCAAGGGTAGCTCTGTTGAACATAGGTGAAGAGGAAGGAAAAGGAAATTTGCTGGCCCAGGCAACTTATCCTCTTTTAAAAGAAAATAAGCATATAAATTTTATTGGCAATATAGAAGGCCGTGATCTGTTTTTAGACAAAGCAGATGTATTGGTTTGTGATGGTTTTACTGGCAACATTATTTTAAAAATGGCTGAATCGCTTTTTGAAATTACACGCAGCAAAGCAATAGAACATGAATATTTTGAACGCTTTAATTTTGAAAATTATGGCGGCACACCGGTACTAGGCATCACAAAGCCAGTAATAATCGGACATGGTATTTCTAAAAAGAAGGCTTTTAAGAATATGATTTTGCTCGCTCAAAAAATGATTGACAAAGACATCATGCAAAAGCTTCAGACTGAGCTTACCTCTTAATCCTCTACAATAAGTTTTTTACTTAACTATCTCAGGACTGGACATAGATTTTAATAAGTCCATAAAAAAAATGCTAGGGGTTTGATCTTTTATGGAGCTGCACCCGGCATGCTATACAACATATTGCAGTTATAGCAGATGAATAAAACAAAATAAATACCTATTTTGTTCGTATTAGGAAATAGTTAACGCACTATGCTCTTGTAAGACAATTGGCAAATAGCCTGCTTGCCCCTATATCTCGTATATTCATGTAAAAGAAATCTTCGGGTAACTGGTTATAATTAAGACAAAGTAAAAACTGTTGCCTTCTTAAATCAACCGGATTCTCTTTAATGAAAACAAAATCATGCGGAAAGCCTTATTAAGCGCTTTATTTTTCTTCTTTACCACAATTGCATTTGCCGAGCATTTGAAAGGTGGGTTTTTCACCTACGAGTATTTAGGTCCCGGCGTTACTGATGCAACTAAAGTTCGTTACTTAGTTACACTATCATTATATATGGGTTGCAATGCCAGGGATGGCGGCAATAATAGTCAGGTGGATCCTTTTTTGAACTTTTCGATTTTTGATGGTGCAAGCAGAGCATTCCTCTTTATTCAGGCTGTAGATGTTACGAAGAAGGAAAATTTGGAAAAAAAAGAAGATGAGGAATGTATTACCGGCGATCAGAGAGGCTGTTATTATAAAGTAATTACCTACGAAAAGATTATAGAGCTAAAAGTAAATGATGCAGGTTATATTATATCTTATCAACGTTGCTGCAGAATAAGCGGCGTAGATAATATTGTTCAATCAAATACTGTCGGCAATACTTATTCCATAGCCATTCCGGGAGGAAACCTCAGAACAAACAAAAGCGCTTATTTTGATAAGAATGATACACCTGTAATTTGTGCCGGCAGTTTTTTTTCCATCCCTTTCTCTGCGTTTGATAGTGATGGTGATGAATTGAACTACCAATTTTGCAGTGCATGGGAAGGCGGCAGTTCGGGCAAGCCTGCTCCCGATCCTGCTAACCCGCCTCCCTATACTGAAGTTAACTATCCCGCAAGTTTCAATGGAATGGCTCCATTAGGTAGTGGCGTTTCCATAAATAGCAAAACAGGCATTATTAGTGGCATTGCCCCAAAGGAAGGTGAATATGTAATAACAGTATGCGTTTCAGAAATTAGAGGCGGTATAGTTATAGCAAGTAACCGCAAAGAGCTACATGTTATAGTGGGTGATTGCACACCTGTAAAGCCAACCTTAGATCCTGAGTATATTACCTGCGATGGCTTTACCATGACTTTTTTAAATAAATCTCCCAGCCCTGAGATCAAAACATACTTCTGGGATTTTGGTGTTGCTGGTACGGATACAGATGTATCAACACAGGAAAGTCCCACCTTTACTTATGTTGATACTGGTGTTTACATAATAAAAGCAGTGGTAAACCGCGGGCTGCAATGTCCCGATTCCACTACAGCCATTGTAAAAATATTTCCCGGCTTTGTGCCCGATTTTACATACAGCGCATGTAATAATAATCCTACACAGTTTGTTGATAAGACAATGACGGCTTATGGATTCGTAAACTCCTGGTCGTGGAAGCTTGGTGATGAATCTACAGAAGCAGATACTTCACATGTTAAAAACCCTACTTATACTTATTTAACTGGCGGCAAAAAAAATATAGAACTAATAGTAACAAATAGCAAAGGCTGTATTGATACCCTTAGCAATGAAGTTACTGTTATGGAAAAGGCTGATGCAGGAAGAGATACAACTGTTGTTGTAGGTCAAAAGCTACAACTGCAAGCTACCGGCGGAAGCATTTACAACTGGAGCCCACCTATTGGCCTCAATAATTCTGCTATTGCCAACCCGGTGGGAGTTTATGATGGCAGCATAGATAGTGTTCGCTACACGGTTTATGTAACAACATTGGACGGGAGTTCCGGAGAAACCTGTCTTGATTCCGCATCCGTCAAAGTATTGATTTTTAATACTGCACCTAAAGTATTTGTTCCCACTGCTTTTACCCCTAACAATGATGGCAGGAACGATCTCTTCATACCAGTTGCAGCAGGCATTTCTAAAATTGAATACTTCCGAATTTTTAATCGCTGGGGCGAGTTAGTATTCAGCACTACAACTGATGGGCAAGGATGGGATGGCAGAATAAAAGGCCAACCTCAAAATACCGGCACTTTTGTATGGCTTGTAAAAGCTGTAGACTATTTAGGAAAACCATTTTTTGCCAAAGGCACTGTAACCCTGATACAATAATATCTTTGGGCTAAAGTAATCTTAACTATGCCACAAAATATAGTCTTCATTACAGGTGCCACTTCTGGTTTTGGTAAAGCATGTGCCCTAAAATTTGCAGAAAACGGCTATACTCTTATTCTTAATGGCCGCAGAATTGAAAGGCTGCTACAATTACAGGAAGAAATAGAAACCCTGCATTCATCTGCCTGCCATATTTTGGCTTTTGATGTACGTAACAAGCAAGAAGTCTTTGATGCTGTAGATAGTTTGCCAGAAGATTGGAAGCAGATTGATATTTTGATTAATAATGCAGGCCTTGCATTAGGCCGGGATCTTTTTCAGGATGCAGATATTAAGGATTGGGATACAATGATTGATACTAACGTTAAAGGGTTATTATACGTATCCAAAGCAGTGATCCCTTTACTAATAAAAAGAAGAAAAGGCCATATCATAAATATAGGCTCCATTGCTGGAAAACAAGTTTATGAAAGAGGTAACGTATACTGTGCTTCCAAGTTTGCTGTAGATGCCATCAGTAAATCTATGCGTATTGATCTTTTGGAGCACCGTATTAAAGTATCTGCTATTCATCCGGGAGCAGCAGAAACAGAATTTTCTTTAGTACGGTTTAAAGGCAATGAAGAAGCTGCGAAAAAAGTATATGAAGGCATCCAGCCTTTAACCGCCAAGGATGTGGCTGATACAGTTTATTTTATGGCATCGTTACCTGAGCATGTTTGCATCAATGATCTTGAAATTACTCCTTTACAGCAAGCCGATGCTTACCATTTTAGCAAGGATTAACAAGTTTCATTTAGTTACTCCTGAGCCTCCCTCCTATTCGATTATAATCATTTAATCCGCAGGTGCTCTGCCTTTTAATTTTTTAAAAAAGCTAACATAAACAGGCATAATATTCCCGATCTCTGGCATTAATTTGGCTGATGGGCATTGTATTTTTTAGAAAATTTTCCCTTTTTATTATTTCGGATTTACACTTAGGATATATACTTAGGCTGGAAAGATTACGCCTGGGAAATTAGCAACAAAAAAATCTTTACTATACTTTTATGACCGTTCACCAGTACCTATTTAAAAGCCTTATGCTAAAGCCGTACCTACTCCTAACATTGCTTTTTTTTCTATGCACTTCTTCTTTTTCCCAGGAAGTAATTCGTGTAAAGGACTGTAACAGCCCTGTCATTAAAAATCAGGTTGACAGCTTAAAAGCTTTGTATGCTAAAGATGGCTTTATTGTTTTAAAAGAAGCTTCTATTACTATGGAAAGCGAGTACGAAATGCCGGTGATCGTACCTCTGCAACAAGGCACATGGTATCAATTTATTTTTGTTGGCGAACCTACTTCACGTTTGTATGAAGTACGTATGTATGACTGGAATGAAAAGCAGGTAATTTACCAGCAGAAGAAATGGGGTGATGTTGACGGAAACATCATTTCTTACTCTTATATACCCCAGTTCTCCGAATTTCACATGATGAAGCCTGTACAGGTAAACAAGAAAAATAAGAAAAATCTTTGCGGGTATGTAATGCTCTTAAAGAAACAGGTAAAACAAAATCCTTCGTAGTCGTTGCTCCTTCTTAATATTGTTGCCCTGTTCTCATTGGGTCTTTTAAATCTACCCAAAAAATGCTGACTGGTTCACTAGATTCAGCTTGTCCGTTACTATTAGTGTCTGCACGAGCAAAAACAAACATTACATCATTTTCAGAATCGTATTCAGATTTAAATACGGAGTAGTTTTCAGGAATAATTTGTTTTTGCTTATTTCCACTACTGTCAAATAAATAAAATCGTCTTAAGTCTTTTTGGTTAATAAAACTGTCTTTATTAGTATCATCATCATATACAGAAACTAAAATGTAATTTCTTTTTACAACTTTTTTATTTAAAGTGTCTTTTGAGGACGATGGATAATAAAGAGTTTTAATCAGAACCGCTTTTTCAAAGAGATCTTTTTTCTTGGTCGTTAACATATCGTAATGTGACACATTCACAAGATTATAACCATAAACACCTTCTAATCCTGGCACAAGATGGCCATTCCAATCGTTGCCTTGTTCTAATTCAGCGTTGTTATATAAAAAAGCATTAGAGCCAATAAAAGTCGTTGCGTCTCTTTTGTTGACATTAACTTTATATAAAGTTGTCAACCTTACGTTCGAGATTCCTGTCAATAAAACATTACTTGGCTGTGTTTTAAGTTTTACTGAGTCTTTACTAATTCCTTCAACTTTTTCAGTTTCACTATTTTCAATCTTTGTCGAGTTGTTTACGCGAAATCCTTTTTCTTCAAGTTGATTATTGGAACAATTTGTCCAAACGAATAAAAGTGATGTTACTAAAATTATCTGTCTCTTTTGCATTATGTTGTTTTTATAAATTGTTCCCAACAAGCTTGTAGCAGATGTAACATGCTATTAATTTATGGCGCCAATGCTATCCGTACCTGAACACCAGCCCTTGTAGTGGTGATAGGAGCAGACGTGGCAATTTTAGGAATTACCTTATTTTGTTCGAAATAGAATTTTAAGTTTACCCTGTTATTAACCACATAATCAATTGAAGGAGCTAACCGTATTACTTTTTGTCCTGCCGTTCCAAAAGAAATATCCTGGTCAAGTTTACTGTTGGCTGTAGCATCATCCCGAAGACTTAAATCGAAACGGAATGTTACGTCGTTATCTAATTTTCTTTCCTTTTTTCCAATCTTCACATTTTGAAGAAAAGGCACACCTCTTTTTCTCCAGTTCAATCCTATTGTGTATTCAGTAGACCGGTTTTCTGCTAACTGGTAATCAACAAGGCTTAAACTTAGCTGCCTGCTTTTTCTATATTCAAAACGGGCAGAAAGCTGGTTAATAAATGTCATATCCAATTCTATCAAGGGACTAAACTGTTCTGCTATGGTAATATTTGGAACAAGGAAGTAGGGCACATAATTATTAGTTTGAGGATCTATGAAGTAAGGCATTCCTACGCGGAAAGGATCCTGAAACAAAAGCGCACTGGTAAAGCTGTTCATGCTTAATGTACTACTGTATCCATGCCGTATACTAAAATTAGTAAACAGTTTTTCCATGCCCTTTAATCTTGTCAACCCATTATAGGTAACGTTCCAGTTTGGCTTAGGTACAATGCGGGCAAATGGGTTTGACCTAAGATTAGAATTGGAATTTTTAATCAACTCTACGCTGGCAGGATCCTTATCGGTATAAGCTGCAAGAAAGGAAGGAATCAATACATCCTGGGCATAGCGGCCATAGTTATCCGCAGAACCCGCAGCATACGGATTCAATTTTCCTAATCGCTGTGATAAAATATCCCTGTTTGCTTCAAACTGTTTAAATGTTTCTGATACTTCATTAGGGTCAAACTTTGTAAACATTGTTTGATAAGAAATATAGCTTATGCTAAAGCTTCCGGAGGCATACGGATTATACCGCTGCAAGCCTGAATTGTTTCCAGTGTCTTTCCTTAACTCTGAATACTGCTTATCATACGTTTTATCAAAATTTACATCAATCGTTAAATCCCTTATGGGGCTTATCTGAGCCGTGATATTTAGTTTTTGATTAAAACGTTGTTGAATTAACTGATTGAATAAACTATCTCTTGAAAGCAATCCTTGTTCTCCCAATTTATTTATAGAAACTGTATCGGGCTGATAACCGAGCACATAACCCCAGCCTGGCCGATGACTACGGAAATTCATTCCTAAGAATTGCGTACTATCTAAATAGCCCGGTAAAAGTGTTCCCAAGTCTTCTGTATACTGAACGCCTACCCGTTTAAGGGAGGTGAATAATTGAGCAACAAACCGGGGAACAGCTCCAACCTGCGGCAAAGCACCCGGATCTTTCTTTTTGCCTGATGCCGTATCCTTTGGCAATTTTGGCTGCGGGACTGCATTTGTATAAACAGATCTTAAAAATTTCCACTTATTATACAATTGGTCAAAATTAAATTCGCCATTAACACTTCTTGTTTGCCCTGTAAGCATTGTATTTCCTTGCTCCCTGGCCAATAAAGAAGCCGCTATCCAATCATACTTTGCAGTGTAAGATGCTCTAAGGGTTGTCCAGTCAAGTAAAGGAAACTTTTGTGTTGGTAAAGTATAGGACAAAGTAGCATCGTGATGGTAACGGGTCGTACGGCCACCCTTTCTTAAATTTTTCTGAACCGAATCTTTTTCCTGCTTTGTATCAAGGCGGCCAAAGGGTTCATCAATACGTGCATTGTTTACTGCATTAAAATCCAGGGTAATAGACCGGGTAAGATCCCATCTCATGGTATAATACCTGTCGAAATAAAAATACTTATCAAATGTTTCAGGAAATTTGAAACTGCCTCCACCTACGTTTCTTGAACGTACTGCACCAAACTGCCGGAACACATCTGCCTTAAAAGAAACAAGCGAGGGCTTGTAATTAAAATTAAAATCTTTCACAAGAGCTAACCACGGCGAATTGGATTTAATAAGCCTTTTTAATGGCTCTATAAATTTTTGTTGTGGCGCAAAATTATATCCAAGTGCGGCCCTCGTACGTTTAATTTCTTCGCTTTCAATAATTGGATTTGTACGTTGCTGATGTGTGTAAGAATAATTCAAATCAACATTGGAAATATCCCAGGGCTGCGCTTTTTTAGTATTTGTTTTGTTCTTTTTTACATTCGTAAAATTGATGGTCTTTATAGTTAGTTCATCAATAGCATCATGTTCAATTGAATCCTTTTGTGCTGCCTGGGCATTGTTCAATTTTTCCTTCAGTTTAATATCTAAATCATAAGGATCATACTCGGGGCTTGAAGTGGTTTTACTTACACTTGCATACACCGGCACTTGCACTGCTGCAGCTTTTGGAAGTAACCTGCCAAGATCAAGGTTACTGCTTAAATCAAACTGCTTAAAATCTTCACGGCTTCTTTCGTTTACCCTTTGCTCTAATGTTCCAAAGCCTGTGCTTCGCACACTGCCTGTAAAACTCATATTTCCCAAATCTGCCAGCTTTAAATCTACCCGGCCCAAAGCTGCATAGCCACCCTTCTCATCAAGCTTTGATAAACGAAGCTCGTTAAACCAAACCTCAGTACAGGCAGATGATGCTTTTGTATTTTCAACTGCCAGCAACATGCCTCTTACTTCACCAAGGTTTGGATTGCCTAATATGGCAAAGGTTCTTCCCCCGATTTCTTTTTTATAATAAGTAGATGGTGGGCCGCCACTTTTATTACGATCCATTTTTACCTGCGTTAAAATATCAAGGTCAAAGTCCAGATCATTCTCTGCAGGCCATATCGCCAAAGAATCACGTTCACCCCATCTTGTAATTTTTAATGGAACCCTGATCTCGTAATAATTACTTACGAAATCATTACCGATCCTGATCACGGCGTTCAAATCATTGCTGCCCACGTTCGATGGTGTTTCTGCCGACTCAGCGTGTATGAACATAGACAATCTTCCATACTGACGCAGGTCGAGGTTCATTGTTTTAAAAACACCACGTGACTGAGTAGGCTGCAGGTTGCAAAGCTTTAAACTTAATGATTGCTCGTTCAAAAATAATTGCACATTGTTGTTGCTGATTTGCTGTTGGCGTGCGATGCCTGGCGGCTGCCGGTATTGTACCGGCTGGCGCTGATCGTTTTCTTCAAGGTTTACTGCAAGTATGTTTGTAGTTGTAGGGTCGTTAGCAGGCAAAGGCAAATAATTACCTGTGGTATCTGTTTCGTAATTAAACTTTCTCCATTGATTTCTTACCAACTCTAATTTACCAAAACGCAGCACTGCCGTGTCTTCAAAATTGGTAAGGAACATTCTTATAAAACGGATTGATTTAAAGTCGGGGATGTTGCCCACTTTAGTTTCAAAATCTTTAACAGGTATTCGGAATAAATACCATTTTTCATTTCTTGAAGTTCCATTTGCCAGGTTTACGATTACATCCCTAACGTCTGTAATAAACTTGTTCGTGGCGCTTGTCATCCCTGGCTTTAGTTCAACACGGTACTGAAAATATTCTTCATTTTCATTAAGCGTATTATCCCGGTTCAATTCTTCCTGATCGGGGTAAAGTGTAAATGCATTCGTAAATCTATCAGTGTTTTCGGCTATTGGCGAGTTGCCATGAGGATTATTAATGTCTTTATAACGTTGTAAAATACCTGCACTGGTTTTGTCGTAGAAACCATCGCGGTAACCTTTAAAGTTATCAGCAGAGGGATCTACTATGGCACTTTGATAAAGTGGTGAGGTTGCGCCGTATGTATTTGCAAGTTCAGTAAGGTAAGGTTGAAACTTAGCTTTTTCAGCAGTGTCTGTTAAACCGTCAAAGCCTACATCCTGCAAAGGCCTGTCAGCCGGATCGTTACTAAATGCATTGGTTACCTGCAAGGGATTGCGAGGCACCCGCCCCCAAACCGAAGGATCAACAGGAGTATTGGGATTGCTTTGAGCCGGCAAGCCGTTTTCAAACAAACGTTTGCCATCTTTTAAAACATCCTCCGAGATATTACCAAGATTAAAATATAATTCGCCGCCCTGGCTGGTTCTTTTATTGATGAAAGGATCCTGAACCCAGAATTCAATAAACTCTACATTGCTGGTTTCAAAATCTGTCTGGTCTACATGCCTCATAATACCGCCCCATGATTTTTTTGGCTGCATTAAATTTCCATTACCATTGATCCTTGATGAACCGGTAACAAAATTGTAAGGTCCCTTTTCCCTTGGGTAATAGGCAAGGTCAAAAGTATTTAATAGCGCCTGCCCAAAATCATTGGAACGCTGCGGAAAAATTTCACGTTGAAAGACCTGGCGGGTTTCCGGCTTTGATAGTTCTGCTACATCTTTAATAGGATTCTCATCATTCCGACGTTCCTGCAATACAGGTTCAATATTATACCATGCAAACTTTGCACGGTTAAACCCACTGGCCACATCATTATTTAATTCTGCTTCAGGAAATAAAATATTTCCATTTTTATCTACAGATTTTTGTGGTACGGAAGCTAACACCCAACTGTTTAACGGAAACCTCATATCAATGCTGCTACGTGTTCCTTCAAAATCATCAATATAAATTATGCCTTCATCTTTCTTGCCAATTTGTGGCGCATGTCCAGGCTTTAGCATAGCCACTTCACCATAAGCAGTGATTGATGAAGGAACATTTGAATTATAAAAAGGAAGTTTATTCAACAGGTTTGTAAGGCGTGGAATATTACCGCGGTAATCAAAATCCAGCCCATACATTGTATTACGGATAGGGTCATCGCCATAGCTTTGTTTTGTAAAAAATGGGCGTTCGCTCAAACGTACCATTGTGGCACCAAGGCTCAAATTTTTGTTTAAGAGATAATCTGCCCGCAGGCCCATATAGCTACGCTGCTGTAACCCAAAAGTTGCGTTATTTTCATACTGTACCTGCACCGGTAAACCTCCGTTTATAATTGCAGGATTAATAACTCTTAGCGTACCCAAATCATAATTGATCTCGTAATCAATATTTTCTCTTAACTGCTGTCCTCCGGCGGTAACTGTTACAGAACCAGGCGGAATATTAAACCCAAGCTGATAATCGCCGCTGCTTGATGATTTAGAGCGACCAACAAGCTTGAAGCGATTAAGGTTAGCAAAGGTTTGCGCAATGGCTTTAATGGTATCGTAAAGCGGATAAAATAAATATTTTGATGCAGTGGCCTGGTCAGGATACACATACTGAAGGTCTCTTCCAAATGGTTCAAGCAATGGAAAAACAATACGGCTTTGAGAAGAAATAACCGTAAAGCCTTCTATATAATCAAATACGCCATCAGGTTGCGGATCGTTCTGGTTATTTAAGCGGTCGAGATTTAGAAGCGTAATCAAGGGAATCCCTTCATATTGCGACCGCACTGTTCCTTCAGGTAAATATCTTTTCTCACCCTTGCTTGGCTCTTCATAAACTATGTTCAATTGAAAATCTTGTCTTTCCAATTGCCCAAAACCTACACTATACACATTTTTCATCATCAAATCCCATAATGGAAGATTAGGACGTTGAGAAGTGGCTTTCAATAATTTTAAGAATAATACTTTTTGCGAATTACCGGTACTATCGGGCGGTACATCCTGAGAAAACTCACCTACCTGAAAAACTTTTCCATTGTAAGTATATTGATATGCTACGCCAAGAACTTCGTCTGGCTGTAACGGTTGATTGATGGATAAGAAACCGATTTGAGGGTTAAAATAATAATCTGTTGGAAGTAGTTTCCGGGCAAATGTTCTTTCAAACTCTTCTACCGGGCGCATACCCATGCCGGTTAATGCAGCTTGTACTTGTGTAGAATTGCGGGCAGATGGATTGGTTTGTAAAGTACGGTACAAAGAATTGGCATTGTTATCTGGCAGGGCACCGGGAGAACTGAGCCAGTTAGGATTATAAGTGGAGTCTTCGCCAAGGTCCATAAAGCCTACAATGTCTCTTGTGTCTGTTGTAGTTCCATTTCTGTTGGTAACCCACACCTCTACCCTTAACACCTGCACATTTGAGTTGACGACAGGCAATTTGCTCATTGCCTTATTAAAATTTTTGCGGAAGTACTGAGCCATCAGATAATGCCTGTTCTCTTCATACTCGTCTGCCTTAATATTTATTAATTGTGAAGCAGAGCCGCCTTGCAGGCCAACAGTTTGCCGTTGACTTCGCTGGTTAGCTAAAATTCCGGATATAAATAATTTACCAAACTGAAGCTGTGATTTAATACCGAAAAGCGATTGAGCGCCGGGTATTAAAGTGCTCTTTGAGGAAAAATTTACATTTCCCGCCTGGAATTGTTTCAGCACTTCATCATCCTTGCCCTGGTAGTCGAGTTTCAACTGGTTTTCAAAATCAAAATTAGCCAACGTATTGTAGTTAATCGGAAGCTTAATCTTGTCGCCAATGTTTGCATCCACTTGTAGTTGGGCATTCATTGGAAAATCGAAACCACCGCTTTTCCGTGCTCTTTCCGGTAGCGTTGGGTTTTTAATATTTTGTCCCTGGTAGCCTGCTGCTATATCTACATAACCTGAAGGTCTTATGTCTACCTTTCCATTACCGGTTATACGATTGACCCAATCCTTAGAAAAACCAAAATTTGGTTTGGCGTTTCTGCGATTAAGGTTTACTAAAAGATCTGCTCTTTTGCGGAAGTATTCATTTTCATCTTTTTTTCCCTGCAGGTTTACAAACTCCTGCATGGAAAAAGCCATTGGGGTTCGGTAATAACGGCTGCCTATTTTTTCAACAACAAAATATTGCTTTGTTTTTGCATCGTACTCAATGCTTCTTTTTATATAGGAGGTGTCAGAAAAATCGAAACTATTACGGTTGGGGTAAGTATAAGTATCACCCCGCCTGTCTTTTACATCATATCGCAACGAATCCTGTGCGTAAGAACGCACATTGCAAGTAAGCATAAGAATGAATGCTACCAGCAAGCGAAGTGTATAGGTAGAAAAGTGCGCCAAGTCTGATTTTCTCAACAGTAAAAGTTCAAAAGGATATTAAAGATTTTGCAGGGATCTTTTAATCATTTCTTCTACAGAAGCATCAGGATTTTGTT
Source organism: Chitinophagaceae bacterium (assembly GCA_043763635.1). Taxonomy (GTDB): domain Bacteria; phylum Bacteroidota; class Bacteroidia; order Chitinophagales; family Chitinophagaceae; genus Flavisolibacter. Next base: position 32,757 of record JAYULK010000093.1, read on the forward strand.
GCAAAACTTTTTGAACAGCACCTTCAGCAGCCACCCGGTTGATCCCAAGAGCAATTAAGGCATTTAACGCATCTACCTGTAAACTATTGCTTTGAAGAGGGGAAATATTTGTATCTATGGGATGCTTTGCAAGCTTATCACGTAACTCTAAAACTATTCGTTCCGCTGTTTTTTTGCCAATGCCCTTTACGCTTTCCAATAACCTTGCATTGCCCTGTACAATGGCACGGCTTAGTTCTTCGGGCTTCATGTACGAAAGCATTATCCGGGCAGTGGACGCTCCTACCCCTGAAACAGCAATAAGAAGTAAAAACATTTCTTTTTCTGCAGGTTCAAAAAAACCAAAAAGTATATGTGCATCTTCCCTTACCAGTAAGTGTGTAAGCAATATTCCTTTTTCCATGTCCTGGATTTTGGAATAGGTGTTTAAGCTGATTTGCACCTCGTACCCTACTCCGTTCACATCAATATAAACCTGCGATGGTGTTTTTGTGGTAAAGCTTCCCTTTAGATAGGCGATCATGGGCACAAAATAAGCGATTGCATGGAATGATCAATGGCGTTTTTGGTTTGCCTAAATGAAAAGCTACCCATTAGGGTGCATTCCAAATTGTCGCATTTACTCTTGGGCAGTGGGGACACTGCCCAAGGCGACCGCCCCGGTTTGTGTCCACACAAACCGGCGACAATTTGAAATGCACCACCCATTATCATTCAACATCCTCTTTCGTATCTTCGCCATCCTTAAAAATGAAGCAAACTTCTAATGGATAAAAAAATTACAGCCGCAATAACTGCCGTGGGTGGGTATGTACCTGAAGACAAACTGACCAATGCGGACCTTATGAAAATGGTAGAAACCACTGATGAATGGATAAAATCCAGAACAGGAATTGAAGAAAGGCGAATATTAAAGGGCGAAGGATTGGCTACGTCTGATCTTGGAGCGCCGGCAGTTAAATTGCTTTGTGAA
>JAYULK010000094.1:0-32881 GCA_043763635.1 Chitinophagaceae bacterium
GCTTTAGCCTGTGATTAGAGATGGCTACCTTATGGGTGTACCGGCCTAAATATTCCACTACACTTTCAGGTCCTGTAAAAGGCCGTTTGGCATACACTATCCCGCACATAAGAGACTTTCACGCTCTGGCCTTCTTATTTCTAAGAACTATATTCACCATCCAGGGCACACACATTGCATTTACGCAATTGGGGCGGACATTAACGCGGTTCCAGGTGATGTTTTCCAATTGACTTTTGAATATGACTTGTACTATCTACCTTTATTGAGGACCTGTTGCCCGGCTGACGAATAATCATGCCCCAACAGCATAAATACGAAAACGTTGCCTGTAATTGCTCTCCACATTTCCCGTTATCCATATAAGTATACTCATCTCTATATACCAAATCTTGGTATATTTATAGATAAAATATTTAGTATGTCGAAAAATACATCTATTCTTCTTGGAGACCATTTTGAGAAATTTATTAACAAAGAAGTTTCTGCCGGTAGATATGGATCGGTTAGTGAAGTTATACGAACAGCTTTGCGAATGCTTGAAGAAGAAGAAGGAAAAAAATCGATATTGTTGAAAGCGTTGGTGGTTGGCGAAAAATCTAAAAGAGTTGAGAACTTTGATCCTAAAGCTCATTTGGCCAAACTTCATAAGAAGCACTTATGATGAAACACAAAGTTATTTTCCACGAAAGTTCAATTGAGGATTTAGAAAAAATATGGTTATATACTTTTCAAACCTGGTCGCTTGAACAGGCAGACAGATACCATGAATTGATCTATAAGGAAATTGAGTTTTTGGCTAATAAACCTGAATCTGGTAAGAATCTTCAGCATATAAGGAAAGGTTACAGATCAACTAAAGTCAAATCTCATCTAATTTTTTACAAATACTCTTTGACTGAGATTGAAATCATTAGAATTCTGAATGAGAGCATGGATATCCCAAATCGACTGGATCCTTAGCAACTACAGCCAACATCAGCAGATTTATTCCTTATAAATTCCCTGGTGTATAAAATTTCCTCTCAAGTTTACGCATGAGGTATACCAAACAGAAAAGCTCCCAATTCCTGAGAGCTTTTCTATTATTTAAAAATGATTTTATTCAACTGATGAAGCACCTTCAACCAATACCGTTACTTTATTATTCAGCACTTCCACAAAACCACTTTGTATATCAAAATAAGCAGCATGGTTTTGTTTATCACGAAGCACTTTTAAACGACCTGCCTTCAATGCGCTGATTAACGGAGCATGTTTGTCAAGCACTTCAAAAGAACCAGTAATGCCTGGCATTTGCACACCATATACTTCGCCGCTAAAAAGCTTACGTTCCGGAGTTAATATTTCTAAAGTCATAAGGTGGCCCCTCCCGTCCTCCCCGAAGGGGAGGTGATCCACTTACAGCCCTGATGGTGCAAGCGAACTCTATATTTTTAATGTTGAATAAAGAACAAAGCGTTGAAGTGTGCGACGCAACAGAAGTATCATAGTAGCACTACTGCCCGTTACATAATCATCAACTTATAATAAAGAACGAACTGTTATTAGTATTCCTTTCCCACCTAAGTTCCCCCCTTCGGGGGACAGGGGGCCGTACCTATCCCTGCGCCTGCGCCATCATTTTCTTTCCTTTTTCTATTGCATCATCAATAGAACCCACAAGGTTAAAGGCTGCTTCAGGATACTCATCCACTTCACCATCCATAATCATATTAAAACCACGGATCGTTTCTTCAATAGGCACCAACACTCCCTTTAAACCAGTGAATGCTTCGGCTACATGGAATGGTTGCGATAAGAAACGTTGTACACGGCGTGCACGGGATACAATCAACTTATCCTCGTCACTTAATTCATCCATACCCAAAATCGCAATGATATCCTGTAGCTCTTTATATCGTTGTAAAATAAGTTTTACTTTATTGGCAGTATTATAATGCGCCTCTCCAACTACAGATGGCATCAAAATTCTTGAAGTAGAATCCAAAGGATCTACCGCAGGATAAATACCTAAATCAGCAATTTTACGAGACAATACCGTTGTTGCATCTAAGTGAGCAAATGTTGTTGCCGGTGCCGGATCGGTCAAGTCATCTGCGGGTACATATACAGCCTGAACTGAGGTAATGGAACCATTTTTAGTGGAAGTAATACGCTCTTGCATTAAACCCATTTCCGTAGCCAGCGTGGGCTGGTACCCCACCGCTGATGGCATACGGCCTAAAAGAGCTGATACTTCAGAACCAGCTTGCGTAAACCTGAATATATTATCTACAAAGAAAAGTATATCACGGCCACGGCCAGTGCCATCGCCATCACGGAAATATTCAGCAATAGTTAAACCGGAAAGAGCCACACGGGCACGGGCGCCGGGGGGTTCATTCATTTGTCCGAAAACAAAAGTGGCTTTGGATTCTGATAGTTCTTTAAGATTCACCTTGCTTAGATCCCATCCTCCTTCTTCCATGCTATGCTTAAAAGCATCACCATATTTCATGATGTCTGCCTCGATCATCTCACGCATCAGGTCATTCCCTTCACGAGTTCTTTCACCCACTCCTGCAAATACAGACAGACCGGAATATGCTTTTGCAATATTGTTGATCAGCTCCTGAATCAATACTGTTTTACCAACACCCGCACCACCAAACAAACCAATCTTACCACCTTTTGCGTAAGGCTCAATAAGGTCTATTACTTTTATACCAGTGAATAAAATTTCAGTGGCGGTTGAAAGGTTTTCAAAAGCCGGAGGTTTTGCATGTATCGCACGGCCATTTACTTTTGGCACCGGTGGCAAACCATCAATAGGGTCGCCGGTAACATTGAAAAGACGGCCCTTAATATCTTCACTTGCCGGCATTGTAATAGGAGCGCCGGTGTCAACTACATCAAGGCCGCGGGTAAGGCCTTCTGTGGCATCCATGGCAATAGTGCGTACACTGTCTTCGCCAAGATGTTGCTGTACTTCTAATACAAGCCTGTCGCCGTTTTGTTTTATAATTTCTAATGCATTTAAAATTTCCGGCAGCTGTCCTTCGAACTGAACGTCGACAACAGCGCCAATGATTTGTTTAACCTTACCAACTTTTGCCATAAAAAGCGATTGTAAAAGAGGATTTATGATTAAAAGCGGGTGAAATACCTGCTTTTTAATTTTGGGTGCAAAGGTAAGGGTACAGCGTTTATTTGCCAATACGTAATGAAAGTTTATAGGGCATGCAAAAACAACATGCAATTATTGGGGAAAAAAAGTTACAAGTTATTTTCATTTTCATGGCGAACCATAGTTGTCAGGAAAGATGTTGAAGGTTGTTATCAATCATGTTGGTTAATGTTTAAACAACAGAGTACAATAATGATGGAACAATTAATGTACACAATTATACATCATGCGAGCCTTAATTGTAAGCATTATAACGATCTCTATCTATACCCCATCAAACCTTTGTACGCTTCTTTTAGACTTGAAAGACCATTGTACCTATTTATAAACTACAACGAAAATAATGCGTAACCTGAACAAGCTTAAAGGGGAAAGGTTGTTTATGCCTTTTATTTTCTTTTCAATATATATCAGGGGAACCTAGATTCTTCATTTTTTTATTATGATCAATTGATAGCATTCACAATTTCTTTCACTTTTAATTTTTAAACCTTTGTTATGTCAGAAAAAAATTTAATCTCTGTTGAAGAAACCATTTCTTCAAAGATTAGTAAAGCCCAGGTTTCAAGACGCAAGTTTTTAAACTTTGCAGGCCTGTCAGCAGGCGCTATGGTGGTTTTATCATCCTGCGAAAAAGAACTAAGAGGTGGCCAGCCTGCTGCGCCATTTGCACAAGATGACCCACACAATAAGCCTAAGAATACGGTTAACCTTGGTTCCGGAGATATTGGCATATTGAATTATGCTTATGCCTTAGAACAATTGGAAGCTGCATTCTACATTAAAGTACTAGAAATGAAGTACACTGGAATGACTCCTAAAGAAGAAGAGTATTTAACTGACATCCGCGATCATGAAATAGCACATCGTGAATTTTTCAAAAATGCTCTAGGTAAGAAAGCAATCGGAACTTTATTACTAGATTTTAGTTCAATCGTTTTTTCAAGCCGTGCAAGTGTTTTAGGCACTGCTAAAGCATTTGAGGATTTAGGCGTTTCCGCATATAATGGTGCTGGTGAATTATTACAAAGCCCCGATTACTTATTATTAGCAGGTAAAATTGTTTCTGTGGAAGCACGTCATGCAGCAACAGTAAGAGACCTACTTATGTATGGGAATTTTGCAGGACCTGATGTAGTGGACAGTATGGGTTTAGATGTTTATCGCACTCCTCCCGAAGTCTTAGCCATCGCAAGCACTTACATCAAAACAAAGATTATTGCTAATAATTTACCAACCTCTTAAATTTTAATAAAATGAATCTTCATAATGTCATATCAGAAATAGAAAAAATTGATCCGGAAGTTTACGAAAGACTGGATGGAAGAAGAGCAGCCGTAAAGAATTTAGCAAGCGTAGGCGGCAAATTAGCCCTTGCTGCTGTGCCTCTTGCCCTCGGATCGCTTTTTTCAAAAGCTTATGGACAAAGCACATCGCAAAAAATACTTGATGTTTTAAATTTTGCATTGACTTTAGAATATCTGGAAGCAGAATTCTACAATAGAGGTCTTGCTGCTTCAGGATTAATACCGGCTGTAGACCGTCCTTCTTTCCAGGTTATAGCGGATCACGAAAATGCCCATGTAGCTTTTTTAATTGCCACTATTAAAGCGTTAGGGGGCACTCCGGTAATGAAACCAAACTTTGATTATACCGCAGGAAATGGATCCATGGCGGGGCCTTTCACAGGGGTATTTATGAATTATAATATTTACCTGGCTGTTTCACAAACCTTTGAAGATACCGGTGTAAGAGCTTACAAAGGACAAGCAACGGAACTTATGAGCAGCAATGAAATATTAAGAGCAGCACTTCGTATTCATTCAGTAGAAGCACGACATGCTTCTCATGTGAGAGAAATACGCAGTAGGAGAACCGGTGACCCTTTATTGGTTGGAATGCCACAGCCATGGATTACATTGAATCAAAGCAATATTGCTTCTCCTGCAGTGCAGCCAAGCTATAATGGTGAGGAAAATACCAACCAGGCAGGAATAGAAATTGTCAATATTAACGGTTTTGCTATTAGTGCTGAAGATGCTTCTGAAGCCTTTGATGAACCGTTAACCAAAATGCAGGTTTTGGCCATTGTTGACCCATTTATTATTTAAAAATCTTTGGATTAAATAATAAAAAAGCTGCGCTGGTCGCAGCTTTTTTTATTTTTTTTACTTTCAAATATGAATCGTTGATAAAGAACTTGTCAAGTAACAACTTCATAAACGGTAACAAATATTAATATCTAAGGGATTATACACTATCTACTTTATGTTCCTGGAAATGATCCTTCATTTTAGTTCCGGCCCAACACTAACCTAGTTTCATTATAGCTCGCACAGCAGATTACTGTAAGAAATTTAACTAGGAAGGTTTTGAATCCTTATTAGATAATTTTATTTGTACTAATTATTTAGCAAAAAAATCGGGACGGATATTGATTTGGAAATACGCCCAGGAAGCATTTAGATCTGCAGAACCAGGGGCTACTCCTTTTGTATACTCCATTGTTTTTGTGGCAGCGAGATAAGAAAGTCCCAGCTCGAGGTTCGAAAATTTATTGAGGTTATATGAAGCCAATATATCTACTTCACTTCCGAGGTATTTATCCAGTTTTTTAGCGTTAATATCTTTTTGATCCTTGGCTAAAAGAAAATAATGATAATCAGCACCAACCGAAAAGCGCTTGCCCGTACCCGTGTATTTTATTTTAAAAAATGGATCACTTAGGCCACCCGTGGGTGATCCGGTTCCTGCATAGAAGTAATCCATCAAACCCCAAAACTTGTGAGGCGTACCATATAAGGGATCAAAGCGATGATTGGTAGCAGAACTTGAAAAAGCATCATTGCCTGACAGGTAATCCCATCCTGCTGTATAAGAAACGTTTTTTTGTGTAAGGGATAAACTAAATGTAGTTGTATAGGCCCTAAGGTCTAAGCCTTCTTTATCATTACCGCCCTGGTAATAAGCGCCTGCACTTAAAGCCCATTTCTTTTTCTTATCTAACAAACTATTTACTAATACTCCAGATGTAAATCTCGTGTTTACACCTGCCTGATTATAGCGGCGTCCAAATACATATCCCTCATCAGAACCTGCAATGGTTTTTACTGAGTCAAGCTTGTACTTGGCAAATTCATCAACTACTAACAACCCTGTAATCTTTGTGGCTTTAAAGGTTTTTGCAACATATAAAAACTGAAGTGCTTTATAATTTTGATTCAAGCCATTGGTGCCTGGCATGTTCTGCAAAAAGGGAGCTCCCGTTTTAGCACTTACCCCTGTATTGTTTGTTAATGGAACCATCCCGGCAGGTGTAGCTACTAAATTTCCTTTACTATCTTTTGTATAAGGTTGAACATTAGCCGGAGTATAGTATGTTCCATTGTAATTAAAAGCATCTGTATTTTGATTGAATGCGCCTCCCAGATCAACCTGCCATCCTTTTTGAATTAATTTAAAAACTACCGCATCGTGCTTCCTTGCCTGCTGCAACCAATCAAGGTTACCTAGCAATCTGGAGTCATCATATAATAATTCCTGCCTGCCAGTTTTAAAACTAAAATAATCTACAGGAGATTTTTTGAAGGTTGAATCTTTTTGGTTGGCTAGTGCAACTTCTGCCCATGCCTCATGAATTCCAAATTTTGCTCCGTCTGCAGGGCTGATGGTAGAGGCATCCTGCCCCCATACTCTTACATCCTGTGCCGAAACATGGAACGTTATCCGGCTTGTCCATTTGTAGTTAAATGTCAACCTGCTTCTTTGCGAAGTAAAAAAAGCCGGTTTATTGGTCTCTGCCTTTAAGGTACCTGTTCCATTCCGGTACTCTGTGCGGGTTCTAAGCTGGCCCATTAAGGAGAACTGAGCATGAACGTTGAATGGCTTTCCCAGCAGAAATATAATAAGTGCCGCTATTGTGATGACAATGTTTCTCCGCATACTTTTGGTTTGTTTTATATTGAATAATCATTTGACTATTGTGCCCGGGATACGCCCCATCTTTTGAGGACTTTCTAATATGGACTTATTAGTATTTGCTTAATTAAAATTCAATTTGTTATGGGCAAGCAAGCGGTAGGAGAAAGATCACTTGATAACGTTAGATGTGACCCGATTTAAAAATTTAAGCTATTTAGGTTGGCTCCTTTCGGAAGACACTATAAAAATAAAATTTATTAGTGAATGTTATTGATTTTATTGGACTATTAAACCGATATATCTTTTATAAAAGGTTAACGGAAGTAAAGAATAATAAACAATAATTTATAGAGCAACAACTAATATAACCTCGCCCGCCTGAAGTACTGATTTACTTGCAGGATGCAAAGCCAACGCATCCGCTTCATGAGCTAATCGTATATCTCCCGAACCATTTAAACTCACAGAAGTTAATTGTGCAGGCGAACCTGATATCCGAACAGGAAAAAATTCGTCCAACCTCACCCGTTGTTTACGTTCATCTTTCAAAAGAAGCATTAGGTCTATTGTGGCAACACCAAAGCAACTATTTAGATAAGATTCAATAAAAAGCTTAAAAGTAACGATGCAGGAAAAAGGATTTCCAGGCAAAGCAAATACCATTTGTTTTCTTTTCTTATGTCCGCACCAAACAGGCTTGCCTGGCTTGATAGCCACTTTATGAAATAGCTTTTCTACTCCTAGTTCATTTAATACTTCGGGTACATGATCAGCATCACCTGCAGATACACCGCCGCTTACAACCACTATATCAAAAGCCAATGCTTTTTCCAGGGCATTCCTTAATGCACCTACATTATCTGGTGCGTGGTGGCAATAAGAAGGTATAATATTCCATTTTTTAAAAAAGGCTTTTAGAACCGGAAGATTACTGTTTCGTATTTCAACATCACCTACATTGCTTCCTGGGTCAACTACTTCATCACCGGTTGTTATAATTGCCACTGAAGGTAATTTTTCAATTAATACCTGGTGCATTCCTAAAGTTGCTAACACACCTATTATGGAAGGAGTTATTACTAGTGATGATGATAAAACCATTGTACCAGACTTTACATCTTCTCCCCTGCAGGCAATATTTTGATATGCCTTTATTTGCGTCGTGTTAAAAGAAACCTGGCCATTTATTAGCTCAGTATCTTCTATACGTATAACAATATTGGAAGAAGCGGGCACAGCAGCACCAGTCATAATTTTATAACATTCACCTGGCGATTGTACTTTATCAGTTGTGCCCCCTGCATAAATGGTATCAATGACTTTAAACTTATTTATGCCCTTATCAATATCTTCTTTTCGCACAGCAAAACCATCCATTGCTGACCGGTTAAATGGCGGATAATCACGGTCAGCAAAAATATTCTCTGCTAACACTCTTCCTAAAGCATCATCCAGATAAACTTGCTCTTTACCAAATGAACGAGCAAATCCTTTTACTATATTTTTCGCTTCAAGAAATGAAACCATAAAAGAATTTATATTACTGGTTTTTATTACTGTAGTTGTAAAAATATTTGACGATTGTTATTTCTACTAATGCCCGGCGCCCTTCATCATTTTACGGGCATGAAATACGGCAGGTAAAATTGCTTCTAATGATTCTCTTACTCCGTCTGTACTGCCTGGCAATGTTACTATCAGTGTTTGAGCAATGGAACCTGCTACAGCTCTGCTCATCATGGCTAAAGGTGTTCGCATCTGGCCAAAGGAGCGCATAGCTTCAGTAATGCCATCAGCATCTCTTTCTAAAATTTCTTTTACTGCCGCAACTGTGTTATCCCTTGGTCCTAAACCAGTGCCGCCAGTAGTAAAAATGAATTGAACATCTTCAGCAACCCAATCTTTTATTTGTCGTTGTATTTCATGTTTATCATCAGGCACAACTTTGTAGTGCTTTACATCAGCATTTACTTCTTTCAGCATATCAATAATTAGCTTTCCGCTTTTATCGTCACGCTTTCCTTCCGCAGTTGAATCAGAACAAACTAATACCGCACATGTGGGGGGCGTAGCAAAGTATTTTTTCCGATCACTCTTACCACCCTTCTTCTCCAACAATTTTATATTTCCTATTTCTAAAGCTCCGTCAACAGGCTTTAGCATATCATATATTTCTAAAGCAGCAATAGAAACACCTGTAAGAATTTCCATTTCAATGCCTGTTCGCCCTATAGACTTTGCCTCACCTTTTATTACTATTCCTGTGCGCCCTAATACGTTTTCAGGGAACAAGTCAGCGTGTAGGTTTTTATCCAGTATGTCAAATGCCACATCCATTCCGTCTATGGTTACAGGATGACAATGCGGCAACAATTGAGGTGTGGCTTTAGCGCCAATAAAAGCAGCAGCACGGGCTACGTCAAAGAGATTTCCCTTAGGTAATTGATCTTGTTTGATCAGCTCTATAGTTGCAGGAGAACAAAATATAATACCAATAGCTTTTGCTGTACGTAGGGTTATTTGCTTGTGTGTTATATCTCGCATGTATTTTGTAGAAATTTAAAAAATGGATGATGTGATCCTTGCCGCCTTTCGTTCAACTATAGTAATGTTATCACCTACAGAAATGACTCCCTCACCCTCGTGCAATAAGTTTTGACCAAAGTAAATTTTATTATTGATCTGTCGGTACGAAGCAAGCGTTTTCAAAGGCTCTTTACCCTTCGCGCCATCATCTTGATTAATAGTTGTAACAACACAACGTGCACAAAGCTTTGCACCCAAAAAATTAATAGACCTAATGGAAAATCGAGCCCATGTATCTTCTTCAAAAGGCAATCCGTCTGTAAAAACAATATTTGGCCGGAAACGATTGATGGAAAGTGGCTCAATTAAACGTGCATTTAGATCATTTAATGATGACTGTCCCACCAATAGAAAGGGAAAATCATCAGTAAAACTTGTTATTTCTCTTTTTGCTGCATAACGTCCATCCACACGACGCTTTGTGGTGTCGGGCATGTATACCAATTTACAAGTCGTGGATAGTATTGATGAAAACCATTCATTTATTTTCTCATCCACAATGATTGCTCTGCATCTGATGCTCCACACCTGTACCATAATGGAAGCGCCTGTAGTGCAAAGAGGTATTCTTATCTCAGACTTTATAGTTTTATGATACACTCTAAGACAATCTTCTTTTATCTCAACCTGAAGCAAAGCCATTTCCGCCATGTTCCTTTGGGTCATAAACTGGTTGTGCTCATCCACTAACATCCATCTCCTGTCATATTGTAGTCCTCTGTCTGTTACTTGCGAAGAGGATACAGAAATGCCACCTAAAGATTTAATTGGATAAATAAATAATTCACTTACAAATAGCATGGCGCTAAGTTAGCACTATGAAAATTGGCTCTCAATTGTATGTGCCCTGATGACTTTGCCCTTGTGCCTTTTTACTTACTCTTCAACCCCAATATAAACCTTACCACTCTCCACCTTAACAGGATAAATTTTAATCCCGTATTCATCACCAGTAAGGCATTCTCCAGAAAGTAGTGAAAACGTTTTTTTATGAAAAGGACATGCAACCTTAGGCTCACAAGCTTCCCCGGCACTGCCTATCATGCCTCGGGATAAAGCCATCTGTTGCTTGTGCGGACATAAATTTTGCGTAGCATACCATTCACCCCGTCGTGTAAAATTAAAAACTGCTATTTGCTCCTCTTTATATTTTACACAGGCACCACCATTCATAGGTACATCATCTGCATTACAAGCGAAAAACCATTTTACAGATGCAACTACTTCCATAGTTAATCATTTATTGTATTCAAAAAATAAGATCATTTAAAAACTACCAGCCTTTAGCTTTCACCTGCTCACGCATACTTTCAAATTGCACAGTAGGATCTTTTGCCTCTGGTGCATTGACAAAGTGGTTAAAGCGTTTACGAAACTTTTGATCGCTAATCGCTTCTTTCCATTCACATTTGTATGTATTTACAAGCCCTTGCATTTCTTCTTCTAATTGTTCACCTAACCCCAGGCTATCATTTATAATTACATTTTTTAAATAACTAATTCCGCCTTCCAATTTATTTAACCAGGTGGCAGTACGTGTTAGGGGATCAGCAGTTTTAATATAAAACATAAGAAAGCGATCAAGATACCGGATACATGTTTCCTTATTTATATCAGAAGCCAGCAGCAAAGCATGTTGTGGTTTAGAGCCTCCATTGCCACATACATATAAATTCCATCCTTTCTCTGTGGCTATAATTCCAAAGTCTTTGCTTTGTGCTTCCGCACACTCACGAACGCAACCACTAACGCCACCTTTTAGTTTGTGTGGTGCCCGAAGGCCTTTGTAACGATCTTCTACTTCAATAGCAAATGAAACAGAATCATGCAAACCAAAGCGGCACCAAGTGCTGCCTACACAGCTTTTTACTGTACGTAAGGCTTTCCCGTAAGCGTGGCCACTTTCAAAGCCTTCTTCAATTAATTCTTCCCATATAGCGGGCAGGTCACTTACATGTGCGCCAAACAAATCTATCCTCTGTCCACCCGTAATTTTTGTATAGAGGTTATATTTTTTTGCTACTTGCCCAATGGCTATTAATTTATCAGGTGTGATTTCCCCACCTGGTATCCGAGGAACAACAGAGTAAGTTCCCCCCTTTTGAATATTTGCCAGGAATCGGTCGTTACTATCCTGTATTGTAGCATGCTTTAAAATAACATCATTCCATAAAGAAGCTAAAACACTTGCTACTACTGGCTTGCATACTTCGCAACCATCGCCCTTACCAAAAACATTCAAGACTTCATCATAGCTTTTTACTTTGTTCACCTTGATTAAATCCAATAATTCCTGGCGCGAATAATCGAAATGCTCACAAACTATATTCTTTACGTAAAGTCCCTGAACCTTCATGGTACCATTGATCAGATCTTTGATCATCGGCATACAACCGCCACATCCTGTTCCGGCCTTTGTACATTTTTTTATGCCATCTAAAGAAGTGATACCATCGTCTGAAACGGCAGCACAGATAGTTCCTTTTGAAACAGCTTCGCACGAACATATTAAAGCATCATCGGGAAGGCTCATAATACCCGCTCCTTCGTTTCCAGCGCCACCCCGTGAGCCTAAAATCAAATCCTCAGGATCTGCAGGCAAAACCAATTTGTTATTTACTGTTTGCAATAACATATTATAGGCATCAGCATCGCCTATTAATATTCCACCTAAGAGATACTTTCCGTCATTGCTAAGATTAATGCGTTTATAAATGCCTTTATGTGTGTCTTCGAAACTAATGGTGCGGCAATCAGGTTCGGATATAAAAGCATCGCCAAAACTGGCTACATCTACACCAATCAATTTTAGTTTGGTGCTCATATCAAACCCAGTAAATGCTTTTTGTTGCTCACAAATAAAAGAGGCTGCCACTTCAGCCATTTCGTAACCCGGTGCTACGAGTCCGTAGATCATTCCGTTGTATAAGGCACATTCGCCAATGGCAAAAATATTCGGGTCACTCGTTTGCAATTGATCATTTACTAAAACTCCTCCTCGTATTCCAATTTCTAGTCCGCATAGTTTCGCTAATTCATCACGTGGCCTGATACCAGCAGAAATAACCAACATATCTATATGAAGAATGGTATCATCTGAAAACTGAAGTCCTTCAATCTTGTCCTTCCCAATTATAGAATTCGTTACTTTATTTAAATGAATTTGTAGATTCAGCAAGCTCAATTTAGATTTTAATATGGCGCTTCCGGCACTATCAATCTGCCTCGGCATCAAACGGGGGGCAAATTCAATGACATGCGTTTCGGGTACCCCTAAATCTAATAGTGCTTTTGCAGCTTCTAATCCTAAAAGACCGCCGCCCATTACGCCGCCGGACTTTACCTGGGGAGCAAATGATCTGATCAGATCCAAATCCTCAATTGTACGATACACAAACACTCCATCTTTTTCTACACCTGGGATATCGGGCACAAAAGCTGATGACCCTGTAGCTAAAACCAGATAGTCGTAAGATTGAACAACACCGTGAAGAGAATGAACGGTTTTTTGCAAACGATTGATTTCTTGCACCGGATCGCCTAAATAAAGTTTTATACTGTTTTGCTGGTACCAATCTGAAGCCGACATGCTTAAGTCATCAGCCGATTTGCCGTTGAAATACTCACTAAGGTGAACACGGTCATAAGCCGGACGTGATTCCTCGCCAAAAACGACAATATTAAACCCTATTGATTTTGCCAGTAACTTTTCGCAAAATTTGTAACCAACCATGCCGTTTCCAATAACGACAACTGTTTGAATTTCACTTGCCATAGAAATAGTTTAAAGCGTTAAAGCAACTTTTATTTAAATGTTTTGCTGCGACACATGCATTTAAAATTTTATAAGACAGTTCAAATCAAAATTTATCAAATTAATATAAATAATTTTTATTTCTTTATCAAAAATAGGTAAAACTAAAAGAAAATATGATGCGTAACTTACTAATATGAAACATAATAATAATTGTAATATTTTTAGATGAATAATGTAAATGTAAATGGTGAGCTTTATGTGGTAGGCGCAGGCCCAGGAGACCCCGAATTAATAACCGTTAAAGCATTAAAAATCATACAAAGGGCAAACGTAATTCTATACGACAATCTGGCTAACGTCGAATTATTAGATTTTGCTCCACCAGATTGCGAAAAAGTATATGTGGGAAAAAAGCCGTACGGAGATTTTACGCACCAGGTTAGAATTCATGAATTAATAAAAGAAAAAGCATTTACGAAAGGGATAGTTGTAAGATTAAAGGGTGGTGACCCTTTTATTTTTGGCCGTGGGTTTGAAGAAATTCTTTTTGCCCGGTCACTCGGCATAAAAACCTTTTACATTCCTGGAATTACAAGCATGCAGGCTGTGGGTTTGGAAGACATTCCGCTTACCCATCGTAATATATGTGAGAGTATATGGGTTGTTACCGGAACAAAAAAAGATGGATCTCTTTCTGATGACCTGAGGCTGGCCATTAAAAGCAAGGCGACTGTTGTTGTTTACATGGGAATGAAAAAGCTGCACGAAATAAGCTCAGTTTTTATTGAGGAAGGAAATGGAGATATTCCTGCGGCAATCATACAACATGCATCATTGCCAAAACAAAAAGTAGGAAGAGGAAAAGTAAAAGACCTGCAAAAAATTTCAGAAGAAAATAAACTAACCCACCCATCAATTATTATAATTGGAAGCGTTGTAGATATTAAACAGGAACAATAACATGGGCTTGTTTGCGTTTCTTTAACCCACTCTTAAAGTTTTGCTTTTGTTGGGGTTATAATTTCTTTTAGAGGCCAGAAATGAGGATATTTGCACTCCAATCAACCGAAAAACCAGATAAATATGAAAAAAAATATTCTCCCACTTTTTCTTTATTTAGGTTCTTTTTTAGTGCTTACTTCATTTAACAATGCCTCAGAAATTCCCGGTGAAACTTTCTCCGCAGAGTCTAGTATTAGTGAAAAGTTTACTGCTAAAGCTGAAATTAGCAGCGCAGCTGTTTTAAGCGCAACTCTTTATGAAAAATTAGATCTGGAATCAAAAAGCCTTTCTCCCGAAATTTTAGAAAATGCTATTAAAGGATATGAATTTTTAGTAGAAAACGGAACTGTTCAAAATCAACAATATTTAACTATTGTAGACCTTAGCCAATCTTCACGTAACAAGCGTTTGTATATTATTGATGTAAAAAATCAAAGACTGGCACAAAACACTTATGTATCTCATGGCAAAAACTCAGGATTAGACAGAGCTGAAAGATTTTCAAATATTCCTGAATCAGAACAAACCAGCCTTGGTTTTTATGTTACTAAAAATACATATAGTGGCAAACATGGTCTTTCTTTAAAATTAGCTGGTTTAGAAAAAGGTTTTAATGATAAGGCTGAAGCAAGAGCTATTGTAGTGCATGGCGCAGAATATGTAAACGAAGCAAGAGTAAATTCAGCTTACATGGGTCGTAGCCAGGGATGTCCTGCAGTACCACAAGCACAGGCTAGTCGGATTATTTCTTTAATTAAAGATGGCTCTGCATTATTCATCTATCATCCAAACCAGAAATATCTTCACAATTCTAAATTGCTGAATAGCTGATTTAAAATAATCCTATATAAAAAATGCCTGGAACAATTTCCAGGCATTTTTTATGTTGCAGGATGACCAAACGGCCTGTTGTTTCTTGCATCCAATAAAGGTTTTGCTTTTATCTCCACTGCATATCCTAATTCATCGTCAAAATTTCGATTGTTGGTATCGCCAACCCAATGCCTGCCTTCTTTTTGCAACCTTACTTGTTCAGGTGGGGTATGATCTGGATTACCATTATACTTTGAAAGATGTGCAGTACAAACACCATCTTTTCCTACTTCTACTTCATATTCTGCAAGGGCTCCATCATGCAACACAACTGCTGTAACTTCCATATTGTTCAATTTATATCTTAGCTTTTCCAAAGATGATGCCTGGCTGTCTAACGTATAAATTCCTTTGAAAAATAATTGCGGAATGCTTACCTCACGACAGGTAACGAAAGTTGCCGCGTACGCATTGCCGTTTGAAAAAAGAATTAATCGGGCGCCTTTGAATTAATCATCTAAAATAAACAGCTTGCCTTATAGTGTTGGCTGTAGCTACTCGCAATATTTTTTTTAAAATGATAAAACTAACTTAGAAAAAAGTTGTAAGTAAAACAGAAAAGCAATAGTGAACCTCTATTTTGTTTCAGGCTGAACTTTGGTTAAATAAAAAAGTCCCGGCACTTTGTGCACGAGACTACTAATATGATTTTCATTAACGGCTAAGTAGATTAAATGCTGCTTCTTCCACCTAAAAGCTTAACCAAGAACAATATCACTGCTATTACTAATAACACATGAATAAAAGCACCTGCATTAAAAGCAAACATACCTAGGAGCCATCCTATAATTAATATTACAGCTACTATATACAATAGATTTCCCATGACTAAAATTTTTAAGTTTATTTAAATTGTTACATTATACTTCATGTAATAACCTTGCCAGAGTAATGTGATAGTAAAATAGAGCACAATAACTGTGAAGCTTATTGCACAGTGTGCAATTTTATAAACATACTTATCAGCAATAAATTGTAGAAGCATGTTTTGTATTCATTATTTTTAAGCATTAATAAATAAAATGGCGAAAACAAAAATCACTGTAAACAGTAATGGCTCCCTCCGCATAGAAGGCGATTTTGAAATTGTAGATAAAAACGGTACGCTTTACGATTTAGGAGGAAGGGAAGTAGTTTCAATATGCCGCTGCGGCTTATCTAAAAATAAACCCTTTTGTGATGCATCGCATAAAAGTCATTTTGAGCATGTTGCAATTGCGTTTAACCTTCCGCCGAAAAATAAAATTTAATCAACCCTGGTAAGGCGCAACCATATTATATTTAAGCAGAGGGATTGGGAAACATGGCTCCCGGCATATTATCATGAATAAGCAGGAACAAGCTTTCATATTGTTTGATGCATATAACCAACAGGACCCTGAAGTTATTGGTTACAAGGAAAAATCATATCCTGCAGCATACTTTTTTTCTTTACAACTACATGAGTGGATAATTAAACTAAACCCTATCGCTGGCGAAGCTTTATTGCTGGCTTCACGGAGCCAACATATAGGTAGATGGGAAAGCCCAAGGGAGAAGTATCCTGTCGGCAAGGCCGGTTATCTTAAATGGCGTACAGACCTTAATAACTTTCATGCCCAAAAAGCTGGAGCAATATTGTTTAAAGTGGGATATGATACAGAAACAATACGTGACGTGCAGAGCATCATAAGGAAAGAAAATATAAAAACTAACCAGGATGGGCAAACCATGGAAGATGCCTTATGCCTTGTTTTCCTTCAATTTCAATATGAAAATTTTATAAAAAAGTATCCTGATGAAAAAGTAATCAGAATACTACAAAAATCATGGGTAAAAATGAGTGAGCAAGGAAGAAGTGCGGCTTTAACTTTATCATTTAAGGGCAGGGGAAAAGACTTGCTGGAAAAGGCATTGGACTAATATATCTTCCCATCAAGCATACTTATTTAGGGCCTAATTGCAGTAATAAATCTCTTCCCTTTTCAGATAATTTATGCTTGTAGGCGTTCCCGTTATAAGTATAGGTGATGTAATTACAAGTGATTTTATTGGCCATTTTTTTTACAGCAAATTGAACCATCAATGTAGGCCCAGATTGATTGAAATAGTTCAATGAACCAATAGCGGCACATGTATCAACCAAACTTTCATTATAGCCGGTTACCATCTGCTGCAGCAGCTTAACCCCGGAAGAATCTGTTGTTTTAAAATGAAGTGTATCACCTTTATTATAGAAAACAATATCTACTTTAGTACAGGCATTTAGCAGAGATTTGAATGGCTCCTTTTGGTGATTGCTGCTATTGCAGGATTGCATAAATAAAACTAAAGTAAATGCCATGTAGCATATAAGTGCACCGATGTGTTTCATTATTCACTTTCTTATGTATGAAAATAACAAAACAGGCTGATTAAGCTTAATAAATTCCCTAACCAAAATAGGATTCTACTGAAAGAACTTACGGGAACCAATATCGGCTTTTAAACCATTACCGATATAAAAAATGCTGTTCTCTATAACAGAACAGCATTAAAAAAAAGAACAAATATAATTATGGATTGATAAGATACTTTCTTTGAGTGGTATATAAAATAACAAATACAAGAGCAAAAACCGCAGCAACTCCAATCCCAATGCCACCCATCAAACTAAATCCCATTAGTGCAGCTGAAAGTATTATGGGTGCAATCTCTCCAATGATATATAAGAGATAGCCGCTCTTTTTTAATTTACGCATTTGTAAGGCGCCTACCAGGCATAAGGTGGTAAATAATAGTGCAGATAAAATCAGGATGTATCTATACTCATGTGCCTTTTGCATCATAGCCATTGAGCCTTCCAGCATCTTAGCTGCCATCTCGTTATTGTCGCCCATTTTATCCTGCATTTCTTCCATCTTAGCCACCTGGGCTTCGTAGTTTGATGAGGTATAGAAACTATACAATGCACTTATATACGCAATGCCGCAACCAATAAAAGTTAAAATGGTTAATACATGTAGCATGCCCGGCAAGGTTTTAGGCTGCTGATCAAATAAGTCTGTATTATGATTAGATGCTTCCATAAAAAAATTTGCCGAAAGATATAAGCAATAACCTATAAAACAATTCGAAACTATAAAATTATATGTAGCATGAGAGTTACTGCCTGGCAACAAAATAACCCGTAGAATCACATCAATATTACAGCTTCCTGGCGCTGCTCAATTGTAAGTTTTTTTGTAGTTGGGCTGGGTTCTGTGCCTTGGCAAAATTCAACCAATAGAATATTCCCTTTACGAAGGTCTATATCAAACTTAGAGGTTATGCCATTGAGAATAATTTCAACTTTAAGTAAAGTGCCGGTTTTTATCTTAGCATGTTTTTCTTCGTCCCCGTTATAAGATATAGTGATCCATTTTCCTGATTGTTGCAGGCTAAGGTTTCCCTTCTTTTGCGCCTTATCAAACCCCAGCTTATAATTACTGAAAATTAAATTTTTATTGATTTTCAAGCTTACCCGGTCCTTTTCAAAACAGGTACCAAATACAAGCGCATAATCAATGGTTCTGGGAGAACCAGACGAATGAGCTTTTAAACTGAAACCTAATAAAAGCAGGAGGAGTACTTTTTTTGCAGCGCTAAAAAGATGAAAATTTTTCATGGTATGGATTGGCGTTCATTAAAAGCCAGCAAAACTATTTTATACTGCTTTCCGGAAATCTTATCAAACTTAAAAAAAAATGCGCTGGGTTGCAAGTGTGATATAACCGCAACAAGCAATCAAGAAACTTATGTATTAAGAACCGCCACAGTACGTAACCGTTTTAATGCATGTTTGATGGTACAGATGAGTTGGCGTACTTATTGCCCTAATTTATGAAAGAGCGAATAAACTATTTACAACTCAACTAATCATAGCTAATAACAATAATTCTGTATGAAAAATCGAATACTGGTTTTTGCCCTTTTTATTTGCAGCATTGCCACAGCGCAAAGAGTAAATCAATGTGGTATTATAATTCCCCCCGCATCTACACGATCTAATTTTTCATCAGTATATGAAGCGAAGACCTACATCAACACCATGTTGGAGCAAATCAACTGGCGTGAAAATTTTGAATTAAGGGAACAGAACGGGATTAATAACGCTTATGCCACTATTATACGCAACCAGCGTTTTATTATTTACGATAATCAGTTCTTAGAAGGCCTTGACAGATACGCAAATTCTAAATGGGCTTCTATTAGTGTACTGGCACATGAAATGGGACATCATTATCGCGACCACGTGATAGATGCAAGAGGCAGCACACCACCAAAAGAAATAGAAGCAGATTTTTTTTCAGGGTACGTAATGGCAAAGCTTGGCGCTACACTTAGCGAAGCAAGGGCAGCTATGGAACAAATTGCTTCACCAAGAGCCAGCGCATCACATCCTGCAAAAGCTGACAGGCTTAATTCTATAGCTAAAGGATGGAACTATGCCCAGGGTGCTACAAGTAACAACAACGATAATCCTAATCGTATACCTACGCCACAGCCCCAACAAAATCCACCACCTGCGTCTAATGATGCAAGCTGGATTTATTTATCGCTATACGGTAATACAGATATGGCGGTATACTTATCTGATAATGGAAAAGAATTTACAGAAGCGCCTTTAAAAACAGCGCAACCTTTTGTGTTTAAATTTGAAGTGTACAATTATGGATGGATGCGTTTCAGCAATGACAGCCGGGCTAAAACATACAAGCTTTTACACGGTAAAGATTACGCTATTGTTTGGAGCCGCAGAACAAATAACTGGACGGTAATTGAAGTGCCTTAACGTTAGGATTGAATTTTCCATTTATGCTTTTATAACAACTAATGATTTTTATAGAAGTAAAAAAAAAATAGGTTTAGAATCGCGGCTTCTTTTTTTGCAACTATTGCCAATTCTCCCTTTGCCCTAAACTTTACATTTTTACAATAAGCCCTGCAACAAATAGTTGCTATTTAAAACAAAACCTTCTACCATATTAGTTGTTATTTGCAGCATAGAATATTATGACTGAATTACCAGATTTTACTAAGCCTATTTGGTTTTTAGTAGCTACAGCAATAGTATTTGCGATAGTTATAGGACGTTACCTGCTAATAGCCGGATTGTTCTATGGCGTATTCTATTTATGGTTTCCTAAACATTGGAAACAAAGAAAAATTAATGACCGGGCGTATAGGGACGGTCAGTTTAAAAAAGAAGTAACGTGGAGTATGGTTACAGCGCTCATTTTTGCTTTATCAGGAGCCGTTACCCTGGTATTATGGCAACAAGGTTTTACTAAAGTTTACGTGAATGTGCATGATTACCCTTTGTGGTGGCTGCCTGTAAGTTTTGCGATTGCAATGGTGGTGCACGAAACCTATTATTACTGGCTGCATCGGTGGATGCATTATCCTAAAGTTTTCCGTATTGTACATAAAGTACATCATGACAGCAATATCACTTCACCATGGACTGCCTTTTCTTTCCATCCGCTTGAAGGTGTATTACAGGCCATATTTTTACCTATTTTGCTTTTGGCACTTCCCATCCACTTATATGTATTTCTGCTTCAATTAACCATCATGACGTTTAGTAGTGTCATCAATCATTTGGATATAGAGATCTATCCCAAGAAATTTCACAAACACTTCTTTGGAAAATGGCTGATTGGTGCCACACATCACTCCCTTCATCATAAGCAATTCAAATACAACTATGGCTTATATTTTACTTTCTGGGATAAATGGAAGAAAACGGAAAGTCCTGTTTATGAAAAACTGTTTGAGGAAAAAACAGGAATGCTGAAGCAAAACGCAGAAGGCTTAGGCTTAACCCTGAAAGCTGATTAACTTCTTTGCTTTTTGCTCCTTCTTGTGAATGGTTCGTAACATTGCGGCTGCCACTAGACCGCCAACCAGGTACAATCCTACTGTAAGCAATTTTGTTTGATTGGTACGATTGCTGTAGGCCTCATTCAAATGTAAAGGTTTGGGCAGTAAAACAGCGCCAACACCTGCAGATAAACCCAATAAGCTTCCTCTCAACAAGGCATCTTTATTTTTTCCTACGCCTGTTAAGCTATAGTATAAGGAGTTACTCAATATATCGCCTGCCATAGTCCACAGGTAAAGTTTATTTCTAGCGGGAGGATTTTTGCCTATGCTTTTTAGCAGCTTCGATAAGGCTGTCATTCCCAATAAATCCATGCGGGGAGCCTTGGGATTAATCTTTCGCATAGCTTCATGTATTAAGGTTAAAGTAATAGCTCCTGCAAGCCCACTCCCTAATGCCGGTGTTGATTTCATAATCTGTTTTTTATTAAAGAGTAAATTAGATGCCAAACTGAAAGTTATAGGCACTTTCAGTAAATCTTTCTTCGCTGCTTTATCTGCTTCTACTAATTTTAGGTGTATGAATTTGCCTGACTTTAAAGTGCTACTTACAACTGAATTGCCTCCTGCTGGTTCATCTGTTTATTTACAAGCTCTGTGGTATGATGCTAAGGGCAACTGGGAAAAAGCTCATGAACTAATACAAGACCTAAAGGATAAGGATGCCTCATGGATACATGCATATCTCCACAGGAAAGAAGATGATATTTGGAATGCGGACTATTGGTATAAAAAAGCCGGTAAAAAAAGACCATCCCTTTCCCTGGCAGAAGAATGGGATGAAATTAGTGCTGCACTTCTTTAAAAGCTTAAAGTAGTTATTGCGTGAGCAGTTTGTTATCCGCTAGTACTCTGTTGTACCAACCCTAAGTTGCAATTTCTTATGCAATTCAGCACATGAATTTCATAAAAGGAAACAATTTTTTCTATGAAACGCATCTAATATTCTCGTTGCTACTTTTTTATTTTTTTGGCTTTATGGGACAGTCATATCTGAACGTAGTTTTATTGCAATTATTATTTTCATAGCAGACTGTGCCTGCGCTATCTTGTTACCATCTAGTTATTTTAAAAAAAACGAGCTCCACAATAAGCGGCACGACATTTTATATAATAATTGAAAATAGAAGTTATGCAAACAGATAATACCAGGAATAATAATGAAAACCATATTCCTGAAAACAATTCGTCAAAAGCGATGGATAGCAAACGTGATGTAGAAAATTCTAATGATCCGAAGACGGACCAGGACTTTCCCGGCTACCCGCATTACCCGGCCCGTGAAGATATTATGGACCAAAGAAATGATATAACAAGAGAAAATATAGATGTGGAAAATCTTCCCAATTCAAGAAACACAACCGGTGTAAACCAGCGCTTTTTGGCCGGGCAAAATACTGACAGGGCTGAAGGAGCCATGATACCGGGACCTGCCACTGATGATGACCTTGGGTTACGTTCAGGCACTGAAGCCGATGTGACCAGCGACGATCTTGATATATTAAATTCAACTGATGGAGAATTAGGAAGGCCGCAAAATGTGTCAGATGAAGACATAGAAAACGACCTTGACGTACCAGGCAGCGAACTTGATAACGACAATGAAGAAATAGGCGAAGAGGATGAAGAAAATAATTATTATAGTTTAGGTGGAGACAGGCATGAGCACCAGGAAGAAGATCCTACGTCAGGGCCTAACAGAGATAACTTTTAACATGAAACCGTATTTGATTTATATATTAGCCATCCTTGTTTTTATGTTTATAAGTTGTCATTCATCAAGACGGATAAAGATGGAAAACAATTCAGAAGGAGTAGCAGAAATTATATGGGTTATAAAAGAAGACAGCTTAACTAAAAGCCGCTTATTTGTATCTAACTCAGATACGGTTCGCTTTTCCTTGCATAACAAATCTCCTCACAACAAACTAAAAATGACTATGGGTGTAGGGAGTTGGACACCCTCTATACTTACAAGTTTTGCCGATGATTTAAAGACGTTAGAAATACGTTGGAGCACAGGCTTTATTAAGCTTGACTCAACATCTCAAATTGTAGACTTTCTTAGCCTAAGAAGAAGGGGCATGGATAATAGCCAGATAAGTATAGTTGTAAAATAACATCTCAAACCCACTGCTTACATTTAAACAGATGAAGTAATTTTACTCCTTACTTTAAGGGGCAATATTTTTTAATTTATTATTGTCTGTTCAACCCTAATTGAACGACTAATGAGTATTATTTTTTACTGTGCACACAACAAAGAATTCAAACCTTTCGGTTAGCCCTTTAAAATACCTGCCTTCTTATGCAAATTACCTGGTGCAAAACAAGCTCACCGAATATGCGGGCCACCAGCTTAAGTTATCGCTTGAATTAAACCTGCCAATACTAAAGGCGTTTAGCAATTTGAGTTATGAGCAAGTGTTATCTATAGTAATAGAAAGTTCCCGCGACTACCTTTTTTATCTTTCACAAAATAAAGCCGAAGAGCAAATAGATATTTCACTAACGCGATGGCAAAAAAATCAATTGCCGCTTATTGACCAAAAAGATATAGTGGCAGAAGATATAACCTTGATCACATACATCAGGAAAAGAACATTTCTTCATTTTATAAATGAATATACAAGCAACCCTCAGGAATTAGTTGCTTTAATAACAGAAATAGATCTTTTTTTAATAAAGGGAGAAACAGAATATGCAAATACTTATATCAATTTGCTGCAAGGCCGTATAGAGGAAAGCAAAGAAGAATTGCGCAAAAGCGAAAACTTATATAAACAGGCGCAGGCGCTTAGCCATATAGGTCACTTTTCACTTAATCTTAAAACGAGAACCCTCTACCTGACAGATGAATTAAAACGCATCTATAACCTTGACCCTCTAAGAAAAGATTTTGAGTACGATGACATCATTCATCTACGCCACCCTGATGATAAAGACCTTGTTGATAGCACAATAGAAAATACCATACAAACTAATGAACCATTTGATTTTGAGTTCCGGATTATTACAAAAGAAGAAATAGAAAAAAAAGTACATGCCATTGGAGAAGTAAAGTTTGATGAAAAAGGATTTGCCGAACAATTAGTAGGAACCATACAAGATGTAAGCGAACAAAATGAAGTGCGGGAAAAGCTGGAAAAAAGAAACCGCCAGCATAAACAGGCAGAAGCCTTAACCCATATTGGAAGTTATGCCTGGAACCTTCAGAATGATGAAATAGAATGGTCAGATGAAATGTACCGTATCTACGGGCTTGACGCTATCAACAAAAAAAAAATAACGGGTAAAGAAATTGTAAGGTTTACACACCCCGATGACCTGGATAAGGTAAATGAAGAAGTATCTGAGTCAATCAGCAAAAACAAACCGCATGACTTTTATTACAAGCTGGTTTTAGATGATGGAACGCTAAAAATTTTGCATGTCAGGGGGGAAGTAACTTATCATAATGGCCAACCGGCATACTTTATTGGAACAGCGCAGGATGAAACAGAGAAACAGCTTCTCATTAGTAAGCTACAGGAAAGTGAAAAATTGCACAAGCAGGCTCAGGCATTGGCACAACTCGGAAACTGGACCCTTGATCTAAAAACTAATTTATATACATGGTCTGAAGAGATGTATCGTATTTATGAAACTGAAATTGGTGAAAATTTTAATTTAGAAAAATGGGCAAGCTATATACACCCGGATGAACGCGAAGGGGTGCTTGCCTACTTCTATAATTGTATAAAAAACAAACAGCTTTACGACCGCCAGCACCGGGTAATATTGGCAAACGGAAAAATAAAGACCCTGCGGAGGAAAGGCGAGCTTGTACTTGATGAAAAAGGCGAACCAATAAAATTAATAGGCACAACGCAAGATGTAACACAGCAATTCCGCATTGAGCAAGAGCTGAAAGAAAACCAAAATTTTATACAAAAAATAGCTGATGCCACACCTTCCATTATCGCTTCCTACAATGTTAATACAGGACAGTATACTTTTATAAGTCATGGTATTAAAAAGCTTTTGGGTTATGAGGCTGAAGATGCAAAAAAAGAAGGGGTGAACTTCTTTGTGGGAATTATTCATCCGGACGATCTTCCCTTATTAATGGAAACAAATAAACAAGCCGTTATTAAGGCAAACCTTCCGGAAAATAAAGACAAGGATGAAGTGATGGAATTTATTTATCGTATGCGGCATATAGAAGGTCACTATCTATGGTTTCATACCTACGGAACTATATTCGACAGAAATGCATCAGGACAGATAGAACATGTGTTGAATATTTCTTTGGATATAACCGAACAGCACGAAGCAATAAAAAAAATTAAAGAACAGGAACATTTCATTAAACACATAGCAGATGCTTCGCCCACTGTACTCTATGTATTTGATATTGAAACTAAAAGCATTGTTTATATTAACCGTGAAATATTTTTTGTTCTAGGGTATACAAGAGAAGAAATTTTAAACATGGGTGGTGGTGTAACGGGCCAGCTTTATCACCCGGATGATGTTGAACTTTTACCAGAAAGAAATCAAAGCA
Source organism: Chitinophagaceae bacterium (assembly GCA_043763635.1). Lineage (GTDB taxonomy): Bacteria > Bacteroidota > Bacteroidia > Chitinophagales > Chitinophagaceae > Flavisolibacter. Next base: position 25,738 of record JAYULK010000094.1, read on the forward strand.
CAAAAAAGATTGCAGAACCTGACATCATGCACCAATATGAGTGCCGCATGAAAAATAAGGAAGGGGAATGGCAATGGTTTTTGGTAAGGGAAGTAGTATTTAAAACAGATGATGAAGGCAGGGTGCTTCAAATAGTTGGTGCGGCGCTGGATATTACCAGGCGGAAAGACATGGAAAAAATACTACTCCAAAATTCCTTTCTTCTTGAACAGTCAAATGCCAGCCTTGAAGAATTTGCTTATGTAGCCAGCCATGATCTTAAAGAACCATTACGAAAAATATCTACGTTCGGCGACCGGCTTGCAGATAGCCAGGTAGATAATTTAACGCCTGAAGGAAAATTATATTTACGCAAAATTGTGGATGCTTCTCAACGCATGCAATTAATGATTAGCGACTTGTTATCTATATCAATGATCTCGGGCAATAAAGGGTTTGAGCCTGAAAGCCTTGAGCAGATCTATAAAGAAACTTTACAAACGCTTGAATATAAAATTGAGCAAAAAAACGCCATCATTACTTCGGATAACTTACCAGTTGCCAACATTGTACCTTCTCAATTCCGGCAACTCTTTCAAAACCTCATAAGTAACTCTTTAAAGTTTGTGCACGATGATGTGCAACCGGTTATTACTATAAAACATGCCTACATAAAGCAGGAGCAGGTGGCCCATTACCAGTTAGCCACATTTGATAAACACATTAAAATAGAATTTACAGATAATGGAATAGGATTTGAAAATGAATATGCGGGAAAGATATTTGCCATTTTTCAAAGATTGCATGGCAGATCGGAATACGAAGGATCGGGAATAGGACTAGCCATTTGTAAAAAGATTGTGGAACACCATGGCGGCGTAATTTATGCAACAGGAGTACCTGATAAAGGAGCCACGTTTACAATAATTTTACCAGCATGAGGAAGAATGTTATTTTAATTGTTGATGATGACATGGACGACAGGGAAATAATACGGGATGCATTTCTAAGTATAGATGATGCAAATGAATTTATTTTTTTAGAGAATGGTGATAGTTTGCTGGAATACCTGGCTGCAAAAAATAAATCGTTGCCAGACCTGATTATGCTTGATTTAAATATGCCTGGAAAAGATGGACGGGAAGCTTTAAAAGAAATAAAAAAGGACGCTGAATTTAATACAATACCAACCATAGTCTTCACTACTTCTTCATCACAAAGAGACAGAGATACTTCTTACAAGCTTGGCGCAAATTGTTTTGTTACCAAGCCTGATACATTCAATAAGCTTGTTGACCTTGCCGGTTCCATAAAGAAGCTTTGGCTACCTTAGTGGATTTGAGGAAAGTTACCAGTTACCAGTTACCAGTTACCAGTTACCAGTTACCAGTTACCAGTTACCAGTTACCAGTTACCAGTTACCAGTTACCAGTTAACATTTAAAATGAATACTCTATTTGAGTGCCTTTGTTAAACAACCGCTTCAAAAAAAATAAAATAGTTAAGCAGTTGATTTGTAGACTTTTTCTTACAACATAAAAAATTTTTTGCTATAAAATTTAGTAATTTTATGGATTGAGATTTTATGAATGAGCGTATTCTTGAAAAGCTTTCCATTTTAGCAGATGCGGCAAAATATGATGTGTCATGCAGCTCCAGCGGAAGCAAACGTAAAAATGAAAATAAAGGATTAGGTAATGCAGAAGGCATGGGTATTTGCCATGCTTATACAGAAGATGGACGATGTGTTTCTTTACTTAAAATCTTACTTACAAATCATTGCATCTTTGATTGTGCTTATTGCGTAAGCCGCAAAAGCAATAATGTAAAAAGAGCTGCATTTACTGTACAGGAAGTGGTTGATTTGACCATCAATTTTTACCGCCGCAATTATATAGAAGGATTGTTTTTAAGCTCCGGCATTTTTAAAGATGCAGATTATACAATGGAACGTTTGGTTCGCATTGCAAAAAAATTACGTACCGAAGAAAATTTTAATGGTTACATCCACTTGAAAACTATCCCCGGAACCAGTGAAGAATTACTAAAACAGGCAGGGTTATATGCTGATCGTTTAAGCATAAACATCGAAATGCCTACAGAAGAAAGTTTGAAAATTTTAGCGCCGGATAAAAACCGGAAGGATATGATACAACCAATGCAGATTGTACATAAAGAAATTTTAGTGTATCAGGAAGAAAAAAAACTTTTTAAAAAGACTCCTCTTTTTGCCCCTGCCGGACAAACAACACAAATGGTAATTGGTGCCTCTCCGGAAAATGATTGGCAGATATTAAAAATCTCAAATGCGTTGTATAAAAGCATGAATTTAAAGCGTGTGTATTATTCAGGATACGTGCCTATAAGTAATGATAATCGCCTGCCGGCATTAGGTACACCTGTGCCCATGATTCGGGAAAACCGTTTGTATCAGGCTGATTGGCTTTTGCGCTTTTATGGATTCACCGTAGATGAAATTCTTTCACCCGAAGATCCATTTCTTGATATGCAAATTGACCCTAAATTAAATTGGGCATTAAAAAACTTGCACCAATTTCCGGTGGATATAAATAAGGCCGACCTGGAATTAATTAAACGCATACCAGGTATTGGTATTCAATCAGCACAAAAAATTATAGAAGCCCGCAAGTTTAAAAAGCTTTCATGGGATCATTTAAAAAAACTAAATATAGCAGCAAGCAGGGCACAGTACTTTGTACAAATGAAGATGGATAAATTTAGCCGGAAAGAGTACACGCCTCAACAAGTGCGGCAGTTTATTGTGAATGCTTCGCAGAGTAAATATGCCCCTAATTATTCACCGCAACTAAATTTATTTTAAGATGCAAACATTAATATATGATGGACGCTTTGCAGGACTATTAAGCGCCATCTTTGATGTTTATTACTATAAGTTTACGGAGGTGGATATCTGCCAGGAAAAAAGCTTTAATGGCAATATATTTACAACCCCCCATATCGTACACACTTCAAATAGCAAAAGCCAGCGGGTGTGGAAAGGACTGGAACAAAAGTTATGTGATACTGCGCAACAACAGCTTCACCGAACTTTTTTATCGGAGTTGCCAGGCATTGAAAATGTTTTTCTGCGGTATGTTCAGTATGCATTTACATCGCCCGTGAGCATAGAGCAGGATTTTAGCAATGATGCTGTACTAACCATTACACAAACAGCTAAAACAGTATGGCGGGAGATGCATCGTATGCAGGCATTTGTCCGGTTTCAAAAAACTGCTGATGATTTATATTATGCCATCATTGAGCCTGATTTTAATGTATTGCCTTTGCTGACAGAACATTTTGAAAACCGTTATGCTGATCAGCGGTGGATGATTTATGATGCCAGGCGCAAATACGGTATCTATTATAATTTAAAAAGCGTAACAGAAGTTCAGATCTATTTTAATCCACAAAGCAGCAATGGGAAAAATGTTCGGTCTGTGTATGATGAAAGTGAAGCTTTATACCAGCAACTATGGCAACAATACTTTAAGAGTATCAATATCAAAGCCCGAAAAAACACTAAGCTGCATATACAACACATGCCTGTGCGTTACTGGAAATATCTACCGGAAAAAAGGGAAAGCAGCTTAATTTAAGAACAGTTAGGATTTATAAGTATGGCTCTTCATTGCGGGGAAATGGGCAATCTAATTTGCCGTTACTTCTTCTATTACATGCCCTACTGTACCGCTTGGCATTTGTATTTGAAGCAATGCCGCCAGCGTAGGCGCAATGTCTGTCATATAAGTTTCCCTGTTTGTTCTACCCGGCTTTATCTTCCAACCGTACCACAAAAGCGGGATGTGTGCATCATAAGGATTCCATGAACCATGCGTGGTACCGGTAGCGCCGTAAGCTTCTATCCATTGTGGTTGAAAAATAATTTGAATATCCCCACTTCTCTTTGGGTAATATCCGTTTGCCATCATGTCTTTAATCTTTGAATTAAGCGTTGTTTGCATCAGCTTATCAATTTCAAATGCTCTTGAAACCACTGGTTGGTTGTTGAGATAATTAAGAATTATTTCCCTTATTTCAGGCTCGTTTAATTTTGAGTTTGTAATCTGGTGATGATCCAGCACTACCTGGTAATTAAATATGCCTATAACTATCTTTTCCTTTTTGAATTTAGATTTCAACAAGGTATTCATGTCCTCTACCATCTTACTTACATACACCGGGCCTGCAGGAATATTATTTTCTTTCAAAAAACCAGGTATCTGCGTTACCCCATGATCAGCAGATAAAAATGCAAGGTATTGGCCCTTGCCAAACTTCGCATCAAGTACATCAAAAAAATCGCCTAGCTCCTTATCAAAACGTAAAAAATTATCTTCCTGCTCAATTGAATTGGGACCATAAGCATGACCAATATAATCAGGAGACGAAAAGCTTATGGCTAAAAAATCTGTCACGTTATCTTCTCCCAGGCCTTCTGCTTTTAAGGCCTCTTTAGCCATTTCAAATGTAAGGGTGTTGCCATACGGCGTTGCCGGAAGTATCCCGTAATCTTTTCCAATATATTGTTTCAAATCGTAAGGGAAACCATTACCAATAGTTTTTGATTCATAGGATTTAACGTCAGCGGTACTTTGCGTGTATGTATTTATTGGGTAAACAGTATTCCATCCCTGTTGATAATATTTATCTGACAGTTTTCTATCATTAAAATTCTTTACCCATTGTGGCAAGTCCTTCATATAATAAGTAGAAGTCATCCAGTTTCCTGTGCTGCTATTGTACCAATAAGCTGCATTGGCAGAATGACCTGCAGGTAATATACCGCCTCTGTCTTTTATAGCAATCCCAATTACCTTGCTTTTAAAATTTGTCGTTAATTTAAGTTCGTCACATATCGTAGTTACTAATAAATTACGTGGCGACATTTGTCCGTTTACGCCATTTGCAGCACCAACACTTTGTACAGATGTATCTTCTGTGCAGTATACACTTTTGTTTAATTCTTTATCCCACCAACCATTTCCTGTAATGCCATTAATTGCGGGCACAGAACCTGTATAAATACTGGAATGCCCGCAAGCTGTTACTGTGGGTACATAAGGTATAAACGTATTCTCGCAGGAAAAACCACCATTTAATAACCTGTTAATTCCACCATTAGAAGCATACCGGTTTTTGTACCTGTAAAGAAAGTCCCACCGCATTTGGTCAACTACAATCCCCACTACCAACTTTGGCCTTTGCACCGGTTGCCCAAAAGAAATAATAACTACCAACAACAGAAATGGAGTCAAACACTTTTTCATTCCCAAATATTAAAAAGTAAAATTAACGGCTGTTTTATTTAATCGCAGTAATTTCTTGATTATCGTTTAATGAATTAAACACTTTACATTTTGCTAAAGGCATTGAAGTTTTTCAATCCTATAAAACAATATAAGCACTCACCTGAAGCGGTACCAGGTCAAAGATTATTGAATAAGAATGCGGATGCCAAGATTAATTGCAGCCATAGCGGGCACAGAATAATTATCCTTTAATAAATAAGGCGAAGGATAATGCGTGGTAGGCATCCATGTGCGTAGCTCGGTATAAACAAAAATATCAGTGCCAATAGGAAATTCGCTTCCTATACCTGCATCAATGGTTAAACGGTTAAAATTTCCTTCGCCTGGTAAAGGAGAATTTATTTTATAAGAGGCTGTATCAACGACTTCACTAAAGGTATTGGACGCCTTCCCTAATAACAAGCCAAAGCCAGCATAGCCATAAAAATTCCAGATGTTTTCTGAATCGAAAGCTCCTATGAAATAATGCTTCCAGCCAACTGATACTTCACGGTAACGCAATGATGAATAAGAGGTGTAGCGTACCGGTGGCAAATTAGCAGTGGGATCTTTAGAAGTTGCTGAAAAATTATTTTTGAACTTGCCATTTGTATAGTAAGATATCCAGCCATACACAGCTTCCTTTTTACTAAGGTGAAAATTAGCTTGTACCGTTTGGCCAAATGCCCAAAATTTTTGTTGCTTATTAAAATTGCGTAGTAAAGAAGCATCAGTACCTATGCTCATTTGGCTAAATGATACACCGAAAACTAAATTGAAGCCTAAAATTAATATAACGAGTTTGAGGTTCACTGTATTTAAGTTGATGCAATGTTAGCTAACATAGCTGATTAAGAAAAAGCAGTCATTTATAATTCTTAACTTATAATCTTACAGGTTTTTCCATTGACTTTGCATTTATCAATAGTTTTTAGGTTGTTGACTCGTATGCCTTAAGCGTGTAATAATTATAACTTCTTCCTTAATTAAATAACTAATTCGGTAATGATGAATTTCAAAAGCCCTATAGCTTACGGTATTATTTATTTTGTACTTATCAGGCGCATGTATTTCGGGGCGTGCAGGCAACTCATTGATCTTGTAAATATTTCATTTTTAACCCCGTCTGCATTTTGTGGCGACGATTTTCTGATGTACTCAATTGATTCTTTAAAATAGAAAAGGGCCTGTTCATCCCACTGAATTTTTCTTTTCTTCATTACCATTTTCTGGACATTTTCTCTACTTCCTCCTGCGTAAAAAAAACTCCATTCTCCACCCTGGTTACAGCTTCATCTATTTCCAAATTATATTGTTCAAGGTTGGCGCTATCAGTTGGAAGAACAAAAGATTTGATGACACTTAATAGTGATTCCTTTTGAACTACACTCAACTTTAACCAGTATTGCATGAACTCATTATCTAAAGAAGGCGCTGACATTATATTTGTTTTTATAAAATAAATTTTTTTATGATGGCTACCTTAAAACTTCACTAATATGTTGATGTAGTGTTAGCAATAAGCCATCCGGTGTAAGGATGGTTTCTTTATTATATTTCTCCTATCTCCGCAGGGTCAATTCTTTAATCAAATGAGAAGCACCGCCTAATTTATCAACGCACCATAATACAAAACGCACATCAACGCATATTGTCCTATTTAGATCTTTATCAAATGCCATCTTATGACTTAAGGCTTCATAGTTACCATCAAACGCAAGACCAATCAATTCACCATTGCCATTAATAACAGGAGAGCCAGAATTGCCGCCGGTAATATCATCTGTAGTTATAAAACCTACCACCACATCATTGGTACGTGCATCCTTATATTGACCAAAATCTTTTTTGCG
>JAYULK010000095.1:0-32684 GCA_043763635.1 Chitinophagaceae bacterium
AAAAATCTGCCTGTTTGTAATAAAACCCGTTCGGTATTAGAAGGTTTGCTGAACCATAATTATACAGATACCCTGGAGAATATTTATGTAAATGCCCAAACCCAAATGCTGTTGTTGTATGGTCTTGATTGCATGCTCGGCGAAAAAGAAATAGATATTCTCACCTGCAAGTTTTTAGCAAATGAAGCAGACAGGGATAAGATCATCAAAGCCCGTGAGATTTTAATTCAGCAAATTGGTGAGCCCATAACTATAAAAGAGCTTAGCCGTAAGGTGGCCATGAATGAATGCTATCTTAAAAAAGGGTTCAAGGAAATGTTTGGCACTACAATATTTGATTTTTACCAAAGCCAGCGCATGGAACACGCCAAGTACCTTTTGTATGAAAAAGGTTTAAGCGTGACAGATGTGGCCCTCATGCTTGGTTATTCTTCCATTTCGCATTTTTCTACGGCTTTTAAAAAGCATACCGGCCTGAAGCCTTGTGAATTATTATTCCGCCATTGATTGTAATATGATAATAATTATGGCTAACCACTACATCTTCTTTTCTTAAAGAATGTTTTATTTTCTATTTTCCATCTTTTAATTACTATCATGTTTAGTGTTATAGCCGGTACTGTATTATTAGCCCTGGTTCATGCCTTAATACCGAATCATTGGCTGCCGCTTGTAGCAGTGGCCAGGGCCGAACAATGGAAACAAAAGGAAGTTACGACCATTACATTTATTGCGGCACTAGCTCATGTTACCGGTACAGTTATCCTCGGTTTAATTTTAGGAGTTATAGGTAAAGAGCTAAAAGAAAATTATGGCGCAGCAATAGATGTTTCATCTTCGGTATTACTTATTGTTTTTGGACTCATATATTTTACTGTTAATCTTCCTCACCATCATCACAGTGAACAAAAAGATGTGGCTGCATATAAAAGATCAAAAAGAAAGTGGATTTTAGTTTTTATAACCATGATGTTTCTTTCACCTTGTCTGGAGGTAGAGAGTTTATTTCTTTCTGCAGGGGTATATGGCATGGGCATCGTTGCGCTAATGTCTTTGATCTATGCTATTGTGAGCATCTGCGGAATTATGTTGTTGGTTAACCTTGGCTTTAAAGGCGTAAACCTATTGCCAGCGCACTTTATTGAGCACAACGAGAAGCGCATTAGTGGGATTGTTTTAATTGTTGTCGGAATTGTAAGTTTCTTTTTGCACTAAGCTGCATTACTACTATTTGACTTTTGTTGTGTCCTTCACTCACTTGTGCGTTCTTACCCAAATGGAGCAATGTGCAGCAATTCTTCAAGTTGATAACTGATTCTGCAACTAGTATTTCCAGACCTAAACAATTCGTGTTCGTTATACATCTTATCTGAACAATCCTTTAATCTACCCAAATCCTGGTTCAGATAATTTCTTTCAAACTTTCTTCAGCAGCGTTAATAGTGACATCAATATCTTCCTTTGTTAATGCATTACTTAAAAACCAACTTTCAAAAGCGGAAGGTGGCAGGTATACACCACGGTTCAGCATAGCATGAAAGAACTTACTGAACAATGCATTGTTTGAAGAAGAAGCAGAAACGAAATCAATAACAGGTTGATCGCTGAAATGAACAGAAATCATTGAACCTAATTTATTAATAACAAAAGGTATGTTGGCTGCTTCAAATACTTTTTGCAATCCTTTTTTTAAGTAATCACCTTTCTCCTCTAATTGCTGATAGATGGAAGGGTTTTCTTTAAGCTCTTTAAGCAACGTATAACCAGCAGCCATTGCCAGCGGGTTGCCACTGAGCGTTCCGGCCTGATAAACATTGCCTAGCGGCGCTATGTGGTTCATTATTTCTTTCTTACCACTGAAGGCGCCAACCGGCATACCAGCACCAATTACTTTTCCATAAGTAATTAAATCAGCATCAATTTGTAAGCGTTCCTGTGCGCCACCAGCTGCTAAACGAAAGCCGGTCATTACTTCATCAAAAATGAATATGATATTTTCTTCCGTACAGATGGTTCGAAGTTCTTCCAAGAAACCAGGTTTAGGCAAAATGCATCCCATATTACCCGCCACAGGTTCTATAATAATGGCGGCAATTTCATCCGGATGATTTTTAACCAGTTTTTTTATGGCATCAAAATCATTATAAGCAGCAGTTAAAGTATCACTTGCAACACCAGCCGTAACGCCCGGCACCGTTTGAATGCCAAAGGTGGCTACCCCGCTGCCTGCCTTAACTAAAAATGAATCAGCATGTCCATGATAACAGCCCTCAAACTTGATGATTTTATTCCGGCCTGTATATCCTCTTGCCAAACGCACGGCGCTCATACATGCTTCTGTGCCACTGCTCACCATTCTTATTAAATCTACATTTGGCACCATACTTTTTATGAGCTCGGCCATTTCTATCTCTAGTTCCGTTGGTGCGCCAAAAGAAGTAGAATCCAGAGCTTTTTCCTGTATGGCTTTAAGAGCTGGTTCATAAGCATGGCCTAAAATCATTGGACCCCAGGAATTAATATAATCTATATACCTATTGCCATCTTCGTCATACAAATAAGCACCTTTTGCTTTTTTTATAAAAAGGGGGGTGCCACCCACACTTTTAAATGCCCTTACCGGAGAATTTACTCCGCCGGGAATTGATTGTTGTGCACGTTGAAAAAGTTCCTGGCTTTTATTGATGTTCATCGCTGTGAATAAGTTCTTTAATGTAATTAAAATATTCTATGGCAGGTTGATGAAATTCCTCGACGGTTTCATCATCCACTGTAATTAAATCACTATAATCATCATACATCCTTTCTTGCAATAACCTATTAAAGAATGCTGCTTTTGTTGCATCAAAAATCCTTCATTTACAAAATGCTTATGTAACAAAGAGATGACGCCACTATGTGTTTTGGGTATAAGATCTTTTGTAAGCAGCAGAGCTTTGTTGGCATGATAACAGGCATAATAGAGCCTATTGATGATGGTGGCATTTAGCTTATGCTGCTGCAGGATTGATATTTCGTCAAGCAGCAGCTTTGCTTTTGTTAGTTTAAGCTCTATTGCTGCAGATTTTTTTTCATTCATGCTACCTTGCTTTGCGCATAAATGGATTGTTGTAAAGAATAGTAAGATGGATCATTATTCCAATCGCTCTCGCTTGCAATTATAATATTGATAAAAGACGCTAGATTTAAGCTTAAAGGAAATAGAGCTTCTTGCACAACTCTTTTAATTTTCTTATCCGGAGTATTTTTGGTTATAATGAGAATATCCCAATCGCTTTCTTCATTTGCTGTGTCAGTCGCTCTGCTTCCAAACAAAGAAACAGAAGCTTCAGGCAAAATATCCACTATTTTTTTTTTAATGATTAGAAAGATATCTGCTGCTGTAGCCATAGCTCAAAGTTAATAATCTGCCCTTAGAAAAAGCAAAAGTCATAACCCATAGTCGAAGTAAAAAACAAAATCACTTAGGTAATCAACTTCACCGCATCTCTTGCGAAATAGGTAGCTATCAGATCAGCACCGGCCCTTTTCATAGATGTAAGCGTTTCAATAATGGCTTTCTCTTCATTGATCCAGCCCATTTTAGCTGCTGCCTTGATCATGGCGTATTCGCCACTAATGTTGTAACAGCTAACAGGCACGTCAACAGCGTTTTTTACTTCACGAATAATATCTAAATAAGATAAAGCAGGTTTAACCATCACTATGTCGGCGCCTTCTTCTACGTCAATCATTACTTCTTTTACTGCTTCCAGCCTGTTTGCGTAATCCATCTGGTATGTTTTTTTATCGCCAAAGCCAGGAGCACTATCTAGCGCATCTCTGAAAGGACCATAAAAACACGAAGCATATTTTGCACTGTAGGCCATGATGCCCACATTCGTAAAACCTTTTTTTTCAAGCCCTTCACGGATGGCACCAATACGGCCATCCATCATGTCACTCGGCGCAACCATATCAACACCAGCTTCTGCATGGCTAATGCTCATTTTTACAAGGGCCTCTACGGTTGGATCATTTACGATTTCTCCTTTTTCCACAATTCCGTCATGTCCAAAGGATGAATAAGGATCCAAAGCCACATCAGTCATAATGTACATTTCCGGGACGGCATCTTTAATTGCCTTAATGCTTCGTTGCATCAACCCGTTTTTATTCCATGCTTCTTTACCTGTATTGTCTTTTAACTCATCCCTGCATTTTATAAATAACAGCACACTTTTAATGCCCATGCTCCAAAGCTCTTTAGCTTCTTTTATAGTAAGATCTAAGCTCCTTCTATAATACCCGGGCATCGAAGCAATTTCTATCTCCACATTTTTTCCTTCATCAATAAAAAGAGGCGCAATAAAGTCGTTGGGAGTAAGTATTGTTTCTGCAACCAGGCTTCGGATAGAGGGAGATTGCCGGAGAATACGATTACGGCGTGATAAAATCATTTTATGAACAACTTTAAAGTTTATGAATTTTGATGAGTATTATGCACATCAATTATAAAAACATGATCCCCTTTTATTTGATATATAATAATAAAAGGGAATTGCGGTACCACTAAAAAACGAAGATCCTTTTTGCCAGATAGGAAGGAATAATGTTGCGGGGTGTTTTTTAATTTGTCGTATTGTAATTCTAGTGTTTCCAGCAAACGCTCACCAATGGCTTCTTGTACTGATTCATAATAATTATAAGCCTTCTCAACATGGTTCTTTGCTGTTTGAGAAATTATAATTGTAAACTTCATTGCTTAAACCTATTCCTAATCATTGTGTGAGCTTCTTCTATTGTGTAACCCTTTTCCTCAGATTCCATAAATTCATTTCTTGTCTTTTCAAAAGAAGCTATTTCTTCATCAGAAAACTTATAGGTCTTTTGAGTTAACTGCTTAGCTAATTCGATCAACTTGCCCGTAGTTTCCTCATCAGCATTCGCAACGATTTTAAAAAGTTCTACTTTTTGCTCTGCAAAACTCATAATGTTTCTTTTCTCAAATTTAAACAATTAACTTCTTTATACCCACTCCTCTGGTTGCAAACAAGCCTGCAATAATTTAGCTTCTTCGCTTCCAGGTTTTGGCTTGTAATTATACTCAAACCTGACAGTTGGGGGAAGACTCATTAAAATACTTTCAATTCTTCCATTGGTCTTTAGGCCGAACAAAGTGCCCCGGTCATGCACCAAATTAAATTCCACGTAACGGCCTCTTCTTATTTCCTGCCAGTGCTTATTCGCTTTGTTGTATTCTGTATCTTTTCTTTTTTTTACAATTGGGATGTAGGCCTCCGTAAATGCATTGCCACATGCCTTTCCAAAGTTCATCCAAAAGGGTACATCTTTATTTTCATCTGGTCTTTGGTAATCGTAAAATATGCCACCAATGCCCCTGCGTTCATTATCCCGGTGAAAGTTCACAAAGTAATTATCACAGGTTTTTTTGAATACAGCATAAAAGTTGGGATCAAACTGGTCACATACATTCTTATAAGTTTGATGAAAGTGCCTTGCATCATCTTCAAACAAATAATAAGGAGTTAAGTCTGTTCCGCCGCCAAACCATCGATCAATTACCTCATCATTCTCATTGTATAGTTCAAACATGCGATAGTTAGCATGCACCGTAGGTACAAACGGATTAAGGGGATGAATAACCAATGACAAGCCGCAAGCAAACCATTTGGCACCATTAATTTTCAAACCCGTTTTCATTGCCTCAGTCACATCACCAAACACTACTGAAGTGTTCACGCCGCCTTTTTCAATTACATTTCCATTTGCTATAACCCTGGTTTTACCACCGCCACCTTCAGGCCGTTGCCAGGCATCTTCTATAAATCGCGCCTTTCCATCAGCTTCTTCTAAAGCAAAGCAAATGTTATTTTGAAGATCGTGTATGTAATCAATCCAGCCCCCTGTCCCCCGAAGGGGAAACTTAGCTTCATCTTTCTTTTGTGGATCGGACATGCTCAAAATATATTATTGTTTGTCAACATCGTTTATAAAGAACATTGATATTGTAACGTATTAAACACCTAAGTTCCCCCTTAGGGGGACAGGTGGCGATATTCCTTTACTGCCTCTACAAAAGCCTTTGCATGGTCTACGGGCACATTAGGTGTAATGCCATGACCAAGGTTAGCGATGTAGCGTTGGGTGCCAAAAGCATCAATCATTTCTTTTACCCATTTTTTAATTTCAGGTATTGGTGCCAGTAGTTTAGCCGGGTCAAAATTCCCTTGAAGCGTTATTTTATTGTTGGTCAATTCCCTGGCAAACTTTGGTTCAATACTCCAATCAAGGCCAATGCCTGATGCACCGCTATTGCTTAAATCTTTTAGTGCATACCAACTTCCCTTAGGAAATAAAATTACGGGAGCATCATCTTTCAGCGCCTCTGCTATTTGCAATAAATAAGGTTGTGCAAAAATTCTAAAATCACCAGGACTTAACGTACCCGCCCAACTATCAAAAACCTGCACCGTATCGGCGCCCGCCTTTACTTGTGCTTTCAAATAAGAGATAGTAGCAACAGTAATTTTTTGTAATAGTTGATGGGCCACTTGTGGTTGTGTATAAGCAAACTGTTTTGCTTTATCCCATGTTTTGCTTCCTTTTCCTTCAATCATATAGCAAAGAATAGTCCATGGCGCACCGGCAAAACCAATTAATGGCACCCGGCCATTCAATTCTTTTTTTGTTAGGGCTAAAGCTTCCATTACATAATGCAAGCGTTCAGCTGCCCCTTCCACAGTTAATGCATCAACATCTTGTTGAGATTTGATAACCCTTGGTAAAACAGGACCTTTGTTTTCTTCCAACAATACCTCGAGCCCTAAAGCCTGTGGAATCACGAGTATATCAGAAAAAATAATGGCTGCATCTACACCTACCTGGTCAATGGGCTGCAAAGTGATTTCTGTGGCAAGTTCCGGTGTTTGCACACGGGTAAAGAAATCATATTTTTCACGCAGCTTAATATAGTCAGGTAAATATCTTCCTGCCTGGCGCATCATCCATACAGGGGGTCTTTCTACTTCTTCTCCCCTTAATGCTCTTAACAATAAATCGTTCTTTAGTGCTTGCATAATTAATAAGCCTGTTGTTTTTGAATGGCGCTGAAATAGGCGATCATTTCTTCCGCCAATGATTCCTTACCTGGTTGTTGCGCAATGATAAGCGTGTTAGTTGATAGTTTTATTATTGCATCTGCTGTAGTACTACCAATAGCAAAAAGTATTGTATTCTTTTGAGGTTCATTAATTGAAAAGAAGCTATCCACAGCACTTGGACTGAAAAATAAAACGCCATCATATTTTTTATCAATTTTCTGGTGCTGATGCGTAGTATGATAAACAGTAACCTCGTTTACATTTATATTTTCTATTCTTAATTTATGGGGTAATTCATCTCTTCGCTGATCACCGCAGAAAAAATAAACTTCTGTTATCCCATCTTGAATAATTTGATCAGCCAGCAAGGAAGCGTTAATAGCGGTCCCCTTAATATGATCAAAGCCGAACGCGTCGGCTACTAACTGTTGCGTTGTGTGCCCCATACAGTAAACAGACCATTGAGGTTTTTCTTTCAAATAAACAGATACTGCATCAACAGCATTCATACTAGTAAATACTGCGGTAATAGGTTTGCTATGCAACCCATAAATAAAGTTCGTCAGCGCTTCGTTTTTTATGGGTTCGGTTTCAATAAAAGAGATGCAGTCAATGGAAACAGAATGTAGCGAAGCTTTGCCAATCACTTCATCCGATAAAGGCCTTGTGCTTAATATATTCCACTCAGTTTTTTGCATAGCGTATATCCTGAACAATTTTAGCGGCAGAAGGTTGGTTTAGCAGTTGATTGGCAAGCCGGACACCCGAAGTACTGGCATGTTCGAGAGACAATTCTTCTTCAATGCCAGTAGTGGTTTTTCCATTAGGACTACAAATGTTTCCTTTGAAAACAACCGTATTATTTTTTACTTCAGCCAGTGCGCTTATTGGGGTAGAGCATCCACCCATAAGCGTACGTAAAAAATCCCGTTCTATTTTGGTACAAAGTGCTGTATGATCGTTATTAAAAGGTTTGCAAGCCTCTAAACTTTCGGTATCATCTTCCCTACATACGATCATAATAGCTCCTTGCGCAGGTGCCGGAAGCATCCAATCCAGATCAATAGAATTTTGCGGACGGACATTAATGCGTTCCAATCCTGCGGCCGCAAAGATGGCACCTCCCCAATTATTTTCCTGCACTTTACGCAACCTTGTATTTACATTACCACGAAGATTTTCGATAGTATGATGCGGATAGCGATTAAGCCACTGGGCAATACGACGAATGCTGCTGGTAGCAATGGAAGCAATACTTTCTTTGTCATCTAAAAATGACGCGGATTGCTTATACACAAAAATGTCTTTGTATGATGCCCGCTCCAAAACAGCCGCTTGTTGAATACCTTGGGCCAGTATCGTAGGCACATCTTTCATAGAGTGAACAGCTATATCTATACGTTTGCTTAAAAGAGCGGCATCTAATGTTTTAGTAAAAATGCCTTGTACACCTAAGGCATACAAGGGCGTAATGGTATCTAAATCGCCTTCACTTTTAATGAATATTAATTCGGAGTTAATACCGGTCTCTTTTAGAAGATTTTGTACAAGCGTAGCCTGCCATACAGCTAGTTGGCTATCCCTGGTGCCAATGCGTAAAACTTTTTGCATGTTAATTAGTAGACGCAGGCGTGATGAAACTATTGATGGCTTCAATATAATGACAGGCGCCCTGGTTTTTGCTTTTGATGCTTGAAGCCATGTCATTGATCACTCTTTGTATTCTGGCATCTGCTTCTCTGGAACAATTGGAAGAAAGGATTAAAAGAGGATTGCTGTGAATTTCCATCAATTTTAATTTGGCAGCTTTTAACAACGGAACATGACGCCGCATTTCGTGCCAGTCTAAAAATTCCTCCATTAAATCACCAATAATTGCCTTGGCTTTAGGCACCTCCGCTGTTCTTTTTTTGAGCGTTTCATCCTTCAGCTTGGATAGTTCGTCAACATTTACCAGTTGCACATTAGGTAACTGTTGCGCAGCCAATTCTACATTATATGGGATAGACAGGTCTATAATTAATTTATTCCCTGTATGCTCAAGATGAGATTTTAAAATAGTCGGCTCCGGAGAATTAGTAGCCACTAAAATGACATCTGCTATTTTTATTTGATTTACAATATCACTAACCGGAGCAGCAGATAACCCTAGTTCAGTTGCAAGTTCCTGAGCTTTCTCTTCTGTGCGATTAATAAGTGTAATGTTTTTTGTATCAAGGTAGTCAACAAGATTTTTACAGGTGTTCCGGCCAATTTTTCCCACACCCAGCAACAAAATATTTTTTGAAGATATGTTTTCTACCTTGCTACGAATGTATTGGACTGCTGCGAACGACACGGAAACAGTACCGCCACTTAGTTCTGTATTGTTCTTTATTAGTTTAGATGATTGTAATACAGCGTTTAAAAGCCGGTCGGTAAAGCAGCCAATAAAACCATGCTCTTTAGAAAACTTTGCTGCCAACTTAATCTGGCCTACAATTTCATAGTCTCCTAATATTTGTGAATCTAACCCCGCAGCTACATTAAAAAGATGTTCGATGCTTTTTTTGCCAGACTTTATATAAGCTAGTTTTTTAAAGGCTTCCTCATCGCCCTCTGTTTGGGAGCAGAGCAATTCAACCAATTGGTTGCTGGTATTTGCAAAGCCATAAATTTCGGTACGGTTACAGGTAGAGAGAACAAAAACCTCGGTAATGCCCTTATTTAATGCTTCCTTTAAAAGAGAAGCATACTGGTCATTATTTATTGCATATTGACCCCGAACACAGGCTTCTGATTTCTTATAATTAATACCGGCAACAAAAAAATTAGAAATATTCTTGTGATGATAATCCATTTGGTTCGGTGTCATATCGCAGTGCAAAAATACCTTTAGCCCTTTGAACATTAAGAAAGTTCTGTCATCCATCTGTCATTTCAACAATTGATTTTCATCAGGTTGAAACATAAGGAAAATCAGTTGTTAGTTTTTAATTACCAAAGCACTGGCAAGTTTACATTTGCCTTAGTTTAAATTATGAAAAGAGCAATTGTGTTAATGAACCTGGGTTCACCAGATTCAACAGAAGTAAAAGATTTAAGAAAATACCTCAATGAATTTTTGATGGATGAACGGGTAATTGATAAACCATGGTTGTTGCGGGCCTTGCTGGTAAAAGGAATTATTGTTCCTTTCAGAGCGCCTAAATCGGCAGCAGCCTACAAATCCGTATGGACAGAACAAGGCTCTCCGCTTATTGTAATTAGTAAGCAACAGCAAGATGCTTTGCAAAAAGAGTTGAATATGCCTGTGCTTATAGCCATGCGCTATGGCACGCCTTCGCCCAAACAAGCGTTTGATGCGTTAGTAAAGAATCATCCTGATTTAGAAGAGGTGATTGCCGTGCCTATGTATCCACATTATGCAATGAGCAGCTACGAAACTGCTGTTGAATATGCTAAAGAGACACATGTAAAGGGTGGTTATCATTTTAAAGTAACGTTTATAAAACCTTTTTATAAAGAAGAAAATTATTTGCATGCTCTTCAAGAAAGTATCAAACCTTATTTAGCCCAGGAATATGACCAGGTGCTTTTTAGCTATCATGGTATTCCAGAGCGGCATGTAATAAAATGCGATCCATCAGGACAGCATTGTTTAAAGGTGAGCAATTGCTGCGAAGTACCATCGGACGCACATAACTATTGCTATCGCCATCAATGCTGGACAACCACCAAAAAGATGGTTGAGAGATTAGGCATTCCCGAAGGTAAGTGGGGATTCTCTTTTCAATCACGTTTAGGAAGAGATCCATGGTTGAAACCCTATACTGCTGCACGTTTAGAAGAGTTGCCAAAAGAAGGTGTAAAAAAATTATTAATCGTTTGTCCGGCTTTTGTAAGTGATTGCCTTGAAACGCTGGAAGAAATAGCTGAAGAAGGCAAAGAATCTTTTTTGCATGCCGGCGGGGAAAAGTTTGAGCAGATCCCCTGCTTAAATGTTCAACCTTTATGGATAAAAACAATGGCAACTTGGATAAGAGAATATGAAGATGGCAATAGAGAGATGGTTTTTGTTGAGATGAAAAGAGAAAAACCGCACGTTAAAGCCAATGCTATGCCGCCCTGCATATTATAAACTGAACTAAAACCATGTATTTCTACGTAAAGGCACTGCACATTATTTTTATTGTTGCCTGGTTTTGTGGCATGTTGTATCTGGTGAGGTTGTTTATTTATAATACAGAAGCTGAGGAAAAGGAAGAACCAGCACGATCAATTCTCCATCAGCAGTTTGCCATTATGATAAAACGACTGTGGTTTGGAATTGGTTGGCCTTCGGCCGTACTTACCGCTATTTTTGGTCCGTGGCTATGGTTTATGCTTGATAGCCTTCCGCAGTGGCTTATGATAAAGCTGGCTTTTGTGGTTGGATTGTATCTATATCATTTTACGCTGCACGGCATTTATAAACAACAAATGAACGGAGTATTTAAATACTCTTCCCAAAAACTCCGCATCTGGAATGAGGTAGCCACCATTTTTTTAGTGGTCATTGTTATGCTGGCAACGGTTAAGCAAAGCCTGTCTTTTGTTTGGGGTTTGGCAGGGTTAATATGCTTTGTTATTCTGTTGATGAGTGCCATCAAAATTTATAAAATGATCAGGGTAAAGCCAGAACATCCTTTATGATCAACTATTTCCAATTTCGTAATAGTCTTTCCCGATTATAGAAACAGCTTTTCTTAATCATTATGATCTTGCAGCCCCAAATGAAAAGTTTATAATGAAGAAATTATTTGTTTTATCTCTTTTAGCTTGTAGCATACAAGGATTTTCTCAACAAGGCGCTGAAGTTTTTTCTGATGATTCAACTAATCCACACAAAAAGTATCTGCCCGAAATTACTATTGTTGGCAGCGGCAGCCGAAGAGATATCCACCAATTGCCGCAGGTAGTAGGCACCTCTATCTACGCTGGTAAAAAAAGTGCCTTGATTGTTTTAGACAATGTACAAGGTAATATAGTAGCCAATAACATGCGCCAGGTGATGGCAAAGGTGCCTGGCATTCATATTTGGGAAAGCGACCCAAGCGGCATACAAATTGGGATAGCCGCCCGTGGTTTAAGTCCCAACCGTAGCTGGGAGTTTAATGTACGTCAGAACGGCTATGATATTTCCGCAGATCCTTTCGGCTATCCAGAAGCTTATTATAATCCTCAGTTACAAGCGGTGCAACGCATAGAAGTAGTCCGAGGGCAAGGTTCTTTGCAATATGGTCCTCAGTTCGGCGGACTTGTAAACTATATCTTGCGCAACGGCAGTGAAATAAAAAAGCCATTTGAATTTGAAACCCAGCAAACAATAGGTAGCAATGGCCTGTTCAATTCTTATAATGCCGTAGGTGGAACAAAAGGAAAGGTGCATTATTATGGTTTTTTCGATCATCGCAATGGAAACGGTTGGCGGCAAAACAGCCAGTATCATACAAATGCTGGTTTCGGAAGCGTTACTTATAAGTTCAATCCAAAATTTTCTATAACTACCGAAGTAATGCACTCGCATATTCGTAGTCAGCAAGCCGGCGGTTTAACCGACTCAATGTTTAAAGCAGATGCACAACAAAGCTTGCGCAGCCGCAATTGGTTTGATATTAAGTGGACAACTGCAGCCATAATTGCAAACTACCAGGTTAGTGAAAAGGCGAGATGGAACACTAAGCTTTTTGCTATACATGGCGACAGAAGTAGTGTTGGGTTTATGAGGGCAATCAATGAGAAGGACATCATTAATCCAGCTACTATGGAGTATAGTAATCGTACGGTGCAGATTGATAATTACCGCAACTATGGTTTGGAAAGCAGGTATATAACAGACTTTAAGCTGGGAAAATTGAATAATACCATCGCCGGCGGAGTTCGTTTATATGCAGGTTCTACTCACCGACGGGCTGATGGGAAAGGCCTTACGGGCACTGAGTATACAACTACTGTCATCGGGAATTATCCAAGGGATATTGATTATGTATCACATAATGCTGCCGCTTTTGTTGAAAATATCTTTCATATTTCTGAAAAACTTTTAGTTATTCCTGGTGTTCGTTATGAATATGTAGAAGGAGTAGCATCCGGAAGAAATGGATATGTAAATGGTTCAGAAACTTTATTACAAAAACAAAAGAAGGGCCGTGGGTTTTTATTGGCAGGCATTGGAGCAGAATATCATCTTTCAAAGACTACTGAATTTTATGCTAA
Source organism: Chitinophagaceae bacterium (assembly GCA_043763635.1). Lineage (GTDB taxonomy): Bacteria > Bacteroidota > Bacteroidia > Chitinophagales > Chitinophagaceae > Flavisolibacter. The sequence continues at coordinate 13,341 of JAYULK010000095.1, forward strand.
TTATTCCCAGGCTTATCGCCCAATGCAATTTTCTGATTTAACCACTCCACCAACAACCGATGTATTGGATCCAAATCTGAAAGATGCAAAGGGTTATAATATTGATTTAGGCTACCGCGGTAAATTAAAAAACTATCTATATTTTGATGTTAGTGGTTTTTATTTGAAATACAATAACCGCATAGGAACAATCGCTCAGCAAAGGGCTGATAACAGCTTTTATAATTATCGCACAAATGTTGGCAACAGCACCAGCAAAGGTTTTGAAGGGTTCGTTGAATTTAGCCCTGTAAAAGCATTTGCAGCTGCAAATTCGGCCCACGATCTAAGCATATTCGGTTCTTATGGCTACACTAATGCCCGATACGGCGACTTTTCAGTAATAACCAAAAGCGGCAACAACCTGGTAAAAACGAATTTGAAAAACCAGAAAGTAGAAAATGCCCCGGTAAATATTCTTCGTACCGGAACGACTTATACTTACAAAGGGTTAAGCCTAACGGGTCAATTGAGCTCAGTATCTGAAGCGTTCAGCGATGCAAATAATACAAAAACCCCAACAGCAAACGGCCAGAATGGTTTGATTCCTTCTTACACCGTAATTGATCTTACTGCTTCCTATCGCTTTGCTAAAAACCTGAACATAAAAGCAGGAGTAAACAATGCGGGAGATAAACGCTATTTCACACGCCGCGCTGGTGGCTATCCAGGACCTGGGTTATTGCCTGCTGATGGTAGAACATTTTTTGTTTCCTTCGGTGCAAAACTGTGAAAGACTAAATAATATACTCCCAAAAGCCCTGTATAAGCAGGGCTTTTTATTTGATTCTACTCATTTAGCAAGGGCAGTTTCTTACCTTTGCACACATTTTTAAACTAAGTTCAGGAGCCCTATATGGCCAATCGATATAAAGAATTCAAGCATTTAAATCTGCCTTCAATAGAAAAGGAAATTCTTCAGCGATGGAAAGAAGAAAATACTTTTCAAAAAAGCGTAGAATTAAGGGAAGGAGCACAGCCTTTTGTATTTTATGAAGGGCCGCCAAGTGCTAATGGCATGCCTGGTATTCATCATGTAATTTCCCGCACCTTAAAAGATCTGGTTTGCCGCTATAAAACAATGCAGGGTTTTAAAGTGCAACGCAAAGGTGGCTGGGATACACATGGCTTGCCAGTAGAATTAGGGGTAGAAAAAGAGTTAGGTATTACAAAAGAGGATATTGGTAAAACCATATCAGTTGCTGACTACAACCAGAAATGCCGCGAAGCAGTGCTTCGTTACAAGGATAAATGGGACGACCTGACCACTAAAATGGGGTATTGGGTTGATTTAAAAAATCCTTATATCACCTTTACAAATGAGTATATAGAAAGCCTTTGGTGGTGCTTAAAAGAGCTATATAATAAAGGGCTGTTGTATAAAAGTGTATCCATTCAACCCTATTCGCCAGCAGCGGGTACAGGATTGAGTTCTCATGAACTAAATCAACCCGGCTGCTACCGGAATGTGAAGGATACTAGTGTGGTAGCAATGTTTAAGGCAAGTAAGAGCAGCCAATCTCAATTTTTATTTGATGCGGCGGGTTCAGATGAAATCTCTTACCTGGCTTGGACGACCACTCCCTGGACCTTACCCTCTAATCTTGGCTTAACTGTCGGGCCTAATATTGATTACGTTTTGGTTCGAACGTTTAACCCTTATACACACATTCCACAAAATGTAATTCTTGCCAAAGCTTTGCTTTCAAAATATTTTAAACCTGAATCAGAGAATGGCGATTTCGAAAACTATACTTCAGAGGCCAAAAGCTTACCCTGGAAAATTATAACAGAGTTTAAAGGACGGGATTTAGAAGGTTTGGGTTATGAACAGTTGCTTCCCTATGAGGCCAACTCATTGGAGGCCATTGAAAAGCTTACTCCAGGCGCAAAACCATTCCGGATTTTATTGGGCGATTTTGTGACTACAGAAGATGGTACAGGTATTGTTCACACAGCTCCGGCTTTTGGTGCAGATGATTATCGAGTTGGAAAGAAAAACAATATCGGCATCCTGACTTTAGTTGATCGTGAAGGGAAATTCGTAGATGGGTTAGGAGAGTTTAGCCATAGGTTTATAAAAGATTACAAAAACGATAATGAATATGTGGATGTCAATGTGGACATCTCTGTAAAACTAAAAAAAGAAGGCCGAGCTTTTAAGGTTGAAAAGTACGAACATAATTACCCTCATTGCTGGCGCACCGATAAGCCTGTAATTTATTATCCTTTGGATGCGTGGTTTATAAAAACTACTGCTGTTAAAGACCGGATGGTTGAATTAAATAAGACCATTAACTGGAAGCCGAAAGCAACTGGCGAAGGCCGTTTTGGAAATTGGCTCGAAAATATGGTCGACTGGAACCTGAGTCGTAGCAGGTATTGGGGTACGCCGCTGCCCGTTTGGAGAACAGAAGACGGTACGGAAGAAATTTGCATTGGTTCTATTAAAGAATTAAATACTGAGATCAGAAAGGCCGGTGAGGTTTTGGGCGGCGATGGAAATAAACATTACCTGCACGATGGCATATTAGATCTGCATAAACCTTATGTTGATGAAGTGATACTTGTTTCAGCGTCTGGCAAACCCATGCGCAGGGAAACCGATCTTATTGATGTTTGGTTTGATTCAGGCGCCATGCCTTATGCGCAATGGCATTATCCTTTTGAAAACAAGGAAATCTTTCAGCAAAGCTTTCCGGCCGATTTTATTGCTGAAGGCGTAGACCAAACCCGAGGTTGGTTTTATACACTTCATGCTTTAGGCGTTATGTTGTTTGATAATGTTGCTTATAAAACTGTTGTTTCCAATGGATTGGTGTTGGATAAGAGCGGGAACAAAATGAGTAAGCGCCTTGGTAATGTAGTTGATCCCTTTAAAACCATTCAGGATTTTGGGGCAGATGCCACTCGGTGGTACCTTATTACTAATGCGTCTCCCTGGGATAATTTGAAATTTGATCTTGAAGGAATTAAAGAGATTCAGCGAAAATTTTTTGGCACGCTCTATAACACTTACCAGTTTTTTTCTCTTTATGCTAACGTTGATGGCTTTACATTTAAAGAAGAATATATACCTGTAGTTGACAGGCCGGAAATTGACCGATGGATACTTTCTTCTTTGAATACCTTAATAAAAAAAACTACAGCAGCTTTCGATGATTTTGAGCCAACCACCGCAGGCCGGCTTATAGAAGATTTTACAGATGAGCACCTTAGCAATTGGTACGTACGTCTTTGCCGCCGCCGGTTTTGGAAAGGTGAATATGAGCAGGATAAAATCTCCGCATATCAAACTTTATATGAATGCCTGGAAAAAGTTATCTGCCTGATGGCACCAATTTCACCCTTCTTTAGTGATGAATTGTTTGTAAGCCTTAATACTGTTACTGGAAAATTTAAGGAAACTTCTGTCCATCACCTGCGTTTCCCATTACATAAGGAAGACTTAATAGATATTTTACTGGAGGAAAGAATGGGCTTGGCTCAGGATGCCTCTTCACTGGTGTTATCACTTCGTAAAAAAGCAAACCTCAAAGTTCGCCAGCCATTGCAAAAAGTTTTAATTCCGGTGCTTGATCCATCCATGCAAGCACAGCTTCAAAAGGTGGAAGATTTGATTTTGAGTGAAGTAAATGTAAAAGAGATTCAATATTTGTTGGACACGGAAGGTTTTATTAAGAAAAAAATTAAACCTAACTTTCAGGCCTTAGGCAAAAGAATGGGCCCAAAAATGAAGCAGGTTACAGCTGCCCTTGCAGAATTTAGTCAGCATGATATTACATTATTTGAAAAAGAAGGACGATATTCACTGCCCGTTGAAAACGAAGTTGTTGAGCTTGTTTTAGGAGAGGTGGAGGTTGTAAGCGAAGATATTCCAGGTTGGACCGTTGCTTCTAAAGGAGCTTTGACTGTTGCACTTGATATTGAAGTAACACCGGAGCTTACACAAGAAGGAAATGCCCGTGAGTTTGTAAACAGAATTCAAAAGCTTAGAAAAGACAGCAATTTTGATGTTACTGACAGAATAGAAGTTAAAATATCTGCCGAAAATGGCATAAATGAATCACTGGCCAAGTATAATAATTATATTTGCGCCGAAATTCTGGCAGATAAGCTGGAATTTGAAGTTATTATTGATGAGGGAATAGAGATTGAAGTGAATGATAGGATGTTAAAGGTCATTGTTCTAAAAAAGGCTTAAACGCTTATGGCTACAAAAAAAGCAGCCCCCAAAAAGGCAGTAAAATTTAATCAGCCTGCAAAAAAAGCAGCTGCAAAAAAAATGGTTTCAGCTAAACCCGTAAAGTCTACTGCTCGTAAAGTTGAGCCTGTAAAAAATGCCCCGCTTAAAAAAACAGTACCTGCAAAAAAAGGGGCGGCTAAAAAGGCTGTACCTGTTAAAAAAGTATTGAAACCCATTCAGCCTGCTCCTAAAAAATATGTGCCTCCTGTGGTAAAAAAATCCAGCACTATAGTAAAATCTCCTGCACCATATAAACCTTCGGTTTCAAAAAATGCCGAGCCCGTTAAAAAGACTGTAGTTTCCGCTCCTACTAAGCAAGATGTAAAGCCGGATATCAAACCTTTAAGCAAGCCAGCCCCAAAAAAAGAAGCGCCTGCCAAGCCATTTATTGTTCCTAAAACATCAACAGATAGGGCAGTTAAATATGAGCCTGATTTTACTAAATCCGTTTTAGACAAAAAGTATAATAACAATAACAATAATAATAATAGCAAAGAGCAATCCGGACCGACTATGAGGTATTCAGATGGTGAATTAGTAGAATTTAGAGACCTGATCAATAAAAAACTTGATACAGCTAAAAAAGAGCTTGCTTACTTACAGGGATTAATTACCCGGAAAGATGAAAGCGGAGACCTGGACGAAGGCCGTTACATGACAATGGAAGACGGTAGTATGAGTATGGAACGTGAGCAATTGAGCCAGATGGCCAGCCGCCAGATACAGTTCATTGATCACTTAGAGAAAGCCATCATGCGTATTGAGAACAAAACTTATGGCATTTGCCGGGTTACCGGAAATTTAATTGACAAGGCCCGCTTGCGTGCAGTGCCACATGCTACACTTAGCATTGAGGCCAAACAAATGATGAATAAATAATATTGTTTTAAAGTGAAAGGCCCTGCATTGCGGGGCTTTTTTATTTTAGCTCTGCGGTTTATTTTTCAAAATATTACCATCTTCTTTATACAGTATTAATACAATTAAAGAGCTATCATGACAATTAGCTTTACGTACAACAAGGGACAGGTTTTGCAAGCTTTGCGCTACCACTTTATTTCACGTCCCGAAATACGAATCATGATCATTGTGGTAAATGTTTTTGCTTTGTTTTCTGCAGCTTTGTTTTATTTCAAAAAAGTTACGCCGCTTGCCTTGCTAACAGCATCAACCCTTTGGTTTATTTTAATGATTACCTTCTGGTTTCTGTTACCAACAGTAGTATACCGCCGTAGTGCAACTTTCCTTGATCATTTTACCATGAATTTTGAGCAGGATTCTTTTACGGTTGGCAATGAAAGAGGCCAGAGGTCATGGCCATGGAAGGCAGTTAGCTTTTTTAAAGAAACGCCACATTTTTTTCATTTATACTTCGATAGCCGTTCCTTTTTTCTTGTTCCGAAAAGCGGCTTTTCCTCCGGTGATGATGTTTTTAACATGCGGCAGTTATTAAAACAAAAAGTAGGTAATTAATATTAAGGACTACAACTTCAAGGCCTGGTTCTTGCCCTCGAAAAAGTTATGCGATTCTTTAATTCATAATTTCTTTTCCATATTATAATGAGGGATACTTAGCTCAAGAAACTCCTCTCCCATGGTTGTATATCCCATTTTCTCATAAAATCCTATTGCTGGTTTTCGGGCATGCATGGTTATTTTTGTATAGCCCCTGTCCCTGGCCAGGTTTTCTGCAAATTGCATTAAAGCCTTCCCAATTCCCTTGCCCTGTAAATCGTTAAGTACAGCCATCTGCCGCAGCCGCACTGTCTTTCCCTCTTCTACAAGCATACAACAACCCATCATTTTTTCATCTTCATAAGCTGCTATCAATAAATGCTCTTTCTCTATCTCTAACTCATCCTTTGATAAACATAAGCCCAAAGGTTTCCGCAAAATATCATCCCGCAGCTTTACCATTTGTTGGTATTCTACACTATTATGATCTATAATTTTTAACGCCATTTAAAATAAAATTGGGAGAAGTTCAAATTACAACTATCTATGTACTCAGCCAATTACGGCTGAAAGTAAAATCGCAGATTGGAAACATTTTTCAGTCATTTTTTCTCTAAATGTTATTTAATACAAAATCTTATATTTTTGCACCACTATAACCAAACTTTTACATCATGTCAGACATTGCAGCAAGAGTAAAAAAGATCATTGTAGACAAATTGGGAGTTGACGAAGCGGAGGTAACAACAGAGGCTTCTTTTACAAACGATTTAGGAGCCGACTCTTTAGACACGGTAGAACTGATCATGGAATTTGAAAAAGAATTCAATATCTCTATCCCTGACGAGCAAGCTGAAACCATCACTACAGTTGGCCAGGCCGTAGCTTATTTGGAAGAGCACGCAAAATAATTTTCCTCATCATCAGTTGAAGGAATAAACGACTTTACCCGCCTTTGCCTGTTTACGCAGCGAAGGCGGTTTTATCTTACACAAAATTATCCTCAACGGGGCTTATGCAAATGAAACGGATAGTAGTAACGGGAATGGGGGCACTTACACCATTAGGTAACTCTGTTACCGAGTATTGGAATAATTTAAGAAATGGTGTAAGTGGCGCTGACGTTATTACGCAATTTGATGCATCTAAATTTAAAACACGTTTTGCTTGCGAAATCAAAGGATTTGAACCCACTAATTTTCTTGACAGGAAAGAAGCACGTAAACTGGATAGGTTTACCCAAACGGCAGTTGTTGCCAGCGACCAGGCAGTGAACGATGCCGGCATTTCAAAAGAAAACGTAAACCCTGACAGGGTAGGAGTTGTTTTTGCAAGCGGTATTGGTGGTATTATGACTTTTCAGGAAGAAGTGATGAATTTTGCTAAGGGCGACGGCACTCCCCGTTTCAATCCTTTCTTTATTCCTAAGATGATTTTAGATATTGCTGCCGGGCACATCTCCATGCGGCATGGTTTCCGAGGGCCAAATTTTGCCGTTGTTAGCGCCTGTGCATCCTCTACCAATGCAATGATGGAAGCTGTTAACCTGATAAAACTTAATAAAGCTGATATTATTATAACCGGTGGAGCAGAAAGTGTTATTTGCGAGGCGGGTATTGGTGGCTTTAATGCAATGAAAGCCATGAGCGAACGTAATAATGATCCTAACACTGCATCCCGCCCTTATGATAAAGACCGTGACGGTTTTGTGATGGGTGAAGGTGCTGGTGTTTTGGTTTTTGAAGAATTAGAGCATGCTATAAAGCGCGGCGCTAAAATTTATTGCGAAGTTGCAGGTGCAGGTGCTACGGCAGATGCTCATCATATTACGGCGCCACACCCTGAGGGCTTAGGCGCAAAAAACGTAATGCTCATAGCTTTGGAGGATGCAGGTATGCAACCTACTGATATTGATTACGTGAATACCCACGGTACATCTACACCCCTAGGAGATTTTGCAGAAGTAAAAGCCATTATAGATGTTTTTAAAGAGCATGCATTCGAAATCAATATTAGTTCCACCAAATCAATGACAGGGCATTGTTTAGGAGCGGCGGGTGTGATTGAAGCCATAGCCTGTATCATGAGTGTTCAGAACGATATAGTGCCCCCAACAATCAATCATTTTACTGACGACCCTGAACTAGACTCCCGGTTGAATTTCACTTATGGGCAGGCACAACATCGTACGGTTCGTGCAGCATTGAGCAATACATTTGGTTTTGGCGGACACAATGCCTGTATTATTGTAAAAAAGTATAGCGAATAGTTTTCCCAACTCAGCATCATAACCTTTTTACCCACCTATTTAAAAGTTGTAGCTTACCATCCTGTGGATTTTTGGAAATCACTTTATAGAAAGCATTCCAGCTCTACTTTCAAAAGAAGTTTGAAAGTTATATTAGGTTTTAGTCCTGATAACGTCTCCCTGTACAAAACTGCCCTTACACATCGCTCTGTAAAAGAAACAAGCCACGAGAATAATGAACGGCTGGAATATCTTGGCGACGCTATTTTAAGCGCAATTGTTGCTGATTATCTTTTTAAACGATATCCTTATAAAGAAGAAGGCTTTTTAACCGAAATGCGGAGCAAGATGGTAAACCGCCAACAGTTAAATGATATTGCTGTGAAGATGGGTTTGAAAAAAGTGACAGTGTATAATAAATCAGACTCCTCATTAAAAGTAAGCCAGATATTTGGTAATACATTGGAGGCAGTGGTTGGGGCCATATACCTTGATAAGGGTTATAAGAAAACCATTCGATGGGTTAGTGAAAGGATTATAATTCCGCACATGTTTGTTGATGATTTGGAAATTTTAGAGATCAATCAAAAAAATAAATTGTATGGCTGGGCCAACAAAAACGGCAAGTTATTAGAATTTGAAACTATCAATGAACAAGTAGAAAATGGGCGCCGTCTATTTACCATTGGTGCGGTTATTAATGGAAAAGTTATTGCGGAAGGAAAAGCCTTCAACAAAAAAGATGCATCACAAATAGCATCACAACTAGCTGTAGAAAAGCTAGGCATCGCTAATGCCGATTCTCCCGGAAATTTTGATCATTAAAATCGCCATCTACTCCAATCTACCCTTCCTAAAGTTGCTAAATTTTAGAAGTAAAAATTAGAGCCGAAACATCAACTCCCATTTATATTTCATACCTACATAAAAAAACCTACAATTACTTAGGGGGCATCCTTAGTATAACTAAGGGTTTATTTCTTTCTTACATTGTTGAATTCACTGCATCAGGCAAGTGCTATTCCTGTGATTCAAACGTATGCTTACGCAATCAAAAGTTCAAAAAGCAGCTTTTTTTAGTCTTTTACTTAAAAAAAATAAATAAAAACACTTAAAATAAATTAATTGATTTTCAGTCCTTTATCGGTAAAAAGTGCACCAACATGGGCTTTTACTCTACCAAATTGGTAAATGTACTTGCATTTAAAAAATACGCATTATAGCTTTGTCCTCGTGAGCAAGCTGATAAGAATAATCCCTTAGAAAACGATAAGCAGTTTGTTTAGGCTCACTAAGTTGAAAACTAAAAAAATACCGTACCAATGAAATATTTCTACTTAATTGCAATAGCAATATTTTCCCTTCTTACATCTAATGGTCAAACAAACCAAGTTATTGTTAATGGTGGCAAATGGTCTAATAATAACACATGGAGCCTGGGTCATCAACCAGTTGGGGGCGAAACTGTTCTAGTGCCTGCAGCTATGACTTTAATCGTTGATAAAAATGTTACTTTAAATCCAGCCAGTATTACAATGAATGTTTACGGTATAATGGAGTTCCAGGTTGGAAAATTAGATTTGGGTCCTCTTAGTGTTGTCAATGTTTATACCGGGGCTACTTTAATTACAAAACAAGGCAACCCATCGGATAGGATTGAAATTGCTAATGTTATTAAATATTCAGGCTCACAAGGAACTGTGACAGGCCCGGTTACATACAGTGGCATAGAACCAATTATATTACCTGTAAAGTTTGTTGGGTACAGTGTTTCTAATACTAATGCAGGCATTGCAATTAAATGGTCTACTTCTGAAGAGTCAAATGCAAGCCAGTATATTGTGGAGCGCAGCGAAGATGGCCGCGTATGGCAACCAGTTGGATATGTAACGGCAGTTGGAAACAGCAGCATGTTAAACAACTATACTTATACCGATAAGGCCGCATCTGCCCAATTAAATTACTATCGTATTAAGCAAGTAGATAAAGACGGGCATTTTGTTTATACATCTATCAAATCAATAAAAAATGAAAATGTTCAAACTACAGATGTGAAACTGTCTTCAACCAGCAACAACATTGTAGTTGCTTTTACAAAACAGATAAAAGGTAATGTAGTAATTAGATTAATATCTATGTCAGGACAGGTAATGTCGCAACAAACATATAACGAACCGTCAGGACATGTGGTTATCAACCAACATTCATCTAAAGGCAATTACATTGTTTCTATAAGCAATGGCAAGGATGTGAACATTGCTAAACAAGTTATTTTATAAAACAAACAGATCGTATATAAAAAGCTCTTGGTTACACCAGGGGCTCTTTTTTTTCCTGGCACAATTCAATCAAAATATGGTTTGTATTTTTAGGATGTAAAAAACAAATAAGTTTATTATCGGCTCCATCTTTTGGTTTTTCATTTAATAAAGTAAACCCTTGTTCTTTCAGGCGTTTCATTTCTTCTTCAATGTCTTCTACTTCAAAAGCAATATGGTGAATACCTTCACCTTTTTTTTCAAGAAACTTCTTCACCACGCTATCTTCTGTTATTGATTGCAGTAGCTCTATTTTAGTTTCTCCTTTTTTAAAAAAAGCAGTCCTTACTTTTTCCGACCATACTTCTTCTGTTTTATAGCAAGGCGTATTTAACAGTTTTTCAAAAAGAGGTATTGATTTTGCAAGTGAATCAACCGCTATTCCAATGTGTTCTATTTTTAGCATGATGTAGTATATATAAATTATTCATCGAATTTAATGCCGTTAAAGGAATGCCCGTTGGTTAACTTTGCAACAATAGAATAATAATGCTACAGCTTCCTGTTTACCTGGATTATAATGCTACAACTCCTTGTGATAAAACGGTGCTGGACGCTATGTGGCCCTATTTTACAACCGACTTTGGCAACGCCGCAAGCCGTAGTCATTCCTTTGGGTGGAAGGCGGAAGAAGCGGTAGAAAATGCAAGGGCCCATGTTGCAAATTTTATAAGGGCGGAAAAAACAGAAATCATTTTTACATCTGGTGCTACAGAAAGCAACAACCTTGCGTTGAAAGGTATTTATGAACGATTCGCCTCAAAAGGCAACCACATTATAACCACAACGATAGAGCACAAAGCAGTATTAGATGCCTGTAAACACTTAGAAAAATCAGGCGCTGAAATAACTTATTTAAAAGTAAATAGAGAAGGGCTAATTGATTTGCAGGAATTAGAAGCTGCCATTAGCCCCACTACCATATTAATTTCAGTGATGTATGCCAATAATGAAATTGGAGTGTTACAACCTATGAAAGAAATAAGCGCCATTGCCAAATCAAAAGGGGTTTTATTTTTTAGCGATGCTACGCAGGCAGTGGGAAAAATTAGAGTCAATGTGCAGGAAGATGGCATTGATATTATGGCTTTATCTGCTCATAAAATGTATGGGCCTAAAGGTGTGGGCGCTTTGTATCTAAGACGCAGAAACCCCAGGGTACAACTTACAGCTCAAATGGATGGTGGTGAGCATGAACGTGGCATAAGAAGCGGAACATTAAATGTACCGGGCATAGTGGGCTTAGGCAAGGCTTGCGAAATAAGTTCTCATATTTTGCAAGAGGAAATGAGTAGACTAAACTATTTACGAAACAAGCTGGAAAACGAGTTATTAAAAATAGCAGGAATTCATATAAATGGCAGCCGGTTTGCCAGGTTGCCTAATGTTACAAACCTGGCTTTTGAATACGTAGATGGCAATGCATTAATGATCAACTTACAAAAAGATATTGCCCTTTCTTCAGGTTCTGCTTGTACATCGGCTTCTTTAGAACCCTCTTATGTTTTGAAAGCTTTGGGGATCAGCGATGACCTCGCAAGAAGTTCGCTCCGCTTCAGTCTTGGCAGGTATACAACAGAAGAAGAAGTTGATTATGTAGCACATCGAGTTACCAAAGCAGTTAATGATTTAAGAGCATTAAATCCTGGGTGGATCATGAATAAAAAGCTGTAAACCTGCCTTGCTTATTTGTTCCGCTTTGCGGGATTTGCTTATTTTCCTATTTTCACACCCCACATGTGGTCTATTTGTAAAAAAGAACTCAATCAATTTTTTAGCAGTCTCACAGGTTATATTGCCATTATTGTTTTTTTATTGGTAAATGGCCTTGTGTTGTTTGTGTTCCGCAACAACATCCTTGATGACGGATATGCTACGCTTGAAATTTTTTTTTCTTTTGCCCCATGGATATTGCTGTTTCTTGTGGCTGCTATTACAATGCGCAGTTTTGCCGATGAATTTAAAGGAGGCACTTATGAAGTGTTACGCACCCGTCCTTTAACTAGCTGGCAAATTATTTCAGGTAAATTTCTTGGCAGCCTTATAGTGGCTGTTATTGCCTTACTTCCTACCCTCGTTTATTATATTACCATTAATCAGTTAGCGGCTACAACGGGTATTGATGCAGGTGCGGCAGCAGGTTCTTATTTAGGCTTGCTTTTTATTACTGCCTTGTTTATTTCAATTGGTGTTTGTGTCAGTAGTTTTACTTCAAATGCAGTAGTAGCATTTATTATAAGCCTTGTGGTCTGCATCTTATTTTATTTTGGGTTTACTGCCATTAGCCAACTTCCGGTGTTTAGTAACGGCTCTGATTATTATATTGAAATGATTGGCATAGAATACCATTACGGAAGCATTAGCCGGGGAGTAATTGATAGCCGCGATGTGGTGTATTTTATTAGCCTTATTTTTTTCTTTTTATTAATAACCCAGCAAAATCTTCAGAAGAAATAAAGGATGAAAAAGAAAAAGAAAAACCTGGGCTGGATAGGATTATTACTGGCATTATCAGCTATAAATCTATTGGCTTCTTTTGTTCATTTTCGTGTTGATCTTACTGAAGAAAAAAGATATTCCTTAACCCAAACGACAAAAGATTTAGTGAGGGGGGTTGAGGAGCCTGTTTTCATAAATGTTTTTTTAAAAGGTGACTTTCCTTCTGAATTCAGAAAATTAAGCAATACAACTAATGAGTTTTTAAGCGTTTTAAGAGATGCCAGCCCTTCCACTATTCAATACAAATTTACTGACCCTAATGCTGAAGTAACTAACGGTAGAACCTGGGGAGATTCCTTACAAGCATTAGGAATTAGTCCTATCAATATTAGTGTGCAGGTTAAGTCAGGAGAAGAAAACAAGAATGCATATCCCTATGCACTTCTTATTTATAAAGGTGATACCGGTGTAGTGAATTTATTTGAAAGTAGTAAAAAAAGTATTTCTGCTGAAGAGTTGAATGATGCTGAAGCAATGATGGAATACCAGTTTAATAAAACGATTCTTGCACTCACCGATCCCCAAAAAATTGCAGTAGCGTATGCTACAGGAAATGGAGAGCCAACAGATGGTTCTACTTACGATTTGCAACAAACCATTGGAAGCAATTATAGTTTTGGAATGTTTGATATCAAGGCACAGCCTGCCATACCAAATACAATTAAGGCATTAGTAATTGTAAAGCCCACTATACCTTTTACAGAAGCGCAGAAATTAAAGATTGATCAATACATAATGCATGGAGGAAAAGTAATTTGGTTTATTGACAACCTGCATGCCGAACAAGACAGCTTAAGTTATAAGTCGCAACTAATTGCTTATGAACGCAACCTTGGTATAGAAGACCAGCTATTCCGGTATGGCATCCGCATAAATCCTGACCTGGTCATGGACCTTCAATGTGACTTTCTGCCTTTCGCTGTAGGAGGCGATGCGTCTAATCCACAATTCGAATTTTTACATTGGAACTATTACCCGCTTTTTGAGTCACGCAAAAATCATCTAATCAATAAAAATATTGGTCTTATAGCCGGAAGATTTGTGAACTCTATTGATACAGTGGCCGCAGCCGGAATAAAAAAAACATACCTGTTGCAAAGTTCTGCCAATTCCCGCATTATCAGTACTCCGGCATTAATTAGCCCTAATGAAAATAGAAATACGCCCGAGGATGCGTTGTTCCGGCAACGTGGTATTCCTGTGGCTGTCTTATTAGAAGGCAGGTTTACATCATTTTATAAAAACAGGGTTAGCCGGGCTCAAATAGATAGTCTGGCCACAACAGGTGGCTTTAAAGAAAGCAATCCAGAAGAAAATAAAATGATCTTTGTGGCAGATGGGGATATAGTTTTGAATGATGTGTCTGCCAAACAAGGCCCTATGCCCATGGGGATGAATTTATTTACTGCAGGATCTCAATACGAGTACCAGTTTGCTAACCGAGATTTTTTACTAAACTGCCTGGAGTACCTTACGAGCAAAGGCAGTATTATCGAAACAAGAAATAAAGAAGTGGTGCTACGCCTTCTGGATTCCCGTAAAGTGGAAGAAGAACGCACCAAATGGCAGCTCATCAATATTGCCCTTCCGGTTTTACTGGTTATCATTTTTGGGTTTATACACCAGCAAATACGCAGACGTAAATATGCATTTGTAAAGTAAAAAGCCAAACGCCCGCTTCATTATCTTTGCTCACTTACAAAAGGATTTGATTATGACTCCGGATCAGTTGACGTATTTGGTTTTTGGAATTGTTTTATTGGTGGCTCTTGTGTTTGATCTAGGTTTGCTCAGCAAAAAATCTAAGGATATAACAATAAAAAAAGCGTTGTATCAAACCATTTTTTGGGTAGCCCTTGCCATGGCATTTTTCGGTTTTATGTGGTGGAGCGAAGGGAGTCAAATGGCGCTTGAATACCTGAGCGCTTACTTAATGGAATGGAGCCTTAGCATTGATAATATTTTTGTTTTTATACTCATTTTTACTTTCTTTAAAATACGCTCCGATCATTATGCCCGTGCACTTCTCATTGGTATTTTAATGGCTATTGTGTTTCGTATCATTTTTATAACAGTTGGCGTTGCACTGGTAGAAAATTTTCACTGGATACTTTACATCTTCGGTGCGCTGCTTGTCTTTACAGGCGTTAAAATTTTTTCAGCCAAAGAAAGCGATAACTACAATCCTGCAGATAATCCTGTCTATAAATTTATCAATCGTTTTTTCCCAATCATTCATGAAGATATAAGTGGCAAGTTTAGTGTCATAAAAAATGGAAAGCGATACTACACCAATATGTTTGTAGTTATTATTATGCTGGCCACTACTGATATTGTTTTTGCTTTAGATAGTATTCCCGCTGTTTTTGCCATATCTCAGGAGCGCATTGTAATTTATACAAGTAATATTTTTGCTGTGCTCGGCTTACGATCGCTTTTCTTTTTATTACGGGGAGCTGTAACAAAGTTTTCTTACCTGCAACAAGGCATTGCCATTGTTCTAATATTTATAGGCTTAAAAATGCTTATTGAATATTTTGATGTGCATGTGCCCATCTACATTTCATTACTTATGATAGTAGTATGTCTTGGCGGCTCTATTGCATACTCTATACAGGCAAACAAACGACGTACAAATACCGAAGAGCTATAACTGTGTACTCCATCCAAACCATTTGCAATATTGTAGAAGGAAATTTCATACAATTTTATAGTGATTGTATGATCACAGATCTGTCAACTGATAGCCGAAGGCTTTTTATGGCAGAACAAACCGTTTTTTTTGCTTTGGATTCCATCCAGTCGGATGCACATCAGTTTATAGAAGATGCCTATCAAAAAGGAGTAAGAAGCTTTGTTGTTGCAAGACATATCGAAGTTTCCGGTTTGCCTGGGTCTTCAATTATATTGGTAGAGGATCCGCTTATAGCCTTGCAAAAATTAGCAAGGTATCACCGGCATCAGTTTTCCATACCGATCATTGGCATCACCGGGAGCAATGGTAAAACAATAGTAAAGGAATGGCTGTATCAATTATTAAACGAAGATTATAATATTATACGCAGTCCTAAAAGTTATAACTCGCAAATTGGTGTACCCTTAAGCGTTTGGCAAATAAATTCGCAACATACTTTAGGAATTTTTGAAGCCGGCATAAGCCAGCCCGGGGAAATGGAGCTGTTAAAATATATTGTTAGTCCGAATATTGGCGTACTGACAAATATCGGAGAGGCCCATGATTCGGGCTTTACTTCTCACCAGGAAAAACTATTTGAAAAGCTAAAGTTGTTTGAAGGTGCAGAAATCATCATCGGACCTTATGAATTATTAAACAACAAGCCACTAACAAAGATTTTTACATGGGGCTCACAATCTGAAGCAGATCTTCAGCTTTTAGCGATTGAAAAAAATACTAACCTGCAACTGCAGCAAGCGGTAGTAACGGCTAAGTGGAAGCAGCAATCCATTACACTTACTATTCCTTTCACAGATGAAGCGTCTATACAAAATGCAATAAGCTGTGTATGTGTTTTGCTGCACTTAGAGTATTCTATTGCTGATATTAATGAGCGGCTAACCAGGCTTCATAGTATTGACATGCGTTTGCATTTTATGCACGGGATAAATAATTGCAGCATTATTAATGATAGTTATAGCGCAGATCTTACTTCTTTACATTTGGCATTGCAGTTTTTAAAGCAGCAAAAGACGGCGCAAAAAAGAAGGGTTGTTCTATCTGACTTTGTTGAATCAGGAAAAAGCAGCACCGATCTTTATGAAGCTATTGCTTTAGCGCTAAAGCAAAATGAGGTAAAAGCTGTGATTGCTATTGGGGCAAAAATATCAACCCATTTGCCTAAATATATAGACCCGGCTACTGAGCTGCTATTATTTGCAGATACGAATTCTTTTATTCAAAATTTTAGGGCAACAAGTTTTTATAATGAGATGATTTTAATTAAGGGCGCCAGGAAATTTGAATTTGAAAGAATTGTATCCCTCTTCGGACAAAAGGTGCACCAGACGGTGATGGACATTAACTTAAATGCCATTGCTCATAATTTAAAGCAATATCGTAAAACGCTCAACAACAACACGGCTATAATGGCAATGGTAAAAGCTTTTTCTTATGGCAGCGGTGGCGCAGAGATAGCAAGCATTTTACAGTTCAACAAGGTTAATTATTTAGGAGTTGCTTATGTGGATGAAGGGGTTGACTTAAGAAAGGCAGGTGTATCATTACCAATAATGGTAATGAATGCAGACGAAACCACTTTCAATGCTATTATAGATCATAGTTTGGAACCGGTTATTTACTCCTTCCGTTTATTTCAACAGTTTAACGATTTTATTAAAGAGCAGGGACTGCAATCTTATCCTGTTCATATAGAAATAGAAACAGGCATGAACAGGCTTGGATTTTCACTTGACGAGATAGAGGAATTGGGTAATCAATTGCAACAATCTTCTTTTAGGGTTATGAGTGTTTTTAGCCATTTAGCAGCCAGTGAAGATCCTTCGCAGGATGCGTATAGCAAACAACAGGCCTCCCGGTTTCACCTGGCACTTACTAATCTACAAGAATATATACCCTACAATTTTCTTAAGCATATTGCTAATTCTGCAGCTATTATTCGCCATCCGCAAATGCAAATGGATATGGTGCGGCTTGGCATTGGTTTGTATGGTGTTGAAATTGAAACGCACCAACTTGACCTTCATCCTGCGGCAACTTTACGATCAACTATTGCCCAGATAAAATATTTAAAGGCCGGTGATACTGTAAGCTATAACCGCCGTGGAATAGTTAAAGAAAATGCAGTTATTGCCACAGTACGGGTTGGGTATGCCGATGGGTACTCAAGGCGTTTTGGAAATGGTATAGGAAAAATGTGGGTCCGGGGAAAAATAGCGCCTGTTATTGGTACAGTTTGTATGGACATGACAATGATTGATGTAACCGGAATACCCAATGTAAAAGAAGGAGACGGCGTGATTATTTTTGGGAAAGAATTACCTGTACAACAAGTGGCCTCATGGATTGAAACCATCCCTTATGAGCTAATGACCTCGGTTTCTCAAAGGGTAAAAAGAATTTATTTCCAGGAGTAGAATTAACCTTTTCCAAAAATCTGCGATTGGGCCAGCCCTTATCTTTGCCGGGTTAAAATTGTAATATGCAGGTAAGAACATCCCTTAATTTTTCTTATCCTTATTTTTCTATCCGCCTTTGAATTGACATAATTTTTTAAAAATGAAATTGCGTTTTGCTGTCCTCAGTGTTTTATTGATCATTATTGCTGATCAGGCTTTAAAGATTTGGATTAAAACAAGTTTTCCTTTTGGTCATGTTAAGGATGTAATGGGCATTTCATGGTTTAAACTATATTTTATTGAAAATGCAGGGATGGCCTGGGGATGGAATTTTGGGGGCGAATGGGGCAAAGTAGTTTTAACGCTTTTTAGATTAGTAGCAGTTTTATTTGGCACCTGGTATTTAGTAAAAGTCATCAGAGAAAAATATTCCCGCGGCTTTATTATTTGTGCCTGTTTTATTTATGCTGGTGCATTGGGAAACCTTATTGACAGTTTGTTTTACGGGATGATATTTGAAGATAGCTCCTACGTGCATGTGGCAAAAATGTTTCCAGCAAAAGGATATGCAGGTTTTTTACATGGGCGGGTGGTAGACATGCTTCATTTTCCTATAGTTGAATCCAGGTTTCCCTCGTGGCTGCCTTATGTTGGCGGTGAAAATTTTATATTCTTTAGTCCGATTTTTAATATAGCAGACGCCTCCATATCTGTTGGTGTTATTACGCTTTTAATTTTTCAAAAGCGCTTTTTTAGAAAGTATGAAGATGTAGAAACTAATACTACTGTTCAAACAAATTCTGAAATAAGCGATCAGGCCCACGTGGTGTAACCTTTATGCTCTTTCATATTATACCGGCCCTTCCTCAATTACTTATTCTTTAGCCGTGTACTAATATCCATTCGATTAATATGACGTATGTAAAAGGGAATTGAAAAAATTTTAATTGTTCCGGCAACGTCTGCTCGTGAGTTGAAATGAATACTTGCTAAAACTGCAAAGAAAATTTTTGTCTTACTTTTACTTTACTTACCTGTTTGCCACTTTCAACATAAAGCCTTTTTTAGAATGCAATAACAGCATTGAATGTTGGCGCTATAAATACAATTAATGACAGCAGAACACAACCGCCTTGAAGTAAACGCAGGGAAAGCAGTACCATTAGCGGAATGGGGGCCTTATTTAAGTGAACGGCAGTGGGGCACTGTTCGTGAAGACTATAGTCCATGGGGCGATGCGTGGAATTATTTTCCTTTTGATCATGCGCATTGCCGGTCTTACATCTGGGGCGAAGATGGCATTGCAGGCATTTCGGATATATACCAGAACCTGTGCTTTTCTGTGGCTCTGTGGAATGGCAAAGATCATATATTAAAAGAGCGCCTCTTCGGTTTGCGCAATGGCGAAGGCAACCATGGCGAAGATGTAAAAGAGCAATATTATT
>JAYULK010000096.1:0-100003 GCA_043763635.1 Chitinophagaceae bacterium
TCAAAAGAATCCATCCATACTTCATGCAGCTTTCCTCTTTGTTTGTCTTTTACTTCTACAGCACTTTGCAATTGCATTAATATATCTTCCATGTTTTGTTGCTTAAGCCGCTTTATTATTTCGTATGCTATAAAGCGCTTTCCATCTCCTATTATTTTATTAATGCTTTTGGTGGTGCTGCTAAAACCTATAAGTACATGAAGATGATTGGGCATAATTCACATAGCCAGTTACATAGTGGTTTTTAGCCACCAGATAATTAAACCACTTATAAATGCAGTCATAAGTATTGGTAAGCTTAATTAAAGGCAGCCATTTATAACAGGTAAGGGTAATAAAGTAAAGGCCATCACAGTAAGATATGTTTTGCTTAACCGGCATCAGAGGTAAGATATGACTCAGTGCGTATTGCAAGCTTAATCATTTAGCCCCCCCTGAGTCCACGCCACCGCACAGGGCAAGGTGAGACTCGGCGGAGAGGGCGGGTAAGGGTAATAAAGCAAAGGTCATCACAGTAAGGTATGTTTTGCTTAACCGGCATAAGAGGTAAGATATGACTCAGTGCAGTATTGCAAGCTTAATCGTTTAGCCCCCCCCCGAGTCCACTCCACCGCACAGGGCAAGGAGGTGAGACTCAGCGGAGAAGGCGATCTTGCGCCAGGGTTCGAGGAGAAGCTAGGCGCAAAAAATTTATGCTAAATATTCACTTTATCCACGAAGCATTATACTCCTTTAGCTTTGCCTCCATGATGGCATAAACTTTCTCTTTTAATTGTAACGTGTCTTTTAAGGTTAATCCTTCTGTATTTATTTCTTCCAGGAAAACAAAACGGTTTTTACCAGGTGTCAGCGAGAACACGCTATTATAATGAAGCCTGTCATAGGTATCTAAAAACAAGACAGGCTTTATAGGAGTTCCTGTTTCTATGGCTATACGAAAAGCGCCATCGTAAAATTCTTTTAATGGTTTGCCGGTTATGTTAAAAGTGCCTTCAGGAAATACAAGTACCGAGATGCCTTTTCGTAACATTGCTTTTAGTAGCTGTACGCTTTTTACTCTATTGCTGGCGCTGCTTCTATCTACCGATACTATGGCATTGCGGTATATAAATCCGAACACAGGAATTTTTCCCATTTCAGCTTTTCCTAAAGGTCTTAATGGCATTCGAAAACCTTTTACAAGAATGGTGGCATCAAGGTAAGACTTATGATTGGCCACAAAAATGTAAGATTCATTTTTATGTAAAGGCTGTTCGTAAATATTTTTATGAAAGATGCCGATCATGGGAAACCAAACATCGCCCCAAAGCATGCAGGCCCGGTTTATCAAATTGCCGCCCTTTATACGCCCCATAAAAGAAGCCCCCACCGAAAATAAAAAAACAGGGATCATTAACACCAAAAAAAGCAACAACGCATAAATACAATACACCCATTGCAAAGGCTTTAGCAACCATTTCATTCTTGTTCCTTTTTTTTCTCATCACCCGCACAATGGCATTCAAAATCTTTTTCAAGGTCGTAGCAGGTAACCACTTTTGTTTTGGTGTTGCACTGCGCAAAAATTACACGCAGGTGTTGGCCGTCGTTCGAATAACCTTGAAGAGCATACGTTGGGCATGGCTTGTCCTGCACATCTGTTTTGGCATAATTTATTTCACCGGTACGCATAATGTCCTGCACATCGCTTTTGCTTATATGCCGACAATCCATGCGGCAAAGCGCATGCTGGGTATAATCTAAAGTGCTTATTCTTCTGTCAAAGCCACGGGCACGGGTAACAGGAGCAGTATCACTTTTTTCTTTTACTCCCTTGTACATCTTTATAAACAAAATGGCCACTGCCATTATAAGTAATAGAAGAAAAGGAATGACTTTCGATTTCATAAGCTTTCTAAAAAAATGCAAGTATAGTTGTTTTTAAGTAGCGAAGCGCAGGAAGCACAACACTCCGCAATAGCGCTGTTCATTGATCTTTTTAAAGCAATGACGTTAAGGCTGGAATTAAATACAGCATTCTGGTTTTTAAATGAAGCCATCCTGCATAAAGAAACTGTACACTTATTTTAAGTTTGAAAGTATCTCAGCACAAAGATTTTTTGCAGATTTTTATGTGTGCAGATTTAATTCAATAATATTGGTAACTAATCAGGTTGCACATCTCTTC
The DNA here is from genome assembly GCA_043763635.1 of Chitinophagaceae bacterium. Classification (GTDB taxonomy): domain Bacteria; phylum Bacteroidota; class Bacteroidia; order Chitinophagales; family Chitinophagaceae; genus Flavisolibacter. Next base: position 2,168 of record JAYULK010000096.1, read on the forward strand.
ACGTATGAATTAAGAATTCCGTTTTATGGGTGATATACAAATTAAGAAGTCGTCGAAAGTATATGATGTAGTTATTGTAGGATCCGGCGCCGGGGGAGGCATGGCCGCTTATGTATTGGCCAATGCAGGAGTAAAAGTTTTAATGCTGGAAGCCGGTCCTTTCTTTGATCCGGCTAAGCACTCATCACAACTTAAATTTCCTTACGAATCTCCCCGCAGAGGCGCAGGCACCAAGGTGAGGCCATTTGGCGATTTTGATGCTTCGTTTGGCGGTTGGGATATAGAGGGAGAGCCTTATACAAAAAAAGACAATACTCAATTTGATTGGTTCAGATCAAGAATGCTTGGCGGACGTACAAACCATTGGGGAAGAATTTCACTCCGTTTTGGGCCTAAAGATTTTCAGCCTGATGATGGTGTAAGTGAAAGGTGGCCTATTACATATAATGAAGTAAAACCTTATTATGATAAACTAGACCGGCTTATTGGAATATACGGTACTGCAGAAGGTTTGGAAAATGAGCCTGATGGTATATTTCTTCCACCTCCAAAGCCACGGCTTCCGGAGCTTTTTATAATGAAGGGCGCTGCCAAAGCTGGCGTAAAAGTAATACCAGGCCGGGGTTCTGTTCTTACGGAAGCATTGCCTGGAAATAAAGACAGGGGCGCTTGTTTCTACTGCGGACAGTGCAACCGTAGCTGTAAAGTGTATGCTGATTTTTCGGCTTCCTCCTGCCTGGTTATTCCTGCATTAAAAACAGGCAATCTGGAGCTTATATCCAATGCTATGGTGCGGGAAGTGATCACAGATAAAGCCGGACTTGCAACCGGTGTGTCTTATGTAAGCAAGGATGATATGCAGGAGTACCAGGTGAGTGGTAAAACAATTGTACTTGGTGCAAGTGCCTGCGAGTCGGCCCGTATAATGCTTAACTCAAAATCAGGAGTTTACCCTAATGGCATTGCCAACAGCAGCGGCCTCGTGGGCAAATACCTGCAAGATTCTACAGGGGCTTCTCAGTCTGGTTTTTTGCCTCAGCTTTTAGATCGTAAACGCTATAACGAAGATGGGGCAGGAAGCATACATATATACGGCCCGTGGATGGAGGATAATAAGAAACTTGATTTTCCAAGAGGCTATCATATAGAATTTGGTGGCGGTATGGGAATGCCGGGTTATAGTTTTGGCGGCGGCATTGCCAGCCTTAATGGAAAAGTGCCGGGGCGTGATGGAAAGATGAAAGAAGCAGGAGGTTACGGGGCTGCATTAAAAGATGATTACCGTCGTTTTTATGGAACCTCTTTTGGCATGGCAGGCCGGGGCGTAGGTATGGCACGTATTGATAACTACTGCGAGATTGATCCTAAAGTAGTAGACAGGTTTGGCATACCTGTATTGCGCTTTCATTACAAATGGAACAATGATGAAATAAACCAGGCAAAACACATGCAGGAAACCTTTACCCGTATTATTCACGAGATGGGAGCGATACCTACCTCTCAGCCACATGGGCCCGAGGATATGTGGGGATTAGAAGCTCCCGGTCGTATTATACATGAAGTTGGTACCGCAAGAATGGGCAATGATGTAAAAAAATCTGTACTGAACAAATGGTGCCAGGCTCATGATTGTAAAAACCTTTTTGTAGTTGATGGTGCACCAACCGTGCAGCAATCAGACAAGAACGCTACGTGGACCATTCTTGCTTTATCTATGAGAACAGCAGAATATATCCTTGACCAAAGAGGAAAGCAAAATATATAACCATCTTACTTTTTAAATATTGATTTTATGAACAGGCGGGAATCATTAAAAGCATTAGGCATCACTTCACTTTCAGCAGGCTTACTACTGGATGCATGCAAAACCAAAACAAAGGATGAGCGTTTAGTAGTTGCTGATAATGATGCAAATGCTGACAGGCAGGCGGGAGAAGTTGAAAAAGTTAAAGCGCTAAATTCAGAGGTTTTTTTTACGCCTCATGAAATGGCTACTATAACAGTTTTGGGCGATATAATTATACCAAAAGATGGTCGTTCCGGAAGTGCATCTGATGCCAAAGTGCCGGAGTTTATTGAGTTTATAGTAAAAGACATGCCCGACCACCAATTGCCAATGAGAGGAGGATTAAGATGGCTTGATATGCAATGTTTAAAAACTTATAATAACTCCTTTAAAGATTGTACTGCACAACAACAACTGGAGATGGTAAACCAGATTGCCTACCCTGCCAAGGCCAGACCCGAAATGCAACAAGGCGTGGCATTTTTTGACCGTATGCGAAGCCTTACTGCCAGCGGCTTTTTTACAAGCAAAATAGGTATTGAAGACCTTGGCTATGTGGGCAACCGCCCTAACAAATGGGAAGGAGTTCCTGCCGACATCATCAAACAATATGGTTTGGAAGATGTGCGCTTTAATATGGCATAAACTGGATGCTTTATGTGGTGCACAACTTTACAGGAGAATGCGAAAAAGATAATCGCTTACTGAAGTAATTACTAATACCAAACCATCTGTCTCAAGTGATGTTCTAAATGGTCAACATAATCTTTAATTAGAAATTCAAGTGTTGCCAGGCTCCCGTCTTTCATTGTACAAGTTCTCTGCAAATTCTCTTTTGGGATAAGCCTTATTAGTTCCAAAAGGTGTTCGTTATAATTCGTCCAAAAATCTATAAGATTACCTTTTGTCATTTGCTGATAATAACTACACTCGTTCCATTTGTTTTGATCGTAGGAAATGGCCGGATTATCTTCAAATTGTCCGCGAACAAATCTTTGATGGTTGTTTGTTGCACTGTCAATCAGGTGTCCAACAATTTCCTTTTTGCTCCATTTAACCGGAGATAATTTTAACGAAAATGCCGGCTCATCAATTTCCATAAGTAAAGGTGGAATTCTGGTACACAGAAAGGCAAGTCTACCTATTGCTTCATCTATCATATCTATGCGGTTAAAATGCCTTTGTAAAACAGTTTAATAAATAATCAATCTAGCATTTTCGGGCTCCAAAAGTAGTTCTTCCTTACAATCGGTATTGCAATACTCTGTACAGACGAAGTGGTGTAGCTCCGCTATGTCCCATCTTTAAAAACTACTAGCTTTTTAATCCGCCCATTGCCATTCATCATAAAATAAACCTTGCTCCCTGGTAATCAAAAGATATACATTTACTTTGCAACACAAAGCGCTTTTTAATTACTTTTTCAAGTTGGGTATACTATATCCAAAATGCGCTCCTGAAGCTAAACTATTAATAATATACAATCAGAAGATCATGACAAATTCAAACAATGTATTTACAGTGAATCGTGCTTTAATCACACGGATGTTGATCGGGGCGGCAATAGCCCTGGCGGTTATCCTCACCTTTGTGCTGGAGATGGACAGCCCCAATCCAGAATGGCATAAGACATGGTGGCTAAGGCCAGTGGTTATAACACCGTTGGCAGGTGCCGGAGGTGGTTTATTCTTTCACTTGATGTATGTGCTAGGTAAACAAGGAAGCTGGAAAAAAATATTGTTTAGCCTTATTGGCATAATTGGATACGTAATTGCTCTTTGGCTGGGCACTATATTAGGGCTGGCAGGTACCATGTGGGATTAAGATGTACGAAGAGTATATAAAGGAAATGAGTTGCATCCGGGCTTTGCCGATACCTAGAGCTTACATTGTAAAAGGCTGACTTTAACAATGGTAAGAAGAAGTGGAATAAACATGCCGGCAAGAAATAAATTTTGATTTCGCTTACCTTGATCTTGGTAAACTATAATTAACCCAAAGCAGGCTGCTAGAAAACTGTATAAAGTTTTTGCTTCATATTTTTTGTTTGTACTAAGGTTTCGGATAATTTTTTGATGCATCATCCAATACCAAAACCCAATCATTGCCATAACCTGTGGTAGGAGGCGTAAAGGTTTGCTGTCCTTTGTTCACAACGCGACCTGCATCTTTGGTTTCACCATTTTTTGGATTGTACCAGGAAGAGGCTACTTCTTTACCTGATATTTTGCCCATGTTTACGTTGACAGGCTTTCCTTGTGTAGTGTACACAAACAAATAGTCCTTTCCCCTGGTGCTTTGTATACGATCATGTGCTTCCAAAGCATTTGAAATTAAACTTTGATCAGGAACACGATCAAGCATAGGCCTTGATTCAATAAGGCGCCTCAAATATTTCATTTGCCCTGCACCTGGAAGATCAAGAGCAACATACCATGGGAAATGTGGGCCATTAATTGGGGTCCTGTTTGGAGCATACATCTGCCAGATGTCGTGGCACCCATAAGTATGGCCAAACGCGCCGGCAAACACATCAAGGTAGGCATGCTTTCGCACATCATACGCACTGGAAGTACCAAGGTCTTTTGCATTAAAACAAACAGGGTGATCTTCATAAATAGGCTCACCGTCTAATACCGGTTTTGTGGAAGAACGGTTATAAACAACCTGCATACGATCCCATACATTGTTTTCACGGCAATGGCCTGTTTGTAACATATTAAAGTCAAGCCATTCATCATTATGAAAATACTTGGATGAGCCGCCATCTTCAACACTATTAGGTTGTGGATGAAAGGTCATTAAAGCTTTATCCTGGCCGCCTACACCTTCAACAATACCTGCAGCCATCGAGCGCCAGATAGCAATGGCTTTATCATCAGGAATGCGATCGCCACCCAATACCCAGATGATGTTGTTTTTATTTTTATAACGGTTGCCGATCCAGTTGCCATAAGCTTTTGCATTGTCAACATTAAAAATTTCAGGGCCGGCACCCCATCTATCTTTAAAAACTTTATCACCCCATGTAGGCAAAAGGGCAATATAAATGCCATGTGAGGCAGCTTTATTAATGATATAATCAACGTGTTGAAAGTATGCTTCGCGGGGTTTTGTAGGATCAAAATTTTCTAGAGGAAGTTCTCCATAAGGATTTGGATCCTGCAAGCCTTCCAGTTCGGCTAATACCACAGCTTGTATCACCGTAAATCCTTTATCAGCACGATCTTTAAGATATTTATCGGCCTCTTCACGGGAAAGACGATGGAACAATTCCCATGCTGTATCACCCAGCCAAAAGAAAGGCTTGCCATCTTTCGTTACGAGGAAACGTTTGTTGGCACTTACGCTTAACTGAGAGAAAGAGGAGTGGCTTAGCAAAAATAGGAGCGCAATCGTTAGTAGTTTCTTTTTCATAAAGAGGCTAATTTATTTATAAGTCATGTTACGTACCTGTTGACAAATATCATCCATTTAAAAAATTGTTTTCCAGTTCTCTAATAATAAAGGCTTTCCTCTTTTGCTTATTTTATAAGCACCATCAGATAAACTGCTATTTGCTTCTTTAAACAATACGGCCATTCACTTAATGAACATCCAGCCTAACAATATTAGAATGTAATCTTGTAAAGCAGATAAAGCTGATTCCTATACTGTAATGTTTGTTAAGATTTAGTTGAATGGTTGATAAACTGATAGCCGATAGTACAAACCTCAGTATTAAACAGGGCAAACTTGAAACTATCTTTGATTTGAGTGTACACAATCATTTACTTTACAAATAATTTTTACACTAATGATAACAGGAAATAATTTGATCGGATATAGTACATCAGCAAAAGGCAGCAAAACCTTTAGCCGCCAGCTTCATATAAATGGCCAAACAACTACAACTACTTTTCATGAAGCATCTGGTGATGAAATTGATGAAGCCATTACAAAAGCCAGTGCTTCATTTTATCATTACCGGCTTTTGTCAGGAAATGAAAGAGCGGCCTTTCTTCAAAAAATAGGAGAGGCAATTGATAACGCAAAGGACGAATTAATCTCCATTGCTATGCAGGAAACAAACCTGCCTGAAGCAAGATTAAAAGGTGAAGTGCAGCGTACCATTAACCAGGCAAAATTGTTTGCACAAGTACTAAAAGAAGGATCGTGGGTAAGTGCTATCATTGATACGGCTTTACCAGATCGTGCCCCATTGCCTAAGCCGGATATTCGCCAGTTGCAGATAGCGTTAGGAGTTGTAGGCGTATTTGGTGCCTCTAACTTTCCATTTGCTTTTTCTGTGGCCGGCGGCGATACTATTTCTGCGTTGGCTGCGGGTTGCACAGTTGTTTATAAAGCCCATCCAGGTCACCCTGCCACATCAGAAAAAGTAGGGCTTTTAATAAATGAGGCAGCAAAAGAAAGCGGCCTGCCTGATGGTGTTTTTTCTTTACTTCAGGGAGAGGGTCATGAAACAGGTCAGGCATTGGTGCAACATCCGTTAATAAAAGCCATTGCATTTACAGGTTCTCTTTTGGGCGGCAAGGCTTTGTTTGATAGTGCTGCAAAAAGAAAAGAGCCTATTCCGGTTTATGCAGAAATGGGCAGCGTTAACCCGGTATTCATACTCCCGGATATGCTGGCTGCAAAGGCTACAGAACTTGCTGATAAACTGGCCCCCTCAAACTTATTGGCTGCCGGACAATTTTGTACCAACCCCGGAATAATTGTACAACAGCAATCAAGTGGTTCAGACTCGTTTGTATTAAAATTTAGCGAACACATACAAAATGCTTGTGGAGAATGCATGCTTACAGGCAATATTTATAATGGATACAACAAGGGTACTGAAAAACTATCTGCCAATAATAGTGTTGAATTGATTGCCTCAGGGCAGCAGGGTAAAATGGAAAATGCTGCAACACCTTATATGTACAAAACTTCCGCCCAATCTTTCTTGCAGCAGCACCATGATTTAATGGAAGAAGTTTTCGGGCCTTCTTCGCTTCATGTAATGGCTGAGAGTAAGGATGAAATAATGTCCATTGCCAAAAACCTAACCGGGCAATTAACAGTTAGTGTTTGGGCTACAGAAAAAGACCTTGAAGAATTTGATGGTTTAATAAACATTCTGGAGCTGAAAGCTGGCCGTATTATTTACAACACAGTACCCACAGGTGTAGAAGTAACTCATGCTATGGTGCATGGCGGACCTTATCCGGCCACCACAGATAGTAAAACAACATCTGTAGGTACAAATGCCATTTATCGTTTTACAAGACCCGTATGTTACCAGGGATCACCTCAGAAATTTTTGCCCGATGAAATAAAAGATAAAAATCCTTTGAGTATATGGCGTATGGTAAATGGAGAACATACAAAAGATATCATCAGCAAATGAATTCAAGACTAGATGCGCACCAGCACTTCTGGACCTATAATGCAGAAAAGCATGACTGGATTGATGACTCAATGAAAGCCATTCAACAAGACTTTTCTCCCTCAATGCTGCTGGAGATTTTAAAGCGCAACCACTTTGACGGATGCATTTCTGTTCAGGTAGATCAAACAGAAGAAGAAACAGTACACCTTTTAAATCTGGCAGACAACCATTCATTTATTAAAGGTGTAGTTGGTTGGATTGATCTGCAGTCGCCCGATGTAAATGAGCGGCTGAATTATTTTAGCCAGTTTAAAATTTTAAAAGGATACCGTCACATAGTGCAGTCTGAAAAAGATACTGCTTTTTTAGAACGGCCCCATTTCCTCAACGGTATAAAGCATTTAAAAAACTTTGACCTTACCTATGATATACTGATATACCCGCACCAGTTAAAAATGGCTACGGAGTTTGCAGGCAAATTTCCTGACCAGCGTTTTATTTTAAATCATGTTGCTAAGCCATATATAAAAAAGGGATTGATAGATGATTGGAAAAACGATCTGCAGGAACTGGCTGCCTTGGAAAATGTCTGGTGCAAAATATCTGGGTTGGTAACAGAAGCCGATTGGTATACTTACAGCGCAAAAGATTTATTTCCATATATTGAAACAGCCATTGAAGCTTTTGGAATTAACCGTGTAATATATGGATCGGATTGGCCGGTTTGTCTTGTGGCTGCGCCGTATGAAAAAGTTTTAGGTATAATTGAGGAAGTTTTTGAGCGGTTTTCTAAAGAAGATGCGGCAAAATTTTTTGGTCTTAATGCAAATGAATTTTATAAACTAAATGATTAAAGAATGGATTTCCTGTTGAAAGAAAAGATCATTATTGTTACCGGTGGTGCAAAGGGAATAGGGAGTGGCATTAGCCGTGTATTAGCCGCGGAAGGCGCCATCCCGGTTATTGTTGGCCGCAGGGAAGAGGATAACAATATAACTGTTCAATCAATTATTCAATCAGGTGGAAAAGCGGATGCGGTTGTTGCTGAATTAACCCAGCCTGAAGAATGTAAAAGAGCTGTTGACTTTGTAGCAAAAAAATATGGGCGCATTGACGGACTTGTAAATAATGCCGGCATTAATGATGGTATTGGTTTGGCAAAAGGTAACTATGAAGACTTTATGCTGTCGTTGCACCGCAACCTGGTGCATTATTATTTAATGGCGCACCATGCTCTTCCGCTATTGATCCAATCAAAGGGAAGCATCTTAAACATTGGTTCTAAAACTGCTGAAACAGGCCAGGGAAATACTTCTGCGTATGCCGCTGCCAATGGCGGACGAAATGCACTTACAAGAGAATGGGCGGTAGAATTACTGCCATATAACATTCGGGTTAATGCTATTATTGTTGCTGAATCATGGACGCCCTTATATGAAAACTGGATCAAAACCTTTTCAAACCCGGAAGAAAAAATTAAAAGCATTGTTGATAAAATTCCTTTTGAAAACAGGATGACAACACCGGAAGAAATAGCCAACATGGCAGCATTTTTATTATCAGAAAAATCAAGCCATACCACGGGCCAGTTGATACATGTAGATGGTGGCTATGTGCATTTGGACAGGGCGCTTTCCTGATTTATCTATTTGTAAAAACGATAAACATGTCTTTAAATATATTGCCTCTATTTTAAGAGTAACATCACCCGCAAAGAGCTATACAAAAAATGAATCCTGGTACTAATTACGCAGGCAATACTTCGCCCCAACCCTGCTACAAATAATTATAACAAAAAACAAAAACGTTTTATGGCGCTGGCCTGAATGGAAATAAATAAAAATTATGCGATTATTTAAAACTACAAAAGGTGCTGTTTTGCAATTCAATAATCAGTCTTTCCTTCTTACAGAAGATTGGGATGTATTGATCAACCAGGCTAACCTTTATGATCATTTATTTTCGTTTGTTAAGGATGAAAAGTTGATGGAACAAAGTAAGGCTGAAGAGTACATTGGTAATTTTCTATTGCCACCTATTGGTAGCCAGGAAGTATGGGCTGCCGGTGTTACTTATTTAAGAAGCCGGGATGCCAGGATGGATGAATCGAAGGATTCGGGCGCTGCTGATTGTTACCAAAGGGTATATGATGCTGACAGGCCTGAGTTATTTTTTAAAGCGTTGGCGCATCGTGTGGTAGGTGATGGTGGTGAGGTGTACATTCGTAAAGACTCTGACTGGAACGTACCGGAACCTGAGCTAACTTTATACATTAATTCAGAGGGTGCCATACAGGGCTATACAATCGGTAATGATATGAGCTCCAGAAGCATTGAAGGCGAAAATCCTTTGTACCTGCCCCAGGCAAAAGTGTACGAAAAAAGTGCAGGGCTTGGGCCTTGCCTGTATGTGCCTCAGCATCCCATTTCACTTGACACGGAAATCAGATTAGCTATTTATAGAAATGGCGTCAGTATGTATGAAGCCAGTACTCCTGTAAACAGAATGAAGCGCTCATTACAGGAACTTGCAGAATATCTATATATGGAATGTGATTTTCCTGTCGGAAGTTTTTTAATGACGGGAACCTGCCTTGTGCCTCCCAATGATTTTACGTTACAGAAAAATGATGTTGTTGTGATGAGTATAGATGGCATTGGCACCCTTACAAATACAATAGGTATAAAAGAAAAAAGAACATCAGTTAATAAGGCGTAAGAACGCCCAAGGTTCCAGAGATAAATAAAATTTAAAAAATTAAGCAATACAATAAATACAGCTTCATGCAACAACCAAAAGACAAAAAGTTCAGTATCGCTCTGGTCCTTGTAATTAGCCTTTTTTTCTTATGGGCGCTCACTTCAAACCTTTTACCATCGCTTATTCCACATTTAAAGAAAGCATGCCGGTTAGATGATTTGGAATCTGCATTTATTGATTGGGCCTATTGGGTTGCCTACTTTGTAATGGCTATCCCCGCAGCTATGGTTATGCGTAAGTATAGTTATAAAACCGGAATTATATGCGGCTTAGTAATGGCAGCCATTGGTGCATTGGCTTTTTATCCCGCAGCCGAAACAAGGCAATTTCCAATTTTTTTAGGGGCGCTTTTTTTAATGGCAAGCGGCATGACGTTTTTAGAAACTGCTGCTAACCCATACATCACCATATTAGGTGATCCTGATACTTCTTCTCAAAGATTAAATTTTGCACAGGCCTTTAATGGTTTAGGCGCTTTTGTGGCCGCTTTTTTCTTAAGCAAACTTATTCTATCAGGTACAGAACATTCAGAAGCTCAATTGAATGCCATGTCACCCGGCATGCTGCAAACTTATCTCTCTTCAGAAGCGGATCGTGTAAAGCTTCCTTATATATGTATTGCGATCGTGTTGCTTCTGGTGGCTGTTTTGTTTTATATAATAAAGCTTCCCAATGTTAAGAATGATGAAGAAAAAAGCACGAAAATTAATTTTGAAGTATTTAGGTATTCACACTTTACAAATGCCGTTGTTGCCCAGTTTTTTTATGTGGGAGCACAGGTGTGTATTTCCAGTTTTTTTATTAGATACAGCCAGTATAGTGCGGGCATGTCTGAATATACTGCTACTAACTATCTGGGATACCTGCTGCTTTGTTTTATGGTTGGCAGGTATGCAGGCACCTTTATAATGCGGTATGTAAAGCCACAGGTAATGCTCACTGTTTATAGCGCCTGTAGTATACTATTGTTACTCTATTGTGTTTTTGTTGGTGGTAAGCCCGGCGTATTTGCAATGATGGGCGTTGAGTTTTTTATGTCAATTATGTTTCCTACAATTTTTGCGTTGGGTATAAAAGATATAGGGAAGTACACGAAGATAGCTTCCTCTTTTATGGTAATGTCTATAGTAGGAGGGGCTTTTATTCCTTTGATTTTGGGCTATGTTTCAAGGCAGCAAAATATTGAAGTAGCGTATACTGTACCGTTGGTATGTTTTTTTGTTATCTTATATTTTGGGTTAAAAGGGCATAAGGTAAGAAATCATCCGGTTGGCGTGCATGACCCGGTACAAGCTTAATTACAGGCGTTAAGTTTTGATTCACGAGAATTTATTCAATACAAAATATAGTTTTGCAAAGTGGGATATGCAACTACTATGTTAGTATAAGATGAAATGTAGTACCTGAGAATTTCTTTTATTTTAATTCTTTCTCCTTTTTAAATAATTGTTATTCAACAATATTTATTTAATTCAATTATGAAAATACCGCTTGCTTTAATGCTCACCTTTATTATATGCTATAGCTGTACCTCTGACAAAAAATATACTACATGGCATCAGTATAAAGGCTCTAATGAAAACATTCATTACTCTTCCTTAACAGAAGTTGATACATTGAATGTGAAAAATCTGCAGGTTGCCTGGGAATTTCATACCGGTGATGCGGATACAATGCATCACTCTCAAATTCAAACCAACCCAATAGTTGTAGATGGTATCATGTACGCTACCTCTCCTAAGATGAAGCTTTTTGCAGTAGATGCACATACAGGAAAAGAAAAATGGGTTTTCAATCCATTTGATAGCCTGCAGAACAATAAACGCATATTTTTTATTCTGAACAATTGTCGTGGTGTTGCCTACTGGACGGACGGTGAAAAAGACAAACGTATATTTTACACAGCGGGTTCACAGCTTTTTAGCATTAATGCAGAAACCGGAAAGCCTGTAACAAGTTTTGGTGAAGCAGGGCAATTAGATTTACATGAGGGTTTAGACAGGGATGTAAAAGATTTGTTTATCACAGCCACTTCACCGGGCATTATTTATAAAGATGTAATTGTGATGGGTTCCAGAGTTGATGAAGGGGCTGCCGCTGCACCGGGCCATATACGGGCCTTTGATGTACGCACCGGCAAACGCCGTTGGATTTTTCATACAATACCTCAACCCGGCGAAGCAGGATACGAAACGTGGGACGACCCCGAAGCTTATAAATTTATCGGTGGCGCTAATGCGTGGAGTGGCTTTAGTCTTGATGAAAAACGAGGAATTTTATTTGCCGGCACCGGCTCCGCCTCTTATGATTTTTACGGTGGCAAAAGACTTGGTAATAATTTGTATGCCAATTCTGTTTTAGCATTGGATGCAAATACAGGCAAACGCATCTGGCATTTCCAGTATATTCATCATGATGTGTGGGACAGGGATTTTTCTTCTCCGCCAGCGTTGGTAACCGTAACAAAAAACGGTATTAAGATTGATGCTGTCGCTATCACTACAAAAACAGGTTTTGTTTTTGTATTTGACCGTGAAACTGGCAAACCTGTATATGATATTGTTGAAAAGCCTGTTCCGACGTATTCAGATCTTGCAGGCGAAAAACTATCGCCTACACAGCCTTATCCCACGGCGCCTGCGCCTTTTATGCGCCAGTCATTTACGGAAAATGATATTAATCCTTTGCTTTCAGATACCTCTTATGCTGAAGTAAAAAAACGCCAGGCTTCTTATCGCAACGATCATGTATGGAACCCACCTTCGTTAGGGGGCACTGTAGTTTTTCCGGGGCTTGATGGTGGTGCAGAATGGGGAGGCCCTTCTTATGATCCTGAAACTGGAATTCTATATATAAATGCAAACGAAATGGCCTGGGTTATACAAGCCGTTGGTATTAAAAATAATGGAGCTTCAAAGGAAAATCATGAACAGGCAGGCAAGCGGCTGTACCAATCTAATTGTATGTCATGCCATGGACCGGAACGTAAAGGTTCAGGAAATTCTCCTTCATTGGTTGGTGCAAATAAAAGATATACACCAGAAGCATTTCATATTTTATTGCAATCCGGGAGAAGGATGATGCCGGCCTTTAAACAATTAAATGATAATGAGCGGGAAGCCATCGCTTCTTTTGTATTAAATATGGAAAGTTCAAAAACGAAGCCTTATCAAGACAACAGTGTGGTGAACGATCCAGCTAAACTGCCCTACACCATTACAGGGTACAATAAATTTTTAAGCAAAGAAGGTTATCCTGCTCTTGCACCGCCATGGGGTACTTTAAACGCACTTGATTTAAATACCGGCAAATACCTCTGGAAAAAAACTTTAGGCAACGATACCACCTTTAAAAATGCTACAGAGCCAACTGGTACAGAAAACTATGGGGCTTCAGTAATAACAAAAGGTGGTTTGCTGTTTATTGCAGCCACAATGGATGGCAAGTTCCGGGCTTTTAATAAACGTAATGGGGAATTATTATGGGAAGTAAGCCTGCCATCACCAGCCTTTGCAACACCGGCAGTTTTTGAGCTTGATGGCAAGCAATATATTGTGATAGCATGCGGCGGCGGTAAAAATAAAACAAGGTCAGGTGATAGTTATATAGCATTTGCATTACCTGCAAAGCAATAACAAATCATGAGCGGGGCGTATCTCCTAATGATTGCCAGATCTCATCAAAAGGGTGGTGAATTATAGCAATCTTTCAATAAAATAAAAATCTGCCGGAGGCACTTCTTTTACTATTGATCTTTTTCCACTTTTTGCCTTGAAGCAAAAGTGGAGCAAAAAATCAAGGACAACACGAATGGCTCCGCCTGTTTGTCCGGCCAGCGCACAGCAACACTCTAATGCTTTAATCATTGCTACCCTACTCAGCTTTCTTGTAGGTGTATCAGTATCCAAAAAAATTAAGAGAATAAAACCGCAAGTGCTTTTATTGAGAGATACTTTAGGCTCTGTATTCCGCTCTCCTTTTCCTACAGCAATATGAATTATTAAGCTAATGCGGAATAAGGCGCAGCATCTGTTCCTTATCTATCGAAAATGTATATTCATATTTCTTAGAGAAAGAGGGGAAAAAAAGACAAACTGCTCAAGCTAGCCTTCTGTGCGCTGTTCCCTCTCCTTCAGGAGAGGGTTAGGGTGAGGCATAAAACCAATCGCTTGCAAACCCCGTTCACACAATTGCCCCATAGTATTACAGAACCCTGAAATGTGCGACGCAACAGAAGCTTAATAGTAGCACTTCAGCTGGCTACATAAAAAAAAGCCACCCTAAATTGAGTGACTTTAAATTCGTTCAGATTGATTTTTAATATTCATCTTCATTAAAAAGAAAATCTTCCTGGGAAGGATAATCCGGCCAGATGTCTTCAATGCTTTCATAAACTTCACCTTCATCCTCAAGTTCCTGCAGGTTTTCCACCACTTCAAGAGGAGCGCCGGAACGGATGGAATAATCAATTAATTCATCTTTTGTTGCGGGCCACGGTGCATCTTCGAGATAGGAGGCAAGTTCTAACGTCCAAAACATTTTATATCAATTTTGTATGAGTACTGCTGATTCTTTGAAGTATAATTCTTATGCCAGTATATAAAAAATAAAACTCCAAAATTCCCGCAAATGTAGGCTTATTCATCAATTTTCCAAATGTGGCTTTTTGTAAGTCAAAGCATCCTTTGCTGAACGGCTTTGTTTGCTGATATTTGATCTTAGGAACTTATCATGGCAATTCTTTCAGCAAAAAATATTCATAAGAAATACGGTACGGTTGAGGTATTGAAAGGTGTTGATATAGAAGTTGAGGCAGGCGAAATCGTAAGTATTGTCGGGCCTTCCGGTTCGGGCAAATCTACCCTGCTTCATATTTTGGGAACCCTGGATAAAGCAGATAAAGGACAGGTATTTTTGAGCAACAACGATATTACCTTTTTGGAAGGCAAACGGCTTTCAGAATTCAGAAACCGGAATATTGGTTTCGTTTTTCAATTCCATCATTTACTCCCGGAATTTAGCGCACTGGAAAACGTTTGTATTCCGGGGTGGTTGGGCATACAAAAAAAAGCCGCTGTAAAAGAAAAAGCAGAAGAGATATTGGTAATGCTGGGACTGAAAGAAAGATTGCAAAATAAACCGAATGCACTTTCAGGTGGTGAGCAACAAAGAGTAGCCGTTGCCCGTGCCTTGATCAATAACCCGGAAGTAGTGTTTGCAGATGAACCTAGTGGCAACCTTGATTCTGCCAATGCAAAAGATCTTCACCAATTGTTTTTTGATCTTCGAAAAAAATTTAATCAAACCTTTCTTATTGTTACCCATAACGAAGAGTTGGCGCAACAAAGTGATAGAATGCTGACGATGAGGGATGGGAAGATAATTTGATGATTAGCTGATTAGCTGATGGGTCAATTAGCTGATGAAGAAATACGCCGTATGCTTATAAATACAAATGAAAAAATGTTTTGGTTTTTCCTTATTAGCTAATCAGCTAATCACAACATCAGCTAATCAACCCTCGCTTTCCACGGTATTTCCTCCACCCCTAATTTTTGTGCAGCATAACGGGCAAGTGTAAACAGGTAATCGCTCAGCCGGTTGAGGTATTGAATTATTTTTTCATCAACGAAAAAATTGTTTTCTGTCATGGTAACAGCCAATCTTTCGGCACGCCTGCATACTGTGCGGCAAATATGAATAGAAGAAACAGTTGTATGACCGCCGGGTAAAATAAATGATTTCATTAAAGGCAACCGGGCTGTCATTTCATCAATCCTGGTTTCGAGTAATTGAACATCTGTTTGATGAAGGTCGGGCAATTTCATCTTTGGCTCTTTATCTGCATCGCAGGCAAGCGCGGAGCCAATGGTAAACAAGCGGTCCTGAATATCTTTTAATTCATTTTTAAATTCTTCACTGTTCAATTGATCATTGATAAGACCAATCCACGAGTTCAGTTCATCTACCGTTCCATAAGTATCAATGCGAATATCGTTTTTAGAAACCTTCGTGCCCCCGATCAATGAGGTTTTCCCGCCATCGCCTGTTTTTGTATAGATTTTGAATGCCATCTTGATTTGCCTTATATATGAGGTTCTCTTTGCCTTTTGTTCCTTGCATGAAAAATCAGGTACGCGATGAAGAAACTGCAATTTCTCTTCTCTTATCGCTTTCTAACACGCCATCTCTTAAGCGAATAATGCGATGAGCATGATTGGCAATATCTTCTTCATGCGTTACCAGCACTACTGTATTGCCGGTTGAATGGATAGAGCCAAAAATATCCATTATCTCATAAGATGTTTTACTATCAAGGTTGCCTGTTGGTTCATCGGCAAGAATAATAGAAGGATCATTTACAAGTGCCCTTGCAATGGCTACACGTTGGTTTTGGCCGCCGCTTAACTCGTTTGGTTTGTGATGGCTTCTGTCTGCCAGGCTTACCATATCTAAAACATGCAAGGCTTTTTCTGTACGTTGTTTTTTTGGCATTCCTGCATACACCAACGGAAGGGCTACATTTTCTACTGCTGTTAAGCGAGGCAACAAATTAAATTGTTGAAATACGAACCCTATTTCTTTATTCCGAACATCCGCAAGATCATTATCGGGCATCTTGCTTACGTCCAAATTGTTCAAAATATACTTTCCGCCGGTAACAGTATCAAGGCATCCGAGAATATTCATTAAGGTGCTTTTACCGGAGCCTGACGGGCCCATTAAAGCAACATATTCGTTTTTGAAAATGTCAATAGTAATACCTTTCAATACTTCAATTACCTGCTTGCCGAGGTAATAGTTTTTTATAACATTGTCTATATGAATGATGCCCTGCATTTACTTTTTAATCACTTTAGGCACTTTAAAATAATTTTTATCGTGGTGTGGCGCATTTTTTAAAGCCTCTTCGCAGGATAGCATATTGCCAACCACATCATCTCTCAGCACATTTACTTCACTGCTCATGTGCATTAACGGCTCTACTCCTGTAGTATCCAGCTCTTTTAGTTTATCAATAAAACCAATCATTTTTTGAAGGTCAGCCTTTATAGCTTCTTTTTCTGCGTCCTCAAATTGTAGCATGGACAACTGGGCTAATTTTTCAATAAGTGCATCATCTACCTGCATTGAACAAATATAGAGGTTTGTAGTTTATGGCTTACCCGTTTGTAGGTATCTGGTATAGGAAATTGCTTTGTATTTAATGGGTATTGGTTATTATAAGTTGCCCATTGGACATTCTTTTATCGCATTCTTTTTTATTTTTTGTAACCAGCAGTAGTAATTCTATTCATCGACTGTTGTGTCACACTCTTGTAGGTTCCGTAATACTATTCAGCATTTTCAGCGTTTTCTGCGAGAAATATCAGGCAGCGTTAAATTATTTGTACCGAAGAAACTTAATCGTAAAGTTTGGTGACATTGTAGGTGTAGCCGATGCAGTAACCCTCGAACTCTTGCCTGCACTATCTATATTCGTAGTAATAGAAGTGGTGTTGTCAACAACATAATAATCTTCAAACAGCACAGCATCGGCCCCTTTTACCTTTGCTTTTTCAATAGTCTTTTTTTGTATTTTATCAATTGAAGGTTGTCCAACCAAATTGCGTACATACCCTTTTCCAATTATTTCGAAAGGCTTTTTTACGGACGACCCGCTAACAAATACATCTATATTTTTAGTAGAAGGATAAGTAGTGCCTAAATAATTAATGCTGGTGCCACAAGAACACAAAATCATCATTAATACAACTGAGGAGTAAAGTTTCTTCATAATAAATTTTTAAGTTCAGCATCAAATATGAATTCAGTTTCAATCGGTAAAGTGTTAAAGCGCAATACCTTAAAAAGTATTAATAATCCTTTATCATTTCAGAAGCTTAGCACAGAGTTAGTCTCTGGTTAGAATTGATTACTCGACCAAATCTCATCTTACGATTAGCTAGCTATCAAATTTGTATTTTCGCCGCTCTTATGAAAGAAATTGTTGTTAGTGGCATCAGACCCACAGGATTTTTACACCTTGGTAATTATTACGGCGCTATACGCAATTATGTGCGTATGCAGGAAGCGTATGATTGTTATTTTTTTGTGGCAGACTGGCATTCGCTTACCACACATCCTGATACCAAAGAACTCCGGGGTAGTGTATTACGTGTTTTGGCGGAAAATATTGCAGCAGGATTAGACCCCGATAAAGTGAGCTTATATGTACAAAGCAATGTGCCTGAAATTGCCGAATTGTACCTGTTGCTAAATATGAATGCCTACAAGGGTGAACTAGAAAAAACAACTACGTTCAAGGATAAGGTACGCATGCAGGAGAATAACGTAAATGCCGGGTTGCTTACCTATCCTGTGTTGCAAGCTGCAGATATTCTTATTCACCGTGCTACACATGTACCTGTTGGCAAAGACCAGGAGCAAAACCTTGAAATGGCCCGCAATTTTGCCCAGCGCTTTAATTATCGTTATGGCGAATTATTTCCTGAACCCCAGGCATTCAATTATGGTGAAGCATTGGTAAAAGTTCCCAGCCTCGATGGAACAGGTAAAATGAGCAAAAGTGAAAATCAGTTGGCTACCCTATACCTGGCTGATAGTGACGATATAATTCGAAAAAAAGTAATGAAGGCAAAAACAGATAGCGGCCCTGCAGCGCCAAATTCTGTGATGCCGGATTATATTCAAAACCTTTTTCAGTTAATGCAGTTGGTAAGTGAAGAGGCTATGTTACACTCATATAAAGAGGCATTTGATAAAGGGGCAATAAGATATGGGGATATGAAAAAAGACCTGGCAGAGGATATGGTTAGTTTTATTACGCCTATACGCGAAAAAGCAGAAGCTATTCGCCAGGATGAACATTACTTGAAGACCATTATTTTAAATGGTGCTGAAAAAGCAAGAATAAGTGCTACCAAAACAATTGAAGCCGTACGTGAAATGACGGGATTGAAATACTATTAATAAAAAAGCAATTTAGCGGGTGGCAGACAACCAAAGTTTTTTATCTTGTTCCTATTGTAATTAATTCTGTTCGTATACAACCTTCAAATGGCGAAAACAAAAAAACCAAAACATATTGCAATAGCCGGCAATATTGGTGCAGGAAAAACAACGCTTACCGAGCTTTTAAGCAAGCATTATAAATGGATACCGCATTTTGAAGATGTAGATCATAATCCTTATCTCTTCGATTTTTATGAGGACATGCCCCGGTGGAGCTTTCAGCTTCAGATTTATTTTTTAAATAGCCGCCTCAATCAATTATTAGAGATACACAAGGGGTCACAAACTGTAATACAGGATAGAACCATTTACGAGGATGCACACATCTTTGCTCCCAACCTTCATGAAATGGGCTTAATGAGCAAACGCGATTTTGATAACTATTACAGCTTTTTTAAAACACTGAAACAACTCGTGCAGCCTCCTGACCTTTTAATTTACCTGCAGGCTACCGTACCTACATTGGTTGGGCAAATTCAAAAGCGGGGAAGAGAATACGAAGAAAACATCCGGCTTGATTATTTGAAACGCCTGAACGAGTATTATAATAAATGGATTGACACTTATAAAGAAGGCCCTCTTCTTATTATTAATGTAGATAATAATCGTTTTCCTGAAAGTGAAGAAGATTTAGGTAAGATCATCAATAGCATTGATGCGCAACTATACGGATTGTTTTAAATGATAACGGCTGTGAAAGTTGCAATTAACATGACAAATAATCAAACGTTCAATCACCTATAAACAAACCCCGTTTTATATAAACTGACGTTTCTTTATTTCTAAATACTTATTCAAGGCATTTATAGTAAGCTTTTCGGGGCTGGTAAGAACCGAAATAATTCCATTCTTTTGAAGCTCTTTAGCAATCAATTGTTTTTCAAATAAATATTTTTCAGCAATGGTTTTGATATAAATGTCTTCTATGGTATGCGCCTTCTTTTCCATTAATTGATTCAACTCAGTATTCTCAAAAAATATAACCATCAACAAATGGTAATGAGCAATTCTTTTCAAAGAAGGCAGCTCTCTTTCAAGGCTTTCGAACGACTCGTAATTAGTAAATAGAATAATAAGGCTTCGTTGCGTAATCCGGTTACGGATTGCTGAAAAAAGCTTCTCGAAATCAGGCTCTAAAAACTGAGTTTGTTGTTTATACAATTGCTCTAATATCACATTCATTTGCCCCGGTTTTTTATCAGCTCCCAAAAAAACATCCAGGTGGTTAGCAAACGTGATAAGCCCCGCTTTATCCTGCTTCATCAATGCAGTATTTGATATCACCAGCGAGGCATTAATAGCATAATCAAGTAGTGTCATGCCATCAAAAGGCATTTTCATTGTTCTGCCTTTATTGATCACACAATATATCTGCTGGCTGCGTTCATCAGTAAAATTATTTACCATCAGGCTGCCGCGCCTTGCTGTAGCCTTCCAGTTTATATTTCTATAATCATCTCCTCTAACATATTCCTTTATTTGTTCAAACTCCATACTCTGGCCCAACTTGCGTAACCGCTGCGAACCAGTTTCTTCTAAACGATTTGTAGCGGCCCTTAATTGGTATTGCCGCATCTGTATATAGGAAGGGTAAACTTTTACTACCTCTTCCCTTTTTACACGGTAACGTCTTTTCACTGTTTCCAGCGGGCTTAATACATAAATATTGATAACGCCAAAGTAGTACTCACCTCTTTTAACCGGCTTAATGCTATACTTAATTTCGGCAGTGCTGTTTGCCTCCATGATTTTCTTCCGCAACCAGTTTCTTTCTCCAAACTGGAAGGGTAATTCATCAATAATCTCTATAGCAATCTTAAACCCATATTCATTATCTATAAAAAGTGTAACGGCATTATCATCGCCATTACTTAAGCGGTCGGGCAATATTCTATCAGCATTAATTCCAAATTTCCTGCTGTATAATAATAATACATCTGCCATAATAGCAATACCGGTAAGTAACAATATTCCGATGGCTATCTCAAAAAGAAGAGGCAGGAAATAACTCAGGACGAAAATTACGGCAGCAGCAAAGAAGGCATAATAAACCTTTTTTTGCAGGTAGAATGAAGTATGCTCTATAGAACGCCAACTACTCATCTGGGTACATCCATTGAGTTCAGAATTTGCCTGATCACTACATCCTCTGTTATGCCTTCCATTTCTTTATCAGGAGATAGAATGATGCGGTGGCGCAATACCGGAGCTACCACCTCAAGTATATCATCAGGGATAACAAAATCCCTTCCGTTGATGGCAGCCATTGCTTTAGATGCATTCATAATAGCAAGGGATGCTCTTGGAGATCCTCCCAGGTAAATAGATTTATGCGTCCGGGTTTGATGCACAAGTTTTGCAATAAACTGCAAGAGCTTTTCTTCTATAACAAGTGTTTTAACCTTCTGTCGTATGGAAGATATTTGCTCCTTCTGCAACACAGCTTCCACTGAAGTAACAACGTTGGTATTACCCATTTGATGAAATTGATTTAATATTTCATACTCCTCCGCCTCTGATGGATAAGGCACCGTTATTTTAAATAAGAAACGGTCAAGCTGCGCTTCGGGTAACCTATAAGTACCTTCCTGTTCAATGGGATTTTGCGTAGCTAACACCATAAAGGGGGCCTGCATCGGGTAAGTTTTTCCATCCATAGTTACCTGTCGTTCTTCCATCACCTCAAACAATGCAGCCTGGGTTTTTGCAGGTGCCCTGTTTATTTCATCAATCAAAACAATATTGCTGAATATGGGACCTTTTTTAAAATCGAAGTTGCCCTCCCTCGGGTTAAAAACGGGTGTGCCCAATACATCGGAAGGCATCAGATCCGGGGTAAATTGTATACGTGAAAATTGCACATTCATACAACGTGCAGTGAGTTTGGCAGTTAGCGTTTTAGCCACACCTGGCACTCCTTCAATGATAACGTGGCCATCAGCTAATACAGCAGTAATGATTAGTTTAACCATATCATCCTGGCCAACGATAATTTTTTTTATTTGGTTCCGGATGGACATAACGGCATTGCTCAATTCTGATAAGTCGGTTCTTGATTCAAATATTTCTTGTTCTTCCATCTTAGGTAGTTTGATAAAATAATTCTAACTGTTTATGAAAATCAGCTAATTGTGATTCCGATATAGCCGGTGTTGTTTCTATGAATTGTATAAACCGAATTAATCTTTGCAAATCAGGTAAGGGATAGCCGGTTTTTACATGTACTGCTTCTATAAAGCTTTCATCTATGGAATGAGTAGGCAATTTATAATGCGTTCTTAAATAGTCTAAAAAATAGGTACCCATTTTATGGGCAAGGTTCTTATGGTCTCCCTTGTCAAAATACAAACGCCCGATTGTTTTTACAAAATCAAGCGAGTCGTTTTTAGGCGCTACCCATTCAGGTATCACTCTTTGTTTGCGGCGCATTTCCAATAAAATAAAAAGCGCTAAAGTGCCGATAGCAGTAAGCAATCCCCAACGGAAAGAACGGTGTTTCATAAGCACCCTGAACCAGCTTGGATCCTTTTCATTTCTTACTTTAGGTTTTGTTAGGTAATAGTCATTCCAAACAATGGCAGTAAGGTTTTTGGGTAACACTGAAAAGGCATTTTCATAATACTCTTTATTGTTCTTATGTAACAAAAAATAATTGCTAAAGGCTAAAGGAGACAGATGAATAAATATAGCGCCTTCACCAATTTTTAACCTGATGAAGTTTACGCCATTCGTTGTGCCCCGGCCCATCACTAATGTGCGGCCTGTATCTATAGTTGAAAAATAGCCTTCATAAGTTTTACCGGGAAAAACAAATGAAGCGGTGTTTGAAAAAGGGGGGTGTTCAAGATTTACCTGTAAACTATCCCGGTCTAAAAAATCATACCCGTTAACATTATCAACTGAGCCAAAAAAAGCATTGGCGTTATAAGATAAATGATGGGCAAGAATGAAAACAAAATTGCCATCTTTAGCAAAAGAAAAAACCCTTTGTAATTCGTACGCTTCTGCATCAAACTCTTTGGTCATTATAATTACAGCCTGATTAGATGATGTATTGGAAATCGTATTCCAATTTCCCGGGCTATGTTTATCATAGCTGACTTTTGCATTAGGAAAAAGATGAGGCAATAAATGATAAGCCACATACATGCCATAAGGAATTTTATCATTAGCACGCAAGCTGATCCTTTCATTGAATACTTTGGGCTTATTATTGAAGGATATGATGAACAGCAAAGCCAGAATAAGCACACTTATTACCAGTACGATATAGGGCATCCACCTCTTCATTGGTTAAAGCGATTTTTAAGACTAGTATATTCAGCCTTGATAATTCCAAATCCTGTTTCGGAAACATCAAATTTTCCATACCATATATATTCAAAGTGGCGGGTAAGAAGAAAGAACTCTTTGTAATACCTCGTTCCATATAGTTGCAGCAGGTATACGCTGTTTGTTTTTTCTATTTTGTAATCAATAATTTCCCGTTCTGCCATCAGGCTTAATACATGCAGGTACATAAGCCGAACAGCCAAACGAAAATCTTTATTTTGCATTGCGTTCTCCAACTCTGTTTCATAGTCTATAGAAAAAATATCTTCTTGTATGTTATCATCTGAAGAAGATAAAATAAGAGTGGATTTCCGGCGGAAAAGTTTTACATCACTCGCAATTAAAAACCAGATAATCACACTGATAAAGGCGGCGATAATAAGCACCCATACAAAAGTTTTAAACCATGCCGCCAAATAGAATGGTTTAAATTTTTTTTCCGTTGGCGGTTTCTTTTTCATCGGAACCTCGTTGGCATACCAAAACGCATCATCCCTTTTTAATCGTTCTATAGTTGTGTCGGGGATAAAATGAGAAATATATGAGGTCGTATCTCTAACATCCAGGCTATCAAATACAGGTTTCTCATTTTCCTCATTAGTATAGCTTGTGTCTATAACATCTTCATACGAATCAACAACAGTTGTGTCAATAATAGTTGAGTCCTGAGAAATGGAGCAAATAGATGTAAGAATAAAAACTACGAGCAACGAAAGCTTTCTAAAAAAATAATTTGTATGAGGTGGCGCACTATGCATAAGGCTGTGCGGTGCCATTTAAAAGTGGATTGTATTTCCTTTGAAGCTTAATAGGATAGATGATAAAATACCAGGTTAAAAAACCCCCGGATGTAAGTAAGATGAAACAACTTACCAGCACTGGCATGTTATAATAGCGGGTAACGAAGCCTTCGAAAAAAGCAGCCGTTGCAAAAACAGGCATCAGTCCAATTACTATCTTTACCCCATCCTTTACACCTCTTTGTAAAGACTTCCATCTTTCAACAGTGCCCGGGAACAACAAACTTTTACCAAGTACCATCCCTGCTGCGCTAGCCAAAATAAGCGCACTCAATTCAAGCATGCCATGAATTAAAACCGTAAGTACGGCTTTTCCACCTAATCCCTTTGAAAAAAACATAAACTCAAAAGCGCCTAACCTTATAGATTCTTTAATAAGAGAATACATGGAAGGAATGCCAAGAAAAATTCCTTTTGCAAAATACATGAAAGAGACAACGATATTATTGATCATCAAACCCAACCACATAAGAAATGAATTGCCTGAACGATATACCCCGAATGGATTGCCTTCTTCAATATTTCTTTCTGTCATCTCCACATACCCATCTCCCAACACATCCCGAACGAAACTTTCATCCTGCCTTGCAGAAAAAAAACCAACACTAACAAAAAGTGCAAAAAGAATACATGCAAAAAGGATAACACCATGATGCTTACGCACAGTAAGAGGAACATCATACTTCCAGAAACTGATGAGGCGATTAGATTCTTCTTTCCTATTCTTATAAATGGTTAAATAAATTCGGCTCGCCAATGCATTTATATAATGTGTAACCTTACTGGCAGGATAAAATGTTTTAGCATAACCCAGGTCATCAACAAGACGGGTAAACTCTTTGGCCAATTCATCAGCATCATTGATCTCATACTGGTGAATTTTTTCCCAGCGATCTTTATTTTTCTTTATAAATAGTCCTTCTCTCAGTGTAGCTTTTTTTAAAGTTGTAAAATACTATTTTTTGACAATGGTGTATAAGCAATCTTTTAGACCAAAATGTTATCTTGTTTTATATTTATCCCGATGGCAGTTGTAAGAGTAAGCACCTCCTTTAACCTTGATATTGATTTTGAAACCCCGGCTTTTCACCGGCGTTTATTTGCCTGGGTAATTGACCTGTTTATTTTGGTATTTTACATTTTTATGGGGAGCAGGGCACTTCAAAAAATTCAATCCAATATTTCTTCCACAGACGATAATGCTTACAATATGTGGGCTGTAGGTTTGGTAATGATCCTGCCAGCTTTATTATACCATCCCCTAAGTGAAATTTTCATGAATGGCCAAAGCATTGGCAAGCGTATCCTGGGCATAAGGGTAGTTAATGAAAACGGTGGCAAACCGGGTGTAAGCCAATATATAATCCGCTGGCTGATCAGGACATCTGATTACATGGTGCTGCTCATTATCATTTACGCACCTTACGTTGCCGTTTATGGCATGCAATTTTTTTGGGCTATGGGAGGCGCTTTTGTTCTGCTTGCTACAGATGTAGTATTAGTAAACTCAAAAAAACAACAACGCCTGGGCGATCTTTTGGCCCATACCATTCTCATTAATACAAAACAAAAAACCTCTATTGATGATACAATATTTTTAAATGTAGCAGAAAGTTACATTCCTTCATTTCCGCAAGTAATGCAATTGAGCGACCGCGACATTAATGCACTAAAAAGTATTTTAGATGCCGCAAAAAAAAATCATGATTTTGACATGGCAAATGCTGCATGTGAAAAAATTAAAAGACATCTTAAAATTGAAACAACGTTATCGCCTTTTGATTTTTTAGAAGCGTTGATGAAGGATTACAACTACCTGGCTGCGCAATAAATAAACATGGTGCTTATTTGTTTCTTTTAAAATTATGATGCGAATGCTGCTACACTTATTAGGGCAAACACAACACCAATAGCCATAAACCCAACTCCAATAATTGTGATGATGCCCAAATAACGTAAGCAAATTTTTAAATTCTGAAACGATGTGTTTAAAGAACCCTGATCATTACTTGCAAGGGCTTTACGCATATTGGAAGCAAACCTCATGGTAAAGAGCAAAGGAAAAAACCAAATGATTGCCATGACAACCATATAGCCAGCAAAAAATCCTGCTCCGGCTCCGCCATACTGATTTTCTAAAGCTGGTGTGGAAAATAACATAGCTGAACCAAATAAGCCAAATAAAATCATCAATGCCAATACAATTATTCCTACAATAGCAAGAAAGCGTGCCCATTTTGCTGTTTCAGATAAATGTGTTTTTGTTGTAGGGTCAATGGCTAAAGAAAAAAGGGAAGTGTCAGTTGTTTGTTCCATACAATTCAAGCTTTGGTTTGTTTAAATGTACTTGCACCAGTTCACTTCTGCAAACTTTTATTGCCTTAGGCAGCAAAAAAAGATTGCTTCGTGCCTCGCAATGACGTATACGGTGGGTAGATTCTTTTCTAGTGCATTTGCTTATAAAGAAACAGTTTGTTACCGCCCTTAAAATAGTTTGAACTGAGTTGCCCTTTTAAAATTCTAAATGTAATTGCCCCAGGTGTAAGATTCCATAAATTATAAACGTCATTGCGAGGCACAACGCAATCTCTTAACTTTACTGGAATGCAAAAAGGAGGATGGGTATACATTCTTACCAACAGGCACCACAGAGTTTTATATACAGGTGTTACGTCACATCTTATTGCACGAATGCAGCAGCACATAAGCAAAGCTTATCCCTCATCCTTCACCGCACGGTACCAGGTTAACAAACTTATTTATTTCCACCTTTTCGATACAATCGAAGAAGCTATTACTGTAGAAAAACGAATTAAAGCCGGAAGCAGGGCAGCGAAAATTAAATTGGTAGCCTCAGTTAATCCATTATGGGATGATCTATGGCTGGGTGATGTTTCGAAATGGTGACATTGCCCTAGGATCACGTCATTGCCAGGCAAAATGCAATTCCTTTGTGTTATTAACTAATTGTATAACTTCTTAGGGAGAAGATTGCTTCGTTCCTCGCAATGACGTTTATAATTTGGAAAGTCCCACGCCTGGGCAACTTTATATTCTTTATTGATACACGAATAACCCAATGCGGCTTATTTTAAGTATGCGGTAATAAAACTATCTCTGTCAAGGCGATGGAATTAGTGAAAAAGCTACCCACGGAGCTACGTCATTGCGAGGCACGAAGCAATCTCCTAACTTTATCTGGATGCAAAAAGGAGGCTGGGTGTATATTCTTAAAAATAATACAACCGGGTTTTATACAACGGTGTAACATCACATCTTATTGCACGAATGCAGCAGCACATAAGCAAAGCTTATCCCTCATCCTTCACCGAACGTTATCAGGTTAACAAACTTATTTATTTCCACCTTTTCGATACAATCGAAGAAGCTATTATTGTAGAAAAACGAATTAAAGCTGGAAGCAGGGCAGCGAAAATTAAATTGGTAGCCTCAGTTAATCCCTTATGGGATGATCTATGGCTGAGTGATGTTTCTAAATGGTGACGTTTGAAGATTGCTTCGTGCCTCGCAATGACGTTTATAGTTTGAAAAGAATTATGGATGTGCAGCGGGTTTACGTTCTGATTAGATACAGAAACAACTAATGTGGGCTATTTAGAAGTATGCTATAATAAATTAACTCTGGCCATGTAAAGAAGTTCCCTACCGTGTTACGTCATTGCGAGGTACGAAGCAATCTAATCTTTAATTGCCCGCATGCAAAAAAGGAAGCGTTTCCTGGTGCTTTGAAAATAAGGTTTCAGGATGTCGCATCACTAACCTAATAAGCCCGTGCAAACAAAACCCTTTGGGTTGAAGGTTTGCCTGTACGAATACAACTACCTTCCTGTTGCGGATTATTTAAAGGAATACATCTAATAGTAGCTTTTGTTTCTTCTTTAATTAGTTCTTCGGTTTCTGCAGTTCCATCCCAATGGGCAGAAACAAAGCCACCTTTCTCATCTAATAATTTTATAAATTCATCCCACGTATCAGCAGCATTCGTATGTTCTTCACGATAAGCTTTTGCTTTATCAAAAAGGTTTTGCTGAATATCTACCAGGGTTTTTTGTATGTGCTCAACAATTGCATCAATAGAAACATTTTGTTTTTCTTTGGTATCTCTCCGGGCAACTTCTACAAGGTTATTTTCTAAATCTCTTGCTCCTAATGCCAAACGGATAGGTACGCCTTTCAATTCGTATTCAGCAAACTTCCAACCGGGTCTTGCATTATCATTATCATCATACTTAACCCGTATACCCAAAGCTTTTAATTGATTTGCTATCTCATTTGCTGTTGCACCAACTTTTTCTTTTTGTTCATATCCTTTATAGATGG
Organism: Chitinophagaceae bacterium; assembly: GCA_043763635.1. GTDB lineage: Bacteria > Bacteroidota > Bacteroidia > Chitinophagales > Chitinophagaceae > Flavisolibacter. The sequence continues at coordinate 30,573 of JAYULK010000096.1, forward strand.
GCACAATTACTACCTGCAGCGGCGCAATGCGTGGTGGCAGAATTAAACCATCATCATCACTATGCGCCATTACCAACGCACCAATAAGCCTGGTACTTACACCCCAGCTTGTTGCCCATACATATTCCTGTTTGTTTTCCTTACTCAAAAATTTTACATCAAAGGCTTTGGCAAAATTCTGACCTAAAAAATGCGATGTGCCAGCCTGTAAAGCTTTTCCATCCTGCATCAATGCCTCAATACAATAAGTATCTTCTGCGCCTGCAAAACGTTCACTTGCCGTTTTCACGCCACGTATCACGGGCAAGGCCATATACTCTTCTACAAATGTGGCATACACATCAAGCATCTTTTTAGTTTCTTCCACAGCTTCAGGCGCAGTTGCATGTGCCGTATGGCCTTCCTGCCAAAGAAATTCGGCTGTACGTAAAAACAAACGGGTACGCATTTCCCAACGCACCACATTTGCCCACTGATTAACAAGAATAGGAAGATCTCTATAGGATTGAATCCAGCCTTTATACGTATTCCAGATAATAGCTTCACTCGTGGGCCGAATCACTAATTCTTCTTCCAGCTTAGCTTCAGGATCGACCATTAATTTTCCTTTTTTATCAGGATCGCTTTTTAAGCGGTAATGTGTTACTACAGCACATTCCTTTGCAAAGCCTTCTGCATTTTTCTCTTCGGCTTCAAACAAACTCTTTGGCACAAGTAAGGGGAAGTAAGCATTCTGATGGCCTGTATCTTTAAACATTTTATCTAAAACATCCCGCATATTTTCCCATAGAGCAAAGCCATAAGGCTTAATAACCATACAACCTCTCACAGCCGAATAATCGGCTAAACTTCCTTTTATTACCAGGTCGTTATACCACTGAGAATAGTCTTCAGAACGCGACGTAATTTCCTTACTCATAGCTTTAGTTTTCTAACTTTACCTTTATCTTTTGTTTAACAGCAAAGGGCAGTAATTTACAGTCATTGCCTCATTTTCAGTGCGGCAAAAGTAACATATCCCTCGTAACCGTATAAAACATCTGTTATGAAATCGTTCTTACCTCTTCTCTCTTTTACCATTATTATTACAAGTTGTTCTACAGCATACAAATCCGGTCAAACGCCTGATGATGTATACTTTTCACCTCAGCGCCCTCAGGAGGAATATGTGCGTACTGAAAAGGATGATGACAGATATTACCAGGAAGAAGAGAGAAATGATGTAGACAGAAACCGCAACGATTACTATAGTTATGATGACCGTTACTTACGTATGAAAGTAAGAAACAGGCAACGGTGGAATAATATGGACAATGATTTTTATTCTTACAATCCATACATATACCGCAACTATAATAATTATTACAACAACCCATGGAACTCGTTTTCTTATTGGGATTATTATTATAATCCTTACTCTTCTCATGTAATTATGGTAAATCCTAAAAGCCCTGTATATAACAGGCCACGGACAACCAATCTTCGGGTATTTAATAGTCCGCAGCTGGATATAAGAGCCAATAACCCTAATTACAAAATGCCTGCATCAAATAACTCTAATAACAGAACAAGAAGTGCTGCACCGCGAAGAGATATTGGCAATGATCTCAGAACCATATTCGGAGGCAGCAATGACAACAGCACGTCAACTCCGCGAAGCAGTGTGCCTTCTTCTAACAACAATTCAAGCAACAGCAATTCCTCTGGCAGATCCTCCGGCAATTCAGGAAGTTCTTCAGGAAGCTCAGGTGGTAATGCTCCCGCAAGAAGATTTTAATAGATATTTGAGAAGTTATAATGTAGAGGTTTGTTCAATACATCTACAGACTTCTTATGTTTTGTTTTCAATAATTACCTTAGTTAATAATCAATTGATTATTTATGAAAAGACTTATACTACTCTGTAGCAGTTACTGTATAGCACATAGTTCATTTGCACAAGAGCCGGCAGATGCATTGCGCTTTTCATGGACAACCCCGGGAGGCTCAGCCAGAACACAGGCTATTGGCAGCGCAATGGGCTCTCTTGGTGGTGATGTTACAGCCACGTTTGTTAACCCTGCAGGACTTGCATTTTATAAAACGGGGGATTTTATTTTAAGCCCTATTTATCAAATGGGAAAGACAAAAGCCACTTACTACAACCGTACCGAATCAGACAAAAAAAACAAGCTTGTTTTAGGAACAACTGGCTTTGTGATTGGATCGGGTGGGCAGGGGGAGAAAAAACGCAATGTTGCTTTTAGCCTTGCCATTAATAGAATGGCTGATTTCAACAGCAATATTTTATACCGCGGACAAAATAACAAAAGCTCCTACTCGCAAAAGTATTTAGAAGAAATCGCTAATAATAATGACAAAGACGCAAATATTGTTTCTGGTGATCCCGTTAGACCTGAGGACATAAACAGGAGTTATCACCAGGGAACAAGCCTTGCTTTTAATACTTTTTGGATTGATACAGTGGCTGGAGGTACAAATGGCAATTTTCAATTCAGGACGAGGGCTCCTTTTAATACCGGCTTATTACAGGAACAAGTTGTAGAAAACAGGGGCGGAATTACGGAAATAGCTTTAGGTGGCGCTATCAATACCAATGATAAGCTAATGTTTGGAGTCTCCCTGGGTATCCCAATACTTAGGTATGAAAGAACCAGCACTTTTACGGAAGCTGATGCCACTTCAAATAGCAATAACAATTTCAATTTCGCTTCGGTTAAAGAGCTGCTTAATACAAAAGGAGCTGGCATGAATTTGAAAGCTGGCCTTATTTTTAAGCCACAGGAATTTTGGCGTATTGGGTTAGCTTTCCATACGCCAACCATCTATGGTCTTACTGATACTTATGAGACAGAAATTACAACCAATACAGAAAGTTATAATGGTACGCTCACTGATTATTCGAGAGATTTCAACAATGATGAAGCATCAGTATTCAGCTACACTTTAGTCACACCATATAAAGCCATTGCAAGTGTCTCTTATGTATTAAGAGAGGTGGAAGATGTAACAAAGCAGCGGGGATTTTTAACTGCTGATGTAGAGTATGTGAATTATAAATCTTCATCCTTTTCAGAAGACCAAACTGATGGTAGTACCAGCCAGGCTGATAAGGATTATTTTCCCTCATTGAACCAGGCGATTGATAGGGCTTATAAAGGAGCGTTCAACTTTAAAGCGGGTGGCGAACTTAAGTTTACTACTATCATGCTTAGATTAGGCGCCGCATTTTTTGGTAATCCCTATAAAAATATAAATGGGGAAAAGGGTAATAAATTAAATTTAAGCGGTGGTCTTGGTTACCGCGACAATGGCTTTTTTGTTGATGTTACTTATGTTCATTCCATCCAAAAAGATGTACACTTCCCTTACCGTCTAGAAGATAGAAGTCTTTACTCTGCTGCTCATGTTAAATCAAATGTGGGAAATGTTTTCCTGACCATTGGAAAGAAATTCTAAAAATAATGAAGCTTATTAAAAGAGCCCGTCTGAAGTTTGAAACGGGCTCTTTTAATATTTTTTTAGGGGAGAAAAAGGTTTAGAACAAAGTATGCTTCCAGGCATGCAGCATTCTATAATTTCAAACTCCCTTACTGCTTTATATAATATATTACTCCTGAATTTCCATTAACAGTGCCTGTAATTTCTAAATTAGTACCGTCAAATTTTCTTATCGTACCACTTGTTCCATCAATAATTATGGTTGTGCTATTAGTGAGCGACCATGTGCCCATTTTGTTACCGGGAGGATTGCATTGCACGCCTGCATCTATTAATTCATAAGAGAGGTTTGCATTAAGTTTGTGTACATCGTCTCTCAGGCATGCAGGATAGAATGAGGTAGCATCTATTTCGGTAGTGCCATTAAAGACAGTGGCTTTCGATATTTTATAGCTTCCGGACAGTGTGGCAACAGTGGGAGTTGTGGGAGCAGGGTCGCTATCGCTTTTGTTTTTTTTACAGGCAATAGATATCGTAACCAATACCAGAATTCCTAAAAGAATTTTTTTCATAGATAAGATTTTAAGAAAAGATGAAGCAGCAAAAGTATAGGTCATTTGCCTCAAATACAACTTTTAGCAGAAACCTTATACCGGAAGTTGAAGATATTCTACTATATTTTTTTTTTCTGATCCCTCAAACCATTTGTAAGTAGCATCGTTTTTAAACCAGGTCATTTGTCGCTTAGCGTATTGCCGGGTGTTCTTTTTTATTGCTTCGGCAGCATCGTGTAGTGTATATGCTCCGTCAAAATAGCAGAACAATTCTTTATACCCAACCGTTTGCAGGGCATTTAAATGTTGATAAGGAACAAGCGAATGAGCCTCTTCTACTAACCCACTTTCTATCATTTTATCAACCCTTTCATTGATGTTCTGATGCAATGTTTCTTTCGGTAACTCCAATCCAATTTTTATCATCTCAAAGCTGCGTTTCTTTTTTTCTTTTTTTCTAAATGATACAATAGATTTTCCAGTTGTCCGTAATACTTCCAGTGCCCGAATAAGTCTTTGTGGATTTTGCATTTCTCCCACTTTCGAAAACAACGGGTCTGTTTTTCTTACCTCTTCTTGTAACCATGGTAAGCCATAAACATTATATTGATTTATAACTTCATCTCTTATAGCTCCCGGTATTTCAGGTATTTCATCTAAACCTTCACAGAATGCTTTTATATATAAACCTGTGCCACCTGCTATTACTACTACCCTGTTCTTCATAAAAATTTCTTCTGTTTTTGCCAAAGAAAATTTTTCAAAACTTGCAGCGGTTATATTTTCATGAATAGAATGTGACGCAATAAAATGATGTTTGACCTCCTGTAATTCTTCTACAGAAGGACGGGCAACACCAATGTTTAATTCTTTATAACATTGCCTGCTGTCGGAAGAAATAATTTCTGTACCAAAATGTTTTGCAATCTCTATGGCTACAGCAGTTTTCCCCACGGCTGTTGGCCCTGCTATAATAATGACGGTATTTTTTTGATTAACCATATTAAAACAAAACTCCGCCCGAAGCGGAGTTCAAAACATATATCAGGAACAGCACTAGAAATCTTCATTTGTTTCTGTCGCCTCTTCTTCTCCCCCTGTTTCAGTATCTACACTTTCGCCATCTTCATTCTCTTCACTAAATCCTTCTGCACCTTTAGTGAGATCATACTTTTCTTCAACATCTGCAAAGCGTTCGCCTAATAAACTTTTCGTTCCGTATTGACTTGGAGGAATCCCTTCTTTCCTTACTGTGGCAGGGTAGGTTAATTTAGCATTTTCTTCCTTGGATACATTGATCAGCTCAACAAGAAACGACCAATTTTTTACGAGATCATAAGCATAAACAAATCGCTGATTGGTATCTTTTATCTCTGTAGCAATCACCGTTTCTTTCATTAATAAAGGTGGTACTTTATAAGTTTTGTCGTATACTTCTAAAGAAATTTCCCTACCCCTTTGCCAGTGGTCATTACTTCTGTAAAATGTAGCGCCATGTTTATTATCAAATTCATAAGCTTTTAAAATAGCTTCGTGCAACTCAAAAAATGTTTGTTTATGACGGATAGCAACATCGCGGTAAACACTATCATCTTCCTCAAAATATGCCCTGAATTTCAATATAGCCATGTACTTGTTTTCAAAATTTGCGTAACATCAAAAATAATCAAAGCGCTTTACTTTACAGGCTTCAAATTATATTCTTTTGCTCGTTCCACCATAAAATCATAAGCTGCACTATATTCATTTGGTATTAAGCCATCCAGTATTGCCTCTCTTATAGCATTCTTAATAACCCCCACTTCTCTTGAAGGTCCTATGCCAAAAGCCTTCATGATCATTTCGCCGGTAATGGGTGGCTGCCAGTTTCTTAGCTTGTCGCTTTCTTCTACTTCTACACACCTTTGTTTTACCAATTCAAAATTTTCCAGGTACCGTTTTACTTTTTGTTTGTTTTTTGAAGTAATGTCTGATTCACATAGCATCATCAAATCTTCAAAATCATCACCTGCATCAAACAAAATACGCCGTATAGCAGAATCGGTTATTTCATCTTTTGTTAAACTGATAGGACGAAGGTGTAACTCAACCATCTTGCGTACATATTTCATATTTTCTCCAAGAGGCAGCTTTAGCTGGTTAAATATTTTAGGAACCATCCGCCCACCTACTACATCATGACCATGAAAAGTCCAACCATGACCTTCCTCAAACCGCTTTGTAGCAGGTTTTGCAATATCATGTAGAATAGCAGCCCATCTCAGCCATAAATTATCCGACCTGTCTGCCGTATTATCCAACACTTGCAGGGTATGATAAAAATTATCCTTATGTCCTTTTCCATCTACAAATTCGGCACCTGCAAGGGCAACCATTTGTGGAAAAATATGATTTAGTAAATGCGAATCATATAAGAGTTTAAATCCAATTGAAGGTCTTGCAGAAACAATAATTTTGTTCAATTCATCGGTGATACGTTCCTGTGAAATGATCTTAATTCTTTTGGCATTTGATTTAATAGCCTCAAAAGTTTCCTCTTCTATTTTAAAATTTAATTGTGTGGCAAACCTTATAGCACGCATCATACGCAACGGATCATCACAAAAAGTTTTTGATGGCTCTAAAGGTGTTCTGATGATTTTATTTTCTATATCCTGTAAGCCAGTGAAGGGATCTACCAGGGTTCCATAATCTTCTTTATTAAGAGAAACAGCCAGTGCATTAATGGTAAAATCGCGGCGGTTCTGATCATCGGAAATAGTACCGGGCAACACATCAGGATTGCGGGATTCCGAACGGTAGCTTTCTGTTCTTGCACCTACAAATTCAAGCTCAAAACCATCAGCTAATTTAATTTGGGCCGTACCAAAATTTTTAAAATAAGACACTTTGGGAGCAGGTTTGAATTGAAGAGAAGCCCTTGTGGCAAGTACCAGCCCATCACCCACACATACAATGTCTGCGTCTTTTGTAGGACGGTTTAAAATTTTATCTCTTACAAAGCCACCGATTAAATAGCAGGGCATTTTTAATTGCTGTGCAGATGCGGCTACTTTCTCTAAGACCTCCGATTCTCTATCACTGCATTTAATATCCATGGGAGACAAATATAATTAGGGATTGAGGGATTTTAAAAAAGAGTGTCACAGGTAAAAAATTTTGCGAACTCTCTGCTGATGTTTTCTTTTTAAGAACGAATAAAAACCGGCTTTCCATCTTTCCATTTAATAACCTGGCTTGGTAAGGATGATTGCATATCATCCTGCCGCCATTTTACAACATGATCAACTGCTGTTTTGATCTTAGCAGAAATTTCTGTAAAATTTTTGGGCGAAGCCTCGCCACTTATGTTTGCAGATGTAGATACAATTGGGCTCCGCAGTCTCTTTACCAGGTGCCTGCAAAAATCGTCTTGTACGATCCTAATGGCAATAGAGCCGTCTGCAGCAAGAAGGTTATCAGGAAAGCCTAACCCATTTTCAAAGACTATTGTCGTTGGCCTTATTTGCTCCTGAATAAAGTCAAAAACATGCAAATCAGGAGCAGCTACGTATCTAATAATATCCCTTTCATTGCTTACCAATACAATCATGCTTTTACTGTCTTCCCGCTGCTTTACGCTAAATATTTTTTTAACAGCTTCTTTATTCATCGCATCACATCCTATACCCCAAATTGTGTCAGTTGGATATAAAATAATACCGCCACTACGCAACACTTCTAACGCTTCCTCAACCTCCTGCTCAAAAAATGTCTTATCCATAAACTGGTTTACATGTATTTTTTTTACCTGCGAAATGATAAAACTGGAGTCCAATTGTTGCAGGCATTGTGGCACCTCATAAAGCTTACAAGCATTCTTTAAGCAAGGCTCGCAACCCAGTTTGTTCAACCGAATGATAGTTCTGTTACTATTATATGGCGCTGTGTTATTTTCATTGCCGGCACCAAACAATACTACAGTATGAGTGCCAAGCGCATTGGCCACATGCGCAGGACCCGAATCGGTTGTGAGCAAAATACTTGCCGAGGCCAATAGCTCTATAAGTGCGGAAAGATTTGTGGTACCTGCAAGGTTATAGATATTATCCTTTCTATCCAGCTTATTAAAAACCTCCTCTACAAATGATTTTTCTTTTGGTGCGCCTATTAACATAATAGGCAAGGCAGAAGCTTTTCGCAAGGCATTTAATATTTCAATTGCCTTTGCAATAGTGAAGCGCCTTGAAGAGGCTTCTGAATTTATATTAACAACGATGCTGTTTTTCCTTTCAACACCATGTTGCAGTAGTACCATGGGATCACCCAATTTTTGCTTTGAAAAGAATTGAATCAACGATACGTATTGCGTTACACGATGCAAACCTTTTGGCCTTTGATAAGTATGTGTCATCAGCAACCCGCGAAACTCATTTTTAAACCCGATTCTTTTTTTTGCTCCTGTTGCATAGCCCATCAAGGCAGAAGAGAAAGAATCCGGCAGGCAAAAAAATAAATCAAAACTTTCTGTTTTACGTATCATCCGGCCAAAGCGCATTAATCCTGGCAGGCCTTTGTATTCATCCTTACTAAAAATAAACTGGTGTTTTGTTGAAGGAAAAAATGAAAGCAAATCATGAATGCCTTTTTTTGCAATCACACTAATGGCAGCGCCAGGATACTGCCGCTGCAGTTCGTAAATAAATGCCACAGACATCACCATATCACCGAGCCAATTTGGAAGCCTAACAAGAATCTTCATATAATAAAGTTGGCAAGATGTAGAAAGTTGGGCGATTTTCAAATTCGACTATGTTTGCAAAAATTTTTCTGAGGTTTAAAAGCCTCTTTCTTCCAAAATACAACGAAAATGAATCTTAGAGAATCGGTAGAACAAGCATGGCAGAACCGCGAAATGCTAAGCTATAAAGCCTTTCAGGATGACGTACGTGCAGTAATTGAAGAAATAGACAAAGGAAGACTGCGTGTAGCCGAGCCAACAGAAAACGGCTGGGTAGTAAATGAATGGGTAAAGCAAGCTATCCTACTTTACTTCGGAATTCAGCCGATGCAAACATGGGATCTGGCACCGTTTGAGTTCTATGATAAAATGTTATTAAAGAAAAATTATAAAGAACTAGGGGTTCGTGCCGTACCTCATGCCGTTGCCCGGTATGGAGCTTACTTGGCTAAAAATGTGGTGCTCATGCCTTCTTATGTAAATATTGGCGCTTACGTAGATGAGGGTACAATGGTGGATACATGGGCTACTGTAGGCAGTTGTGCACAAATTGGTAAAGGTGTTCATTTAAGTGGTGGTGTGGGTATTGGCGGTGTGCTGGAACCATTGCAGGCTTCGCCGGTTATTATTGAAGATGGGTGTTTTTTAGGTTCACGTTGTATTGTGGTAGAAGGTGTGCGGGTTGAAAAAGAGGCAGTATTAGGAGCGAATGTGGTGCTCACGCAATCAACAAAAATTATTGATGTAAGTGGCCCTGAGCCAATCGAGTCAAAAGGTGTGATACCCGCCCGTAGTGTGGTTATTCCCGGAAGCTATCCAAAGAAATTTCCTGCAGGTGAATACAATGTAAACTGTGCGCTGATCATTGGAAAACGAAAACCGAGCACAGATCTGAAGACAAGTTTAAATGATGCGTTGCGGGATTTTAATGTAGCGGTGTGAGGAATGGGGAATGGGGAATTAGCAATAGGCAAGAAAATAATTAGCAATAGATAATTGCAATAGGCAACTAGCAATTAGCAATTAGCAATAGCAAAAATGGGAGTAGTTAATTTCAAACATACGAAGCTGTATCAAAAATCTTTTGAGTTAGCGATGGAAATTTTTGAAGTAACAAAAAGTTTTCCCAAGGCAGAAACATATTCATTGGTTGATCAAATAAGACGATCGTCAAGAAGTGTATGTGCTTGTTTGGCGGAAGCCTATCGGAAAAAAATTTATGCTGCTCATTTTGTTGCTAAAGTTTCTGACGCCGATATGGAAAATTCTGAAACAGGTGTTTGGCTCGACTTTGCGTTTCATTGTAACTATATTGATAAAGCAAAGCATGAAGACTTGAACTCTAAAAATGAAGAAATAGGTAAACTGCTTCACCACATGCTCCACAACCCTGAAAAGTATTAGCCCACTATTTTTTTCTTTTTGCCCATTGCCCATTGCCCATTGCCCATTCTTCATTGCCTATTGCCTGTTGCTCATTGCTCATTCACCTTTTCATGGAAAAAATAACCAAACACCCTCTCACTCTCTTCGGATTCTTCCTCTCATTCTCAGGGGCTATCTTATTTTCTACAAAGGCAATAATGGTGAAACTAGCCTTTGCAGAAGTAAAGGTTGATGCGCTTACCTTATTGGCCATCCGGATGATATTCTCGCTGCCTTTTTACCTTGTAACAGCATTTGTTGTGGGAAACCAGGGATCAACAGAAAAGCTCACAGGCAAACAATGGATGGGGACTATCTTTCTTGGATTATTTGGCTATTACCTGAGCAGCTTGTTTGACTTTATAGGTTTGCAATATATCTCTGCCGGACTTGAAAGACTTATACTTTTTCTCTACCCCACTTTTGCAGTATTAATTTCAACGTTTGTATTTAAGCAAAAAATGTATCGCAACCAGGTTATTGCCCTTGTGCTTACTTATATAGGAATAGGCATTGCTTACTATGGCGAGTTACAGATTGATGCGGATAACCCTAATTTCTATTGGGGCAGCTTTCTAATATTTTTATGTGCTATAACCTATGCTATATACATAGCGGGCAGTGGTAAAATAATTCCTAAGATAGGCGCTACAAGATTTACGGCTTATGCCATGCTCGCTTCAACCTTTGGGGTGTTGGTTCATTATGTGCTGAGAGGCGACTATGATGCTTTACAAAAAGGTATTGACTTATGGTATTATGGGCTGCTTTTGGCGATAGTAGCTACTGTTATTCCAACGTTTCTATTATCCTTTGCGTTAAAAAAAATTGGCGCAAACAATGTGGCCATTATCTCAAGCATCGGCCCAATTTCAACTATTATACAAGCGCATTATTTTTTGGGTGAGCATATTTTTACCGAGCAGATTATTGGTACCTGTTTAGTGCTTGCCGGCATATTGATGTTAAGCTTAAAACTAAAGCCAAAGATTGGGTGAATTTTCTGTAGCTGATTAATGTCATTCTTATATATTTGCCCTCACCTTAGCCCAGGTGTTGAAATTGGTAGACAAGCCACCTTGAGGTGGTGGTGCTGGAAACGGCGTGCTGGTTCGAATCCAGTCCTGGGCACACGAATTTTATCATACCTTATAAACAAGCATTTTATAAGGTATTCTTCATTTTGGGGGTTCTATTTGGGGGACGTTTGATTAGCATTAGAAGGTTCTACTTCTAACTTTACTAACTTTCTTTATCGGATATTTACAACATTATATGCGCTACAAAAATTTAGAAATAAATTATTTCAGAGGAATCAAAAGATGCTCAATCAAAAGTTTAAAACGAGTAAATATCTTCTTAGGTCAAAATAATAGTGGTAAATCAAGTGTGCTAGAGGCCGTGTTTGTATTAACAGGAGCAAATAATCCGAGAAGTTTATTAAGTCTTGATCTCCTAAGAAATTTGTTATATGTCGAGCCTAATGATTTAAGACATTTTTTTTACAAGTTAGACTATGAATCAAAGCTGCAGATTTTTGGAGAAATGTACGAAGAGGATGAGACAAGAAAATTGACAATTGTTCCCAAAAGTGATAATTCTACAAACAGCCTTTCATTACTTACAAGCGAAAGCCTCGCAAAAATATCTACCATTACGTCCACTAGCGAATTGGATGAAAGCTTAGACTTCACTGTCGATAACCAAAACATTAATACTCTTGAATTTATTGCTGAAATAAAAAAAAGACATCAACCAAAGGTTGAATTGGTTTCCAGATTGAGTTATCAAAAAGATAAAAATGGACTACCGTCATTTAATATTGTAATTGACAAAAGCAATTATAAGTCGAATTTTAACGCTGTAATTCAGAGCGCAAATTCTGCGGTAAATGATCTGTCAAAACGACTTGAAAACATAATAATAGCAAAGAATAAAAGCCAAATTATTAACCAACTAAAAGTAATTGATAAGAACGTTAATGATATTGCTGCTGGATCTAACAACATGGTTTATTTGGATATCGGGGCTAAAAGAATGATTCCTGCGAATCTAATGGGTGATGGGATCCTTAAATTTTTAAACATAATAGCTAACATAAATCAGGTTCCGAATGGAGTTATATTAATTGATGAAATTGATAATGGTTTACATTTTTCAGTTTTAAAAAATCTATGGAAATTTTTATTTCTAGTTTCTGCGCAAAACAACACACAGGTTTTTATAACAACTCATAGTAAAGAAGCCCTTAAGCTGCTGAAGGACGTACTTGAAGAAGATAAAAATTACACGGGATATCAAAAGGATTTAAGTTGTTATACTCTAAGTAAGCTTGATGACGATACAGTTATGGCTTACAATTTTGAATTTCCCTCTCTAGAGTATATGGTGGAAAACGATTTAGAAATAAGAGGGGAAATTTAAAATGTCAAAAAAAAGCATTTTTGCAGAGGGCAATGATATTAAGCTAATTGAAGACTTAACTAAACACTTAGGCAAAGACCAAAGCACCATTCTGTATCGCAAAACGGATGGTTGGACTAATTTACCAAAGGTTAAAAGCCTCTTTCTTGAAAACACAGACAAAGGTGGTACCAACTTAGTAATTTTTGATGCGGATACAAACTGTACAAATAGACAGCAAGAAATTCAACAAATAAGGACAACTCTCGGGATATCTTTTGAATTGTTTTTGATGCCGGATAATGTTTTGAATGGTTGCTGCGAGAATTTGCTTACAAGTATAATAAATCAAAATTTTAATGCTCTTCTTCATTGCTTTGATTCTTATTCAAACTGCATCAACAATCTGAATTACGCTTATGAGGAGACAAATCAAAAGGATAAATTTTTTGCTTTCACTTCAGCCACAGGGCAAAGGAACAGTCTTTCTGAAATTGATTTTTTGGATGCCACTTATTATGATTTAAAACAGCCATCCATACAACCGCTTTTAAGTTTTTTAGACCACCATTTATAATGGTGTGAGGCTTGCAACACATTTTAAATAAAATGACATTAGTTCAGCTTGAAACTTATCAAATACTCTTCACACTTTCCCAGTTGTACTTCTTAGGCACCATAGGAAGCTAAGCATAAAAGATAGCCAAAAGGAAACGGAATAAATGATGGCAACAAGCCAAAAGTGATTGGCCACTCCAAGGTTCGTGAGACACGAACCATCCAAATCGACGAAGAACGAAATATTTATAAAATTTTCGCAGCGGACCGTAACCGACATTAATTATTCGCTTATAGATGTAACCGGAAGGATAATGCGAAAAGAAAAACTCCATAACTACAGAATTGATTTGAAGGGTCTAAGTGCAGGGATGTATTTTCTTAAGGTCTATACCAAGGAAGCAAATTTAAAAACACCTAAGATTATTCATCAGCATTAGATTAACGTTCCGTATAAATGGGTACTACCCTTCCAAAGCCTGCACAATATCCTGAACAATATCGTCAGCGTATTCTAGTCCCACAGAAATCCTGATTAAGCCTGGTGTTATGCCTACCTCCATTCTTTCGGCTTCTGTGAGTTTTGCGTGGGTCGTACTGGCAGGATGAGAAGCTATACTTCGGGCATCGCCAAGATTAGCCGTTAAGGAAAGCAGCTTAAGGTTATTTAAAAAACTACGTCCGGCGTCCAGCCCCCCTTTTAATTCAAAACAAACGATACCTCCCCCGTTTTTCATTTGTTTTTTTGCGATCTCGTATTGAGGATGAGAAATAAGGAAAGGATAGGTTACAGAGGCTATTTGTTGATGCCCCTCTAATGCTTTTGACAAATGCAGCGCATTAGATGCGTGACGCTCCATCCTGATATGTAACGTATCAGTAGCCTTATTCAAAACCCATGCATTAAATGGCGACATGGAAGGCCCTGTGCTTCTGCAGAACAAATAAATATCATGAATAAGGTCTTTCCTTCCTACTACAATTCCCCCCAATACTCTTCCCTGTCCATCAATCCACTTGGTAGCAGAATGCACCACAAGGTCGGCACCAAAATCAATAGGTGTTTAGCCAATAGGTGTAGCAAAGCAGTTATCAACGTTCAGTATTATGTTGTGTTTTTTTGCCAGTTTCCCCACAACTTCAAGATCCACTAAATCTAATGCAGGATTAGTGGGGGTTTCGAGGTAAATCATTTTGGTATTTGGCTGAATAGCCTTTTCCCACTCTTCTGGTTTGGTTGCATCAACATAGGTATATTCAATCCCAAATTTGGGCAAGAACTTACTGATTACTGTATGTGTGCTTCCAAAAATTGATTGGCAGGAAATAAGGTGATCGCCTTGTTTCATTAAGGCCATGAAGGATGCAAATACTGCACTCATGCCCGATGCTGTAGCAAAGCCATCTTCTGCACCTTCTAATATGCATATCTTATCTATAAATTCCTGAACCGTTGGATTACTAAAACGGGAGTAAACATTAGCTTCTTGTTCATCTGCAAAAACAGCACGCATTTCTTCAGCGTCATTGTAACAAAAGGAACTGGTTAAATACAATGGGGACGAATGCTCCATTTGACTTGTGCGCTCAGACTGTGTTCGAATTGCTTTTGTTATCGGATGTAATTCGTGCATGGTATATCCCTTCGCCCCTATCCCCTAAAGGGAGACTTTGGCAGACACCCTAATAATTGGAAGAAGCATTTATTCCGTGGTTCGTGTCTCACGAACCTGTACTAATATGTTTTGGTTCGTGAGACACGAACCACGGTAGCGGGGGGGGTGCTCCATAGTATTATCTACTTTATAAGTTTCCTTAACTTGAAATAAAACTATGGGCAGTAAAAACTCAATCTCTTAATATAGGTTAAGGTGGCTAAGGCACACAAAGAAAGGTATCACCAGTGAACGATACCTTTTAATAATTGCTGTAATTGTGTAGGAATAAAAAGAAAATTTAGAGAACAATTTTGTGAGCGACTGAAAATCATGATAGGGATCGTAGTCTATTTCGTATTCTACTTAAAGATTCTGGTTTTACACCAAGGTAACTGGCAATGTGATAAAGAGGGACCAGTTGAAAGATTTCCGGCTTGGTTTGTACCAGTTTTTCATAGCGCTCTACCGGGCTGGATGAGAGGTAGGTATTCACTTCATTTTTATAGTTTGAATATTGCTTTTCCGTTTCCATTCTGCAGCAAGATTCCAACCTTGGAAAACGCCTGAACATTTCTTTTTCTGCAGCCATTGGAAAAAAGGAGACGATACTCTCGCAAACACATTCCCGCTATTCCGTGGTTCGTGTCTCACGAACCTGTACTATGTTTTGGTTCGTGAGACACGAACCACGGTAGCGGCTCTCTGGATTTTGACCTTGGCCTACCCTGAAAATCCATTACCCATCGGTTAATGGCAGAACGGCATACCCCATACTTTTTTTCCAATACCCGGTAACCAACTTTTCCAAGTAAATACTCATTGATAATCTCTTGTTTATTGTCCATTATTTTTACACTTTTATGTGTAAACCTATTTTAGGACTAGACAATAATTGTGTAGAAGTGAAAAGAATATTCAAAAACTATTTTGTGAGCGACTGAAAATTATGATGAGGATCGTAGTCTGTTTCGTATTCTACTTAAAGATTCTGGTTTTACGCCAAGGTAACTGGCAATGTGATAAAGAGGAACCAGTTGAAATATCTCCGGCTTGGTTTTGATCAGGTTTTCATAGCGCTCTACCGGGCTGGATGAGAGGAAGGTGTTCACTGCATTTTTGTAGTTTGAATATTGCCTTTCCGTTTCCATTCTGCAAGAAGATTCCAACCTGGGAAAACGCCTGTACATTTCTTTTTCGACACCAATTGGAAAAACGGAGACAATACTTTCGCAAACACATTCCCAATTTACGCTGCTCCGGGCATTGCCTAATTTACTGCCCCCATCCATTATTATATCGCCAACTGTATAAAATGCCACGGTCTTTTCTTCACCATCTTTTAGATAATACTCACGTATGCATCCCTTAAAAAGGTAGTAAGATGTATTAACCATTTGCCCCTCCTTTAAAAGTAGTACACCTTTTTTAACTCTTTTGACGTCAATCCTTTCTCTGAAGAAATCCTTTTCTTCCTGTGTATTTTCGTTGGAGCTGCAAAGGGAGTCTATAATCTCCTGCAACTCAAGGTCCGCATTCAACTGGCCGGCAACTATTTGCTCAAGTTCTTGATTCATTATTAAAAAATAAGAAACCAAATTTAAATGAAACCAGTAAGGATGCGCAGAATTCTACATAAAAGAAGGTATTCAATGATAAAAGGGCTTACACCCATGATTTACCTCACAGCATTGCTTAAGTTGACTGCAATTAGAAAAGAACTATTCGAAAGTAATTATCACATTTCCCTTTTTCTGCCCGCTTAAAACGTACTGATAGGCTTTGCTGATTTCCTCAAGCCTATATCTTCTGTCAATCAAAGGATTAAATTCTCCGCTTACCAATAGTTCGTTGATAAATTTGATGCTCCGGTGTGCAGAAAGCGGTAGGGGAAATCGCACTTTCTTCCCCGACATAAAAGGAGCCACTAAAGCCAGTAAAGGATTTTGCCAGTAGCGTCCTAGTTCAGATGAAATGTATATACCCGTTGGTTTAAGTAGTGGTTTACATTTTCCAAAACTACTTTTCCCTACAGCATCAAATACATAATCAAATTGCTCCTTCAGTTTTGTAAAGTCTTGTTTGGTGTAATCAATTACCTTATCTGCCCCCTGCATCTTCAATACTTCTATATAATCTGTTTCACAGGTTACAGTTACTTCTGCATTTAAATGTTTTAAAAATTGCAAGGCCGCATTGCCAATAGCACCCGTTCCCCCATTTACTAAAACCTTAACTCCTGTTTTCAAATTCAGTTTGTTCAGAAAGTAAAATGCGTAATGGGCGCCTTCTAAACTGGCCGCCGCCTGCTCATAGGTAATATGGTCCGGCTTTTTAAGTACAGCCGTTTTTTCATGTATAGCTACGTATTCCGCATGTGAGCACAACCCTTGATCAAAAAAGCCATAAACACTATCTTCCACCTCCAGGTGCTTTACGTCACTGCCCTTCGCCACTACTATGCCGGCAAAATCAGTACCTGTAGTTGGACGGCCTGGTTTAAGCAAACCAATAAAACATCTTATAAGCCAGGGCTTACCTGTAAGTGCTCCACAATCTGTACGGTTTACGGTGGTGGCTTTTACTTTAATGAGTATCTCATTCCTTCCCGGAACCGGTATCTGTAGGTTTGAAATGACTAAATCCCCGGGATTGCAATACTTGTATCTTGTTGCTGCTTTCATGACGTATGGGAAATTGATTTAGAAATAAACCTTGTACATTAAATTAGGAAATGGCGCCGACTGTAAGTAAATCTGTGTTTCTGTGTGACATTCTGTAACATCTAAATTTTGCAATACATTTTCTTTTATGGTATTACTACATTTTTTTTTTGATAAGTGTTTGCACCAAATACACCAATTGCATTGCCTTTAATATTACTTATAGGATTGTCTGGAACCGCCTGAGGACTACCTGTAGAAGATTGAGAAAAACTAAACCAATATTTGTAATTGTCATAGTCTATACAATTCATCACAACTTCAATATTATCCCCTTTTTTAAATTCATCTTCTTCTTTTGAATATATTAATGGAAAAGTTATTTTTTTGCCGTCAATAAATAAATCATCATAAGCAAAAGCTTCTTTAATTAACCTGCCATTTTTAAACATAGATAAATTGTAGTTGTTTCCAAGCCCTCCTGGATCGTTGTAGAAAGGGGTTACCACTTTAACCGTTCTGCCAAAATTTGGAAAATCTTCAACTACAAGCGAATCTAAATTTACCATTGTTGGCATTTTAGAACTCGAGGTAAGCGTAACACCATTTGTTACCACTTTAAGATGGTATGTTTTGCCTGTGGCGCCTACTAAACCTGCATTTCGGTAAACACCATTTGACACTTCCGGCAAAGAATAAACAGTCCCATCATCTTCCTGGATTGTAACTGTTGCACCCTTTAATGGTAAAATGCTATTATCGGATTTTACTTTGTTTGTGTATGATAACTTAACCATACTTCCTACTGTTACGCTATTGGTCACTTGTCCATCAACCACTATTACCGGAGCCGTTGTATTCAAATCCAGGTCTATTACTTTTTCGCAACTGGATAAGCCAAGTACAAGTATGACTGTATATATAATTGAATTTATTTTTTTCATTTGTTTATTATTGATGGATTAAAATTTGAAATTGTATGATATAGATGGAACCCAACGGAATAAGCTAGTCTGAACTATTTCTGTAAGATTGGGGTTGTCTTTATTATCTCTAAAATTAATGGTGAAGGCATTTTCTCTACCATATACATTGTACAAACCAAACACTAGCTCTTTTGACCATTTTTTAGTTTTCTTTAATTGCCGGGTTGCACCAAAATCTAAACGATGGTAGTTAGGCATTCTATCAGCATTTCTACTGTTGTAGTAATAAGAAGTTTGTCCATTAACCTGATATTTACCCGTAGGAAATGTAAAAGCACTGCCTGTGTAGAAAATAAAGTTTCCACTAAGCGTCCATTTTTTACTTAACTGATATATTCCAACAATTGATATATCGTGTGTTCTATCTTGAACTGCGTTGTACCATTCATTGTTATTAATACCATTAATTTTTCTTTCCGACTTGCTTAATGTATAACTAATCCATCCTGTTACTTTTCCTGTTTTTTTCTTTAACATAAACTCCATTCCATAAGCCCTGCCTTTGCCAAAAAGTAATTGTGCTTCCACAGTTTCGTTTAAAAACAAGTCAGCACCATTTCTATAGTCTAAAACATTTTCCATTTCTTTATAGTAGGCTTCAGCAGTAAACTCGTAGGTGTTTAATAGTATGTTTGAGTAATAACCTAAGCTGAACTGATTACTGATTTGCGGTTTAATTATATTACTTGTACTTGCCCATTTGTCTAAAGGGTTTGAACCATTGGAATTGGTTATTTGATGCATATACTGGGCATTGCGTGTATATGCCGCTTTGATAGATGTATTGTCATCTAACATAAAACCGACAGAAACTCTTGGCTCAAGGTTATAATACGTTTTAACTACATCGCCTTTTGCATATACGAGAGTGTCTTTAATATTGCCCTTTTGATCTACATTAAAAAACTTGCCACCACCCATTACGTTAAATGCACTGAGCCTTGCACCGAGTGTTATGTTTAGATTTTTGTTGGGCTTAAACACATTGCTTGCATAAACAGCATTTTCAAAAGAGTATCTTTTATCTTGAACTTTATCGTTGATGCTGGAAGTGGCATTACTTGTAATTTCTCCAGGACGAATAGTATGATAAATGCCAGACCATCCAAAACGTAAATTGTTTGTATTATTGATGCTATACTGGTAATCTTGCTTTAAATTCCAATCTCTGATTTGAGAGAATATTTTTATATCGTTTGTGCCATTTTTAACTTTAAACTCATAGTTGTAATTACTAAAAATCGCTGAAGTATTTAGAAATAAACGACTGTTAAAAATATGATTCCAACGTAAAGTTCCAGTTCCATTGCCCCAGTTGGTTGCAAATTGATTATTAAATCCTAAAACATCTTTACCAAAATATCCACTTAAATAAAGCTTATCTTTTTTGCCTAGTTCGTAGTTTAGCTTAGCGTTAAAATCGTAAAAATACAGTTGATTATCTTTGTATTTTTCGTCCAATTTTAGAAATACATCCGCATACGTTCTTCGACCGGTAATTAAAAAAGAAGATTTGTTTTTTTGTATGGGACCTTCAACATTTAGCTTAGCACTAATAAGACCCAAACTACCACTAACACTGGCGTTTTGGTTGTTTCCTTCATTCATTCTTACATCCAACACACTGCTTAATCTTCCTCCATATTGTGCTGGCATTCCTCCTTTATACACTGCAATATCTTTTATAGCATCGCTATTAAAAGTAGAAAAGAAACCAAACAAATGAGCTGCATTGTAAATGTTGGCTTCGTCTAAAATTATTTGATTTTGGTCAGTACTTCCGCCTCTTACAAAAATGCCACTATTGCCCTCGCCAGCAGTTTTAATGCCCGGTAGCAATTGAATGGTTTTTAATAAATCTTTTTCACCAAAAATTACAGGAATGTTTTTGGCTTCTTGCACCGATAATTTTTCGATACCCATTTGTGAACCAGTAACAGAACGACCAGAAGATTTGCTACTGGTAACCGTAACACTTTCTAAATCGTAATCAGCTTCTAAAAGACTAATATTTTTTTCGGTGTTACTTACTAAATTAATACTTAAAGTATCTGGCGTTTTGCCTAATGCACTATACACAATTTGGTAGGTATCAGGTACTAAGGAAATACTGTAAAAGCCATACTCATTTGAGGCTGTACCATAATTGCTATTTAACACTTTAATACTCGCACCAATAATGTACTCTCCATTGTTTTTACTTTTAATACTACCACTAATGGTGTAGTTTTTTTGCCCACTTGCGTTTTGGGCTGAGCTGAATAATGAAAGTAACAAAAGGGTTTTCATTGTTTTTCTAATTGTCATAATAATATTTAAGTTCTATTTTGATTAATCATTTTTTTCATTTAAGTCAAATAAGTTCTTTGATAAAATGATTTTACAAAATTGATTTTATACAATGAAAAAGAAAGTAACCTAAGTTAAGAAACACAGTAAGAGGCAATACTTCTTTGAGGAATCAATCGCATTAACCATCTACCCTTTTGCAATATTTGAGAACGGCTGGGAAAAAGCCATGGAGGGAAAAGCTTCTCCACAGAAACGCGACATTCATATACGCAATGACGTTTGGATTGGCTATAAGGCAACGATCATGGCTAGACGAGGAGGCCGACTTCATTAAATATTAGGCACCTGAAATAGATCTCCGTTTCCCAACCTTTTTTTTAATAAATTATCTGTCTCCTACTCATATAAGCCCACTGCACAGCATGAAGCTAAGAGATGCCGCCGGCTGACCTGCATGAACACCCGTTGATTCAAAAACCCTGCTGGTCTTGATGGCTATGTATTTTAAAACATCCGTTATAAGCTATTGACCTATTCCATGACCATCCTGTATTATTCAACAGAAAACATGTGAATTGTAGTTGTTTCTTCTTTGCCTAACGAGAATCCATATTCGCCTGCTGAAAGATTTTTGACTTTTATCAGATAAGAAGAAGTTTTATACTTTTCGACAGTGAATTGTATAAATCCAATATCGCCGGATGACGATCCTGAAAACGTTCCTGAAGATGCAAGTTCTGTTTCCCGGTTGCCTCCTTTAGTTGTGAACCTTATCAAACTGGATTACATCTAAAGGATTTACCATGTTATCATTTGCCCGGTATATAAACTGGATGATACTATTATTTGGAATTCTTACGTTGGAAGTGTTGCCTTTTACGATAGCTTTTGTCGTTGCCTTACCTATTCCAGTTATATAAAAAGATGCACTTGCCTTTGTTTTCAGTACCAATTTGCTCGTTTCTAACGGCAGCCCGATACCAAAAATCAACAGTTCTTAGGTGCAAATGCAGGCGTGAATAGACGGTTTACTGTTTTAAAAAAATTAAAGTTTTTGATTGGTCTTCATGGACAAGGAAGTGTTACTGTCACACATAATTATCAGCAAAGGTGGGACAGTAGCACCTACACACCAAGAGGTGGATGGAATGCAAAAACAACCCAATTGCCTAATCTAAAAGGGAAAAATATTTTTCAATGGCAGCTTATGGTGCCTCTTGGTTTAGAGTATGTGTTTAATCAAGGGCTGAGCATTCGATTAGAAGTAGATGCAGGTATTATGGGAAATCGTTTTACATCAATATCTTTTGCAGCAAGAGAAACTCATGGAGCAGGGCTATGGTTAATATATAAACCAAAGGGAAGTAGATAACCCATATGCTCGGCTGCCTACACATCAGTGGCGGTTACACAACTACACCCTCTCAAAATTTTTTGCCCGTAAACCTTGCCATTCAACTCAGCATTCAAGTTTTCGAATAGCTGATTGCCCCCTTGACTGTTGGAGCTGAAGCACCTGGATAACCGGCCTTCCCTGGTTGTCATAGGAGCTTTTATCAATAATAGCTGTATTGGTTGTGTTATACTTTGTTACTGTCTGCCGGCTTTTTAAACTTCCATCAAAGTATTGCACAACAGTTTTAATAAATTTAAAAAATACAATCGTCTATTTAAGGACAGCAGAGCTTGGTTTAACCTTAAAAAGTTTTACTTAAATTATGAACCATATAAGCTGAGGGCCGTTTAATTCCTCTACCTTGTATGCAATGGCTGTCTTATAGACAGTACCCGCCCCGCAATATTTACCAAACACAACATTGGTAACGAGGATAGTCTTGACCTGTTCAACTGATTAGGTCACTACAATAAGCTTTGTTACTTCGATATTAGCAACATCTACTTCCATTTCAAAACAGTATGTTAACCAACAAAGATCACTTTCCGCTTAATAACATTGATAACATACATCAATTCGAAGCACTATTTAATTTTGCCACGATAGGAATCGTGGTTACTAATAACGAAGGAAAAATTATAAATTTTAATAAGCATGCTGAAAAGCAATTTGGCTACTTAAAAGAAGATATCCTCGGAAAATTAGTTGATGTTTTATTACCTCCTTCAATGCACGAAAGGCATCTAACATACCGCGAACAATATTATCACTTTCCTGAACCACGCATTATGGGACATGGAAGAGACTTGTTTGGTCAAAATAAAGATGGAACCACCTTCCCCGTTGAAGTAAGTCTGAGTCATTTTTTAATAAAAAATGAAACCTGTGTAATTGCTTTTGTAATTGATATTACCGTTCGTAAAATGCATGAGGCAAAGTCAATAGAACAAAGACGGGAGCTGGAGAAGGTTACCGCCGAAATAAAGTCCATGAATCAGCAACTGGAACAAAAGATAGAAGATAGAACGAAAATGCTTCGCGAAGCCTTGTCAGAATTAGAGCGGTCAAAAGAGGAACTAAATCTTGCTTTCGAAAATGAAAAAGAACTAAGTGAATTAAAGTCACGTTTCGCCACAATGGCTTCTCATGAATTCAGAACACCATTAAGCACTATTCTTTCATCAGCCTATTTGTTAGGCAAGTACAATCATTTGCATCCTGATTCGAAAGTTGAAAAACATATACTAAGGATAGAAGATGCCGTTGGCGGAATGAAAACAATCCTGGAAGAATTTCTTTCCCTGGGTAAACTGGAAGAAGGGCTGGTGAAAAGAAATGCCGAATTAGTGACTCCTGAACTAATTCAACAAATGCTGAACGATTTGCTACAAGAGTTCGATACACTGTCTAAAACCGGTCAAAAAATTAACCTGGTTAACCTGGTGCAACATAATGTTGTAGTAGACAAAAACCTGTTGAAAAATATATTGATCAATCTTTTTTCCAACGCAATAAAATTTACAGGTGAGGATGGAACCATTACTATTACTAGTTCTCTTGATGAAAATAATTTCATAGTAGCTATTGAAGACAATGGTATTGGTATTTCAGAAGAAGATCAGCAGCATTTATTTGAGCGTTTCTTTCGGGCTAAAAATGCAATCAATATTCAGGGAACAGGTTTGGGTCTGCATATAGTAGCAAGGTACCTTGAGCTAATGGATGGAAAAATCACAATGAAAAGCAGTTTAAATGAAGGCACTATAGTCACAATATATATTCCGCAAAAAACATAATACGGTATCATTTATGAAAAAAATATTAATCATAGAAGACAACGTGGAGGTACGCGAAAACACTGCCGAAATAATTGAACTATCCAATTATGAAGTGATAACTGCAGAGAATGGAAAGATAGGTGTACAAAGGGCTTTGAATGAAAAACCCGACCTCATTGTGTGTGATATCATGATGCCTGTTTTGGACGGCTATGGAGTGCATCATTTATTAAGCAAGCATAAAGAAACAGCTTCTATTCCCTTTATCTTTCTTACAGCAAAATCAGAAAACGCAGATTTCAGAAAAGGAATGGATATGGGTGCTGATGATTATCTTATGAAGCCCTTTAACGGTATTGATCTTTTACAATCTATTGAGGTAAGGCTAAAGAAAACGGAGACATTAAGGGACCTATATGCCGGCACAAATGGCCCTCACGATTTTCTACAGCAGGCGCAACAGGAGGGGAAGGTTAAATTAACTTCCGATGCAAGAGAAATCAATAGCTACAGCAAAAAATCAAAGCTGTATTCATTAGGCCAACGGCCACGGGCCTTGTATTATGTAGTTTCGGGAAAGGTTAAAATATATAAAACAAACGAAGAGGGAAAAGAATTTATAACCAGCATTCATGGGCAAGGTGAATACTTTGGATATATGGCAATTTTAGAAGAAAAGAATTATACGGATGAAGCGGAAACTCTTGAAAACTCTGAACTTATGGTTATACCAAGAGAAGATTTTCTACAACTAATTTCTAGTGATATGCAAACCGCCCATGGGTTCATTAAAATCATTACGCACAACATTGCAGAAAAAGAAGAAAGCCTTCTAAACCTCGCTTACAGCTCCTTAAGAAAAAGAGTGGCTTATGCACTTATTCAGATGCTGGAGAAATATCATGTTGAAAAAGAAATTCAGCCTGTTGTAAATTTGTCAAGGGAGCACATGGCACAGTCCATTGGGATAGCCACAGAATCTTTGATACGTACATTGAGCGACTTTAAGGATGAGAAGCTTATAGATATTAAACAGGGAAAGGTGATTATCATAGACGCAAAGAAATTACAAAACCTGCCGAATTAAATCTTAATCGTTGAAATGAGTCCGCACCCAAAAATGCATTTCATGTTAAATATTTTGCGATGACATTCAGGTAACGAAACCTTATGGAAAAGAAACCAAAAACAGCTGCCGAGGCAGTACAATGTATAAAATCGGGAGACCGGGTATTTGTTCATGGCAGTGCCGCTACTCCTGTTTGCCTGGTTAAGGCTTTGCAGGATCGGCACAATGAATTAAACAACGTGGAGCTTGTGAGTATCACTAACATTGGAGAACTTGATTTTGATAAGGCCGAATATAGAAGCTCATTTTTTTTCAATTCACTTTTTGTCTCAACCACTACACGCAATGTAGTAAACAGTCTTGATGGTGATTACATACCGGTTTTCCTCAGCGAAATTCCCCTGTTATTCAGAAAGAAAATATTGCCTCTTAATGTTGCCTTAATTCAGGTGTCGCCACCGGATAAGCATGGCTTTTGTTCTCTTGGCACTTCTGTTGATATTGCCAGGGCGGCCGTAGAAATGGCTGAATTTGTTATTGCGCAGGTAAATCCAAAAATGCCCCGTACACATGGGGATGGATTTATAGCAATTGATAAAATTCATTCCTTTGTATTGCACGAGTCGGAATTACCCGAAGTGGATTATTCTTCAAAAACAAATGATGCCATCAGGCAAATTGGAAAGAATGTAGCGTCAATTATTGAAGATGGTGCCACTTTGCAATTAGGTATAGGAAGCATTCCTGATCAGGTGATGCAAAACCTTTCAAACCATAAAAATCTTGGCATCCACACAGAAATGATGTCTGACGGTGTGATACCGCTGATACAAAATGGAGTAATCAACAACAGCATGAAAAAGTTGAACATTGGCCGTTCTGTAACTGGCTTTATGGCGGGCACACATAAGCTTTATGATTTTGTTGATGACAATCCGCAAATAAGGGTTATGGATATTGCCTATGTAAACGATACGAGTATCATCAGGCAAAATCCCAAAGCAACTGCCATTAATAGTGCGATAGAAATAGATTTAACAGGTCAGGTATGTGCTGATTCAATAGGCACGTATCAATATTCTGGTATCGGCGGACAAATGGATTTTATACGGGGAGCGTCTTTATCTGAAGGTGGCAAACCAATCATTGCATTGCCGTCCACCACTTCCAAAGGTCTTTCCCGCATAGTACCATTTTTGAAAGAAGGTGCAGGTGTGGTTACTACACGGGGCCATGTACACTGGGTAATAACCGAGTTTGGTATTATAAACCTTTATGGCAAAAACTTAAAACAAAGGGCAAAATTGCTTATTGAAATTGCGCACCCTCATCACCGGGAGTGGCTGGACAAGGCTTATCATGAGCGGTTTAAATAGTAGCACTTCCCTCTTCTGCGGGCATTTTTATTAGGCATCGAGCATTTGAGAACAAATAAATTTACCGGCTTCGTTTTGACTTTCTAATGTCCACAAGCCTGTTAGTGAAATTAAATTCCAAACCTTGCCGGATTTTCGTAAAACATCTACCCTTATCCCCAGCATGGTTGCAAAATCCTGTACCAATTGTGAAATTGATCGGGTGCTATCCAGATCAATAATGCAGGGTTCTTTTAATTTAGTTATATTATTTATGCAGATTTCAGCATCAACTTTAAATATCCTTTTCTTCTTAATTCCTTTTTCAGTTTCTGTAAGTTCTATTTTAAGAAATGGATAGTGCGAGGAGAATGTTGACTGGATATCGCTCCAACGACTAGTAGAAGTTATTTCTATTTTTTTATCACCGGGGTTCATTTTTACAAAGACATTTGATGGAGTACAGTAGCTAAATAAGAAAGTTCGTTCTTGCAAAAATAGATTTAGCTCCTTTCATTTAATGGGGCTGCGGTCAATGTCGCAAGTGATTGTCGTCATGCAAGTAAACATTGGCCGTTGCATAATGGATTTTTTCCATCTTCTTAACTTATAAAAAATAAATACAAAAGTGACCACAAACATGTTTTCTAGTGGTGTGGTCATGTTTTATGGCAACCAGAGCGGATAGTTTCGCTACATGAAAAAGACACCCTTAAAAAAAATTGCATTGTTCTACGCAATGCTACTTATTGCGGGTTTAATTGCTCCTGATCTTGCAGCGCAAACAGTTTATCAAACACAGATAATGGACATAAGGTTAAGAGGAACTTCTAATATTCATGATTGGGAATTACAATCATCTTAATTATAAGTGCCTGTGTTGCTTAATTTTTTTTAATGCTTTTGCTACCTGTATTATGATTACAGAACTGATACTGGCGCACAGAATAATTATCCATTCCTGCATGCCCAGAGAAACAATATTTAATGCTATGCGGACATAAGGAATTTGTATGATACCGACTAAAATGAGGAGGCTTGCTAGTACGGAATACCATACATACTTATTCTTAATTACTTCATTGTTAAAAAACGATCCGTTACCCATATTGAATACATGAAAAAGCTGTGAAAAAATCAGGGTGAAGAATAGGATATTATTACATACGGCAGCATCCGAAGCCCTTCCACTATGGAAGTAAAAGTGATTAATAAGCACCCCGATTGTGCTTACCGATGCAATGACGATTGAGTAAAAGAAAATGAGCTTCCAACGGTTTTTATCAATGATAGGTTCAGAAGAATTACGGGGAGGTAGCTTCATTATATCCGTGCCGCCTTTGGTAACACCTAAAGCCAGGGCAGGCAATAGATCTGTAATTAGGTTGATGAAAAGTATTTGTAACGGCAACATCTGGAAATGGAAGTTCAGGAGAGCTGCGATAGCTATCACGGCCAATTCACTAAGATTGCATGAAAGAAGAAAGGTTACGAATTTTTTAATATTTTCAAAAATTATACGGCCCTGTTTAATAGCTACAACGATGGATGAAAAGGAATCGTTTTTCAATATCATATCTGAAACTTCTTGTGCCACCTGTGTTCCCCTAAGTCCCATAGCAATTCCTATATCTGATTTTTTAATTGCCGGCGCATCATTAACACCATCACCCGTCATGCCCACCACATACCCTTTTTCTTGGAAAACTTTTACCAGGTCAAGCTTATGCTTTGGATTGACACGGGCAAAAACGGAAGTATTAATCCACCGTTGTTTTTCATCTTCATTTAACTCCTCATATTCTTTCATTTCATTTCCGTTTACAGGCACATCATCTTCTTTTGATATCCCTAATTGGCCACCTATAAAATGTGCTGTAGACGGGTGGTCGCCAGTGATCATTACAACTTTAATTCCTGCTGTTTTGCAGTCATTGATGGCAGCTTGCACTTCAGGTCGAGGCGGATCAATCATTCCTATTAAACCAAGAAAAACCAATTCTTCTGTTAGTGTTGAAGGTGTCATATTCGTTTGCCTGTATGCCATGGCAATCATCCGATGACCGGTTGCGGAAAACTTTTCAGCCGAGGCCTTCCATTGCTCTTTTTTTGTAGCGTCCATAGTCACAACACCATCCTCATAAATCTGTGTACATTTTACAAACAACTCTTCAGGAGCACCTTTAGCAAACAAATAAAACTCTCCATCGTGTTCATGTAACGTGGACATGATCTTTGTTTCGCTTGAAAAAGGCTCTTCATCTTTTTTTGAGAAGTTCCGGCGTACGTTATCAATGTCTTCGCCCTTATCTGTTGCGAACTTTAATAGGGCTATTTCCAGAGGATCGCCTATTTCTTTTGTTTCATTTCCCGATGTTTGGATGTCAGCAGTGTTGCAGAGAACAGCACCTTTGCATATCAATTCCAACTGCTCTTTGTTGCCTCTAAAATCAACATCTTTCTTCCATGTACCGGAAGGTGTTTCAATAAACACCACCTCCATTTTATTTTGAGTAAGGGTACCGGTTTTATCGGTGCAGATAACATTAGTGCCGCCTAGAGTTTCAACCGCAGAAAGTTTTTTGACAATAACATTATATCGTGACATTTTGAGCATCCCGCGGGCCAGGGTCATTGTTGCTACAATCGGTAATCCTTCCGGGATGGCAGCCACGGCTAGTGCAATGGAAGTTTGTAGCATCCCGATAATTGGCTCACCGTTAATTAACCCTATAATAAAAATGAGCACTACAATGCCGATGGTTATAAAGATCAGCCGCTTGCTGAACTCTTCCAGCTTCTTTTCTAATGGGGTTGCAGCCTGCTTAGATGAATGAACGAGGTTAGCAATCTTTCCCAATTCCGTTTTCATGCCTGTTACTCCTACTAATATATAAGCGTTGCCTTTTGAGACATGTGTTGCTTTAAAAACCATGTTGGTACGGTCGCCAAGTATTGTTTCTTCGGGAAGAACAGTATTCTTCTTCTCTACAGGAACGGACTCCCCGGTAAGTGCTGATTCATCAATCAGTAATTGCGTAGAGCGAACTATTCTTCCATCGGCTGGTATCATATCACCGGCTTCAGCAAACACAATATCACCAGGAACAATTTCTTCTGAATTGATTTCGTTGAGCTTGCCACTCCGAAGAACCTTTGCTGGTATTGAGGAGAGTCTTTTTAAAGCCATTACAGATTTATGTGCCTTGAACTCCATGTAAAAGCCTATAGCTGCATTGATAACAAGAACGAGCAAAATGGCTATACCATCCAGCCATTCTTTAAACCAAAATGACATGCCGGCTGCAAAAAGCAACAGAAAAACAATGGGGCTTTTAAACTGGTTGACTAAAATTTTGAATGGACTGATTGCCTTTGCTTCATTTATGGTGTTTGAACCAAAATGCTCAAGCCTTTGTTTAACAGCATCCATTGCTAAACCCAGTTCCGTGTGGCTGTTCAGCAATTTCGCGGCTTCCTCTATTGTTGTTGCATGAAAACTAAAATCGTTACGAATATTTTCCATTACTAATTTTCAGTTGATTTACTTGCCCTTATCTTTCTGAAGAAAGAGTTATGCCGCATTTTTGAATATTTAATATCATTCAGAAATGTTATTGTTAGGCGCTCATAACTGTAATAATCACATGTCTTGTTGCAAAACTTCTCCCATATTTTCCTTTGACCAATCAATTTCGGTAGTATAAAGCCCCAGCCTTTCCCGTTGGCCAACTTTATTTAGTAAGCTTATAAGTAATTTCGGCGATTGAAGTTACATTATAGGCCTCTACAGCCTTCGTTTATTCATTCCAATACTGAAAAAAATAAGCCTCAAAATTCGCTTAAGTTATATAGATGTTTATGTTCGCCCAAGGGAATGTTGGGTAATTGAAGCCTTTCACCCAATGCAGTTTGTGCGGCTTCTTCAACTGCTTTGGACCTGGTAATGTCCTTCAACAACTAGCATCAGTTTTAATGAGCCTCCGGGGCAAGAAGGTAAACCCGGAGTAGAAGTAAAAATCTTCTTCGCAGATAACTAAATATCATCAATAATAAACCCCGCTATAGAAATAGCAGGGTTTCAAATCCATTTTTTTTATGAAAAGTTGCGTGCTGCAAACATAAGTGCGCCTATTCCAAATGCAATGGGTGTTATCACCTAAAAACCAAATAAACAAAATTAGCAAAATATCAGATTCGTTAGATAAAGAAAAAGGTACGGTAGAGGTAAAATTATAAACATCACAGGGTGTTGCTAACGCCAAAAGAAATGTTATCAAATTACTTCACTGCAAAATTGAAATGACAGGCCTGGACAGTAGCCATCTTTATTCTCTTACTTTTGTTTTTTTAACCACAGAACTATGATACCCGTTAACCGCCAGGTACTAACATTAGATGAATTTACGATTCAGCAGTTTAGGGCAATTACCAGTGCTACAGGAGAGTTAAGTACTTTATTAAGAGATATTGCTCTTGCGTCAAAGCGGATCAACGTTGAAGTTAATAAAGCGGGATTAGTGGATATATTAGGGGATGCAGGGGCTACAAATGTCCAGGGAGAAGATGTAAAGAAGCTGGATATTTTTGCAAATCAACAACTCATGGGAGTTCTTCGCCATGGCATTAGTTGCGCTGGCATTGCTAGCGAGGAGCTAGACAATTTTATTGCTTTTCATGATGAAAAAAGCATGCAGTCAAAATATGTATGCATGTTCGATCCACTTGATGGAAGCAGCAACATTGATGTAAATATTTCTATAGGAACCATATTTGGTGTTTATAACAGAGTAACGCCACAGGGAAGCGTTGTTACGGAGGAGGACTTTTTACAACGGGGCACACGCCAGGTGGCCGCAGGTTATATTGTTTATGGTTCCTCTACTATGTTTGTATATGGCACAAGAAGAGGAGTGAATGGCTTTACGCTTGACCCTTCAATTGGTGAATATTGCCTTAGCCATCCCGATATTATTTGTCCCGAAGTTGGAAAAATATATTCTGTGAATCATGGCAGCTTTTTTCTTTATAATAAAAGTGTACAGCACTACATTCATAGTTGCCAGAGTAAGACTAAGGAGAATGGAGGTCCTTATACACAGCGGTACACGGGCAGCATGGTGGCGGATCTTCATCGCAACCTTATAAAAGGCGGAATTTTTATGTACCCGGCAACTACTGATATGCAAAGCGGTAAACTCAGGCTTTTATATGAATGTAATCCGTTTGCCTTTTTAATGGAAGTAGCCGGTGGGAAGGCGACTGATGGAAGCCGCCGAATCTTAGATATTCAACCAATGGAATTGCACCAACGTTCGCCACTTTTTGCAGGCAGCAAAGAAATGATGGAAGAATTGGAACAATGTATGATTGAAAAATAGCACAATGAACAAAACAATTATATCGGTACAAGACCTTATAAAAAACTATGGAAATTTTGAAGCAGTAAAAGGCATCAGCTTTGAAGTGTACGAGGGAGAAGTATTTGGTTTATTAGGTCCGAACGGTGCAGGCAAATCAACAACCCTTGAAATTATAGAAACACTGAGGCAAAAAACAAGTGGTAAAATAACTGTTGCTGGTTTCGACTTAGATAAAGATCCCAATGAAATAAAAAAAATTATTGGAGTGCAACTGCAAACCAGTGGCTTCTATCCGAATCTTAACCTGGTGCAACTGATCAATCTGTTTGCGGGTTTATATAATCGCAAAGTAGATGCTATGGAATTATTGAAAAGCGTTCAGTTAGAAGATAAGGCCAAAGCAAAAGTAAAGCAACTAAGCGGTGGACAAAAGCAAAGGTTTTCTATTGCAACTACATTGATCAACGACCCGCTCATTGTTTTTTTAGATGAGCCTACAACAGGCTTAGACCCGCAGGCACGGCGCAATTTGTGGGACCTGGTAAAAAATATACAGGCACGAGGAACAACAGTAATTATAACAACGCATTACATGGATGAAGCTGAATATCTTTGCGACCGTGTGGCTATTGTAGATTCAGGAAAAATCGTAGCGCTTTCATCACCCGATCAAATGATTGATGAACTTGTAGCTACAGGCTTTGAGCGGCCTAAAGAAGTAAAAAAAGCAAATCTTGAAGACGTATTTATAAAATTAACCGGTCATTCATTAAGAGAAAATTAATATGAGTTTATTCAACAAATTACAGGAAAGCAAACAATCAAAAATTGATGCGGAGAAAGCCCTTGGCGCCACTTTTTTAGAAAAAAACAAAACGAAAGAAGGAATACAGGAATTGCCTAATGGAATTCAATACCAGGTGGTGCAGGAAGGTGCAGGCCCTAAGCCTGAGTTAAAGGCAAAAATAAAAGCACATTATATTGGCAGATTGATCAATGGTAATGAATTTGATAACTCTTTTAAAAGAGGACAGCCTTTTGAAGCGCCAATTCTTAATTTAATAAAAGGCTGGCAAGATGTATTGCCTATGATGCCTGTGGGTAGCAGGTGGCGCTTATGGATACCTTCCGATCTTGCTTATGGTGATAGCGGAGCAGGTGGAAGCATTCCGGGCGGTGCTGTGCTTGATTTTGAAATTGAGCTTTTAGGAATCGTAGGGTAATTCATTTTATTAACGCTATATTTTTTTACATGATAGATCCACGCTATCCAATAGGCAAATATGTGCCTGAAGAATTTTCTGAAAAGAAAAAAGAAGAATGGCTTGCTGATATAGCTTTCCTTCCCAAAATTTTAGAATCTGCAATTAGTAATCTGGATGAACACCAATTACAAACTCCTTACCGCGAAGGGGGCTGGACAGTTCATCAACTGGTTCACCATGTGGCGGACAGCCATTTGAATGCGTACTGCAGATTCAAGTTGGGATATACGGAAGTAAATCCTACAATAAAGCCTTATGAAGAAAAGCTATGGGCAGAAACTTCCGATGTGCGCAATCTTCCCATTAACGTATCTATTACGCTTTTACATGCTGTGCACCTTCGGTGGAGCGAATTTTTAAAAAGTTTTACTGATGCAGATTGGCAGAAGACGCTTGTTCATCCGGAACATGGAAAGCAATTTACATTATGGCATTTTCTTGGCATGTACTCATGGCATAGCCGCCATCATGTAGCGCATATTAATACTTTAAGAAAACAAAAGAACTGGTAATTAAATAGATTGAAGATGAAGTGGAAGGTAATAGCATCGGAATATTTATTTAATGAACCATGGCTTACTGTGAGGAAAGACAAATGCGAACTGCCCAATGGGCACGTTATGCCTGCATTTTATGTGTCAGAATATCCTACATGGGTTACCGCACTGGCCTTAACCAAAGACAATAAGGTTGTCATGGTGAAACAATACCGGCATGGCATAGAAGATGTTTCCATTGAAACGCCGGGCGGGGTTGTTGAAGAAGGAGAGGATTCGATTGCTGCTATTAAGCGTGAGGTAAAAGAGGAGACAGGTTACGAGTTTGAATCTATAGAATTTTTAGGAAAAGTATCAGCTAACCCATCTACACATAATAACTATTTGCACATGTTCCTTTTAAAGGGAGGAGAAAAAGTAGCAGCGCAAAAGCTTGACGAAACAGAAGATTTGGAAGTAGTGTTATATACTATTGATGAATTGAAGAAACTGGTTAAAGAAAATAAAATTATACAGAGCCTTCATGTATCCTGCATTTTTTATGCATTGAATAAATTAGAATTGATACGCTGGTAGGAGAGGATAGTTGACAGTTGACAGTAACTCTACAAGTTAGTAACTTTTGCCTATTGCCAATTGCCAATTCACTATTGCCCATTCGCCATTGCCCATTCACCTCCTCACTTCTGCTACTAAAAAAATGCTTCCGCATATAATGATCAAATCTTCTTTTGAGGAACTATCAAGCGCTTTTTGTAAAGCGGTATTTACGTTTTCAAATACCATTCCTTTAAGGTTATGTGCAAGGGCTTGCATTTGAAGATCATGTTTATCTAATGCCCTTGGTATATGGGCCTGGGTAAAGTAATAAGCTGCGGATGCAGGCAAAAGCCGCAATACATTATCAACTGCTTTATCTTTTACCATACCAATAATAATGTGCAGTTGCCTGAAGCTTAAGCCATTTATATGTTTAAGCATTTGCTGTATGCCTGCCTCGTTATGGGCCACTTCCAATACTACCATTGGCTCTTCCTGCAGCACCTCCCACCGGCCTCGCAAGCCTGTCAGGCTTTTTACTTTTTTTAATGCGCTATGAATATGGTTTGTACCGATATTCCATCCCCCATCTTTTAGTACATCAATTGAGGTTAGAACAGTTGCTACATTTTTTGCCTGGTATGAACCTGGTAAATCAAGTTTGTAATTGTTTGTTTCCTCGTTTCTTATGTGTTGGATAGTAACCTGAAGGGCTTGCGTACTTAAGGAAAAATCCAATGTTTTAAATCTGTCTTCTGCAAAAATGATAGGGGCGCCTTTTTCTATTGCTGTTTGTATGAATATGTCTTCTGTTTCATTTTGTTTTTCACCTATCACTATGGGTACACGTTCTTTTATAATGCCGGCTTTTTCTAAGGCGATCTCTTTAATAGTATTGCCCAGAATATTGGTATGGTCAAAGCTTATGTTGGTGATGACACTGAGCTCGGGGGTAATAATGTTGGTGCTGTCTAACCGGCCTCCAAGACCTACTTCTATAACAGCTATATCAACTTTTTGCTGTGCAAAAAAATGAAAAGCCATAGCTACTGTTATTTCAAAAAATGAAGGTTCTATTTCATCAATCCATGGAGCTACTTTTTCAACAAAATTTATAATGAATTGTTCAGGTATCATTTCGCCATTGATCCTTATACGCTCCTTAAAATCGTATAGGTGGGGAGATGTATATAAGCCTGTTTTATAGCCTGATTCCTGAAGTACAGCAGCAAGTATATGGCTGACTGATCCTTTTCCGTTAGTTCCTCCTACATGAATTGATTTAAAGTGGTTTTGCGGGTTTCCTAAACGATTGCAAATAGTAACAGTATTGGTTAAATCTTTTTTATAGGCTTCCTTACCTATGCGGCTGAACATAGGAAGCCTATTATATAAAAAGTCTAAAGTTTCCTGGTAATTCATACAAGCAAAAGTAAACCGGGGAGTGGTTTACTAAAGAACTATCCTTTCGATTGCTTATCAATTTTTATATTGGTTCGTATCACGTCCCAATATTCTTTGCCATAGCTAACAAACAGCTCACTTCCGGCAGCTATTTCACGTAACGCTTCTACATATACTCTTGTTCCTTCATTTACATAAGTACAGTTATTAATGATGCCTTTTATTTTTGTTAAGCCTTTTGCATCATTTATATACCTGGCTAAAGATTTCAGGTGATTTTTTGCATCAATTACATGACGCAGGTTTACAGTATATATGTATGGGTTGGAGTGGTCATTTTCCACTTCTTTCCATGTGGTGATCCTGCCTTTATATTCTATTATCCTTGTTCCTTTTAGAATAATTTTTTTTGTAAATAATCCTTTTCCTGATCCTGGTATGGTTGATTTTTTTATTACTAATTGTTTTTCAAGTAATGCCATAACCATGAAGATAAAGGAATACCTTTTTACAATGATATATGCTGATAAGAAGATTTAAAATTGCATACAGTAAAGGCGGGTTAATTTCCTGCTATTGAAGAATCGTTTTTTTCTTTTCTCAATATGTCATCCTTACCATTCTGTTTGTAACGAACAGGCAGATAAATATAGAAAATGGTGCCCTTTCCAGGAGCGCTGTTAACGGTAATGCTGCCGTTATGGTTTTCAACAATTTTTTTGCACAATGCTAAACCAATTCCTGTACCTGTATAGTTTTTACCCGAATGCAGCCGTTGGAAAATAGAAAATATTTTATGGGCATACTGTTGCTCAAACCCGATACCATTATCCTGAAAAGTCAGCTCTATATAATCATCTTTTGATCTGATGCCTATCTCATTTTTTACTTCTTTGCCTGCTACTATCTTTCCGCTGATTCTTATTTCAGGGCTTTGTTCAGAGAACTTTAATGAATTACTAATAAGGTTTAAAAAAAGTTGGTGAATTTGTAGCGGGTTTCCTTCCACTGCTGGAAGCTCAGTGGCATAGATAAAGGCGCTCTTTTCAGCAATAATTAACTCAAGGTCTGTTTTAATATGTTCTACAATACTGTTTAAATCAATCGCCGAAAATTCTTTATCCTCCATAGCAAGACGGCTGTAATTTAATACCGCTTTAATAAGTTCTGTCATCCTTTTGGCAGATGAATTAATTTTTTCAAGGTATCGCTTTAATATCTCTGGATTATGTGTATTTTTTTCGCTCAGTTCCGAAAAGGTTTGAATTTTCCGCAGTGGTTCCTGCAAATCGTGTGAGGCAACATAAGCAAATTGCTCCAGGTCGCGGTTCGACTTTTCCAGTTCACTATTAAGACTAAGGAGCTTTTCATTATTCTCCATGATACTAGTAATATCATGTCCTATCAATAGTACACGGACTACCTTGTTGTTTTCATCTTTGATAGGTATATAAAAGTTTTCTATATACCGGTTTGTAATTGCTGATCTGTAATTAGGATTATGAACGGTTTCGCCACCAAGCGCTCTGGTCAAATCTAACATAATGGCCGAAGTTCTTACCTGTGGAAAAACCTCCAAAAGATGCCTGCCGATAAATTCCTCTTTGCTTAGATTATAAAAACTGCAGGCGCTTTTATTTACAATAAGGTAACGCATATCCTTATCAAAAACAGCTATCATATCTACAGATGAATCAATTATAGTTTCTACAAATTCATTTTGTTGTTTTAATACAGCATTAGCATTTTCTAATTCGAGTGTACGGTTCTGTATCTTATGCTCCAGGTTTAAATTAAGCGAAGTTATTTCTGCATTCTGGGTTTCTATACGGGTAAGCATGTGATTAAAAGCATCCGTTAATAAGCCTAATTCGTCATTGCTTCTATTAGATGCTCTAACCGAATAATCTCCTTTATCAGAAATTGTTGTAGCCGTGGAAGCCAAATGGAGAATAGGGCCCGATATGGTTTTTTGCAGTCGTCTGGATAAGAAATAGGCAAAAAGAAAAGAAATTAAAATGAAGATTGCAGCGATGATGCCATAAAGGTTTAAGCGGCTTGAAATTGCTTTATGGTCAGATTTTATATACAGCGTTCCAAGCTGGCTGTTATTTTGTACAACCGGTTGAAATATTTCCAGGTGATTGTCTGTAAAAAAATATCCTTTCTTTTTTAATTGTGCCGGGAAACGGTCTGTTGCGTTTTTTGATAGATAAGTTGAAAATATGTCACCGTTCTTATCGTATAAGCATGCTGCCACAACATGTTTTTCCCCTTTTAATGCGTTCAATATTTCCTGCCCATTTTCTTTACCATCAAAAGCCAGGGCCGCTGTACTGTTTGCAGCAACAATCTCGCTTAAGGTGTTTAGCCGGCTCCTTGTAATTTCCCTGAATGTTATTACTTCATAAGTAAAAAAAGCAGCAGTGGTCATTAGCAATACGGCTCCACTGGTTATCATCACCACCCTCATTATCTTTTTTTGTATGGTAGTGCTATGGGGGTTCACTTTTTTCCATTAATTATTTAATTATATAAGACACACGCAAAAGCTTTGAACTGATGTTGAGTGTAGCTGCCCTTGCCACAGAAGGATTTATTTGGCGTTTTATTTTATTTTTTTTTGTAGCGAAACGGATGATTCCACCATGCCTTGCAAAATCCGGGGTATCGCTTACGGTTAGCGTGCCGCGTTCATTAATAGTGGTAAGAACATCCTTAGGCAACAAAGGCAAGTTGATATAAAGTATATGGCAATCCTTTATATCCTTTACGTTCTTGTATCGTTCAACAATTATCGGATGGCCCATCACTCTTTCATTACTCCCTGTCCATGCACCTTCCGATGCATTTGGTATCTGGTAACTAAGCGTCCCCGGCAATGCCTCTACACTATAGAGGTCTTTATATTTATGGTAAAAACCGGAAAGAGAAAATGTGGAGCCGGATGTTGGCTGCACACGATAACCGCCTTCATAGGGATTCACTTTTTCTGAAATAAAATCTGGCCCTACTGCTACACTTGCAGCCGGCGGAGGAAGGGGATAATTTGGGGTGAAATAACCCACATCTAATCTGCTTGGTGTACGCACGGCCTTGAAAACAGCGGCCCGGAGCAGGCATTGCTTGATCATTATGGTACATTTTGGATAAGTGCGGATAGAGATTCGATTAATGCTTTGTAGCTGGAAGGTTTTATTATAAAGTCAGTGGCACCCATTTCTTTTACATGCGCTATAGATGCAGGGTCTGCTGTAGTAGAATAGATATAAATGGGAATGTGTTTCAGGCGTTCAATTTTTTTTATTTCCTGCAAACATTGCTTGCCATTCATCATCGGCATATTCATATCAATAAAGATGAAGGAAGGAATAAAATTTTCATTTTCAATTAAGTGTTTTATAGCAGCAACGCCGTTGTTAGCGCAAATACAGGCTATGCCTGCATCAATCTCCTGCAATGCCATAGAAAATATTTCCTGATCCTCTTCATCATTATCAATTAGAAAGCAAATTGAGGGCTTTTGCATTTTGGTTTTGATTAGGGTGATGTAGTCTTTAAAAATATGGAATAATTAAATTTAAGATCATTTATGTATTGAGTAGTTTTTGATGAATAAAAATTGGCCGGCAATTATATGCAAGATTGATGATGCTGCAGAAGATACTTTTAAAATACTTGCCATTCATTTATAAGCTGACATATACAATGCTTGTATAGCCCCATTTAAAAAATTAGGAAGTATATGATGATATGTGGAGTGGATTTTCCAGGGGTCGTTCAAGCCATCTATCATGCTCTTCCACTTGTCTTCGCCATAGTTTTCAATAACAGTTTTTTTCTTTTCCTCTGTTTGCAATAACATGCTCATGCCGCCAGAATCAGCTTCGGGATGAAATTGAGTGCCAATCATATATTCATTGAAACGTATGCTCATAATGGCACGTTCATAAGGCACATGCGGACGTTCTTTTTCGATGCATAAAATTTCTGCACCGAACGATGCAATTTTTTTATAATCGGGCTGTACCACCTGCCAATCCCTGCTATCCACTACATAAAACGGATCGTTCAAGCCCTCAAATATAATTTCTTTTTTACTGGCAGGAGTAAGGTGAACAGGGAAAACGCCAAAAGAAGTAGACTTCCTTCTGTTTACCTCCGCAAGCCTGTATTGCCGACATACGATTTCAAATGAATGACAAATGAGGAAAATATATTTTTTGTTTCTCTGTTGTGGATCATTGTTCCATTCTTCTACAGTAGCCAGCCAATTAAAATAAGCTTCTTCCCACGGCGAACCAATGCTATCTACAGGGCTGCCCGGCCCGCCACTTGATAAATAAATATCATAGCTAAGGTCAGGAACTTGCCCCTGTTGCCGCACATCAAACTCATTGCATGTTACTTGTAAATGATGTTGCCGGCTCCATTCCTGTATAATTTGCCTGAGGCAACGCATACCCTGGTTGGGCTGCCCTTCATAGAGGTCTAAAATAGCTATGCGGATCATTAATTGTATAAAGAGTTGGCCCTAAAAATAAGCATTTCGCACAAGGCATTTCCCATCTGCTTTTGCAGCAATCAAACCTTTCAGATTTGCTGCTATTTGATAAAATTACCATTCAGCCCTTTCAGCATTTCTTCTGCAACAAAAGCATTTCCTTTTTCATTTAGATGCACTTTATCAGAGGTTAAAATGCCCGACTCCTTGTTGTTTTTATTATTTGAAAGATTGTAATCCAAAAAAGCTTTACGTAAATCAATTAAAGAACAGTTATTGGTTTTAGCAATAGAACGGATAATGGCGGAATATTTATTCAGATCTCCATCCAATTCATTTGTATAATCTGTTTTTTCGCCGATAGCTGCCGGGGTGCAGAGGTAGACAGCAATATTATTAGCCTTTAGTTTTTTAATTACTGCATTATAAAAGCGTTCAAACTTGTCGGCATCTGTGCCAGTGCCAGAAGTACGTTTGTGCCACACATCATTAACGCCCACCCATATTACTACAGCATCAGGTTTCTTTGCCAAAACATCATCTTCCATTCTCAGGTACAAATCATAAATCTTATTGCCGCTAACACCTGCACCTATCAATTCATACTGGCTGCCTATTTTTTTGTCTTCTAAAATTTTGCCTAGTTTGGTGATATAACCATTTGGTTTTGCTCCTGCTTCTGTAATAGAATCTCCAAAGAAAACAATGCGTTTTTTTGCCTGATGAGAAAAGCCGCTACATAATACAATAACTAAAAGAGCAGAAAAAATTTTTGTATTCATTCTATAAATTGTTAAACAGTTAAGGCAAATAAAGGAAATGATTATAAGCAGACGAACATTAATGCTGCAAAGAAAGAACATGGCCTGATATAGCCTTGATGATTTCTTTCATTAAACCGCTATAATTTTGAAGAAGCACATTAGCGAAAACAAAATGCCCCTGCGCTGTAGATACAACTTTATCAGAAGAAAGTTCGCTTTTCAATAAATCATCCGGCATAGCAATTTTATATTCTGTATGAAACGGAGTTTCCCTAACAGAGATCATTGCATTGTGCAGCGATCCTCTATAAAAAAATTGTATGCTGAATATACGTGCCATACGAAATTTGGTGCTTTTTTTTGGTTGGTCTGGCAAGTAAAAATTGAAAAGGCAATAGAAAAACTACAGGCCGCAAGCTACAAAATTTGTTGTGGCTATGAAAAATATCTTTCTATTAATAAACGCTCGATAAGTATTGCGATTGTATAAAATCTACTACCTGGTGAAGGCTGTTTGCCTGCGCATAAACCTGTAATTGTTTATCTGCACCCGTTCCTCCTTCAATTATTTTATGAATGTAATTTAAATGATGCCTTGACCCTAAATGATCTACTACATCATCTACAAAATCAAGTAATTCATAGATCAATACACGGGTATTAACTTCTTCTTCTTTTCCAAAGTCAATCAGGTAACCATCAAGCCCATAGCGGCTTGCACGCCATTTGTTTTCATTTATTAATGCTCTTGAATACTGAATGAAATTCATATTCATAGAACGCAGCTTATAAATTTTTACACATATAGCCTGAAACAAAGCAGCAATAGCCACAGTTTCACTAACGGTTAGCGGCACATCACAAATTCGGAATTCCACCGTGTTAAAAAAAGGATGTACCCGAAGGTCCCACCAAACCTTTTTTGCATTATCAATGCTATTGGTTTTTATTAAAAGTTTTATGAAGTTGTCATAAGCTTCAATACTTTCAAAACTATCGGGTATGCCTGTACGCGGAAATTTATCAAATACTTTTGTGCGGAAAGATTTGTAACCGGTTTGCCTTCCTTCCCAAAAAGGCGAGTTGGTGCTTAATGCAAAAACATGCGGTAAAAAATAACGCGTTGAATTGGCTATATGATTAGCCATTTCGCGGCTTTCCATGCCCACATGCACATGCAGGCCAAAAATTAAGTTGCTGCGTGCTGCATCCTGTAATTCGTTTACAATTTCGTTATACCTTGAATGATTAGTAATCAACTGGCTTTGCCACTGGCTGAAAGGATGAGTGCCTGCAGCGCCAACGGCATAACCAAGGCTCCGGGCAATTTCATAAATTGTTTTTCTTAAAATAGAAATGTCCTTGTACGCTTCGTCAGTATCTAAACAAATATCCGTTCCTACCTCAACAACGGCCTGGTGCATCTCGGCTTTTACTTTGTCTTTTATGATCTTTTGACCTTCCTGCACAATGCGCTGCTCATGGCTTTGTAACTCTTTCGTTACCGGATTAATTACCATGTATTCTTCTTCTACTCCTAAAGTAAAATGCTTAAAATTTAAATTGGCCATTGGATGTGTAAATGATGAATGCTGAAAGTTTATCGCCTAATGCCTCATGCTTAACGCTGATACCCCACTGCTCATACCTCACCGCTGATACCTCATACCAGCGGTTGGCCCGCTGCACTTCTTTTTACAAATTCTCCCCAGGTTAAATTGTCCCTGTTATCTTTTTGAGACAGCGCCCTTTCAATAGCATAATTAGCTGCGGTTTCCACTACCCATTCAAAATTTTCTTCTCCTACACTTTCCCTGTCTGCATCAGGTGCAGGGTTGCAAAAATCAATGGCGTAAGGCACCCCATCCCTAACAGCGAGTTCCACTGTATTAAAATCATAGCCCAAATAATTATTGATGCATAAAACTATTTCTTCCATTTGTTTTAGCAGTTCGGCACCAGGTTTAAAATCCGCCGAATAACGCATGTGGAAGGGATTACGTGGTTCATAAGGCATGATGCGCACATGCCTGCCGCCAATGCAATAACAACGGTAATATTCCTGGTAAACTATTTCTTCCTGCAGCAGCATAACCAGCTTTCCGGTTTCGGTATGACGCTGATAAAATTCTTCTGCATTTTTTAACCTGTACACATTTTTCCATCCACCGCCCGAAAAGGGTTTCATGTAAGCAGGGAAACCTACATAACTAAATATCTCTTCCCAGTTTAATGGATATGCAAGATTTGTAAATGAATCATTGGTGGTATCAGCAGGAAGTTCGTAAGAAGGAAGGATGGTGGTTTTAGGTACAGGTATTCCTATTTTAGTCATCAGGCTATTATTAAAAAACTTCTCATCAGCACTCCACCAAAAGGGATTATTTATAACAGCAGTACCTGTTACTGCTGCATTTTTTAAATACGCCCTGTAAAATGGCACATCCTGCGAAATGCGGTCTACAAGCACTGCATAGCCGGTTTGTTCGCCTTGTAATGTTTTTTCAATGCGTACAGGTTCTGCTATTAAATCTTCAATGCCTTTGCTATTAATTCTTTCAATTAATGCCATGGGAAAGCTTCGTTCCCGTCCATATAAAATGCCTATTTTTTTCATAACCCAAAAAAAATTAGTTGTAATAAGATCGTTTGCTTTACAATTTAATTTATCTATCAATATAAAAGCCAATTAGTGTATTGTTGTTACAAAAGGCATTGAATCAAGTAATTTATATTTGATGATGTTACAGGAAGAAAAAAATATAATTATTGTTGAACATAAAAGACTTAAATCGCTACACCTGAAAAGAGATGTGATTATTGACTGTTACCTGCCTGAAAATATTACCGATCCTTCCGGGCTTTCTTTATTAATTATTAATGATGGGCAGGATTTGCCAAAAATGAATTTTACTCGTTTGATCAATGAACTCAATTCTACTAAACAACTATTTCCTGTTTTATTTATAGGCGTTTATGCAGGCGAAGAAAGGATGATGGAATATGGAGCGGCGGGTGTTCCCGATTTTAAAGGCAGAGGCGCTGCGGCACAATCATACCAAAATTTTTTATTGAATGAATTGATTCCTTTCCTACAAAAAGAATACAATATTGAGGGCTTTAAAATGAAAGCCATCGCCGGCTTTTCACTTGGCGGGCTATCTGCAATAGATACAATATGGAGTTATCCGGAGACCTTTTCTATTGCCGGCATTTTTTCAGGTTCATTATGGTGGAGAAGTAAAGATCTTAACGAGGGTTATGATGAAGCTACACACCGCATCATGCACAAAAAAATAAGAGAAGGCATATATACGCCCGGACTGAAATTTTATTTTGCCACCGGCTCATTAGATGAAACGGCAGACCGTAACGGAAACGGCATTATTGATTCTATTGACGATACACTAGATCTGATAGAAGAATTGAAAAAGATTGGTTATAGTGGTAGTGATATTAATTATGTGAATGATTATAAGGGAAAACATGATGTAGAAACCTGGGGGAGGGCAATGCCTTGTTTTTTGTTGTGGGGATGGGGAAGAAAATAAAGAGGCTGTCAATTTTGACAGCCTCTTTGAAGAACTTCTATTTTAAATTTAATTAAATATATATCGAA
Organism: Chitinophagaceae bacterium; assembly: GCA_043763635.1. GTDB lineage: Bacteria > Bacteroidota > Bacteroidia > Chitinophagales > Chitinophagaceae > Flavisolibacter. The sequence goes on from JAYULK010000096.1 coordinate 74,824, forward strand.
GCCCAATGTTTAATCCCCAGGTACTTCTGACAGAATAATCAGGTTGATGAACCTTAGTTGGTCCTTTAGGATTAAAAGTATACTGCGGATCTGCCCTGTTGAAATTAGAGGGCACGCCTAATAAGGGTTGATCCTGGAATGTTCCAAAATTATAGGAGTAACGGTATCCCCAATCATTGTTAAGCAAATTAAGAAGGTTGGTAACATCTGCGCTTATCTGAAATGTATGTTTTTTATCCCCTGCGTTAACAGAAAAATCTTGTAGTATTCTTAGGTCAAGCGATTGTACCCAGGGAAGGGTGGCTCCGTAACGGTCCATGTATTGCCCTTTATGCTCTTTTAAATATTTATCGTTTTCAACAAAAGCAAAGAACGCATCACTTTGTTGTTGTGGCGTATAGGTAACACCGCCAGTGGTTAATGACGCAAACTTGATTTCTGAAGCGTCTTTAGGAATATAAAGCATGTCATTAGAAGCATTATCTCCATTAATATCACCACCGTACCGATAAAGAAATCTTTCATCACTGGATGCTGAGAAGTACATACCTATAGTTGTGGCTAATTTATTGTCCATATAGGCAAATCTGTACGAGCCAAAAGCAACGATTCTATGAGGTATTGCATAATTAGAATTACCAAGCTCTGGCCTGTTTGGGTTGCCTGTGATTTGGTTAGTTGTCCAACCACTTCCCGCCTGGTCACTTGAACCAATAGCAACGTCCTGAGCAAACGTATAGGTGTATGCTAAGCTTGCTTCCCAACCTTTAGAAAATGATTTTTGAATCATAGGGGTTAAAGCAAAACTTGATCCTCTATTGGTGTTATCAAGAACATTCATTTGATCCATTCCAGAATTGAGACGCCTGTTATAAATGGGTCTTTTATCTGCCACGCCTCCTAAAGTGCCGGCCTGGGTTCCAAGGTTTGCATTTCTATAATAAACGTTATTAATAATTCTGGTATAAATAGCCTCTAGGCTTACCATTGTATTGGTGGTAATTCTTTTTTCAAAAGCAAGATTTGATCTCCATACCTGGGGCATTTTGAAATCTTTTACTGCTGCGCTAAAATTGGAGAAGGCAGGAATAGTTGTACCAACGGGAGCAACAGTATCAGGTAAGTGCGTAATTCTGTCAGTGCTATAACGGATTGCGGCTAATTTCGCACCGGATGCCTGAAATTGCGCTCTGATCACGCCATTATCACCTACCTGGTTCACCAGCCAAATAAAAGGTATGCGACCAGTGAATATACCTGTACCACCACGTATAATTAATGATTTGTCATTTTCTACATCATAAGTAAAACCTACCCTGGGAGAAATTAATAATTTTGAATCGGGGAACTGACTTACATCAAATTTTTCATTATTACCGTTTTCATCTTTAAAGGTTAATGCTTCCAGTGCCTTATTTCTTGGGGGAGTATAGGGGTAGGATGGCCTATCAACTCTTAACCCGTATGTTAGTTTGAAATTATTAGAAGCAGCCCATATATCCTGAAGATAAATTCCTAGCTGATTGAATTTGGCAGAGGGAACAGCAATACCTTTTGGATTAGATGGATCATAAGATACTGCGAACACTACAGGTGCTTTCTTATCCAGGAAATCCTGAAGAGAAGCGTATCGGTAATAACCACCACCCGAACCACTTGTGAAAGAGTTTTGAAATTCCATGTGGTCGAAACTGCCGCCAAAAACGATATTGTGTTTTCCTAAATTGAAACTAATATTCTCAGACGCATTGAAGGCCTTATCAACAATAAAATTTTGGTATGAAAACAAGTCAGTTCCAAAAGAAATATAAACATTGTTCGCATCTCTCATTATATCTACAAAAGAAGCATTACTATTAGGGATACGTTTGGGTTGATTATCTGTATATGAAACTAATAGTTGATTCGAGATTTTGCTGCTTATCGTTGAATTAAGTTCAACCACACCTGACTTAACAGTTGTATTATTAAGAAAGTTTGTGTTTTCATAAGCAAGACCGCCGTTAGAAGTGCCTCTTCTCCCATTACTAATTCTGGTTCCGATTGCGCTGCTTGTATTTACTCTATCATCATCATTTGTTTCAGATTGGGTATAACGAAATGATAATCTATGCTTATCCGTAATATTCCAATCTAAACGTCCCAGTAACTTGTAATTATCAACTCCAAAATTATATCCTTCATAACCACCGGTTTCATAATTAAATTCTTTTAGTAAAAAGGCACTTAAATTATCTAAGTCTGTTGCTAAAACAGGGGTTGCGTTTGGATCAAATTTTGGATCAGATGGAACAATGCTGTTAATACCTGGTCTTAAAGCTTTATAAATTTGTCCGGGTCTGGTACTTTTTTCTTTTTCAGCATTTACAAAGAAAAACAACTTATTCTTTATGATTGCGCCACCTACACTGGCACCATATACATTACTTGAGAGGTCTTTTGTACTTACAGTTCTGCCTTTCACCTTTTTACCGTAAAAGCTCTCTGGCCTGAGGTAAGTATAAGCTGTAGCGTACCAATTATTTGTTCCCCTTCTTGTTACAGCATTAATACCTCCCCCAATAAATCCCGCCTGGCGTACATCAAAAGGAGCAATATTAACCTGTATCTGGTCTAATGCATCTACAGAAATTGGAGGGGCTGAGCCTCCCGGAACCATACCATCTCCACTGCGTCCGAAATTATTATTAAACACAGAACCATCTATAGTAATATTATTATACCTACTATTCATGCCGGCAAAACTATTTCCATTACTTTGAGGAGTAAGTTTCGTAAGGCCGGTAAGGCTTCTATTTATGTTAGGGGTTGTTACAACCATTCTGTTGCTAATGTTTGTAGCGGCTCCGGTTTTTTCAATATTGGATCTTCTTCCGGTTACTACTACTTCCCTTAATTCCACATTAGTAGCTGCAAGATCTATTTCTATATCAAATTTTTCTCCTAATGGAATATTTACATCGGTACGGTTAAAGGCCGCATAACCCGTAAAGGAGGCAGATATAGAGTACGGCCCTCCGGGAGGAATGTTTTGAATACTAAACCGACCATCAGATTGGCTGATTGTACGATAGACAGTACCGGTTGGAAGATGGGTGACAATAATGCTGGCACCTGTAAGGTTTTCTGCGTTTTGCGCTTTAACTACGCCGCTCATACTACTCGTTGTTACCTGGGCAAAACTTTGCCCCACTGCTAACAAAAATGTTAGCAAATACAATAATCTCTTAAACATAATTTGATGATTTTCTATGTGAAGTTTTCAAGTGCAAAGAAACTATATATTGAACGACAGCCTTTGAAACAGTATTAACTTATTGTTACGGACGTATTGCCAAAAAATAGACAACAACCAGAGGAGCGATGTTGCATTGGCAAGCCCTCAAATCTTGTATCTGTTACTCCATACCTTTACAAAAAAAAGGCATGCTTGATTCGATTGAAAGTGCTATCCAGGATATAAAAGAAGGTAAAATGGTGATTGTGGTAGATGATGAAGACCGCGAAAATGAAGGTGACTTTATTATAGCCGCTCATAAAACTACTCCTGAGGTGATCAACTTTATGAGTAAGCACGGCAGAGGGCTTATTTGTGTGGGGCTTTTAGAGGATCGTTGTGATGAATTGGGATTGGAACTAATGGTTAATAATAATACGGCTTTGCACGAAACTGCTTTCACCGTTTCTGTTGATCTCCTGGGTCATGGCTGCACCACCGGCATTTCTACGCAGGATAGGGCAAAAACTATCCAGGCCCTTATTGATTCCCGGGTAAAAGGCGAAGACCTCGGAAGGCCTGGCCATATTTTCCCCTTAAGGGCAAAGAAGGGCGGTGTATTAAGAAGGGCTGGCCATACAGAAGCCTCTATCGACCTTGCCCGTTTAGCAGGCTTTGAACCTGCTGGTGTTTTGGTAGAAATATTAAATGAAGATGGCAGCATGGCCCGCTTACCCGAGCTGAAAGAGATTGCAAAAAGGTTTGATTTTAAAATTATTTCTATTAAAGACCTTATAGAGTACCGTCTTAAAAGAGATTCCCTGATTGAGGAAATTGTAAGAGTTGATATGCCTACCCAATTTGGTCATTTTAAACTAATTGCCTTCCAGGAAAAAAATAGCACTAATGAACATTTAGCGTTAATAAAAGGAGAGTGGGAAGTAGGCGATCCTGTTTTGGTAAGGGTTCATTCATCTTGCTTTACGGGAGATATATTGGGGTCGCTGCGTTGCGACTGTGGCGAGCAGCTTCATAAAGCAATGCAGTTGGTAGAAGCCGAAGGAAAAGGCGCCATTCTTTATATGAACCAGGAAGGGCGGGGTATAGGCCTGGTGAATAAATTAAAAGCATACCGGCTTCAGGAGCAAGGCATGGATACGGTAGAAGCCAATCTGCACCTGGGTTTTCAGATGGATCAGCGGGATTACGGGGTAGGTGCACAAATACTTAGATACCTTGGCATTACGAAGCTTAGATTAATTTCTAATAACCCGAAGAAAAGGGTAGGGCTAATAGGCTATGGATTGGAAATTATAGATTCTGTCGCTTTGAAGATTGAGTCTAATCCGCACAACGAAAAATACCTCCAAACCAAGCGGGATAAATTGGGCCATGAAATTATGTAAGATAAATAGTTGAGAGAATTAAGCTGTTAGCAGGATAATCAGGCAATAGGGCGGTTGGCAATTTGCAGCAGCGTGTCTGCATCCTGAAATAATTTTATTAAGTCATTTATTGCTTTGTTCTCTTTTGCTTTATTAAAAAGCAGCGAACCATGTGTGCACTTATATTTATTGCCTTTCTAAAACATATATAATCTTGCAAAAAGCAAACTTGTCTTTGCTATTATTTTGAATTAACATCTTAAAAAATTAGGAACAATAAATTTTTGCCTTATCTTCAAATTGTCTTCATCAATTCGCATTTAGCATTCGGTCCCTGCATCAATTTTAGAAAGTTTAGTTGGTTTTTAAAGTAATGAATAAGACCGGTTTGTAATTCATTATACTATTTGCGCCTCTCGTCTATTGACCATTTTTAAGTGATCGTCATTTCTGAATTAGTTAGCGCCAACCCTTTGGCAAACAGCTTTAGTTACGTTTTATTAAGTACGTGTAACATCAACATCAGCTTTGGTTAATGATTGTGTTACACCTGTAAAAGTCACGCTTCGGTATGCATCTAGGCAGTTTAATTTTTAAAAGGATTAAAATGAAACTTTCTGACTTTATCTTATTAAACATTGAGGAAAAGAAATCTACACTCCTTCATGATGGAATTCTGGTAGCTAAAAGATCGAATCTAAATCAACTGATTTTTCTTTTTCAAATGAATGCTTTTTACGTGGAGGTACTTTGCAGCCTTACAAAAAAATCTGTACAGGAATACAGGGCTTTTGAGGGAACTAAATTTTTAAATCCTTACCTGGATGCAATCGAGATAAACCATTTGCTGGTTTAATACTAACCACCTCATGCTGATGAGTTAAGAAAATTCTTTTTATTTCTTAACTAACTATTATTTGAAACAATGAAATTGTAATGCGATTAGCCTTACCTTCGCCAAGTCAATTTGAGCCTCGCATATTAGTATCGTATAATTATTCTGCCAGTTATCTGCATTTTTAGTTAGAGCCTTACTTGTTGCTGTCCTCAGATAATTTTTATTTTTTTAAACATCAAGTATGAACATTTACGTTTCAAATTTAAGCTTCAACGTACAAGACGAAGACTTAAAAGAATTTTTCACTCCTTACGGAGAAGTTACCTCTGCAAAAGTTATCAGTGATAAATTCACTGGCCAATCAAGAGGTTTCGGTTTTGTTGAAATGTCTGACGAAACAGCAGGCAGAAAAGCTATTGCAGAATTAGATCAGGCTACAGTAGAAGGCAGATCTATTAAAGTAATGGAAGCTAAACCAAAAGAAGATAGACCTCGCAGCAGCAACGGCGGCGGCGGTGGTGGCTACAAAGGTGGCAACGGCGGCGGAAGCGGCGGCGGTGGTTACAACAAAAAGTGGTAATATCTCCCTTTTATAAGATTAAAGCCCTGGATTTATCCAGGGCTTTTTTTTGTGTCAGGCATGCATATCCGCTATAGGGTGCAAGTCCCGAATACGCTTTAAAGTAGGGGAGTATCAGCTAAGAGTGCTGTTCACACTTAACGCATCTTCTTATCTTCACACTAAGATGAAAATATATCTGCTCGGTTTTATGGGGTGCGGTAAAACACATTGGGGAAAATTAGTTAGCCAAAAGCTAGGCATTCCCTTTTTTGATCTTGACGACCAAATCGTTCAAAAAGAAAATAGAAGCATCAATGAGGTTTTTGCTATGGAAGGTGAAGAATTTTTTCGCAGAAAAGAAAAGGATGTTCTCACTGAAGTCACAGAATCAAATAAATCATTTGTGATGGCTTGTGGCGGTGGCACGCCCTGCTTTTTCAATAACGTAGATTACATGAATAAAAGAGGAACAACTATTTGGATCAATTGTTCTGTGGATTGCCTCCATTCACGTTTAAAAAATGAAAAAGACCTGCGCCCCCTTATTCGTGAACTATCTGATGAACAATTGAGAGGGTATATCATAAAGAAATATGCTGACAGGAAAATTTATTACCAGCAAGCCTCTGTTATCTTAAATGAAGATGACATTACTTTGGAAAAAATGTTGGAACCTATTTTTCACGATAAAGGATAAGGATGCAAAAAATTCATTTGATTTTAGGAACTATATTGGGAGGGCTAGGCGTAATACTAGGCGCTTTTGGCGCTCATGGCTTAAAGCAGGTAGTGCCACCGGAAAGTGTGGCTACGTACCAAACAGGTGTGCAATACCAAATGTATCATGCTTTTGCCTTGCTGGTTGTGGGCATTTTAGCGGAGCGGCTGTCTGCTAGTTTAATTAATTGGGCAGGCGCCTTTTTTATTTTAGGTATTGTTCTTTTTTCAGGTTCCTTATATTTATTAGTGTCGTTGAAAGCCATGAATAAAGTGGGTGTTTCAGGTATTGGATTAATAACACCAATCGGGGGGCTGATGTTTATCATTGGCTGGATTCTGTTGCTCATCGCCATTATCAGGAAATAAGGCATTTTTTTAAACCCTTATCTTTCTTTCAGCACATGGATTCTTATCTTTGTTTGTATGGCTAACAAGCTTAAAAAGCCCGCCGAACCTAAGGCAGAAGAAAAACCGCAGAAGAAAAAACTGGTCATTGAAAAATTTAAAGCTGACCGGGAAGAAAAAGTTGATTTTAAGAAATTGGCAAAGGATGAACGCACCTGGAAAATTATTGGTACTGTTTCCTTACTTGTTTCTATTTTTTTGTTCATAGCTTTTATTTCTTATTTTTTTACCTGGAAAGAAGACCAGGATAAGCTTTTTAATAATTCCTCCTTTTTATTTGACAATAGCATTAAAGTAAGCAACCTTCTTGGCAGGCTTGGCGCCTATACTTCTCACCTTTTTATACGCCAGGGATTTGGTATAGCCTCCATGTTATTTTGTACTTTCTTTTTTGTGGCCGGCATTAATTTATTGGTGAACAGAAAAGTATTTTCAATCTGGAGAAATCTTCGCTACGTAACCGTAGGTTTAGTGATAGCCTCCGTTTCCCTTGCATTTGTTTTCTCCTCTTTTGCTTTTCCATTTGGAGGAGAAGTAGGTACAATGATTAATACCTGGCTGGAAAATTTTCTTGGGTTTCTCGGTACTGCTGTTTTGTTATTGGTGTTAGTGGTCAGTTATTTAATATGGCAGTTCAATCCTTCTTTTACCCTTCCCCAGCGTAAGGAAGCTTTGATTCCGGAAACGGGATTGCCGGAAAAAAATGAAGTTTTTACCGAGACAGTGAAAGAGAAAATTGATAAAAGAAATGCTTTAAAAGGCGATGCTGGTATGATGAATCCTGTGCTGGAAGTTAAAGAACCTGATTTTGAAATAATAGAACGGGATGACGATGAATTAACCAGCAGTGATCCCATTTTTGAAAAAGAAATTTCTAAAGATATATTGCACCAGGATGAATTTGGAACAGATAGACGTGAAGATGCTGAACAGCCTATTGAACCTCTTCCAAAAAACCCTGACACATCACTAGAAGACCTTCCGTTAGAAATAAAAACAGTGCCCGATAAAATTGTTGATGAAGAGGATAACAAAGAAAAGCGATATGGCGATCTTCCTCCTTATGAGCCTACCCTTGATTTAAGGGATTATAAATATCCGGGACTTGATTTATTAGAAGCCCATGGCAGTGAAAAAATTGTGCAGGATCCAGCCGAACTTGATGCCAACAAAAACCAGATCATCAATACGCTGAAGAACTATGATATCTCTATTCAAAAGATAAGCGCCACTGTTGGCCCGACAGTTACGTTATATGAAATTGTGCCAGCGGCAGGCGTACGTATTTCGCGGATAAAAAACCTTGAAGATGATATAGCGTTGAGTCTCGCAGCGCTTGGTATACGCATCATTGCTCCAATACCTGGAAAGGGCACAATTGGTATAGAAGTGCCCAACGTAAAGAAAACAGTTGTAAGCATGAAAACCTTGCTTGCTTCTGAAAAATTTCAGCACAATGCTTACAGTTTGCCAATAGCTATTGGTAAAAAAATTGACAATGATAACTTTATTGTTGACCTGGCATCTATGCCGCATCTGCTAATGGCAGGGGCCACGGGGCAGGGTAAATCTGTTGGGTTAAATGCAATACTTGTTTCTCTTCTTTATAAAAAACATCCTTCTCAATTAAAGTTTGTTTTAATTGATCCGAAGAAAGTTGAATTAAGTGTGTACCGGTTTATCGAAAACCATTTTCTTGCCAAACTCCCAGGTGAAGAAGAAGCAATTATTACTGATACTAAAAAAGTAATTAATACGCTCAATGCGCTTTGCATAGAGATGGATAACAGGTATGATCTTTTAAAAGAAGCAGGTGCAAGAAATATTAAAGAGTATAATGAGAAGTTTACAAAGCGCAGGTTAAACCCTCAAAAAGGTCACCAGTATTTACCATTTATTGTATTGGTGGTAGATGAATTTGCAGACCTGATTATGACGGCGGGCAAAGAAGTTGAAATGCCTATTGCCCGTTTAGCACAGTTGGCACGTGCGGTGGGAATACATTTAATTATTGCAACACAACGCCCTTCCGTCAATATTATCACAGGTACTATCAAAGCTAACTTTCCTGCACGTATAGCTTTTAAAGTTTCTTCTAAGATTGATTCCCGTACTATTTTAGATGCAGGTGGAGCAGAGCAATTGATAGGTAAGGGAGATATGCTGATATCCTATAACGGGGAAATTGTTCGGTTGCAATGTGCTTTTGTAGATACACCTGAAGTAGAAAAGATAGTAGAATATATAGCAGACCAAAGAGGGTACCCTCAGCCATTTATGCTGCCGGAATATGTGGATGAAAAAGAATTGGAAGGAAAGGACTTTGATGCCTCAGATCGTGATGAACACTTTGAAACTGCTGCCCGTCTTATTGTACAAAACCAGGTAGGCTCTACCTCATTGATACAACGCAGGATGAAGCTTGGTTATAACCGTGCCGGACGGCTCATGGATCAATTAGAAGCTGCAGGTGTTGTTGGCAAAAACCAGGGAAGCAAGGCGAGAGAAGTGCTAATTAAAACAGAAGCAGAACTTTTAGAATATCTTCAATCACTAAGCTAGTGTTAAGAAACATTTTCTTGTATGTATCCGGTATGCTAGTTGCCTCCTGGTTGTAGCAAAGATTATCTTTGCATGATTAAAATATAAAGCAGAATCAGATGAAAAAATTGTACACTTTATTCGCTTTAGCATCAACCGTACTTTTTGCTACAGCACAAACAAACCCTACTAAAAGTGATCCTGATGCAAAGAAAATTTTAGACGGTGTAAGTGCTAAATTTAAAACATTCAAAACTACCCAGGCCTCCTTTACTTACCAGATTGAAAATGCACAGGGCAAAGTTCTATCTACCAAAAAAGGTAATGTAAGTATGAGAGCCAATAAATATCATGTAAGCATGAGCGGATTGGAAATTTTTTCTGATGGAAGGAATTCATGGAGCTATGATAAAAGTGCTAATGAGGTAACAGTTAATGGTGTTGATGGTTCAGGAACTGCCATGACACCTCAAAAATTATTCACCAATTTTTACGATAAGGATTTTTTCTACAAATTAAATGGCACTAAGAAAATAGGTGCGAAGTCTGTACATGAAATTGAAATGACGCCTACAGATAAAAGTCGTCCTTTTCATAAAGTGTATGTATATGTTGATAAAGCAACTAACACTATTTACAGTGCAAAGTTTTTAGAAAAATCGGGTAATCGCTACAGTTATACCATCAATTCTTTAAAACCTAATGGTGCCGTTCCGGAATCAGCATTTGCCTTTGATAAAAAAAGGTATCCCGGTGTTGAAGTTGTTGATCTTCGGTAAGAGAATAATATACAATTACAATCTTATAGCCTCTGCTCCTGCAGGGGCTTTTTTGTGGCAATCCTTCAATTTCAATTCAGGTTGAATTATTTCCTGTGCTAATAGACAATCATTACTATGAAAGCCCTTACTCCTGTTTCAAATTTTTTGTTCATGTCTTTTACAAAAGAAAAAAATTTAATTAAACATAAAAACCAGAATATTTCATTCATCGTAAGTAATTGAAAACATTTTTACCATGAAAAAGATTTTCATTTTAGCATTTACTTCTGCAATCATTTCTTTAAGTGTTTCCGCACAAGAAAAAACAGTTATGGTAGGTGGCGCAGCCATGTATCCATCAAAAAACATTGTTGAAAATGCTGTTAATTCAAAAGATCATACAACATTAGTAGCAGCTGTACAAGCCGCTGAATTGGTAGACGTATTAAAGAGTGCCGGGCCTTTTACGGTTTTTGCTCCAACCAATGCAGCATTCAATATGCTTCCTGCAGGAACAGTAGACAACCTATTGAAACCAGAAAACAAAGCAGCATTGCAACGTGTTTTAAAGTATCATGTAGTTTCCGGAAAATGGGATGCTAATTCGTTAAAGAAAATGATAAAAAAATCCAAAGGAAAAGCCACTATAAAAACTGTAGCCGGTGGTAATTTATATGCCAGTCTTGATAAAAATGGTGGCGTATGGATATGGGATGAGAATGGTGGAAAAGCAATGGTGACAACTGCCAATGTGTTTCAACAAAATGGTGTTATTCACGTGGTTGACCATGTGCTATTGCCAAAAATGTAATTGTGGCTTGCTTATGCATTAGTGAGGCCCTTCTTATAACCGGGAAGGGTTTTTTATTTATCATATTGAAACGATATTTTTGCATCCCGTGGTCTTCCGCCCAATAGAAGCACGCTGTCGTTAAATGTGGTAGGTTGAGCATTTGAGTATGGCACACACCAACAACAAAGACTATAAGAAAACCCAAACTTAGTTCTTTCGCATGCCCCAATTAATTACAGAATATCCTGAATTTTTTACAGCTACAAATTTAGAATGTAAGAAAATGTGAAGCAGGATCTAGTATTAATACAAGATTAAAGGTGAACAACCCTTCCGGAACCGGATATACTTGTATTGATAATGGGATTGCCTGAATAAAATACAGAACCGCTTCCGGAAATGGTAGCATTTAATGTTTCAGAAACATTTAATTTGATTGTACCAGAACCACTGGTTTTTGCTGTCGCTGATTTGGATAATAGGCCCTGCGCTTCAATGCCTCCACTTCCACTCACTTTAAACACCCCTGTAGTTGCCGAGCCACTTGCAATGGAAATATTACCAGAGCCACTTATTGTTGTTTCGATGTGGCTTGCGCTTATTGTTGACAACATCATATTTCCCGAGCCACTTAAATTAAAAGAAAGACTATTGCCTACCAAAGGACTTGACACAGTAACATTGCCTGAGCCGCTTGAGCCTATGCTGGATAAGGAAGGAGCAGTCACCCTGATTGTAATTTGCTCATGGGAACGCACCCTTACATCATTCTTAAACCGTATGACCAGTTTGTTATTATTGATAGGCGTTTCTATTACATTCAATACGTTTTGCTGTGCTGTTAGTTCTACCTTGTGCTCATTGCCTTGTATATAATAAACATTACCTGAAACCTGGGCTTCCAAACCGGCAAAATCACCAGTGCTTCTGGCTTCTGTTCTAAGGTCGCCCTCACCTACAACTTTTTCACATGACGTAAAGAACAATATACTCGCTGTCGAAAATAAAATGCTTAGCTTTTTCATGATGTTTATTTAGAATTCAACTTTATAATTAAGAATAGGTATCAGGCCATTTTGGTAGTTATACACCACTTTGCCTTGCACCCCATCAAACCATTGGTTGTACACGTTCTGGCGGTTGGTTAGATTTTGCACATCCAGCGATAAAGTATTGGTTCGCTTCTTACGATTCCATTTCATGCTAAGGCGCAGGTCGGTACGGAAATAAGATGGGTTTTGTAAACTAAACGCCTGTTGTTCATTAAAAACAGTGTAGCCCTTTAGCCTTGATTGTGCTGCATCAATTGGTGTTGTTCTTAAGCCACCCGCGTAGATGGTCTTAATATTAATGCCGAATGTTTTTGATTTACGCTCAGAAACAAAATCTTTCCCTGCTAATAAAGTATTTATGTGGTTACCATTAAATCTTGTATTTCTTTCTACCCCATCTAATGCTGTATATTTTGATTGGTAAAACGAGTTGCTTAGCATCCAGTAAAAATTATTACTTAAATATTTTTCAAGCGATAACTCTACTCCATAATTTCGACCTGTACCCTTGTTTACTAATGGTTCGGTGATGTACTCGCTTATGATATTTAAAGTAGAACCTGTATTCGTCATGCTGGCGCTTACAGGCACGTTAAACAACTCCTGATAATACAATTCTGTTTTTAAACGAAGGCTTTTTGCCAATAGATAGTTGTGCGACAAAACAAAATGATGTGCCTTTGTAAAATCAAGATTTTTATTAGGTTGTTGTTTTGTGTTATTCGCAGCATTAATTTCCGCAAAGTATACCCCCCAGGCCTGCACCTGGCTATGCAAGCCATAACCAAAAGCAAAACTGCTTTTTCTACTCACGTCCCATTTCACTGAAGCTCTCGGCTCTACAGATGAAGTGTTACTATAAAGAAGTTGTAAATAATGCGCACCAAGGTTTAGGGTAAGGTTATCCGAAGCTCTATATTGTCCTTGAACAAAAGCTTGTACGGTTTGCGTAGCCACATTTGTATTGATGTTTTCTTTTAAAGGCGCACCCGGATCATCACTTGACTGTTCGTAAAAATTAAAACGAATGAGGTTTATTATAGCACCGGTTCTTAAACTGGTTTTATTATCAAACTTATGATTAAGGGTAGTAGCTATATTCAGCTTCTTTGTTCTGTAATCATCTTTGTAAGTATCACTAAATTCATAATTGTCTTCTATATATTTTTCCTTATCGCCATTGGAATTATAAGAATAGGCTATGGAGGATTTCAAAGCTGTTTTATCACCTAATAAAATACTATGCGTAGCCGCAGTTAATCCTGTGTTGGAATGAAACCTTGATTCATACCTCTCTCCAATATCCATCCATTTGGTAGAATCTTTTTCAGCTTCTTCTCTGTCAGAACTTAATCCTCCAAAACCAAAAAAACTAAAATTGCCATAGCGTTTGGTAGGCAGGTAAACATTATAAGACAGATCCTGGAAATTTGTAGAGCCTGTTGTAAGGTTTACACCCAACTTGTTTAATAAGGAAAGTGTTGAGTAACGATAATTAATAAGATAAGAGCCTTTATACGAAGATTTAAAAGGTCCTTCAGCAGTAGCATTTAATCCAAGGAAACCAGCTTGCAGCGTATATTCTTTTTTCTCATTATTTCCTTTGCGGAGTTTCAGGTCAAATACACCACTTAGTGCGTTTCCGTATTCCGATGCAAAAGCACCTGTAACAAAATCAGAATTGGATAATAGCTGTGCACTCAATATAGAAATGCCGCCACCCGTTCCTGCTGCTTCAGAAAAATGATTTGGATTTGGAATATCAACACCTTCCATTTTCCACAACAAACCAGTTGGTGCATTGCCCCGAATGATAATATCATTGTTCCCATCGTCTGCCGCCATCACCCCAGGGAAACCAGTTGCCATACGAAGCGGATCATTTACAGCGGCTGCATATTTCTGTGTTTCCTCTACAGTGAACGCTCTTGCACTTACCGTGCTCATGTCATTCAGTGGTTTATTCTTTTTCGTGTTTGTTGTAATAATTACTTCATTTTCCATTCGTACAGTACCTTCCATGGTAATGGTTAGCACAAGCTCTTTACCGGCATTCACCACCAGGTTTTCCAGTAGCAACTCTTTAAAAGCGATATGAGTGATATGAAGCTTTTGAGCGCCTACAGGTACATCGGCAAACCGAAAGTTTCCGTTGGCATCTGTTTGTACGCTCCTGCCAATTATTGGTAATGACACGGTAGCGCCGGCCACCGGCTTTTGCAGCACCTGGTCTGTAATTGTTCCTCTTACCAGTTGCGTAAATTGTGCGAATGAATCGGTGGCAAGAAGCATCAAACCTATCATCCAAAACCATTTTCTTTTGCTCTTCTTATGAGTCATATTATGTTGTGTGTTTCTTTAATACAACTGAAGAAGAGTTTACCCCTATGTTATCTGATGAAAAAATTACCTCACCCCCGGCCCCTCTCCAGCGGAGCTGGAGAGGGGAGGAGCACCAGCCCTTGACCTCATCTAACCTCTCGTGAACGAGAGGAGCAATACAGAGACCTTGCTTGGGAAAGATCCACCTCACCTGGCCTCTCCTGAAGGAGAGGAACCACGCACAGACCCTCGCTTGTTCGTATTTCTTTATAAAAAAATAGCCTAAATTATATGTGAAGCCTGACGTTAACCCACTACTTCAAAGCAAGAACAAAGCACAGACCTTGGTAAACGAGAAAAATTTCTTAAATGAAAGCTTGACCGTCCAGCGCCTTATTCCGTGTTAACTAAAAGTTTTTGATGCTGTAGTAAAAGCTAAACGGAATATAGCACTTGCAGCATCTACCATAATAGACAGCAAAAATATTAGCGGGGGTTGGATAGTGAAGTGAAGTAATCATTAAATATGAAGATGGAAATCAAAATGCTTTTACTTACAAGTGCGGACTGACTGTTGTGCGTGGGCCGGCAAAGCGGCGGAGCATTCGCGTTTGCCTTGATCTTTTTGTTACTTTTTGTATCAAGAGGTAACTATATACCTGTTAGACCACGAGAGGCAAAAAATTTAATGCAGCCATTGGTCTAGCCACTTCAATCCATATACGGCAAACATTATTATAAATCCTGTCACGAAAGAAATTGCTCCTAATATTTCATTCGCTCTTCCACCCATATTGTAGCCCCACATACCCGCAATAATTAAGAGAATGGCCACCGATGATGTGATAATGTATGTTTTTGTCTCTGCCTTCATTTCTTTTTAGGAGCCTTCTTTATAGGTGCAGGCTTAGGATTATCCTTAACGGATGCCTTCATTATGTTGTGAAAGATGTTAGATGCCTCCTGTGCTGATTTTTTAGCTTTTTCCATGTAGTAAAGTTCGTCAAAATTGTGGCTCTAAACGGTATAGACGTGGCAAATTTTTACGCTTGTTTTCTTCATGCTTAATGTTAGGGTTTTGAATGCTTGTTTCAATTAAACAGGCGGTGTGCTTATATTTTAAAAAAAAATATAACGAAAATAGTTTCGTTAACTCTTTTCGTCTAACTTTGAAAACTACAAACAAGCGTAAACACATGGAGCAAAACATAAAATTAGAATTAGAGTTGGACAATGAGCAGGCGCAACGTCTAAAGGTGATTTATGAAGGCGTTGTTTCCGAGGATGAAAAGGTTTTTGAAATAGCCAAAGCAAAACTTAACAGCTCCCGAAAAACATTACAGGAAATTGTTTCTAAAATGAAGGGTAACGGGAGCGGATTGGCAAATGGGTCTTCAAATGGTCATGCCTATTCAATGCCAAAGGCAATACAAGTCTCGCTTATGCAAAATACTGCTATGCCAAAAGGTGATTATAGCACAGAATGGTCTTGGATGATTAAATTTAAATATTTCTTACAGCAAAAAGGAAAAGTTATGAGCTTGGGTGAGGGGCTTGACAAGATTAGGAAGCATGAGCCGGGAATAGGTTCTGGGATGGATGCTAAATACAGAAAAATACAAGCAAACATTTCGGCTAACTTGAAGGTGCTAACGGACAAGGGCGCTATGAAAAGGACAAATGCCTATTCTAAAGAGTACCTGTATGGCTTTAAAGAATGGTTCCATGAAGATGGAACAATTAAAGAAGAGCACAATACAAAAATAACAGCCTGAAAATCAGGCTGTACAAATAATTAGCTTCTGTGTAGGTTGCTAATAAGGGGTCGTTCAGAGGTCGAGGACGCCGTTCTTTCTAAGCGGAAACGTTGGTTCGAACCCAACCCCCTTCCAAAGCTGTTGTCAGGCAGCGAACAAACAATAAGAGTGCAATTATATACACTCTGAACCTGCTACTTTAGCCATCTCATGAGTGGTTCCTCATTAGACGCAAGCAAAGTAGTAGGGTTGTTTTGTTAAGCAAAGATAATATCATTTTTGATATTCAGGTTAAAATGGTTAGCCTGCTCATTTAACCGTTTCCCGATTCTTCAAAAAGACTTAAAATATTTTTGTTTTACAATGTAAGACATTGTATATTTACTACATGGTGGCAAATAGGGAAAATAAGGAAACCACAATAACCTTTAGAACAAGCGAAGATTTAAGAAAAAAACTTGAGGCAATGGCGGCTAAAGAACATAGAACACTTAGCAACCTTATTGAATTTTTACTTGAAAAAGCAACCAAAGAGAAAAAGTAATTTTTTTTGTTCATCCTGTAAGACAAAGTAAGACATGAAAACATTTAAGAGCATATTAGAATTTCAGAAACACTTTAGCAGCGATGAAAAGTGCAGGGAGTATTTGGAACAACAACGCTGGAACGGTACACCCGCTTGCCCTTTCTGTGGTTCTTTAAATGTTTGTCGTTTTACTAATGGAAAAATATTCAAGTGCAGGGAAAAAGAATGCAGAAATAAATTTTCCGTTACCGTTGGCACGATCTACGAAAACACAAAAATTCCTTTGACCAAATGGTTCTTAGCTACATACATTTTAGCTGTTCATAGTAAAGGAATAAGCAGCTTGCAATTAGCTACATGGTTAGGAGTAACACAAAAGACTGCATGGCATTTAAACCACCGTATTAGAGTTATGCTGGGTAATAACGCACCTGAATTGTTGGAGGGTATAGTTGAAGTTGACGAAAGCTACATTGGCGGTTCTGAATCTAATAAACATGCACACAAAAGAACTGTTAAGGGTGGCCCCGGTAATAAGATTATGGTATTAGGTGCAGTACAGCGTAACGGAAAAGTTAAGACTAAGGTTATTCCTAAAACTGATATTGCAAACATTAATGAAACGCTTAGTGAATTTGTAGCCCCTAACAGCACTATGGTAACAGACGAACACCATGCTTATAAAAGAGTGCATTTAACCTATAACCACAGAACGGTTAACCATAGAGAAAAAGAGTATGTGCGCAGGGAAGATATTTTGGTACACACCAATAACATCGAAGGATTTTGGAACATTCTGAAAAAACAAATCAACGGCATACATCATTCAGTAAGTGCAAAACATTTACAGAGGTATTGTAATGAATCTGCTTTCAGATATAACAACAGAAAGCAGTTTCAAGATGAAAGATTTGCTACTGCTTTAACCAATTGTGCAGGTTCATTAAAGTATAAAACCCTAACTGAAAAAATATGAGCAACGGAGATTTTTTAAAAGCAATGGGCAGCAAAATAAAAGCTGCCCGTTTAGCTAAAAAGTTTACCTTAAAAAAACTTAGTGAATCTACAGGCATCCATTTAACAAGCCTGTGGTTTATTGAAAACGGAAAGACTAATGTTCATATACTTAATATAAAAAGTATTGCAGATGCCTTTAAAATGGATATGAAAGAGTTTATTTAACTTGTCAAGAAGAAAGCTCCTAAAAGAAATGAGTTATGATGTCAGATAAAGAATTTGAAGCAATGAAGGAGTGGGGTCGAAAAAAAGAGGAAGAATTTAAAGAAAATCTAAAAAGATGGGCCGACGAATACAGGGGTATGTCCAAATCTGAATTAAGTGAAAGGATGAATATGCAAGACACGGACACATTAAGGTGGATTTGTTCCGACATTGCGTTACCTGCCGAACATTATGAACTTTGCCAAATAGCCAAAGAAATTTTAAATGAAAGAGGCGAAGAATTCTAATTTTTAAACCTTTTGGTCTAACAGGTATATAGTTACCTATCAAGACAAAATGTAAATTAGTCTGCTTATAAAAAAAAGAGTGTGACAATATCGCATAACCTCATTGAGATATTGCACATCCATCTTGCTTCTCTTGAGACCGCATTTTATATGTGTTTTCCGCTTTTTGCCTTGATGCAAAAAGCGGAGCAAAAAAATCAAGACAAATCCAAATGCTCCGCTGGATTTGCCGGGCCTGCTCACATGGCAGCAGTCATTATGGATTCATTATTCTTAGCGTAGTTTGGTATCCTTTGAAGATCCAGATACATAAGGCGCTGTATTGCACCCCTTATGCCTAAAATTTGTACATAGGTTTTACTGGCGCAATAAGGCGCTGGAACATCATGATATTTGCAGAATAAGACTAACTTATTAATGGATCTAAAAAGAGGTTTTAGCCTAAAAGAAATTTATTCCGGCATTCCAACCAATCCAGCCATTTACCTGGTTACCTAAATTAAAATTATTATATCCCGAGGGTGGAGTAGGAGGTTTATAGCCTGGTATGCTAACAGGTTGTTTTGAATAATAGACTGAAAAAGAAGGCCCGGCAAACAGCGATACATACTTGCCCAACTTCACATTTACATTCAAATGAAATTTATTCAGCAGGTTCAGGTAATCCCACGAACCAAGATATAAATATTGTGAAGTGACTTCGGGGTTGATAGAAAACGTTTTGCCCACACGTATTTCGCTACCAAAACCATAACCGAAAGAATAAATCTTTTCATCACTCTTACCCCAATTCATTCCTGCCTGCAGTATGCTGTATAGTTTTCTATTACCGGTTTTAAATGCTGCATTGGTATTCAATACTTCGTTGGTAGAAAACGAAAGCTTATGATAACCTTTTAAAACAATATTGATCAAACCAATGCTATAACCTTCCGAGCTATCTGCAATATTTATGAGGCCAATCTGTAGTCCCTTTAATTTTTTAGCATAATTGATTACTCCTGCCACTTGTGTTCCCACCATTTCTTTATTGCTAAAATTAATAACACCGGCTACCTGTGTTCCGGTAACTTTTTTCTTAGCAAAATTTCCAACACCCGCCACCTGGAAACCATTTACAGTTTGGCCTACATGATTATAAACACCTGCTACCTGCAAGCCCGTAAATTTTCCTTTCACCATGTTGTTAACACCCGCTACCTGCATGCCTTTTACGGAATCTAAAACGGTATTATTGATGCCTGCTATTTGCGTACCAATTACGTTGCCACCTACTACATTAAACAAACCGGCAACCTGGAAAAATTGCACATCTTTCTTGTCAATGTTAAACAGGCCGCCTATCTCCATTCCCTTTACACCCGCGGAGTAACCACCAAAAAGATTGAGCGAAAAATTATTTATTACCTGCGAACTTAATTTACCGTGTGTGCTTAAGCCTGGCGTTAGAGAAACCTGGAACGGTCTTTCCGTTATAAATTTTCTAAGGTTTATTGTTTGTATTTTCTGACGGGAAGAAATTAAAAACCTTCCAAACGGAGATGTCTCCACTTTGCCGGAGTCTGCTTTTATATATGTGTATGTTGTGGCAGTGGAATCTGTTGTTCGTATAGTTACTCTTAACGAATCCGGTACGAAATAATCTTCCGGGCGAACAATGGTAACCTGGTCATCTGTAGAAATGGGAACAATAGTAATGCTGATCTCCTGGTTGTATCGTGGTTCAATGGTTACAGTGGTGTCTTCATAAAATTCTTTACTCACCGTAAGTGCTGCCGTTTTTGCCTTGCTCTTCAACTGAATTTTGAAATACCCTTTGTTATTGGTTAGGGTAGATGCCAATAATCGTTTTTCATAAATGCTTGCATTCTGTATCATGTGGCCTGTTTCCTCATCAAGCACGTAGCCTGTTACCACAAACATTTTGTCTTCGGTTATGGCCTTGTTGGTTATGAGCGTTAGCTTAATTGGTGCCCTCCGAATTATTAAATAATTACCGCTTTCTTTATACTCATACCCCCCTGGTAAAATAGAATTTAATACTTCTCTTACGCTTTTGTTTGCAAGAGATACCGACACGAGGCTATCTTTTTTAATAACCGAGCTATTATAGGAAAAATAGAAATTTCCTTTGTTGCTTAATATCTCCAGCACGTTATCAAGGCGCTGGCGTTTTACGTCAATTGAAATGCTTTTGTTTAAAATATTCTGAGCAGAGCAATAACTACTCATTAATAATAAAGTAGTCATTGCTACTATAAAGCTTCTTCTCATTCGTCTGTCATTCATTTTAAAATAATCGTGTCCTTTTCGTTTACAACCGTAATGTCAAAGGTTTGGCCGATCACATCCAGTATGTTGTGGAGTGATTCGTTGTTAAACGTTGTATTTAGCTTCAGTCCCCGAAGCTCTTTGTTCTCTATAACTATGTTGGCCTTATACGCTTCGTTCAATACTTCCACCAGTTTCCATAGGGGCGTGTCATCACAAACAAACTCTTTAGAGCGGTAATAATTATACAGTTTGTCTTCTACTTTTTCTTTTTGAAAAATAGAATCTTGTTGCTCTATTTTCAATTTTTCCAACGGCTTAAGTTCTACTGTTTTATTGTTACGCATTACTTGTACAATGCCTGTTTCCACTATCACTTCCGTTGCACCATTTTCACTACGCACATTAAACGATGTACCTACCACTCTTATCTGCACATCATTTACATTGATGATAAAAGGCTTGTTTTTATCTGGTGTTACATTAAAAAATGCTTCACCTTTTAATAGGATTGTTCTTGTATCGCTTTTAAACTTTGAAGGATAGTTAAGCGAAGAATTTTTGTTCAGCGTTACTACCGATCCATCAGGCAGTGTATCAATAAGAGGAATTTGCTGCGAAGCCACCACTAAGTTTTCGACAGGCTTATCGCCAAACATTTTGTGTCCAAAAAATCCTGCACCAATAATCACAATAAAAATTGCAGCGATCCTCAACCACGCAACAGGCTTCATCTTTCGTACGATCGCTTCCTCTCCTTTAGGGCCTTGTACACGATTCTTAAACCTTTGCCACGCTGCATCTTCATCTATCGTACTTACAGCAGCCAGCTTCCTGCTCTCTTCCCAGATGGTTTTAAAATCTTCGTATTGTTTTTTATGAGCCGCATCAACCACCATCCATTCTTCTACCAATGTTCTTTCCTCGTGGGTAGCTTCTCCCAACATATACTTCACCAGCAGGTCATCGGTTATATGGTAAAAGTTCTGGCTCAAAAGATGTTGTTTAAAAATTTGATCAAACACAGTATCGTTAACGGAAGAAAGTCCACCAGTTTTACTCTTAATATTTTCAGGGCCTTGCCCATCTGGTTCTCTACGGTTTTTATGGATAGGCCCATACGGTCGGCAATCTCTCTGTACCGCAATTCTTCAAAGCGGCTTAACTGAAAAATAGTGCGGCACTGTTCCGGCAGTTCATTCATGGCCTGTGCCAGCCTGCCTTCCAGCTCTTTCAACTGTACTCTTTTTCCAGCATGTTCCGTTTCATTCTTCATAGTGTGTACTACATGTTGCCCGTAAGCCGACCTTACTTTTTGATGCTTTAAATAATTAAGACTTTCATTATAAACAGCCCGGTATAAATATGCCGACACGGAACCCGAAATAGAAAGGCCCTCCGAACGTTCCCAAAGCCTGGTAAAAACCTGTTGCACTACTTCTTCCGCCGCCGCATCATCCTTAGTAATGGTGCAGGCGTAAGCATGCAGGTTCTTAAAATGAGTTTTAAAAACCTGTTCAAACGAGGCCTCATCTTTCCTGGCCAACAATTGTATCAGTTGCCCTTCGGTATCATCCATTCTAAGGTATTGAGCTCTATATAAAACAGCCTGGGCCAAATGTAGTTTTTAATACAACAACTGAAGAGGGCTTTACCCCTATGTTGGTGGGAGAAATATTTATGGGACGGGCGGAAGTTTTACTATGTGGCTTTTGTTGCCACGCTCGGTTCATCGTTCGGTAATTCTATTGAACATGACGTAACAAAATATAAGGACTTATCAAAAAACGCAGGTTGGCTTTACGCAAGTGATGGCGATTGCCCTTTTAATATTCCATGAGGTAGCATTTTGAAAAAATTGTTTAATATGATAAGTGGCATATATTAGCGTCAATACACTCGTTGGGCATTATTTTTAACAGCCTTATATAAACTAAAATGAATAAAGTATTTTTCAAAAATTTTAAAGGTTTTCAAGAACAATTAATTGAGCTTACTGATGTAAATTTTTTAGTGGGCGAAAACAGCACAGGTAAGACCTCTTTAATTAATTTGATAAATCTCTTAAGTAGTCAAGAGTTTTGGTTTAATAACCAGTTTAATAACGGAGAAATTGAATTTGGTTATTTTGAAGAAATTCTCTCAAAAAATGTACTAGATAAATTCTTTCAACTTGGAATAGAAAAATATGACTCGACAACTAATGACAAGGAAAGTAAATTACGGAGAACCAGAATTTTATTTCAATTTAAGTCAGAAAAATCAATTCCAAAGATTGAATGGGTTGAGTTTTCAATCAATGATTTAAATGTACACCTAAGCATAGGCATACGGAAAATAGAATGTAACTACTTTTTTAAAGAATTAGAAACATATCGAGATTGGATAAAAGAGTTTGAAACAACAAAAGGGAAAAAACTTGATGTCAATGTTCCTCCCTTTAAACTGCCCTTACCTATCCTTTTTCAAATAATTAGTGATACAATAAAAAAAGATTCAAAAAAAAATATAGAGCGTTTTGATTTCAGTGACGGTGTTCTATTTCGTCGTTACACCTGGCTTGCTCCGATAAGAGCCAAGGCAAAAAGGATTTACGAATCATATAATATTAAATTTTCCCCAGAAGGGGACCATATTCCTTCACTTTTGAAATCACTTTTTTCCCAAACAAAGAATAAACAAAAGGTGAAAGAGGTTATTGAAAAATTTGGAAAAGAAAGTAATCTATTTGACACTCTTGAAATAAACGAGTTAGGTGATAAAAACATTTCCCCATTTGAAATCATCGTGAAATACAATAATACTCCAATTAAATTGCCGAATGTGGGCTACGGTGTTTCCCAAATTCTTCCTCTTATCATTGAGATGTTAGCTTCAAAAAAAACAATGTTTTCCATTCAACAACCTGAGGTGCATTTACATCCGAAAGCACAAGCAGCTTTTGGAACTTTTCTTTTTAAAACATGCCAAAACGAAGAAAATAACTTTGTAATTGAAACTCACAGCGATTTCACAATAAATCGCTTTAGACATTGCTTATCAAAAAATCAATCAAAGAAAAATATAACGAGTCAAGTCTTATTTTTTGAAAGGAAGGTTGAAGGAAATACGATAACAACTCTTACTATCAATTTAGATGGTTCCTATAAAGCCGAACTACCAGATGTGTATAGGGATTTCTTCATCGATGAAGAACTAAAATTATTGGAGCTTTAATCATTTAAATTATGCCAATTATTGTAGACACAAACTGCTTTGCAAACGTTTTTTCACGAACATCTGCAAAACACAAGGATTTCGAGCCAGTTCTAAGCTGGGTTGTTGAAGGGAAAGGACTTATCATTTATGGAGGAACTAAGTATAAGAGAGAACTAAAAAAAGCTAAAAAATATCTAACAATTTTTAGACTCCTAAAAGAGGTAGGTAAAGTCGTGTATAAACTTGACGATGAAATAGACGAATTGCAAAATAAAATTGAAGCACAAAAAGAGTCAAGTTTATTCAATGATGTGCATTTACTTGCTATATCTGCCGTTACGAAATGCCGAATAATTTGTTCAGAAGATACAACCTCAATTCCGTTTGTAACTGACAAAAAATACTTGCCAAAAGGAACTATAAAGCCTGTTTACTATACATCAATTAAAAACAAAAACTTACTCTGTGATAAATATGTTGACGATAGTTTGAAGCCCTTATGCACAATAAAAAGGAGCATTGCCGATAAGCTTTATAAGAGTCTCTTAAAAAGCTAAAACGAACCCCCATGATTAGCCACCATACAACATCATAAGTACATTTGTGTGAATGGACCTAAGCCTGCTGGAATATAAACGAAAATCATTCATTGAGCCAGGTGAAATTTTTTCGCCTCCGTTGGTCTTCCCCCCAAATAGAAGCACGCCGTCGTTTGGTGTTGTGGGTTGGGCATTTGAGCATGGCAAACACCAACGACAAGGACTATAAGAAAGCCTAACTTAGTTTTTTTACATGCCGCAAATAATAACAGAATACCCTCAATTTTTTACCGCTACCAATCTGGAATGGAAGAAACTATTAAAGCCTGATAAGTACAAGGATATTGTTGTCACCAGTATGAAGTTCATAGTGCAGGATAAAAGGGTAAAGATATTTTCATTTGTCATTATGGAAAATCATGTACAAATTATATGGCAAATATTGCCTGGTAATATTCTTGAAGCAGTGCAAAGAGATTTTCTGAAATATACAGCGCAGCAGATAAAAAAAGACTTATCTAAAAATCATTTGAAGGTGTTAGAATATTTTAGAGTTAATGCAAAAGACCGGGAATACCAATTCTGGGAACGAAATGCGCTAAGTATAGAGTTAAGAACTCATTCTGTTTTCTTGCAAAAGTTGGAATATATACATTGGAATCCTGTTCATGGAAGGGTATGCAATTTGCCTGAAGATTATCATTATTCATCAGCCCGGTTTTATGAAACTGGTATAGATAATTGGGGTTTTCTTTCTCATTACAGAGAGTGATCTAAATTCGCCTGTTGGTGACGCCATCGCACAAAGCAAGGCACAACACCAA